>CAXUGY010000107.1:0-2354 GCA_964250695.1 uncultured Chthoniobacterales bacterium | reverse complement strand
TCGCCGCATCGATGACGCTGGTGTCGTTGCTGTCGCCGTTGAACACGAAGACGTGCTTGGTCAGCGGTTCGTAGGTGATGGCATCGGGCTTCTGGCCAACCTTTACCGGTTCGCCCACGGCTTTTAACGTCTGGAGATCGAACACGATGACCGTGCCTGTCTTGCCACTGGTAGCAAAGCCGCGTTTGAGTTCCGGCACCACGGCAACCCCGTGGCCGCCGTCCAGGCCCTTCACCTCGCCAAGAAGCGTGCCTTTTTCTGTGTCGATGACTTGAACGCGGTCAGGCCGCGTCACGTAAAGGCGACGGGCTTGCGGGTCCAGGTCGAGAAGATCCCAGCCGCCCTCGCCACCCGGCTTCCACGCGGCTTCCAAATGGTAGCCAGATCCAGGCGACGCGGCAGGCTCCTGCGCCCGGACAGTCGTCAGTAGAATTCCAGCGACGACGGTGAGGACGGTTGCCAGACCAAGCGCCTTGATGGGACGAGCGGCAAAAGAAGCGGCGACCATAGGCTTGTGAGCTTCGCCCAGCGTCCGGGCAAGACAAGGGCGCGCCCGATGATATTTTAGAATTAGTTTTCGTCGATCCACCCTGGATCGAAGAGGCCGCCGGGCGACAGCCATTGCCCGTCTGCACCCTGATTTCCCTACTGAGCACTCCGTTGCGCATTACGGCGGCTGGGGTAGTGCGTTGCGCGGCGATCAGAATGCACGCTTGGGCGGCGGGCATCCTCTTTTCCCAAGCAAACACGTCCGCGCAACCATGGTTCGATATGACGGCTGCCTTCGCCGACCACAATCCGGCGGTGTGCGACGCCTTGCAACGTGAAGCGAAGGGAGAAATCATCGCGCTCCGCGAACAATCAATGCGCCGAGCATTGGCTGGCGCACGACCGACCCCCAGAGCGTTAGCGGCGGTAAGGGCGTTCGTGGGATCATCCGATGAGGCCGTGGGAAAAAACGGGCGCGGTGGCGGCGGACCAAAGTCGTTCCCGGCGGCAGATCGAGCGGCAGGTGCGTTCGCTCACGCATCGTTCGCCTAAACAACTGGCCTCCCTGACGCGTTTCCAGTTCGTGCGGGATACACTCTGGGCGCGACCCGACGTGGAGGTTGGCCATGCTGGCGTTCGACGCCGGCTACGCCGATCAGGCCCACATGACCCGCCATTTCCGCCGCTACTCCGGCCAGAGAGCCCCAGCGAGTTCATCCGTGACAGCCTGCGCCTCAAGGCATCTCTGCGCCGTGAGGGCGAGGATGTCGCGTTCCTTCAAGACGACCACTCGAAGGGATGAGCACCTTGCGGGCACGTGAAGATCAAACTGCACACCATCAATCTCGAAGTGGCCGATCCCCAAACCTCGAAACGTTTTTACGTCAATGCGCTCGGGATGACCGAAAACTCGCAACGCTCGCACCCGCCCGGATTCGTATATCTGGAGTCGGCGGGCGGCAATCTCACCCGCGCCGCCTCACAACAAACGGTGGCGGCAGAGTCGTCGCGCACGATGGAAATCGGATTTGAGGTGGACGACCTCGAAGAACTCCAGGCGCGTTTTGCGGAGCAGTGCGTGCAGGGATATGCGCCGCGCAGCATGGGCTGGGCCGATGTGGTCGAAGGGCACGACCCGGATGATCATCGAATCATCGTCTATTGCTTCAAGCTGCGGCCATAAGCGAGGAGTTGTTGTGTCAGCAGTGCAGCGCGGCCCGCCGCTGTGCCGATCGCGTGCGCGCTTTGATATTCCGAACCCTCCGAGGGCACGGCTTGCCTGATGAGCTCCGCATGTCCAATAATCGTAGTAAGCATCGTATTGAAGTCGTGAGCGATCCCACCTGCCAACTTGCCGACAGTTTCCATCTTCTGGGATTGAATGAGTTTTACCTCTAGCCGCTTGCGTTCGGTGATATCGCGCTGGATGGAGACATAGTGCGTTGCTTTTCCGCCCGCATCGCGGATGGGCGCGATCTGCCATTCCAGGTGAAACTCCGTCCCGTCCTTGCGGTAATTGATGCCTTCACCTGCAAATGCTTGCCCTCTTTCGAGGTTTTGCCGGAGACGGCTCAACGCCGTTCTATCCGTGCGTGGTCCCTGTAAGAACCGGGGGTTTCCTCCGCCGTGTAACCGGTCATCGTCGTGAAGGCGGGAGTGACGAAAAGGATCTTCGGCCCAGGAGGATCGAGTTCCGCGTCGGTGATCACGATGGACTCTTTGCGTAGTTCCTGTGTGCGCTGTTGCAATTCCTCGTTCTTATCTTTCAACTTGTTAACGAGGTGCCGTGCGTACTTGTTTGTCAAAGCGAGGGTAGTGGCTACCTGACTGTTGCTTTTTGCTGAATGGCGAGGTTGTAGGTGGTG
>CAXUGY010000106.1:0-2890 GCA_964250695.1 uncultured Chthoniobacterales bacterium | reverse complement strand
GCGCGTCTGGTGCAAGGCATGGATGTCTGGCTCAACACCCCACGGCGGCCCTGGGAGGCGTGCGGCACGAGCGGCATGAAGGTGCTGGTCAACGGCGGCCTCAACTTCTTCGAACTGGACGGCTGGTGGGCCGAAGCCTACTTGCCCGATCTGGGCTGGGCGCTGGGCGACGGCCAGGAACACGGCAACGACCCGGACTGGAACCGCGCCGAAGCCGAACTGTTCTACGACGCCCTCGAACGCGAGGTCATCCCCGAGTTTTACGCCAGGAACGCAGATGGCATCCCGACCGCCTGGGTGGCGCGGATGCGCGAAAGCATGGCGCGATTGACGCCCCGTTTTTCCGCCGACCGCGCGGTGCGCGAATACACGGAGCAACACTACATCCCGGCCGCCGCCGCCCACCACGCGCGCACGGCTCACCAGGGCGCGGGCGGCAAGAAAATCGCAGCTTGGCAGCACAACTTGGCGCACCGCTGGGCCGACATTAGTTTCGGCGCAGTGACGGTAGAAACCTGTGACGAAGAACATGTGTTCGAGGTGCATGTCCGTCTGGGCGACCTTGACCGGGCGGCGGTGCGCGTGGAGCTTTACGCCAACGGCGCGGCGGGCAGCGAGCCTGTGCGGCAAGAGATGAAATTGGTGCGCAGCTTGAACGATGCGTCGGGCGGCGATCTCTACTGCGCAAAGGTTCCGGCGGCGTGTCCGGCCGCGGATTACACGGCGCGTCTCATCCCGGCCTGCGACGGCGCGGTGATCCCCTTGGAGGACGCCCGCATCCTCTGGCAGCGATGAAGAAAGCACCGGCTATCACCTGCTTGTTCGTGGACATCGGCGGGGTCTTGCTCACCGACGGCTGGAGCCACGAATACCGCGCGCGGGCGGCGGCGAAATTTGCCCTGGAGCCGGAGGAATTTGAACGGCGGCACCGTCAGGCGTTCGAGACTTTCGAGGCCGGCAAGCTCAGCCTGGAGGAATATCTGGAGCGGGTCGTGTTCCACCGGAAACGCGCCTTCACGCGGGCGCAGTTCGAGCGCTTCATGTTCGCGCAACCCGAGCCGTATCCGCCGATGATCGATCTGGTCCGCCGGCTCAAGGCCCGGTACGCTTTGAAGGTGGTCGTGGTCAGCAACGAAGCGCGCGAACTCAACGCCCACCGGATTCGCAAGTTCAAGCTGGCCGGGTTCGTGGACGTTTTCGTTTCCTCGTGCTACGTCCGTCTGCGCAAGCCTGACGCCGACATTTTCCGGCTCGCGCTGGACCTCGCGCAGGTGCCCGCTCAGCAGGTCGTTTATCTGGAGAACACGCCGATGTTCGTCCAGGTCGCCGCCAGCCTGGGCATCCGCGGCATCCTCCACACGGACCACGCATCGACGCGCGCGAAACTGGCGGCTTTCGGTTTGCCGGACGGCGAAGAAGCGATCCCTCGACCCGGTTTGCCAAAGAGCATGTCAGCCACGCAAAAGAGCGAGCGCGCCGGTCAAAAGACGGTGTCAGCCGGGTAAAAGACCGTGTCAGCCGCTCCAAAGAGCGTGCGAGACGCTTCCAAGAGCACGTCAGCCGCCCCGAAGAGTGAGCGCGGCGGACCCAACACGTCGTCCGGGCCACCAAAGCGCCCGGCAGACGCTTCCCGGAGTCAACGAGCCACCTCAAAGACCGTGCCGACCATTCGCTCCGGTCAATCCGCCCGTCCTTCACCGGTCCGCTTCCGCAGAAAACCCTACCCAATCCCGGCACTTTGTGGTCAAATTCCACGCGGTAATTCCATCCGCCGCAACCACCTCTAACCCCACCTACCCACCTCCATGAACGCCCGCGAACGCGCCCGCTTCGACATGCTCAAACGCACCGGGGACTTCGGCCTCGCCAACGCCGCCGACTTCACGACCCCCGTCCCCCCGGCCACGGCCACCAGTGCCGCGCAGAAAAAGGCGCAAACGCTCTTCGCCGCACTCAACACGCCCGACACCGGCCTGCTGGCGCGCATCTCCGCCAACGCCGCGACGCAGCAAGCCGGGTCCGGCGATTTCCACGGCGGCACGACCACCAAGAGCGTCCTGCGCGACGCCCTCCTGCGCGAGTTGCGCGGCATCAACCGCAGCGCCGCCGCCATCGCCGAGGAAGACAGCAACCCCGGCCTGATGGACAGTTTTCGGATGCCCTACGCGGTGAGCGACGTGACGCTGGCCGCCCGCGCCCGGGCAATGGCCCAGGCCGCCGCGCCGCTCGCCACGGAATTCGAAGCGTTGGGTCACGAACCCACCTTCGTCGCCGATCTGGAAGCCCACGTCGCGGCCTTCGAGTCCGCCGACACCGACCAGAACGAAGGCGAGGAAACGCAGGTCGGAGCGACGGCCAACTTCGGCGCGTTGCTCAACGAAGCGCTCGGCAAGGTGAAGTCGCTCGACGCGATCATCCACAATTTCTACAAGACTCACGCCAACAAGCTCGGCTCCTGGCGCACCGCCACCCACGTCGAGCGCCAGCCCAAGGTGAAGAAACCTACGACGCCGACTCCGTACCGGCTACTCAGAGTGGAGCAACCCCGTCGGCCACATGAGCCTTTGATAAACCATTATGAAAAATCCAGTGCGTCAGGTTTGCATCGTTTTCTACATCCTGCTCACTTGGAGCGGCAGCGCGACCGCATCCCTGCAAGATGGCCTTGTTGCGTATTACCCTTTCAGTGGAAACGCCAATGACGCTAGTGGTAACGCGCACAATGGCGTTATTCATGGGAGTACGCTGACCACGGACCGCTTTGGGAATCCGGCGTCAGCTTACCATTTCGATGGCGTCTCGAATTATATTTCGATACCTACGAGTGCAGATTTAGGTGGTGCTTAGCCGCCTGTTGATTTCTGGGCTGCCGGGATGAGGTTTGGAGGTG
>CAXUGY010000105.1:0-3121 GCA_964250695.1 uncultured Chthoniobacterales bacterium | reverse complement strand
TCGCAGGGCTATCACGCCCTCGTCACCCCCACGGTCGAGCGGCTAACCGGAGCCTCGCCGGTACTGCTCAAGGAGTTTCTGAGCAAACACTTGGCGGCGGCTTGAAAGACAGTCCTGTTTCCCTTTTCACCGGAGAAACTCTATGTCTCAAACGACCTTGCACTACATCTACGACCCGCTGTGCGGCTGGTGCTACGCGGTGGCTCCCCTCATCCGGGCGGCCCGGGAAATCCTGCCCGTCGTGGGACACGGCGGCGGCATGTTGACCGGCGCGCGCCGGAAACTGGTCTCACCCGAATGGCACGACTACGTCATGCCCAAGGACGGCCAGATCGCCGCGCTGACCGGACAGGTGTTCGGCCACGCTTACCAGGAAGGCTTGTTGCGCGACCGCACGGCCCTGCTGGATTCCGAGCCGCCGACCACGGCGGTGCTGGCCGCCGAGCAGTCGGCGGGACGTGGACTCGACTTCCTCGATGCCGTGCAGACCGCCCATTACTTCGACGGCCGCCGCGTCGCCGATCTGCCGGTGTTGGAAGAGATCGCCGGGGAGATCGGGCTGGACCTGCCTGCTTTCCAGGCCGCTTACGAAAGCTGCCGTGGGGAAACCACGCGCGCGCACTTCGCCCAAAGCCGCGCCCTGATGGCCAAGGTGGGTGGCGAGGGCTTTCCGACGCTGGTCCTGGAACGTGACGGCCACCTTGCCGTGCTGGATTACGACCCTTATTTCCGTGATGTAGCAGGCTGGCAGCGCGCCTTCATCGAAAGCCGTCAGCCCGCCCTGTTCTCATGAGCACCAATACCGCCACGCGCGGACGTTCCCTGCTGCCGATCTTTCTGTTGTCGGCGGCAGGGTTCACCATCCTGACCACCGAGTTCGTCATCATCGGCCTGTTGCCCCCGCTGGCGAGAGACCTGCGGGTGAGCGTTTCCCAGGCGGGTCTGCTGGTCACTCTCTTCGCCATGACGGTGGGCGTGGTCGGCCCCCTGCTCACCGCCCGTCTGGCACACTACGAACGCAAGGCGCTCTTCGTCGGGACGCTGCTGGTTTTCGCGGGGTCCAATGGGATCGCGGCCGTGTCGCCGAACATCGCCGTGATGGCCGTGGCGCGGTTCATCCCGGCGCTGATGCTGCCGGTCTTCTGGGCGCTGGCGAGTGAAACGAGCATGCGCATCATGGGTCCCGAGCACACGGGCAAGGCGATCTCCATGGTGAACTTCGGCATCGTGGCGGCCACGATCTTCGGCATCCCCATCGGCACGTTGATTTCGGACCGGTTCGGCTGGCGCGCGGCGTTCGCGGTGATCGGGGCCTTGGCTTTAGTCAAGGCGGTTTTGCTCTTCGTCTATTTGCCCGCCATCCGGGGCGGACAGGAGCGCGTGCCGGTCTGGCGGCAGATGGGCATCCTGCGCGAGCCCAAGGTGTCCGGCCACGTCGGGCTTTCTCTCCTGGTGTACGCAGGCATGTTCACGGCCTACACCTATTTGGCCGACATTCTCGAAAAGCTCGGCGGCTTCAGCGGAGCGGCGGTGGGTTGGATCCTGATGGGCTTTGGCGGCGTGGGGCTGCTGGGCAACTGGCTGGGCGGACGCTTGGTGGATCGTCATCCCCTGCGCGCTACGCTCTGGTTCTGTGTTCCCTTGGCGATTTGCCTGCTGCTGTTGACGCCCGTGATCAAGTTTCCCACCGGATTGACGCCAGTGCTGGCCATGTGGGGCGTCTGTCATGCCGCACTCTTCACCGTTTCCCATACCCGGGTGATGAAGGCAGCCACCGGCACCCCGGCCTTGGGCGCGTCGCTCAACGTCTCGGGCGCGAACTTCGGCATTGCCCTCGGCGCGCTGCTCGGAAGCCGGGTCATCGAACTTGCCGGGCTGGGAAAAGTCGGCCTGGCCGCCGCCGTGCTCGTTGCCCTTGCCATTGCCGCCGCCGCTTTCGCCATCCACACAAAACCTCGGGAGGTCCTTGTTGGAACTCCCGCACCCGAACTCACATGAAACTCCGACATCTAGGCTGGGCCGGGGTCGAAATCGACCACGACGGTCAGACCCTGCTCATCGACTGCTTCAAGGACTCCTTCTGGCTCATCCCGGGCGAGGAACTGGTCGATCCCCTCGGACCCGGCCGGGCCGTCGCAGCCCTGGTGACGCACCTGCACGCCGATCATGCCGATCCGGTTCTGATCGCTGCCACGCTTATCGAAGACGCGCCCGTGTTCCGGCCCGAGCCAAACCCGGGCACAGGCGACGATCTGATCATGACCGCGCAGGCGGAGGCGCGGTTCCGCAAATCCGGCCTGAAACCCCAGATCGTGCCGACGTGGGAAGAGCGTCATGCGGGGCCGTTTCGCATCATCGCCTTGCCGGCGGTGGACGGCTTCGGCGACCCGCAACGCTGTTGGGTCGTGGAATGCGACGGAACGCGCATCCTCCATGCCGGGGATACCTTGTTCCATGGCTACTGGTGGTCCATCGCGCGGGCCGTGGGCCCCATCGACGTGGCGTTCCTGCCGATCAACGGGCCGACGCTCGAAATCCCTCACGTGCAGCCGCCGAGCCCCTTCCACGCTGCGATGCTGCCCGAAGAAGCTGCGTTCGCCGCCCACCTCCTGCGGGCGCGGGTCGGGGTGCCCATCCATTATGATTTGCTCAACAAACCACCGGAGTACACGGAGACGCCGCGGGCCGCCGAACGCTTCGCGGAAAAAACCAGAGAGCTGGGCGTTGTCCCGTTGATCCCCGTACGCGGAGAATGGTTTTCTCCAAAGTGACCGCTGGACAGCAGCGTGTCCCCGCCCGCCGGCAAGCGCCGGATTTCCCCCCCCCGCCCCAACCAGCAGGGTTCAATCGCAAAAGCCAAGGCGCGCCGGAGGTCGCGCTCAGGCGGTCCTGGTAGGCCGCCGCCGCCTGAGCCCTTGAACCTTTGGTCGTGGCGCGGCCCCTCCGGGCACGAGGGCAAACGTGCGCTGGCAGTCTACGCAGAGCGCCCTTCTGCGCCCCGCGTTGCGTGTGACCGTTCTTCTGCAAGCGTTCGCCCCCGCAATGCGCGCAGACGGCAACCACCGTGGTTGAAAGCATCCCTGAACATCGTCCTGATCACTTCAAACCCAACATCGGTTTA
>CAXUGY010000104.1:0-3962 GCA_964250695.1 uncultured Chthoniobacterales bacterium | reverse complement strand
GCGCATAGGCTCGACCAGATGGGGCGGAAGCACTACGAAGCCCAGCCGCAGGGACGGAAAAAGCATCTTACTAAAACTTCCCGCAAAGAGCACGTTGCCCTCCGGGGCCAGACCTTGCAAGGCCGCGAGCGGACGGCCAGCGAAACGGAATTCGCTGTCATAGTCGTCCTCAAAAATCCAGGCACCGCTGGTCCGGGACCATTCGAGCAGTCGGAGCCGCCGTTCCAACGACAGGGTGACACCCAGCGGGAACTGGTGTGCAGGCGTCACAAAAGCAAACCGTGCTTTGGGTGCTCTCTTCAACCCTTCCTCGACGCATAGACCGCTGGCATTCACCGGGACCGGCACCAGCTTGGCCCCATTTGCTCGCAGGATGGCGGCTGCTCCCGGATAGCCGGGGTCTTCCATCCACGCCGCGTCCCCAGGATCGAGGACAATGCGGGTCACGAGGTCGAGCGCCTGCTGGGTGCCGGAAACCACCATCACTTGGTCGGCGTTGCAAACGACTCCGCGCGTGAAACAGACATGCGCGGCGATGGCTTCGCGCAAGGGTGGATAACCCATCACATCGCCCGCCGATAACATTCCGCGCGATGCGAGGCGGAGACGGCGTGATCCGAGCCGACCCCACAATTCAAGAGGAAAATGGCTGACCGAGGGGTGGTTGGCGCAGAACGCGCGGGACCGACGTTGAGGGGGCGTGAGTGCCAGGAAAGGTGAAACCGCCAAGCGTTTCCCGCGTTCAGAAAGCGAGCCCCTCACGACCGCTTCTGCGGCTGCTTTGTGTTTCGCGGGCGCACGGAAGAAATCATCCGGCAGCTTGCGGTTGACGGAGGTGCCGGAGCCGACGCGGGCTTCCAAGTAACCCTCTGAGATTAGTTGCTCGAAGACCCTCACCACCGTTCCGCGGGCCAGCCCGTGTTGAGCAGCAAGCGCGCGGGTCGGTGGGATCAGGGCACCCGGCTTCAATCGGCCCTCCAGGATCGCGGCACGCAGCTCCCGAAAGAGCCACCCGGACAGCGACTCCCCGGTCCGCTTCCGGGATAGGGCCAATTCGTAATGGAGCAAAATCTTAGACATGGCGCAGACAGAATTGGTCCAACGCATTCTCGCGCATTGGACCTACCGCAGTAACCAATCCTTGTCTATCCTTTGCTCGGTGAGGGCAGCGTGGATCATCTGCCGACAAAGGGAAACCAAGGCAATACCAAGCATGAAATCTATCATCGTCATCCGGGCACTCACCTTGTCTGCTCTCGCCTTCCTGACGGTCTGGCCGATGCGATCTTCCGGCGCGCCAGCCGATGAACGGAGCGAAGGCGCGCCCCGTGCAAGCGTCACGGAACTCTCCCGCGAGGCCGATCCCGACGACGCCACGAAAGTCACCTTGCTCCTGTCGGTCAAGTTTGCTCCCGGTGCCGAGTCGGCTCCTCATCGCCACCCCGGTTCCATCGTCGGCTACGTGCTCTCGGGTGAACTGGAGTTCCAACTCCAGGGACAACCCTTGCAACACTTGAAACCCGGCGACCATTTTTACGAGCCTGCGGGTGCGGTCCACCTCGTGTCCCGCAATCCGGGCCGCACCACGACCGAGGTGCTGGTATTCACCGTCCAATCCAAAGGCCAGCCCGTGGTCCTACCCGTGCATTGATATGACGCCTCCCAACTTCTCCACGATTTTCCAGACCCGGTCTTTCCACCTCGCGGCGGAGTGGTTTCTTCGACTGGCTTTGTCGTTCGCCTTTCTTTCCGCCGTGGCTGACCGCTTCGGCCTGTGGGGTGCCCCGGGCGCACCCGGGGTTGCCTGGGGTGACTGGCCGCACTTCATGAAGTATTTCAGTCGGCTGAACCCTTTGGTGCCTGAGACTCTGCGCCCCCTGGTGGCATGGGTGGCCACGGCTGCCGAGGCCGTGTTGGGTGCTGGACTCCTCCTGCCCTGGTGGACGGCTTGGACGGCCGCCACGTCGGGAGCACTGCTCACATCGTTCGCGCTGGCGATGACTTTCGTGCTCGGGCCGAAGGCACCGATGGATTACTCCGTCTGGACCGCGGCGGCAGGAGCGTTTCTGCTGGCGGCGACTGGTGGGAAGCAACTTGGTGTCCCCATGCAGAACAAGTAGGAGTTCCGTCAGAAAACGGAATACCTTGCGCCAAGGACTGACGACCGTCGGTCGCAGAGGCCGGAACTTTCCTGCGCCTGGCATGGCGCGGCTGCGCCGGAGATCATCGCCGGTCAGATTGGTGTGAGTTGATAAAGGAGTGAACCGCGAGACGGTGGTGGCGGCTGCGCGCAAAGCCGCCGGAATTCGCAGGAACAGCGGCTGAGAAGCAGAGGCCCGACCATGGTTGCGGCATTGACGTGTGGTAAAGCGGCCGGTTTTATCTGGACGAGACTCGGACGGGAGTCGCTTTTTCGAGAACCTGTGGGCCGAGCTTCCAGGATTTCTCGTTAGCCATTGGCTCACCCAATGGAGCATCGGGTACGCGGGTTTCGCCGATGCCACCGGCAGGCGCGATCTCGGGATCAATGAACGTAAAACTTGGAAATCGGCAGGCGAGCAGCGGTGCCACGCTACTCCCTGCGAGCGTCGTAGCGGGTTCTCGCGCGCCGGATCTGCCCGTGCTGCTTTTCCACCCAGACGATGAGGGCACGCAACGGCACGAGGAAAGATTCCCCCACAGGAGAGAGCCGGTATTCCACGCTCGGCAGTTTGGTCGGGAACGCATGGCGCGTAAGAAACCCGTCGCGCTCCAGGTCACGCAACGTCTGCGTAAGCATCCGCTTGGAAATCTGCGGCACGCCGCGCAGCAGTGCGCCGAAGCGGCGCGGCCCGTCGTCCAGATAGAGCAGCACCAGCGTGCTCCACTTGCCGGCGAGATGATCCAGCACATCGCGCACGGCACACTTCCCCGGATCGTCCCCATCGGCGCTGCGCGCGGCAGCAATCAGGACACGGGATCGCAGTTCGTCTTTGGGCATAAAGTGAGTAGTTCCTTCCAGGTAACCAGGCACAAAAAGCTGCCTCCTTGCGCATGCAAATATTGGTATTTATTCTAGACCAGTCTCGCCATGGAACCGCCGACACAATCCGTGGATGGCCCGCGAAGATCAACCTGAAAGAAAATGAAAATGAGCCACATCAATGATCGTTTCCTGCTCACCGGAGCCAATGGCCATCTCGGTCGCGCCATCGTCGAGGAACTCCTGCGCCTGGGAGCCAAACACGTCGTGGCGACCAGCCGCACCCCCGAAAAGCTCGCCCACCTGAAAGCACGGGGCGTGGAAGTGCGCGCCGCCGACTTCGACCGGCCTGAAACGCTCCGCAGCGCTTTTGCCGGCGTGGACCGTCTGGCCATCATCAGCACCGACGCCCTGGAGATGCCCGGCAAACGGCTGACCCAGCATCGCAACGCGGTAGCCGCCGCTGCGGGGAGCGGCGTCAAGCACGTTGTCTACACCTCGGCCCCGGCACCCCATCCGACGGCGGAAGGTTCGCTCATCAACGACCACTTCTGGACGGAAGCGGCCCTCTTCGCTAGCCCGTTCACATGGACGATCCTGCGCAACCAGCTCTACATGGACTTAATCCCCATGAAGGCGGAGCAGGCGATCAAGAGCGGCAAGCTCTTCTCCGCCACCGGCGGCAAGGGCCACGCCTACGTCAGCCGCGAGGATTGCGCGCGCGCCGTCGCGGGAGCGCTGGTCCAGGCGGAAGGCTCGGAAATCCTTGATGTCACAGGAGTCGCCGCCGTCACGCAGGACGAGCTGGCGGCGATGCTCAGTGAAGTGACCGGCAAGCAAATTGTGCACGTCGACGTGCCGCCGCAAGCCTTGATGGAAGGCTTGTCTCACGCCGGGCTGCCGCCCCACATGGTCAAGGTCATCGTGGACTTCGACGTGGAAGCTTCGCAGGGCTATCACGCCCTCGTCACCCCCACGGTCGAGCGGCTAACCGGAGCCT
>CAXUGY010000103.1:0-4141 GCA_964250695.1 uncultured Chthoniobacterales bacterium | reverse complement strand
GCCGCCGGTCTTTGGCGCCGGCAGCAAGCGGCACAGTTTCTTCCACTCGGGGTCAACCGGCGAATGCCTGCTCGACGCTGCCCACTCTCCACCGTTGGCGGCCGCGTTGCGCCTCGATGTCCTTGGCGATGGCCCACAGATTATGTTCAACCTTGTCCCAGGCATCGCAGGGCAGGCAAATGTCCGCCGTCTTGAGCCGGAAGTACACCGCCGCGCCCACGTCGCGCGGCTGGGCTTGCGCACTGCCCGGCAACCCGTCCTGACGCAGCCGCAGATTGGTCGAGATGACGACACGGCTCGCTCCCAGCATCCTCAGCTCGTAAAGCAGCGCGTCGCGCGCTTTGCCGATGGAATGCTTTCCAAAGGCCGATGTGCGCGGCAACCGCGTGCGCGGCACATGCGCGGGCCACGAAAGTGGGTAGGCGGATTGCTCGGCACTCATCGGGGTTGGTCCTCCAATATCTCCTGCACGCGGCGCATGAGATGTTGCCAGTCAAGCCGGTAGTGGAGGGCGGCGTCCCATTCGGGCCACGTCGCCGGACCGTGGAAATAGAACACGATGCGCTCTGCCAATCCTCGCGGTGCGGGAGTCGGTGGGGCGGGCAGCACCAGAAGGGATTTCTCAGCCACGGTGAGCGCCTCCCGTGGCGATGCGTTGGCGGCGTCCGTCGGCCAGTTGGCGCGCCAACTCGGGACACTGCGGCTCGATGCGCTCAACCAGTCCCGCGTACAGGGTGTCCAGCGCCGCCCGCGTGCTCTGCGGGAACTGCGGGTGGTGCAGCGCCAAGTCCAGCGCGCCCGCCAGTTGATACGCGCTCAGCGGATCGAGCTCAAACTCCACGCTGCGGAAATTGCCGCGCATGATCTCGTTGATCTCCGCGCTCACCCGCCGGGCGCGCTCCGCCTGCTCAGGCTCGAACTGCGTGAACAGCGCATCCTTGAGTTGTTCCGGGGTCTGGACGACGGGCAACGTGCCGGTTTCGCGCAGCCGGGCGATCCACGCCGCGCTGTCGGCGAATCCGATGCGCTCGCCGCCGTCGTGCATGTTCAGCAGGCTCGCGTAAAAACTCTGGAGCTTGACGGATGCTTCCAGGGCGGTGCGTAGTTCGTCGAATGAAGGGGGACTGGTCTGTTCCGGGGTCAGGAAAGGTTCAGGCATAAAATTCAGGTCAGGGCAGCGTGATGGTGAGGGTTTGCTTGCCGCGCTGGAGACGCAGCAATTCATCCACCTTGGCATCCCAGGCCTTCGCACTGGCGAGCATCCGCTCGCGGTGGACGCTTGATGCGCCCGCTATATCCGCCAGTCCCCGGAACCTCAGCGCGGTCAGCTTCGCCGCTTCGATCCGGGTCGTCAGGCCGGGCAGCGGCGCGCGCGCGACGAACCGCACGGTCGCTTTGGCTTTCGCTTTCGGCGTCCACTTGCTGCAACGAAGAAAAGCTTTCATTGGAGAGGGTCGGCTTCGTGTGAGCGGCGCGTATGGCTCGGGAAGGGTCATCGCAGGGCTAGGATTTTGCCGCCATGGCCGGACGCCCACGCTTGGGTTTTACCTTCACGGTTTCCGCGAGCAACGCCGCCCCGCCGGGGAGGTTGGCCGCGTGCGCCCTGGCCAAGCCGCGCACGAACGGCGAACGGCTGCCCAGATGCTTGAGAGTCAGCAGTTCCTCCTTGAGCGTGGCCGTCGCGCCCGCGCGCAGGTGTTTATCATCGACCAGCCAGCGGCAGAGCTTTTCGATGAGCTTCTCGCTCGCTTGGCGCTGGCCGTTCTCGATCTTGATCCACCCGGGGGTGGAGACGAAATCCTGCGCGCCGAGGGCTTCCTGGCTGAGACCGAGATCGCGGCGGAGTTGTTTGAGGCGTTCACCTAGGGTCATGGGTAGTACGAGTTGCGGTTGCGGTTGCGGCGGCGGTTTCTGGCCGACGTGAGTTCCACCAGGGACGCGCCGACCAGGACGAAAAAGACGTAGATCAGCCCCATGGTCCCGAGGACCGCAAAGGGCAGGAGCACCCACCGCCACGGCCACGGAAGCAGGTGGCAGGCGCGCAGAAACCCGAGCGCGAGACCGGCCAGGACGAGCGACGAACACACGCGCCGCCAGAAATCAGGGTGTTTCATTATTTGATCAGGAGGGGTTCCGAAAACTGGAGATCAGCCGTTTTTGCTGCGGCTTTGGAATGCTTGCCGTTGCCATGCCCGTTTCCGTTGAGCGGTTTCTTGGCGGCGGGTTCCGGCTCGGGCAGGTCCACCGCACTTTTGAGCATGATCTTTTGCAGCGCGGCGCGCTGGTAGCGTACCTCCGCGTCCCCGACTGCGGTGGTGGTGACAATGTCGTTTTTGTGCTTCACCCGGAACCGTTTGAACGCGGCTGGCCCGAGCCGCACGAATCCCTGCGCCTCGCGTGGGGTCAGCCAATCGTGTTCGGGGTCGGTCCCCTTCCCCAGCCCGGCGCGTCCCATGCGATCCGCCGCCACGAGCATGGTTTTCTCCAGCCATACCAGGAATTCGGGGGATGTCGTCAGGTCAAACATGGGTCTTTCGCTTTGATTGAGTCGCCTTGTGATTGCCACGGCCATCGCCGCCGCTAGATTGCGCCGATGACTTGGCACGAGTTGCAGAACGATCTGGATCGCCAGCGGGACCGGATTTCCGGCGCGCGTTTCCCGTTGCCGAACACGCGCCCGATGCCGCTAAAGCAGATGGCAGATTTGCTGATAGAGGCAGACCTCGTGCGACGTTCAGCAATTGAGCAATGGGTCCTTCGAGCCGGAGATAAGGAAGGCTGGCCTCGGCTTCGTAGAGAGCTTGCTCCTTTCGTGTCAGGCCGGTTATGGTACGCGCGACAGGTGGTGCTCCTGCTGATGATTGCTCCGGATAGCTTTTTTCCGCCTCCAGGACCGCGAGACAAAGTTCTTCGATGGCTGCTGATAGCCGTTTGGGAAGCGGAAGGAAGGGATCGATGGGCCACCCTGCGAGCGGCACGGCCAGAGGCGTGAGTGTGAGATAGAGTTCGCGCGCCTGCTGCCGCAGGTGCCGCCGATACCAAGGTTGCGACTCGTAGGCGGGTCGCTCCTCGCCTTTTCTCCGTGCCTTGCTCATCACGTCGCTTTGGCTACCGCTGCCGCTTCGGGTTTGTCGGTCAGTTCATGAACCGGAAGTTGGCCCAGCGCGTCGAGCAGCTCCGCAAACGGAAAGCCGTATTCCCGTTGCTTACCCGTTCCGCCGACGCGGAAGAACGGGATGCGCCCCAACTTCTTCCAGCGCTTGATGGTGGCCATGCTGACACCGAACACAACCGCAGCCTGTTTTTCAGAGAGGAGCGGAGGATGAGCGGTGATGGCGGGCCGGGACGCTTGCTTGCCCGGTCGTGCCGTCGCCTTTACGAGGAGAAAGCACGCCAGGAGAATCGTCAGCACCGCGCGCAACCTCGAATGGACGGGGGTGTTCATCGCGCCGCGCCGGCCACCGCTGCCGCCTCCGGAAATTCTGCTTCCATCCGGAGCATCAAAGGCTCTGGCAGTTGCCCACCGTTGGCTTCCGTGGCGAGAATGAGTTGATCGACAGCGAGCCGGATGAGGGCTGAAGGATTCGAGTGGTAGGGCTTAGCGATTCTCTCAAGTGCCTCGTGCTTGCCCTCTTCAAGCCGGAGGCCCGTCGTGGTTCGTTTCATTGCTATCATTGCGCATCATCGCTACGCCTAGGCAAGAAATTTCTTGGAAGAATGTTATCAATGATGCACAAAGAGGGATGGCTAAAGGTCCTACTACGGGTGTCCGCCTCGAAGAAGAGCAGCGGATTAAGCTCGAAAAAATCGCCGCAGAGAACGGTAAACTTGATGTGAGCGTTCTAATCCGCTGGGCGGTGGACGCCCTCATTGCTCACGCAGAGAAGAATGGTGGACGACTACTTTTACCTGTGGATTTTAGCGAAACATTCGAGGTGAAAATCTCGGCACCTGCGGCGAAAGCCCGGAAATCCGCATAGGGGTCATTATTCCGTTTCCACGATTCGCAAGGATGTATTGACCCGGTTTGGCCCGTTGTGCTGCAATGCAGCACAACATGAGGCACTGGGAAGGTCCCTTTTACGTTTAGAACCTGTGTGGTTAACATGAAAGCCTGCGCACGAGCAAGCGCATCATGGCG
>CAXUGY010000102.1:0-4190 GCA_964250695.1 uncultured Chthoniobacterales bacterium | reverse complement strand
CTGGTAGTTCTTGGGCATGTCCGGGTAGAAGTAGTTCTTGCGGTCGAACTTGCACTGCGGCGCGATCTCGCAGTCGAGCATCAGGCCGGTGAGCGTGGTCAGTTCGAGGGCGTGGGCGTTCATGACCGGCAGCGCGCCCGGCAGCCCGAGGCACGTCGGGCAGGTGTGGACGTTCGCGCCCGCGCCGAACTCGACGGCGCAGCCGCAGAACATCTTGGAGCGGGTTTTGAGTTGGACGTGGACCTCCAGGCCGATGGTCGTCAGGTATTTCATGCGGAATGAGAAAGCGCCGGACGGAAAAGGCCGCCCGCAGGCAGCTAAACGATGACGGACAAAGATGCAAAAAGAAAGCGGGTTTGCGGAGTCATATGCTCAGAATCGCCGCTGAGTCGAAAAAATGTTCCAATACCGGGGCGACCCAGACCGACGTGCGCCGCGACGGTCCGAACGTCACTTGATGGTGAACTTCACGCTCTGAATCTTCGCCGCGTTCACGTAGAAATCCGCGCGGTATTTCCCCAACGGCCAACCCGTGGCGGGCTTGGTCAACTGGGAACTGCCCTTGCTGCGCGGGCCTTTCGCTTCCACGCTGTACTCGTAAAGCTTCACGTTCGGAGTCACCGTTTTGCCGCCGTCTTCCAGGGTCCAAACCACGCGGACCTTGTCGCCCTTGGCCAGACCCTCGCCGGTGAAGGTGGCGACGATGGTCGCTTCACTCGCGCCGAACGCTTTCATCGCCGGGCCGTCGATCTTGTTGGACAAAGTCATCTGCGGCGGCGCAGCCACCTTCGCCGGGGTCGGCGTCGGTTGATCGTCTTTCCCCCGGGTGGTGGACACGTCAGCCGCGAGCAAACCGATCAGCACGAGCGGCAAGGCAAAGTATTTCAACATAGTGTAACCTTTCGCGGCCCGGCCCGCCAACGGACGGATGGCGCCGCTCATTCCCACGCCGACGCGCGTTGGCGGAGCACGTGATCCACCAACACCAGCGCCGCCATCGCCTCGACCATCGGCACGGCGCGCGGCAACACACACGGATCGTGCCGGCCACGCGCGGCGAGTTCGGTGTCTTCGCCACCCACGGTCACGGTCTTTTGGGGTTGCGCGATGGTGGCCGTCGGCTTGAAGGCCACGCGGAAGAAAATGTCCTCGCCGTTGGAAATGCCGCCCTGCACGCCGCCGGAGCGGTTGGTCGTCGTGCGTACCCGCCCGTCGCGGATTGCAAAGGCGTCGTTGTGCTCCGAGCCGGTCAGGCGCGTCGCCCCGAAACCGGAGCCGATCTCGAAGCCTTTCGTCGCGGGCAGACTGAGCATCGCTTTCGCCAGATCCGCCTCCAGCCGGTCGAACACCGGTTCGCCCAATCCCGCCGGGACGCCGCGCACGACGCACGCGATCACGCCGCCCACCGAATCGCCCCTTGAACGCATCGCCCGGATCAGCGTGGCCATCTCCTCGGCCACCTTGGCGTCCGGGCAGCGCACCGCGTGGCGCTCGACTTCGGCGGTCGTCACCGTGCCCGGATCCACCGACGCGTCGAGTTGATGGATGCTCTCGACATACGCGACGATTTCCAGCCCCGGCGCGAACGCGGCCAGCGCCCGTTTCGCCACCGCTGCCGCCGCGACGCGGCCAATCGTTTCGCGGGCGCTGGAGCGTCCCCCGCCCTGCCAATTGCGGATGCCGTACTTCGCCTGGTAGGTAAAATCCGCGTGGCTCGGGCGGAAGGCGGTTGCCATCTCGGAATACGCTTCGGGCCGGGCGTCGGTGTTGGGCACGAGCACGGCGATGGGCGTGCCGAGCGTCCGGCCCTCGAACACCCCCGAAAGGATGCGGCAGTGGTCGGCTTCCTTGCGCGGGGTGACGAGGTCGGATTGTCCCGGGCGGCGGCGGTCGAGATCGACCTGGATGTCCGCCTCGCTCAAGGCGAGCCTGGCCGGGCAGCCGTCGATGACCACGCCGACGCCCCCGCCGTGGCTTTCGCCAAACGTGCTGATGCGGAAGAGTTGCCCGAAGTGGCTCGACATAAGAAAGACGGCCAAGAATCGGGAGTCAGGAGGCGGGATTCAAGCAAAGATGCTCCGACCTGCTCTTTTCTGTCATCCCGAGCGGAGTGTTTTCGGAGTCGGAGGATGACAGAGCTTGTTTGCGCGGTGCTTTGCTTGAACGTGGCACCCGCCGCAGACCACCTACCTCGGCGTCGGCAGTTCCAACTTCGTGTTGATGCCCTCGCTCTTGCTGTTGCCGTTGAACAACGGCGGCAGCGCCATCGACGTGGCCCCGGGCGGATCGACCGCGTGCGTCTGGATCGTGAGCTTGGCTTCGCCGCGCTGCACGACGATGGGCACCGTCTCGTCCGCCGTCATGAAGAAGGTCGCGTCGCACAGATCCGCAAACTTACGGATGGGCGTCTGGCCCACGCTGACGAGCAGGTCGCCGTCCTCCAACCCACTGTGCGCCGCTGGGCTCTCGTCGGCCAGGTCTTCCACGCGCACCCCCTCCTCGTCTTCGTTGCCGACCGGTTTCGCCGTCACGCCGATCCAGCCCGGACGCACCTTGCCGAAGCGCAGGTAGTCCGAGCGCACTTTTTCCGCCGCCTGGATCGGCAACCCCAGACACCCCGAGCCGTAGTTGAATTGGCAAACCAAAATGCCCACCACCTCGCCTTTTTCGTTGAGCATCGGCGCGCCGGACTCGCCGGATTGCACCGGGACGTTCGCGCGGATGTGCGTCGTGGGCAGGTAACGGCCCAGGAACTTCTGGTCGAACCCGGCCACCAGCCCAAACGTCGGTGAAACCGGCAGGTCCATGGGATAGCCGATGGTGATCACAGGCGAGGCGATCCGCAGATCGGTCGAATGTCCGAGCGGCAGGAACGGGGTCGATCCCGCCTGGATGTTGAGCAACGTGACGCCGCTGCGCGGGTCGGCCAGCAGACACGCCGCCGGATATTTCTTGCCCGCAAATTCCACCAGCAGGTTCCACGACTGCCCGGCCACGGAATAATGCGTGTAGATCGTGCCGCTGGCATCGATGAGAAACCCCGTGCCCGAGTGTGGGCCGTAGAGATCGGTAGCCTCAATGCGGACCACCGCGCCCTTGCACTTGGCGAAGATCGCGCCCACTTCGCTGCCAACCTGCGTAAACGCGCTCTTCGCGGTCAGGCGCGACGGGAGATTCGGCTCGGTGGCCGGATCAGGACTGACCGAGGGCGAGGGCGAGGGTTCCGCTTCCGCGCCGACCGCCAGGAGCAAAAGAACCGCGCCGAAGGAAAAAACGAGCAGGGACGCTTGCCGCCGCACCCCCTTAGAAGCTGGACGACTGCTCATAGCTCACGGGCTGGGTGTCGAGCACGTAGCGCGGGCGGGTACTCTTGGAGGACGCCACGGCCTGCCGGGGACCATTGAAATCCAGTTCGGGCAGCCGGACGGTGGTCCGCGTGCCGTGGAGATCGAAGCGAGGCATCTTCGCGGTCGCGGGGGCTGTCGGGATGCTGCCCGCGGGGGCCGAAGCGACCAGGCTGCCACGCGACGCACCACGCTGACCCGTCAGGATATGACCGGAAACCAGCGCGGCCACCGCGACCGCCGCCGCGCAACTGCCCGTGTAGGCGTAGCGCGCCGGGGTGAACGTCGGCAGCGCGCCTTCGAGACGATCCAACGCCAGTCGCCACAACGGACGCCGCAACATTTCCGCGCGCTGTGCCCGGTGGAACTCGCAGAGGAAATCCTCGAAGTATTCCCGGGGCGGCGCCTCGTGGCGCTTCAAGCGGAGGAGGCGTTGCAGGTCGTCGAATTGGTCATCCATAAGCGAAAGCCGGGTCTATCTTACTTGCGAAATTCTTCCAGGTAATTCTGGAGCTGGCGGTGGGCGTAAAACAAGCGGGACCGCACGGTGCCCTCGGACACCCCGAGCACCTTACTGATCTCGGCGTGCGGCATCCCCTGGATGTCGAACATCGTGACTACCATCCTATGCTCAACAGACAGCTTCATCATCGACTCGTTCAATCTTCTCTGGAGTTCGGAAAGATTGGCCTCGCGCACGGGGTCGCTCGAAGCGGTTTGTTCGAGGAATTCCTTGTCGTTTTGGATGTTGGAATCCACGTCGTCGAGGCTCATCTGCCAGCGTTTTCCCCGTTTCTTGAGGAAATTGATGGTCATGTTTTTGCCGATGGTGTGCAGCCAGGTGTA
>CAXUGY010000101.1:0-4193 GCA_964250695.1 uncultured Chthoniobacterales bacterium | reverse complement strand
GTCCCTGCGGCTGGGCTTCGTAGTGCTTCCGCCCCATCTGGTCGAGCCTATGCGCGCGGCGCGTTCGCTGGTGGATCGCTACGGGCCGGTCATTGAGCAAGCGGTGCTTTGCGATTTTATGGCGGCAGGCCACTTTAGCCAGCATCTACGGCGGATGCGCGAGGTTTATGCCGAACGCCTCGAAGTGCTCACGAACGCCGCCGAGAAAGAGTGGGGCGACCGGCTTCGGCTGTGTCCGACGAACACGGGGCTGCAGACCGTGGGCTGGCTCGCCAAGGATGTAAGGGACCGTGAATTTGCCCGGGCGGCGGCGGCATGCGGGGTCGAAGTGACTCCCCTGTCCAATTACGCGCTACGCTGGAAGATACTCTATGGAATCCAAATCGGTTTCGCCTCTGCTGAACCCCGGGAACTACGTCGTGGTGTGACCTCGCTGGCCAAATTGTTGCGCTGATCGCAGGTGCGTTAGCAACGCTCGGCGCTGCGTCTGCTGCTTTGCAGTCAGTCCAACCTTTGACACGAGCGAACACTGAAGGCGGGGCGTTTTTAGTAGCCGACGGTGAAGCGCTGGCGGTGGTGCTGCGGAGTCTCGATCTCGTCCACGAGTGCGATGGCATAATCCTCGTAGGAAATCGAACTCTCCCCGTTTTCGGCCGTCAACAGTTCGTCCTTGCCCAGGCGGAACTTGCCCGTCCGCTCGCCCGGGCCGAACAGCATCGAAGGCGACAGGAACACCCAGTCGAGTCCCGCGGGCTCCTGCTTGAGCCGGTCGAGGAAGCGCACCCCCGCGCTGATTTCGGGCATCCACTCGGGCGGGATCTGGCCGCCATCGACGAGGCGCTGGTTGGTGCCCGGCAGGGTCAGGCTCGCCGCGCCGCCGACGACCAGGTAGCGGCCCACGCCTGACCGCCGCGATGAGCTTCTCCGGGTCGCTGGCGGCGAAGTGAATTCTCGACCCGTCGCCCGCGTGGCGGTCACCCTGCGAATTCATGGTCTGCTTCCTCGCTTTGCAGTTGCGTTCTCTCCGCCGTCGCGCAGCTTGGGTCGTCAGGCGATTTTGAGTTTTTACCCATCCAGTCTACCTTGCGATCATGAATCACCGCTCCCTCTCGCTTTTCCTCGCCCTATGCCTGTGTTTGCACGCCTCGCTGACTCTGGGCGCCGAGCCAACGGCGCCTGCCGCCGAGACGTTGCTGGGCACGTGGACGGTGGACTTGCGCCCGAAGCCTGATGCCCCGGCTTACTTGAAGAAGCTCGTGATCACCTCCGTGATCGACGGCAAACTGGAAGGCACTTTCTACGACGGCAGCCCGCTCCAATTTGGCAAACTCAACCGCACCGCCAAGCCTACTCTATGTTTTGCTTTCAACACGGACCCCGGAGAAGGGGTTTACTGCACCTCCGGCCGGATGATCGACCAGAATCACCTCGAAGGAATGACGCTCTCCACCACGCGCGGCTTTTTGTTACCTTGGACGGCCGTGCGTGACGCGGAGGCTGGAGTCGTCCACTGAGCCGCTGGTCGCTCCAGCAGACACTCTCGAAAACCGGGTGACACGAGTGCGGTCGACAGATCGGTCGTCCAGCCCGTCGCCGCAAACAAGGTAGGTTCCGCACCGCCCGCCGAACTGGGCGAGAAAGGTGGAAGCACGATTGAGGCGACTTTCAGAATAAACGCCTCCTCGTTAAACTGTAAGTTCGTGCGCGCGTAGCCCGGATGACAAGTCGTCGAGAGCAGGCGCGATCCCGCGCGCCGTTGCAATTCGCGCGCGAACAACACGTTTGCCAGCTTGGTCTTGGAGTACGCTTTGACCGGCCGGTAGCTCTGCTCGGAGTTCAGGTCCTGGAGGGGAACCGGCCCACCCTGGGCATGCGCGTACGAAGCCATTGTGACGACCCGTGGCGCCGCTGACCGCAGGATCGACGGCAACAACAGTCCCATCAGCAGAAAGGGCCCCACCACGTTCGTGGCAAACTGGATCTCCAACCCGTCCACGCTCACTTTCCGCTTCGCAGGGGCCATCACGCCGGCGTTGTTGATCAGCGTGTCGATGGGGTGTTCGTCCGCCAACTGCTGCGTCGCGAATGCCCTGACCGAGACGGAATTTGAGAGGTCCATCACCGCCGTCTTCAGCTTTGCCTGCGGTGCCACCCGGAGGATTCGGGCCACGGCATCGTCCGCTTTCGCCTGCGTCCGGGCCGGGAGGGTGACCTCCGCGCCTGCTCGCGCCAACTCGAGCGCCGTATTCCAGCCGATGCCGCTGTTTGCCCCCGTGATCAGGATGCGCTTGCCACTTTGGGGAGGGATGTCTTTGGAGGTCCATGCTTTGCTCATGCTTCGAGCCTGCACTTTCCGGTATCCAAACGCAATCAGGCACCTTAAAGTAACCAAGTAACTTTACGAAACAATGTCATGACCAAAAAGCCCCAGCATCTCATTCCCCAAAAGGATACCGACCGGTGCGAAAACCTGGCCGAGGCGGAGAAAGCGCTCATCCGCGACATCATCTCCCGAGTCGCCGACAAGTGGAGCCTCTGGGTTTTAAGCGAGCTGACTTTGCACGGCCCGTTCCGTTTTTCCCGTCTTCTGGATCGAGTCGAAGGCGTCAGCCAGAAGTCGCTCACCGCTACCCTCCGCCATCTTGAGCGCGACGGCTTCATTCTCCGTACAGTGACCACGCAGGTTCCCATTCGGGTGGACTATGAAGCCACCGCCCTGGCCCGCGCGATAATCCAGCATTTTTATCCCCTCTGGTTGTGGGCCGCAGACAATCTTGGCACCTTTGCCAAATCCCGCCAGAAGTATGACGGCCGTCAAGCTCGCAATGTCGTCGCCAAAGCACTCCCTCCCCTTCACCACAACAGAAGGGGGCAACTCGGCTGAGGGTCCTCTAATATTACAGTTGTAGATGAACAGCAGCCGAGGAATTTTGAGGCTGGAACGCCAGCTTTTTGCGGAACGGCGGCGGAAAAATGTGCCATTCTGGCGCGTTTTCGACTCAAAACTCCGGGTTTTTCTGATCCATTCCTCATCTACTACTGTAATACTAAAGGATGCTTTGGGTTACGGGATGGCAAGATGGTGGGCATGACGCAGGTAGGCAGACCGTCTGCGGCGGATGTTCGTCGCCCGAAGGCCTGTCCATGCGCTCCGGCGACCGGAGATTGGCGGGCGCGGGGCTTGCCGGGCGGGCTGGACGCAGTGCCTTCGCCTTGTTTTCGGGGCGGCGTTCGCCTACTAAGGGTTGGCCATCAACACGCACACGATGAATATCCCATCAGAAGTTCGCGGCAAGGTTGTCGTCATTACAGGCGCAAGCAGCGGGATCGGCGAAGCGACTGCACTCCTGCTCGCCGAGCGAGGCGCAAAAGTCGTTCTCGGGGCGCGTGGGCTGGATCGTCTGAAGGCCCTGTCGGCTCGCATCGCGGATGCGGGTGGCGACGCCACCTACGCCTGCACCGACGTGAAAAAGCGCGATGATCTTTCCTCTCTCGTCCAGCTGGCTTGCGAGCGGTACGGCCGGTTGGATGTGC
Source organism: uncultured Chthoniobacterales bacterium (assembly GCA_964250695.1). Taxonomy (GTDB): domain Bacteria; phylum Verrucomicrobiota; class Verrucomicrobiia; order Chthoniobacterales; family SZAS-18; genus CAHJWO01. Next base: position 659 of record CAXUGY010000101.1, on the reverse strand, counting down.
TCGTCAACAACGCGGGTCTGGGGTCGCTCGCTCCCCTCGATGACCTGCGGGTCGAGGAATGGGAGGACATGATCGACATCAACATCAAAGGCGTCCTCTATGGCATCGCCGCCGCGCTGCCGGTTTTCCGACGACAGGGCTCCGGGCACTTTGTGAATATCGCTTCGACGGCGGCGCATCGCATCGTGCCGAACATGACGGTTTATTGCGGGACCAAGTTCGCCGTGCGCGCCATTTCCGAGGGTTTGCGCCAGGAAGCGGGCGATCAGCTACGCGTAACCGTGATTTCGCCTGGGTTCACCCGGACGAACATTGCAGAGTCCATGGCACATCCAGAGTTGAAGGCCCAGACCATCGCCGCCATGGAAAAGATCGCGATCTCACCGGATGCCATCGCGCGCGCCATCGTGTTCGCCGTTGAGCAGCCAGCGGATGTGGACGTGGGTGAGATCATTGTCCGCCCCACGGCGCAAAGCTAATTTCCCCTCGTTCCCAAGCACAACTTGGAAACGAAGGAAGGCACTCGTCCCGCGACTCTAATCCTTCCACTATTCGCCAATGGATTGTATACCGGGGTGAGACATCGCACTCAACAAAAAAACCTCTGAGAACCTGTGTGGTTAAAAGGTTTGTCGCACGAATGGTGAAGCTGGCAGGAT
>CAXUGY010000100.1:0-4360 GCA_964250695.1 uncultured Chthoniobacterales bacterium | reverse complement strand
TCGGCGAACGCGACCACACGGCGGGCGAACTCGCCGCCGCGTTCGCGCTGGGCAAGCCGACGGTGTCGCACCACCTGGGGCTGCTGCGCCAGGCAGGGCTGGTTTCCGCGCACAAGGAAGGCCAGTCGGTCCGTTACCGCCTGGAGGCCACCGTGCTCGACGAATGTCTGAGCTGGTTTCTGAAGTTGATCGAACGCGGCAAACACTCACGCTCCATCTCACCCCACCCCAAATCCAATGAAAATGCTCCGCTTCCTGCGCCGGGAGTTGCTCCAGGCGATTTTGTTGCTCCTGCCGTTCGCCCTCGCCGCCGCGTGGTGGGATAAAATCCCGCCGGTCGTGGCGACCCACTGGAACTTACACGGCCAGCCCAACAGCTGGATGCCCAAAGCGCCCGGTCTGCTGCTGGCTCCGGCGATCAACGTCGCGCTGTGCCTGCTGCTGGCGTTTCTACCCCGGATCGACCCCCGGCTGAGCCGCGACCCGGCAGCGGATTCCACCCGCTACCGCCGGGTGTTGCGGGTGTACCGCTACAGCGTCACGACGTTGTTGGCGGTGGTGGCGGTGGCGGTCATCGCCATCGCGGCGGGCTGGCGAATCGACATGGGCGGACTCGCCTTCAACGGCGGGCTCGCCTTGATGGCCGTGGCCGGAAACTTCATGGGCAACCTGCCACCCAACTATTTCGTGGGCTGCCGCACGCCGTGGACGTTGCAGGACGGCGACACCTGGCGGGCGACGCACCGGACGACCGGCCGCCTCCTGTTCTTCGGCGCGGTGGCGTTGCTGGCCGTCCAGTTTTTCGTGAGCCGCGAGGTCCAGGGTTATTCGTTCATGGCTTACGTCCTGGGGATCACGGCCTGGAGCCTGGGGTACTCGGCGTGGTTTTTCCAGCGGCGGCGGATGGCTTGAGCGCCGGGGCGGCGAAACCTCTTGTCAAAGTTCGCGGAGCCGCTAAGGTCGCCAAACCGCCTGTGCGCGGGCTGTTGCCCCCAGCCGCCCCTATGGACCTGTCGAGCCTCCTGACCGTCGAACAAATCATTCCCCAGATGCACTCCACCGAGCGCTGGGGGGCCATCGTGGAATTGGTCGATCTGCTGGTGAAAGTGGGCAAGGTCAAGGCGGAAGACCACGACGTGGTGCTCAACGCGCTCAAACAGCGCGAGGAAACGATGAGCACGGGCATCGGGTTCGGCATCGCCATTCCGCACGCTTCGAGCGACAAGGTGAGCGAAGTGGTGGCGGCGTTTGGGCGGTCGAGCGGCGGGATCGAGTTCGATTCGCTCGACAACGCGCCGGTGCGCTTCGTGGTGCTCTTCGTGGTGCCGCGCGACCAGTTCCAGATGCACCTGCGCACGCTAGCGGCGATTGCCAAGTTGCTCAACGACCGGACGGTGCGCGAGGCGTTGGGCACCGCGAAGGACGCCGGGGAAATCCTGGCGATCTTCAAGAGCCGGGGCGCGGGGAAGTAGCTCGCATCGCCGGAAGAACCTCACGCCAAGCCGCCAAGCCGCAAAGGCGGAGAAGAAAAAGGCGGGAAGGCGGAGGCTGGATGGAAGTCGTTCGGGCTTTTGTTTCTGCGTTTCTTTTCTTTGCGTCTTGGCAGCTTTGCGTGAGATTTCCCGCCCGCCTGCCATGCAAACCATCGCCTCCCAACTGCAAACCTTGCTCCGCCGCGCGCTGGCGACGCTGCCCGAACCGTTGGCGCAAGATTTCGAGGCGTCCGTGAGCCCGGCGGCGGATACCCGCTTCGGCGATTACCAGACCAACGCCGCCATGACCCTGGCAAAGGCGCGCCGGACGAACCCCCGCGCGCTGGCCACGCAGATCGTCGCGGCGTTGGCGGCGGACGCCGAATTGGCGGCGATCAGCGCGCCGCCGGAAATCGCGGGCGCGGGGTTCATCAATTTCCGGTTGCAGCCGGAATTCCTGGCGCGGGCACTGGCGGCGTTGGATGCCGACCCGGAACGGCTGGGATTGGAACCACCGCCGCAGCCACACCGGGTGGTGATCGATCTGAGCGGGCCGAACATCGCCAAACCCATGCACGTCGGACATTTGCGCTCGACGATCATCGGTGATTGCCTGGCGCGGGTGGCGCGGTTCGTGGGCCATGAAGTCATCACGGATAACCACCTCGGCGACTGGGGCACGCAGTTCGGCAAGGTGATCTACGGGTGGAAGCATTTCCTGAATCCGCAGGCGCTGGCCGCCGATCCGCTGGCGGAATTGGTGCGCGTCTACCAGTTGGCCAGTGCGCTGGCCGAGGTGAATCCAGGCGCGGAAACCGCCCGGCAGTTGGCCGAGTTGCGGGCGGCGGCCGTCGAGGACATGCTGCGGAGTTTCCAGGGGCAGCCCGGCATGGACGAGGCTGCGCTGGCCAAGATGCGGCAGGAAGCCCTGGCCGTCATCACCGAGGCCGACCGCCAACAGACGCTCGCCATCGCCGACGCCTGCCGCTTCGAGTTGACCCGGCTCCAGGCAGGCGACCCGGAAAACCTCGGGGTCTGGCAACAGTGCGTCGATCTTTCCCGCGCCGAACTCGACAAGATTTACGACCGGCTCGACATCCGCTTCGACCACCAGTACGGCGAGAGTTTCTTCAACGACCGGCTCGCGCCGCTGGTGGCACGGCTGGAGCAAACCGGCGTCGCGCAGCCCGGCGAGGAGCGCCACGGCAAGAGTCCGCTGGTCGTGTTTTTTCCCGGCGATCCGAAGCTCGCCGAACAACCGGCAATGATTCGCAAGGGCGACGGCGGTTTCAACTACACGACGACCGACATCGCCACTTACGAGCAGCGCGTCAACGAGTTACGCGCCGACGCGTTGTGGTACGTCGTCGGGGCGCCGCAGGCGCTGCATTTCGAGCAGTTGAACGCCGTCGTCCGGCGCATGGGCTACGGCGTGCCGCTGACGCACATCCCGTTCGGTTCCATCCTCGGGGAAGACCGCAAGATCATGCGGACCCGGTCGGGCGAGAACGTGGCGTTGCGCGATTTGCTCGCCGAAGCGGTCGAGCGGGCGCGGAAGGTCGTGGACGAGAAAAATGTCGCCCTGCCGGAGGAGGAAAAGGCGGAGGTCGCGCGAATCGTCGGGTTGGGGGCGGTAAAGTACGCGGAACTGAGCCAGCACCGGCTCACGGATTACATTTTCAGTTGGGACCGGATGCTCTCGTTCCAGGGAAATACCGCGCCTTACCTGCAAAACGCCTACGTGCGCATCCAGGGCATTTTCCGGCGGGCGGAAGCGAGGGTGGACACGGCGTCCGGCGGGGTCGGCACGTTAACCGAGCCGGCGGAAATGAGGCTGGCGCGCAAGCTGGCGCAATTTGCGGAAGCGGTGCCTGCGGTGCTGGAGGATTTCCGGCCCAATCTGCTGGCGAATTATCTCTACGAACTGGCGAATGATTTCCACGGGTTCTACGAGGCGTGTCCGGTGTTGAAGGCGGCGGACGAGGCGGCGCGGCGGACGCGATTGACCCTTTGCAGGGTAACGGCGAGGACGTTGCAGGTGGGGCTGGGTTTGCTGGGGATCGAGGTGCCGGAACGGATGTAGGATCGCGGTCATCGTGATGTGAGCGTGCTCGCGGCGAAGTACAACTTCGCGGACAAGGGCGTTCCCAAGTGCAACGAGGGAACGAGGGAACGAGGGAACCGGATTGCCAAACCTGAAGGACGGGCGAAGAGTCTCCGATGGATCAAATCAACGTGGGCGTGGTCGGGGTCGGCCACATCGGCAAGAGCCACGCCCGGGTGTACTCCGAACTCGGCGACCTCGCCCGGCTGACCGCCGTGTTCGACGCCGACGCCGCCGCCGCGCAGGAGGTCGCCGCCCGCCACGGCGCACGCGTGTGCCGTTCCCTCGAAGAATTTGCCGGACTCGTTGACGCCGCCACCGTCGCCACGCCCACCCCGACGCATTTTCCCGTCGCCAAGCGGCTGCTCGAACAGGGCAAGCATCTGCTCGTGGAGAAACCCATCACCGAGAACACCGCCGACGCCCGCGCCCTGTCCGAACTCGCGCAGGCCCGGGGGTGCGTGCTCCAGGTGGGCCACATCGAGCGGTTCAACCCGGCGTTCGGCGCGCTGGAAACGCTGTTGACCCGGCCCAGGTTCATCGAGGCGCACCGGCTTTCGCCGTATCCGCAACGCTCGACGGAAATCGGCGTCGTGCTTGACCTGATGATTCATGACCTGGAGATCATCCTGCACCTGGTGCGTTCGCCGCTGGCGCACATCGACGCCGTGGGCGTGCCGGTTTTGAGCAAGGGTGAGGACATCGCCAACGCCCGGCTGCGCTTTGAAAACGGCTGCGTGGCCAACGTCACCGCCAGCCGCATCTCGCCCGAGAAGATGCGCAA
>CAXUGY010000099.1:0-4532 GCA_964250695.1 uncultured Chthoniobacterales bacterium | reverse complement strand
GCGGGCGGATGTAATTGGCGCGCAGCAGGTTGATGGCTTCCTGCACCTCGGCGGGATTGAGGGCGTTGATGAGGCTGTCCTGGGTCGCGGCGGGAGCCGGGGTGCCTGCTGCCACGGGCACCGGGTTGGCGGGCGGCGCGGGGACGGGGGGAGCCGGGGCGGATGGTTGGGCGGACAGGTCGGCCAGCAACCACATCCACCCGGCGGCGACGGGCACTCGACACCAACGGCGAAAGGAACGGGGTCCGGCGGGCATGGCAACGTGAAACCTAGCCGACGCCCGGCCCGGCGGCAATGTCACGCCGCAAGTATCTACCCTCGAACGTGATCCGCTCGGCGGCGGCGTAGGCGCGCGCCCGGGCTTCGGCGAGGTCGCCCCCCAGCGCGGTGACCCCGAGCACGCGTCCGCCGGAAGTGACGGTCCGGCCGTCGGCGAGCCGCGTCCCGGCGTGGAAAACGAACACGTCCGGGTCCGCCTGCGCGGAAATTTCGTCCAGCCCAAAAATGGGTTTTCCGACGGGGTAAGCCGCCGGGTAGCCGCCGCTCGCCAGGACCACGCACACCGCCGGGCGCGGGTCCCATGCCAGTTGGATATCGTGCAACCGCCCGTCGATCACCGCTTCCAGCACGGTGAGCAGATCGGTCTGCAACCGGGGCAGGAGAACCTGCGTTTCCGGGTCGCCGAAACGGGCGTTGAATTCGAGCACCTGCGGCCCGGTGGCGGTCAGCATCAAGCCGGGGAACAGCATCCCCTGGAAGTGAATGTTCTCGGCGTGCAGCCCGGCCATCAACGGCAGCATGATCTCGGATTCGATGCGCCGTTCGGTTTCCGTGCCAAGCGGCGTCACCGGCGGACTGACCGCACCCATGCCGCCCGTATTGGCCCCGGTGTCGCCCTCGCCGACGCGCTTGTAATCCTGCGCCAGCGGCAGCAGATGGTAAACCTTACCGTCGATCAGGGCATGCACCGAGCACTCCGGGCCGCGTAGAAATTCCTCGATGAGCACGTGACGCCCCGCCGCGCCGAAACGCCCGCGCTCCATCATCTCATAAATGGCCTCGGCGGCAGCCGCCGGGTGTGCGGCCACGATGACGCCCTTGCCCGTGGCGAGACCGTCGGCTTTGACGACGAGCGGATACGTTTTCCCGGTGCAAAACCGGTGGGCGTCCGCGCTGCGCTCGAAGCGTCCGGCGGCGGCGGTCGGGATGCCGTGGCGCAGGAGGAATTCCTTGGTGAAAATCTTGGACCATTCCAACCGGGCAGCCTCGCGGGTCGGGCCGAAAATCCGCCGTCCCGCCGCCTGGAACTGGTCCACGATCCCGGCGGCCAGCGCATCGTCGGGGCCGACGACGGTCAGATCGACGGCGTGGGTCCGGGCGAATTCGAGCAGCCCGGTGGCGTCCGTGATGGCCAGCGGGACGTTTTCACCGAGTTGGGCGGTGCCCGCGTTGCCCGGGGCGCAGTAGATTTTCGTGACGCGCGGCGACTGCGAGAGTTTCCAGGCCAGGGCGTGTTCGCGTCCGCCGCCGCCGATGATGAGGAGGTTCATTTAAGACGATGTTCGATGATTGAGCGCGTCGATGGTCGAGGCGCCACGCTGCCAGCGAAGAAAACTCGCCACGGCACCTGTCACGTAACGTTTCGCCTGCGCCACCGCCGCCCGCAATTCCAACCCTTGCGCCAGCCCGGCGGTGATCGCCGCCGAGTAGGTGCAGCCGGTCCCGTGCGTGGAAACGCCGCGCGTGAACGGCGCACGGTACTCGACCGTCTCGCCACCCGGCAAGCACAGGATGTCCACGGCCTCGTCGCCTTGGAGATGGCCGCCTTTCATCAGAAAGGCTGCCCCGTAACGCGCGCACAGTTCGACGCCGCCCGCCTGCATTTCCGCGACGCTGCCGATGGCGCGGCCCAGCAGCACGCGCGCCTCGTCCAGATTCGGCGTGACCAGCGTCGCCAGCGGGAAAAGCCGTTCCCGGTAGGCGGCGATCGCGTCTGCCTCCAGCAGACAATCCCCGCTGGACGCGACCATCACCGGATCGACCACCAACGGGGGCAACGGACGGCGCATCCCGGTGAGCACGTCGATGATCGCGCGGGACCAGAGCATCCCGGTCTTCATCGCCGCCACCGGGAACGCCGCCAGCGAAAGCTCGATCTGCTGGCGGACGATCTCGGGCGTCATCGCCTGGATCGCCGCGACCCGGCCCGGCACCTCGGCGACCACGCAGGTCACGGCGGTCAACCCGTAGACGCCATGCGCGGCGAACGTTTTCAAATCCGCCTGCACCCCCGCCCCGGCGGAATTATCAGACCCGGCGACGGTCAGCGCGACGGGAGGAGATTGCGGGTTCGTCGTCGGCGGCGAATTGACAAAGCGGGCGTCCGGGTCTTTCATTTCTGGTCGGAAGTTGAACGAGTGGGGTGTATGACGAACAGCCAACAGCAACCAACCTCCCTGCCGGCAGCGAAGCCGTTGCGGGAAAGCGCAGAAGTCTCGGCCCGGGTGGACCGGGTGGCCTTCGCCCCGGCGTTGCACGCGCCGGTGGACCGCCCGTTTCCTTTCGGCTACGCGATCACGGTCTGCAACCAATCCGCACGGGCGGTGACGATCAAAGCTCGCAAGTGGGTCGTCAAGGACCTCGCGCGCGGCACCTGCCATGTGACCGAGGGTGACGGGGTCGTCGGTTGCCGCCCGCGTCTGGAACCGGGGCAGTCTTTCAGCTACGAGAGTTACCACGTCATCGCGTCCGACAGCGTGGCCGAAGGGGCTTTCCTGGCTTGTGACGACGCCGGCTGCCTGCTGGTGGTGCGTGTGCCGGCATTTCTGATGAAAGTGCAGTTCTAGGAACGCCCCCGGGTCGAATGCCGAAATATGGGGTTGCTTCGTGCCTCGGGTATGGCATGGATTCATTGACAGAAAAACCTTTGGTTGGAATCTCCCCGCTTCCCTTCCAATTCCCCCCTCATCCGTATGGATAACATCATCGCCGCGAAGGAACTGCAAATCGAGCGCAAGCATTTTTACATCGAATTCCGCGAGAACGACCGCGGTCGTTTCCTGCGCATCACCGAAGAGGCGCACGGGCGTCGCAACACGATCATCGTACCCAGTACCGGGCTGGACGATTTCAGCGCGATGCTCGACGACGTGCTCGACACGGTCGCTGCGGCCGGTGCGCCCGTCGCCTGATTTCCAAGGTAGGGATTGCTCTCCGAGCCAGTCCCTGACTTCTCTGGTTGACCGTGTCGGCCACCCGAACGTCTCGCCAGGAATTTTAGGGACTGGCTCGGAGAGCAATCCCTACCGGAGCTTGGAAGCCGTCGCCAGCAGCGTCTGCAAGTGCGGGCTTTGCTCCTCGCGGGAGACCACCGACACGCCAACATCCGTGAAACCGGCGCCTTCGAGCAGTTGGTGTAACTCCAACTCGCTGAACCCCAGCCACAGGTCGGCGTAAAGCTCGCGCGCCTGCTCGAAATTGTGGGCCAACAGGTCGAGGATCACGATCCGGCCCCCGGGCCGGACGATGCCGAAGGCCGCCGCCACCGCCCGGGCGGGTTGCGCCGCGTGGTGCAACGCCTGGCTGAAAATCGCCAGATCGACGCTGTCCGGCTCGATGGGCGGCGACTGGATATCGCCCAGCCGGTATTCGAGGTTGGCGAAACCGTGCTCGCGCGCCAACGCCGCGCCGAATTCGACCATTTTCTCCGAGTTGTCCACGGCGATGACCTGCCGGGCGGTGCGCGCCATGAGTTGCGAAAGCGTGCCCTCGCCCGCGCCGAGGTCGGCGATCACCAGCGGCGGCAACAGGCCCAGGAGCATGTGCGCCATGCCTTGCCAACTGCGCCCGGGGCAATAGCTGCGGCCAAATTTTCCCGCCAGCCGGTTGAAATATTCGCGGGCGCGGTCCTCGCGTTTGCGCAGCACCAACCCGAGGGCCACCCGGTCGGTCGCGCTTTCGGGAATCTCCTTCGCGCTCGCGGTGACGATCTCGCGCAACCGGGCGCGCGACGGCTCGGACGGGTCGTCCGAGGGGACCAGCCCGTAGTAAATGTGCTTGCCCGCCCGCCGGTCGATCACCAGCCCGGCGCGCTTGAGTTGCGCGAGATGGGTCGAGATGCGCGACTGCCCCATGCTCAGGATCTCCTGGATTTCGGCGACGGTCAGTTCCGCCTGCTCGAGCAACAGCAGCAGCCGCAAACGGGTCGCGTCGGCCAACAGCCGCAGAGATTTGATGATGGAAGGCATGCCCTTGAGCCTCGATATATCAAAGCATCATGATTTGTTTATAAATATCGCTTGAACCCGGGCGTGTCTACCGCTAAATGTTTGGGCGACCGATCCATTCCAACCTCACTCCCTAACGATTCCCGCATGGCCCGCCGTTTTATTTTCTCCTCCGAATCCGTCGGTGAAGGACACCCCGACAAGGTTTGTGACACCATTTCCGACGCGGTGCTCGACGCCTGCCTCACGACGGACCCCAAGAGCCGCGTGGCCTGCGAGACCTACGCCAAGAGCAACATCGTGATC
>CAXUGY010000098.1:0-4693 GCA_964250695.1 uncultured Chthoniobacterales bacterium | reverse complement strand
AGACTCGCAATCTGGCGGTCCTGCGCGGTGATGCCCACGCTCGCGTCGATGACCAGCACGCAGAGGTCCGCGCGCTTGATGCTCGACTCCGAACGCATCACGCTGAAAATCTCCGCCGAGTTGTCGCGCTTGCCCCGGTGGCGGATGCCAGCGGTGTCGATGAGCACGTAATCCTTGCCGTCGTAGCGGCAACGGATGTCCACGGCGTCGCGCGTCGTGCCGGACACGTCGCTGACGATGGTGCGCTCCTGGCCGAGAATGGCGTTGGTCAGAGAGCTTTTGCCGACGTTAGGCCGACCGATCAGCGCGAGCAGCGGGACGCGCGGGGTGGTGGCGTCGGGCGCGGGTTCATCCGTGTCGTCCGCCTCGGCGTCGGCGGCGGGTGCGGGGGGGCGTGCCAGATGATCGGTGACGGCGGCGACCATCTCGCTGATGCCGCGTCCGTGGGCCGCGCTCACGCCGACCACCTGTTTGAACCCGAGGCGCGTGAACTCCGCTTCGAGCGGCGTGTGCATGTCCTCGTCGATTTTGTTGACGATCAGGATCACGGGCTTGTCGCTGCGCCGGAGCCGCTTGGCGAGGTCCTGATCGACCGGGGTGAACCCGGCGCGGCCATCGACCACGAAGAGGATGGCGTCGGCGGCCGTGAGCGCGATCTCGGCCTCGGCGTGGACCCGGGCGGAGAAGCTGCCGTCCACGTCCATGCCGATGCCGCCGGTGTCGATGATCTCGAAGGGGAATCCACGCGCGAGCTTGCACTCGGCGACGAGCCGGTCGCGGGTGATGCCGGGTTGGTCGTGGACGATGGAAATCTGGCGGCCCGCGAGGCGGTTGAACAGGGCGGATTTGCCCACGTTAGGCCGGCCCACGATGGCGACGACGGGGAGCGGAGCGGTGGTTTTCATGGGCTTTCGGAGGCGGGAAATTTATGGGCGGAATGGCCCAACTGGCGGAACCCGTCGAGCATGTAAGCGGCCCACGACCAGAGGGTGAACACCCCGGCGAGGGCCACGGGAATCACCGGGTCAATGAAACGCAGTTGGAGCATGGCCCAGGCGATGGCGACCATCTGGAAAACGGTGGCGATCTTGCCGCTCCAGCGGGGGTGAACGTGGACCTCGCCGTTGAGGTAATGCAGGCCCAGGCTCCCGGCGACGACGATCACATCGCGCGACACGACGAGGATGGGGAACCAGAGCGGGAACTTGTAGCCCCAGTTGGTGAAGCTCAAGGTCAAGATACCGGCGAGCAGGAGACCCTTGTCGGCGATGGGATCGAGGATCGCGCCGAGCTTGCTGCGCTGGTTGTAATGGCGGGCGATGTAGCCGTCCAGACCGTCGCTGATGCTGGCCGTCAGGAAGACGAGGATCGCCGCATACTGCAACCGGGGTTCCGGTTCGTGCCGGTCCACGCTCGCCCCGTAGTAGACGGCCAGCAGGACGAACACCGGGATGAGCAGCAGGCGGACGATGGTGATTTTGTTGGCGGTGGTCACGGCAAGCGCACAGGGGGTGAGCAACTTAGCGCGTTCCGGGCAAATGGCGAACGGGATTGCGGGAACGCAATGGAATCCATGACAATGGTTTGTTTGAATGAAAGGGTGGCCAGCCCAGTCCATGCTTAGCAACTCCCTATGATGCGAATCTGTAAAACATTGCTGCTGGCGGCGGGTCTGTGCGTGCTTTCGTGCATGGTTTCTCAGGCCCAGGTCAACTTCTCGATCACGGCGGCCCCGCCATTGCTACCGGTCTACGAACAGCCGCTCTGCCCGGAAGAAGGCTATCTGTGGACGCCCGGGTATTGGGACTATGACGACGGCGGATATTACTGGGTGCCGGGGGCCTGGGTGGTGCCGCCGCGCATCGGATTCCTGTGGACGCCGGGTTACTGGGGATTCGACGATGGGTTCTACGTGTTTCACCGGGGGTACTGGGGGTCGCGGGTGGGCTTCTATGGCGGGGTGAATTACGGCTTTGGCTACGGTGGCTACGGCTACGGCGGCGGCCTGTGGCGGGGAAACCGTTTCGTCTACAACACGGCGGTGACCCGGGTGAACACCAACGTGATTCGCAATACGTATATCGACCGCTCGGTCCGGGAACGCGTGACGGCATCCCGCGCGAGTTTCAACGGGCGCGGCGGCGTGAACGTCCGGCCCACGGCGGAACAGCGGCAGATTGCCAGCGCGCCGCACGTTTCACCGACCGGCGCGCAGGTGGAGCATCGGCAAGCGGCCAGCCGCGACGAGGGAGCGCGGGCTGCCGCGAACCGGGGTCGTCCGGCGATGCTGGCGACCGACCGGGTCCGCGGGCACGGCGTGAACGAGCGCGCTAACCGGGAGATCGCGCGGTCGGCCAACGGTGTAAGCGAGGGCCAGTTGAGCCGCCGCGAAGCGCGGGGATTGGAAAACCGCGATGTGAACACCGAACGGCAGGCGAATCGTGCAACCCGCGCCAACCGTGGCAATGGGTTGACGCCCCAGGAAGGGCAACGGGCCGAACGCCGGGAAAGCCGGGTGGACCAAAATATTTATCGTGACCATCAGGAAGGTCAACGGGTGCCGTCGCAACCGCCGTCCTACGAAGCAGGGCGGCGCGCCGAAGCCCAACAGATGCAGCGCGCAGCCGCCGGGCAGCGTGCGCAGACCGGGGGAGAGCGGCAGGCGCGGCAGGCCCAACGGCAGGAACAACCGGCCCGGCGTGGGCAAGGGGAGCGCCACGAAAAGGGCCGCCAGCGCGAAGGGCAGGATCGGCAATAACCGGGAAACGGTTGCCGGGAGAGCTTGGCGGCCATGGCAGAATCATCGCCGCGCTGGGAACTCACCGTTCCGAGCGCGGTTTTCTTTTGGGGGTTGGATGGCTGCCGAGACAAGGGTGAGGGTCGGCTCGACGCTTGCACGCACCGCCCGGTGGGCTGGCAGACCGGCGAAACGCTGGCCGCGGAACTGGTGACCCAAGCGTGCCTTGTCCGCGTTTCCGAAGAAAGATCATTGTCCGTCGTCCTCAAAGATGCTCTTTTCTGCTTGCCATGGTTTTTGACCAGTGCATAGTGAACACCATTCGGCATGTGCCTGTACAAGCAGGGCACGTCGGTTCTTTGGAAGTCTGGATTTTTTTGGCCCTTGCGGGTGAGGTTTCCATTTGACCACAACGCAACGGCTAACAAAACAGGTGGCCAAGACAATTTGACACGCTCAGAGAGTAATTGTAAGTGTAGGATTCGCAGGTAGTTGCGGGTGTAGCTCAGTGGTAGAGCACTTCCTTGCCAAGGAAGACGTCGCGAGTTCGAGTCTCGTCACCCGCTTTTTCCGTCCCTGTCATTGGGTAGGCGCAAGCGACCGTCGTCACGCCAAATGGCGGCAGGCGTCGTGCCCGCCTCACCACCGGAGCCATTTTTCGAGTTGGCGGCAACCATCGATCATTGTGGTCGCGGCGGGCTGATTTTTCGGATCGATGACAGGAACGGCAGCGCGCTGATGGTTCTCGATCCAGGCGGCAATTTCTTCGGCTTGGCCCGGCGCGAAAATTCCCGTTCCGGTGCGTTGGCGCAGCCGGTTTGCAATCGCGCCGTCCACCGGCCCAACGTAGAGGACCGGGCGTGGCAGCCGTTCCAACAGGGCCAGCTTGCTGGGCCACAGCAACCCGCGCGTTTCCGGGCGTTGGGTGGCCACCAGCACCTGGGCGCGGAGCAGGCTGGTGGTCAGTTCCGCTTCGGGGACGTATCCTTTCCACGCGCAACGTTGCAGGCCAATGCTCCCTGCGTAGGCCATCGCCGCCGGTCGGGACGCGCCGTCGCCTTGAAAAACGAGCCGCACCGGGACGCGCCGGAGTTCGAGCAAACTCTGGGCATCGAGCAACGTGCGCCATTCGTGCGCGCGTCCCAAATTGCCGGAGTAGAGCCAGGTCCAAGGCGTTTCCGGTTCGCCTGCGGTAACCGTCGGCTGCCCGGAGTCCGTCGATGGCCAGGGTTCCAGCACGCGCACGTTGGCAACGCCATAGACACTCTGCAAATGCGCTTGCATGTCCTCGTCCAGCGCGATCACCAGCGCGCAACGTCGGTAGGCCCAGCGCATCGCTTTTTGCAATCCGCGGTAAACCACGTTCGGTCCGGTTTCGCCCAGGGCCAGCGCCAATTCGGGATAAAGGTCCATCGCCCAATGCGCCAGGGGCGTCCGGTGGCGGCGTGCCAGCAGGGCGGCGATGACGAGCAATCCCGGCGGCGAGGTCAGCGCAAAAACCATGTCGGGCCGGGCGCGCTTCCGGCTCCAGCCCGCGCGCAGGATGGCAAAGAGGGCGGTCAGTTCGCGCCGCAGACGGCTGCCGCCGCGCGCGGGCCGCCCGTGGTAACTCTGGCTCTGGGAAAGGATTTCCACCTCGTGACCTTGTCTGCGCAGATGCCCGGCCAGCTCGCCGAGGAGCCGCGCGGTGGGGACGGGATCGGGCGGGCCGTATTGGTTGAGAAAAAGGAAGCGCATCGAAAAACGCCGGGCTTTCCCAGGGACGGCCAAGGAGTATCGCGTTGCCGTCCGGCAGGCAAGCGGTTAGGGTGCGTCACCAGGATCGAATCCTGCTTTTGATCATCTGCCAGCCCTGATTCCTTCTCCATTGATGAGCGATACGACTTTGCCAAACGCCGCCCTGCCCGAACTGGTGATCGAAGCGGGACGGGCGGAGCGACAGTACTGGCGCGACCT
>CAXUGY010000097.1:0-4776 GCA_964250695.1 uncultured Chthoniobacterales bacterium | reverse complement strand
TTCGTCTGCGGCCTCATCTCCTACCGTGCCGCCGGGTTATTCGGATAGGCACTTATAAGAACCAGCAGGACTTTGGTCCATACTCGCCTGCGGAGATGCGCACGCTCATACGAACAAACCAACTCAGCGGCGATGCGTACTTTTGGAAAGAAGGATTTGCGGATTGGAAACCGCTTTTCCCCTCAGATCCTAAGCAGTCCGGTTCTCCAAAGCAGCTAGCACGTCTGGCATATTTTGGAACCGAGCAGCCTCTCTACAGTGCTTGGGTCTTCGATCTGATCGATCAGGACGAGAACGATCCCGGCGTGGCGGAGAAAATCCGACAGTGGCACCAAGATAAGCATCGCCTGCATCCAGATTTGTTCCCTCTCGATTCCCGGACGAAGGAGGACGCCCGGAATTGGCAGCGGCATTTCGGCAATGACGGCATTTACGGATACGAGTTCCGCAAGCCCACATTTGGGCAAATCCTGCATGTACTACAGGACCTCGATTCTCTCGACCCTGGGTGGCATCGTGCAGCGAATGAGGCACGCGAAGCGACGTTCATGCTTCATCTGGCAACCCTCTACCCGGAACTATGCAAAAAAGACTGCACTTATGCATTCTGATCAACCATTTGATTGATGAAACACCCTCTCGCACCTTTCTCCGCCATCCTGGCAGCTTCGCTCATCGTGGGCTGTGGTCCTTCCACGAGCAGTCTCGAATCCGGCTACGCGGCCGCAGCGTTGGATTTGCAAAAACGCGCAGTCGCCGCGCTAAATGACGACTCCACGCAAGCCACGATCTTGGACGAACTCCATGAGGCGGAAAAGATGGCGACCACGCTGTGGGTATAGCCGCTGAAAGGCTGGGTCATCCGCAACCGACGCCACATCCGGCCGGGAGAGTAATCCTTCATGGCGTCGGCACCAAACCTCCATCTCTCAGTAAAGATGAGGGTGATTTGTACGCACCCTACAAGTCGAGTGTGGTGCTCACATTTTTAACGGAAGGCGACACACAGCAAACGATGGTGACCTTACCGGTGACTGCCGACGCGAAAGGAAACTGGAAGTTTCCCGACACCGATGCGGCAGTGGCGGGGATAAAATCCCGGTTTGATTATTCGGCCAGCGAGTTGCGTAAATCCACAATCAGTCTCTTGGACACTCTCGGCCGGTAAAATGCCCCCTCCGCCAAAGTTCAGCGAGTTGCAGGCCGTGCGCATCCTGCGTCCAACGCCGGCGGATTCGCCGTGGAACGAAGGCATCGTGGTAGACCGCCGTTGGGAACAAGCCGAAGCGGCCCCGGTCGTCGGCCGTCCGCACGCGGACCGCTGGATTTACGAGGTGCAGATCGGTGACGGCGTCGATCTCTTCGAACTCTGGTACGCCGAGGATGACCTGGTTCCGCGCTGATCCATGAGCATCCCGCCGAATGTTCCAGCCCTGCCGGGGATGGAAGGCCAGATCGACCAAAAGGGCAAAAAGCCAGCCAAGCTCAAACCCGTCAAGGTCGGGGCCGTCAGCCTGCCGATCTACCACTACGGCGACGGGCGGTGGACGACGATCTACCGTCTGACGAAAGGCGGCAAGCGCATCACCGAATCGCGCAAAACCGAAAGCGCGATCCGGGAGCGGGCCGTCGAGATCTGCCTGGATATCGCACGGGGCAGGATCACCGCCGACCGGATGGGCCCGGACGAACGCCTGCAGGCGGTGGCCGCGCGCAAGCAGCTCGCCGAGGTCGGCATGTCTCTCGATGCGGTGGCGCGCGAGGTCGCCACCGCCCACGAGCTGACCGGCGGTGCTGGCATCTTGGAAATGGCGCGTTTCTGGGCCAAGCACCATGCCGCCGGAACGACGATGCGCACGGTGGCGCAAGTTCACGCAGAATTGCTCCACAGCAAAAGCGACCTCGCCTTGAACGTACGGTACCGCCGCGAACTGAAACGCGACCTCGGAACTTTCGTTACGGTGTTCGCGGACACAGCGATCCACGAAGTGTCCTCCGCGCAAATCCTCAAGTGGCTGCGGGAGCGCGAAGTCGGATGGCTGCGTCGCAACAAGTTGCAGAGTCTGGTGGTCACTCTATTCCGGTTTGCAAAAAACGAACGTTATTTGCCACAGTATGCCATCACGGAACCCGAGCGTTTGACGCCACTGCCCAAGCCCGCCGACGCGCCGCCGCCCGGGGTTCTGACGGTGGCCGAGATGCGAATCGTTATCGCCAGGGTTCGTCCCGAATATCTACCGTGGGCGGTTTTAGGCGCGTTTGCCGGGCTGCGCCAAGCCGAGATCGCGCGTCTGCATTGGGAGCGACATTTCCATTGGGCAGATAACGTGATCGAGATTTCGCAGGAAGTCGCCAAACGCACGACGCGCAAACACGGCGACGCCCGGTTCGTGGAAATGCCCGCCAACCTCGTCGCTTGGTTGAAGCCATAGCGCAACGGATCGGGTCTGGTGTGTGAGTTCCGTGGGGATCGTGAAACGGGTCGTCTCGCCAAGAGACTACCCGGGGGGAAATGGCCGCGCAACGGTCTGCGGCATTCCTGGTTGAGCTACCTCACCGCGCTAACTGGGAACCTGCAAACGACGGCCACAAGCGCCGGAAACTCTACCGAGATGGCACGCCGCAATTACATCAATCCACGCATGAAGCGGGAGGCAGTCACATGGTTTGGCATCTTCCCCGAGGACGAGACGCCCAAGAACGTGGTTGAGATGGCTCCATGAAAAAGCTGCTCACAAAGCTGCTACAAATTGGCACTTCTGAAGAGATCGCCTACGGATGGGGGGGGATTCGAACCCCCGGAACGTTTTACCGTTCACACGCTTTCCAGGCGTGCACAATCGACCACTCTGTCACCCATCCCTCGACCAGTCTCTCCGGCGAGAACTCTGATTTTCGCCGAACACGGCGATTTTGCCAGTCAATTATACGGATTCTCCTTCAGACGACTTCCACCGTCATCTGCACCTCGGCCAGCACGCCCTTGGGCAACGAACCCGCCCCGACTGCGGCCCGCGCGTGCCGTCCGGCGTCGCCGAACAAAGCCACCAGCAAGTCCGACGCCCCGTTGATCACCGCCGGCACCTCCGTGAAATCCGGCGCCGCGTTGACGTAGCCGTTGAGCATGACCACCTGCCTCACGCCATCGAGCGAGCCAATCGCCGCTTTGATGACCGCCAGTTGGTTGAGCGTGCACACCCGCGCCGCTTCGTATCCCTCTGCCACCGTTTTGTCCGCACCCGCCTTGCCGGTGATCAGCGAACCATCGGCGCGCACCGCGATAGACCCCGACAGGAACAGCAGATTTCCCGCGCGGCGAAACGGCAGGTAATTCCCGGCGGCGCCGGGCGCGGGCGGGAGCTCGTGCCCCAGGGAACGCAGTTTTTCTTCGATTTGGCTCATGGGTTGAAAGGAGAAACGTCGCGCACTCTCCCCCGGACAATCTGCGGAGGCAAGCGCGCTTCAGAACGAGCGCGCGTACTGCGGCGGCACCTCGGATTTGAGAAAATCGGCCTGCCCGAGTTCGCGCGCCGCGTGGAACGGCCAGTACGGGTCGCGCAAAAGCTCCCGCGCCAGCAGCACGAGGTCCGCCTTGCCTTCGCGGATGATCGCATCCGCCTGCCGCGCGTCGGTGATCATCCCGACCGCCGCCGTGGGCATCTGCGCGTCCCGGCGCACCTGCTCGGCCAGAAACACTTGGTAGCCGGGGGCCACCGGAATCTTCACGTGCGGCACGTTCGCGCCGCTGGAACAATCGACCAGATCGACTCCTTCCTCCTTGAAACGCCGGGCCAGCGCCACCGAATCCTCCGGCGTCCAGCCGCCATCGACCCAGTCCGTCGCCGAAATCCGCCACGTCAGCGGCAGGCGCTCCGGCCACACCGTTTTGACCGCGCGCGTCACTTCCAGGGCAAACCGGATGCGGTTCTCAAACGAGCCGCCGTACTCGTCGCCGCGCCGGTTGGACAGCGGCGAGAGAAACTCGTGCGCGAGGTAGCCGTGCGCGCCGTGGAGTTCCAGCCAGCGGTAGCCCGCCGCCAGCGACCGCGCCGCCCCGGCACGGAACGCTGCCACGACCGCGCCGATTTCCTCCCGGCTCAGCGCGTGCGGCGGACGCTCGCCCTCCTCGAACGCCAGCGCGCTCGGCCCGACCGTCTGCCAGCCGCCCTGGTCTTCGAGCAGTTGACCGCCGCCCTCCCAGGGCCGCCCGGTGCTCGCCTTGCGTCCCGCGTGCGCGAGTTGGATGCCCGGCACCGCCCCGTGCGCGGCGATCAACCGGTTGATCCGCGCCAACGGTTCGATCTGCGCGTCGTTCCAGAGGCCCGCGTCTTGTGGGGTGATGCGCCCGGCTGCCGTGACCGCCGTCGCCTCGCAGATGACCAGCCCCGCGCCGCCGACCGCCCGGGAACCAAGATGCACGAAGTGCCAGTCGTTGGCCAAGCCGTCGTCCGAGGAATACATGCACATCGGCGAGACGCCGATCCGATTGCGCAACGTCACGTCCTTGAGCCGAAATTCGCTGAACAGATGAGGGGTCGTCATGAAGAAAACGTTTTTTCTGAATCGCTGGAGCCCGGTCGTGGTGCCGCCTCATTCTTCAAACTTACAGCCGTTTTTACAACGATTGAAACTGGTCGGGCGGAGAAGTCAGGCCGCTTCGTTGCGAGCAAGACCCATGGCCACCTCCAGAACTACGCTTGCAAGCGTTTTGAAAACCACTGTAGAGGGTGTCTGGAAAGTGGGTTTTGGTGGCAGTTTGGGGGATGAAAGTCCTCG
>CAXUGY010000096.1:0-4879 GCA_964250695.1 uncultured Chthoniobacterales bacterium | reverse complement strand
TCGTTCACCTCGCGCTCATCTTCGATGCCCTGCGCTAGTGTGAACAGGCCCTAGTCGATTGTGGGGTTAGTCGCGCCCGCGGAAGCCGCGCCGGGGATTGCGAGAGTCAGGCCGGGGGCGACGCGAATGCGATTTCCGCTTCCCCCGGCGTGACCGGGAATTCCCCGGCGGCGTTTGGGGCAACGGAAATCGGAATGCCGCACGCGGAAATGGCATTCGGGGGCGTGGAAGTCCTGTTTTCGCACGCGGAAATGGCATCAGCGGCGGCGGAAATGGCGTTTGTACCGTCGCAAACGGCGCTGGCGGCGGGAGAAATGCCGGTTCCCCGGTGGCAAACGACGCGCAGGGTCCGGTTAGGGTTTCACCTTATAGCCGGATCGGCACAACCGCCGGATACTCGATCTGGACCGGTCGCTCGATCCGACCGCTGCCCTTTCCACGTCCAGGTCCGCGTTTCGTTTTTCGAGCAGCAACAGCCACGTCCCGCGCCCACAGAAAAGTACGCTTATGAATGAGTTGCAAGAAATGCATACGGTCACGACCACCCTCACGCCGGAATTGCTCGACCGCATGGATGCCTACTGGCGCGCGGCCAACTATCTCTCCATCGGACAAATCTATCTTTACGATAACCCGCTGCTCAAGCGCCCACTCGCGCTCTCGGACGTGAAGCACATGCTGCTCGGCCATTGGGGCACCACCCCCGGCCAGAACTTCATCTACACGCACCTCAACCGCGTCATCAAGAAGTACGACCTCGACATGATCTACGTCTCCGGCCCCGGCCACGGCGGCCCGGCGGTCGTGGGCAGCACCTACCTGGAAGGCACCTACAGCGAGGTCTATCCTAACATCAGTCAGGACGAGGCCGGGTTGCGGCGGCTCTTTACCCAGTTCTCGTTTCCGGGCGGCATCCCCAGCCACGCGTCGCCCGAGACGCCCGGCTCCATCCACGAGGGCGGCGAGTTGGGCTATTCGCTCAGCCATTCGTTCGGCGCGGTGTTCGATAACCCGGATCTCATCGTCGCCTGCGTCGTCGGCGACGGCGAGGCGGAGACTGGCCCGTTGGCCACGGCGTGGCATTCCAACAAGTTCCTCGATCCCGCCACCGACGGCGTGGTGCTGCCGATCCTCCACCTCAACGGCTACAAGATCGCCAATCCCACAGTCCTCGCCCGCATCACGCACGAGGAGTTGGACCAACTGCTGCGCGGCTACGGCTGGACCCCTATTTTCGTCGAGGGCCACGACCCGATGCTCATGCACGAAGCGATGGCGACCGCGCTCGACGAAGCCGTGGAGCAGATCGCGGAAATCCACCGGGACGCCCGCCTCCACGGGCACACGGCGCGCCCACGCTGGCCGATGATCGTGCTCCGCTCGCCCAAAGGCTGGACGGGTCCGAAGGTGGTCGATGGCCGCCAGATCGAAGGCACGTTCCGCGCGCACCAGGTGCCGCTCTCGGACCCCGCCACCCATCCCGAACACCTCCAGATGTTGGAAGACTGGCTGCGCAGTTACCGGCCCGAAGAACTCTTCGATGCGCAGGGCCGCCTCCTGCCGGAACTGGCCGAACTCGCCCCCGAGGGCAACCGGCGCATGAGTGCCAATCCCCACGCCAACGGCGGCATCTTGCTGCGGGACTTGCGGATGCCGGATTACTGCGATTACGCGGTGGACGTGCCGTCGCCGGGAACCCCCGGCATCGGCGATACGCACGTGCTCGGAAAATTCCTGCGCGACGTGGTGAAGCTCAACGACCCGCAGAAGAACTTCCGCGTCTTCGGCCCGGACGAGACGCTTTCCAACGGCCTGGAGGCGCTCTTTGAAGTGACCAACCGCCAGTGGGAAGGGGAACCCGAGCCGAACGATGAATTTCTCGCCCCCGCCGGACGCGTCATGGAAATGCTCAGCGAGCACCAGTGCGAGGGTTGGCTGGAGGGCTACCTGCTCACCGGGCGGCACGGGTTGTTTAATTGCTACGAGGCGTTCATCCACATCGTGGACTCGATGTTCAACCAGCACGCCAAGTGGCTCAAGATCACCCGGCACTTGCCGTGGCGGCGTCCCATCGCCTCGCTCAACTACCTGCTGGCCTCGCACGTCTGGCGTCAGGATCACAACGGCTTCACGCACCAGGACCCGGGCTTCATCGACCACGTCGTCAACAAGAAGGCCGAGGTCGTGCGGGTCTACCTACCGCCCGACGCGAACTGCCTGCTTTCCGTGATGGACCACTGCCTGCGCAGCCGCCATTACGTCAACGTGGTCATCGCCGGCAAGCATCCCGCGCCGCAGTGGCTCACGATGGACGCCGCCGTCAAGCATTGCACGGAGGGCATCGGCATCTGGCAATGGGCCAGCAACGACCAGGACCACGAACCCGACGTGATCATGGCCTGCTGCGGCGACGTGCCGACCCTGGAAACGCTCGCCGCCGTGTCCATCCTGCGCGAACACCTGCCCGAGTTGAAAATCCGGGTCGTCAATGTGGTAGACCTCATGAAGCTGCAACCGCACAGCGAGCATCCGCACGGGTTGAGCGACCAGGATTTCGACGATCTCTTCACCAAGAACAAACCAGTGATCTTCGCCTTCCACGCTTACCCGTGGTTGATCCATCGTCTCACCTACCGCCGCCACAACCATCACAATCTGCACGTCCGCGGTTACAAGGAAGAAGGCACGATCACGACGCCCTTCGACATGACGGTGCTCAACGAGTTGGACCGGTTTCACCTGGTGATGGACACCATCGAGCGCGTGCCGCAGACCGGGCCACACGGCGTGTACCTCAAGCAGCATCTCGCGGACAAGCTCATCGAGCACAAGCACTACATCGACAAGCACGGCGAGGACCTGCCCGAGATCCGCCACTGGACGTGGAAAGTACCAGCCGCCAACGCCCCCGCCATCGTCGAACCGAACGACGACACGCTCGGCAACGGTCCCGGTCGATCGGCAGGCAAAGACGGCGACCTGCTATGAACGGATGATTTCCAGACTGCCCCGCTGGGTGCTGGCGGGTGGATGGGCGCTGGCGTTCGTGGCGGGTATCATCAACGTCGTCGGGCTGCTCGGCTTCGAGCACCAGGCGGTCACTCACCTGACCGGCACCACGTCCATGCTGGCGGCGGCACTGGCGTCAAACGACTTTTCCGCCGCCGGCCATTTCGTCGCCATCATCGGCTCCTTCCTGGCGGGCACCGTACTCAGCGGCTTTCTGATCCAGGACAGCACCCTCCAACTCGGACGTCGCTACGGAGTGGCGTTGCTCCTGGAGTCTACGCTGCTCTGCGCCGCGGTCCCGCTGCTCGACCACCGGAGCATCTGCGGAGTGTACGCCGCCACGTGCGCCTGCGGCCTGCAGAACGCCATGGTGAGCACCTACAGCGGCGCGGCAGTGCGCACCACGCACATCTCCGGGATGTTCACCGACCTCGGCATCTTTTTGGGTCACGCCCTGCGCGGCCTGCCGGTGGACGCCCGGCGCTTGCGGCTTTGTTATCTGATCATCTCAGGCTTTCTCTGCGGCGGGGTCGCGGGCGCGGTTGTTTTCCGCCATCTTGGCAATGCCACTCTTTTTATCCCCGGTGGTCTCACCGCCGCCGCGGCTCTAATCTACGGTCTTTACGCGATCCGCAAACGCCGCGGCTTCTGACATCGCCGCGCCTGATTCCGCAAAACTTGGTTTGCCCAACTGCACAGGGCACTCCACGCTTAAATCCGGCGTTTCCAGTGCCGATCATGTCGCGCGGCGTGCAGCACCGCCGCAATCGTCAGCGCGCGTTGCGCTTCATTCACTTCGTAGATGACGCGATACGGAAATCGCTCCGTCATTCGCCAGCGAATATTCTTGGTTGGATGACGTTGACTGTGAAGCAGTGGATTGTCGGCCAGCGCATCCCACACCCGGATGATCTCCGCAATAAAATCCGAACCGAGCCCCGGCTGACGATCCTCGTACCACGCGGTCGCTTCGGCCACGTCCCGCTCGACTTCTGGCCGAAGCTCAATCCGCCAGCTCATTGCGAAACGCGCTCTCTCAAGCGCGCTTTCATCTCGTCGAGCGATAGCGCGGAGGACGGATCGCGGTGGTGCGCGGCCAACCGTTCTTCCACAAGCGCCTCGTCCTCGGCAGAAAGTCCCGCGTCATCGAGGTCCAGGGCGCGCCGGACTAGAATCTGTCGTTCGGCGACCGAAAGGGCGGGCAATTCTGCAAGGACTTCAGGGAAACTCATGAGGGAATAAATAGCGCAACCCGAGGCCGAAGTCAGCTTGAAAGTCGGCTCGGCTCGGGCGACGGATGGCCGAGTTCCTCCACCGTAGTGAGGACGAATCCCAGCGCTTCCTCCATCTGGCGGGCGGCTTCCATCGAGCCGATGGCCTCATCGGAGCAAAGGTACAAACCCGGCTTCAACAAAATGTTCGTCGGTCGTGACGGCCTCCAGAATGCCGCGCTCTGCCATGATGACAAAGCTCGCGCAATCCACGAACGAATACGCATGGTCGAGTCGTTGCCGGAGGAATGACTTTGTCTTGTTCATCAACGCTGCCTCGCAAGGGACGACGAGAAGGTTTGCACTGTGTTCGGTGTAATCAAGAAACCGACTGACGAGATGAGGTTTGCGACGGGCGATCAAGAGCGTGTAGCATTCGCCAATCACCCAGTCGCTCGTCACGTTGCGCCTGCGTTCCGCTAGGCTCATGGCAGCGAGTTGGCGTGCCTTCGGATGCGCTGGATCGTCAGTGTTCAGCAGCGCAAAGAAGCCGCTCGTGTCCCAAAACAATTCAGCGGCCATACAGGGCCTGATCGATTTCGGGGTAGTGTTTAAGCTAGTGTTGAGTGCTTGAAGCGCAGGTTGTGAGTGACGATGAA
>CAXUGY010000095.1:0-4951 GCA_964250695.1 uncultured Chthoniobacterales bacterium | reverse complement strand
TGCGCCATGATGCGCTTGCTCGTGCGCAGGCTTTCATGTTAACCACACAGGTTCTCAGGACTGACGACCATCGGTCGCAGAGGCCGGAACTTTCCAGATGCGGGGGGATTCTAAAAAGGACTTTCTTCAGAATGAGCCGTGCGCAGTTCCTCAATGTTAGTGGCGCCCCCGAAGGCACCCCAGTCTACAGGGGTGATTTCCCGCAAGACGATGTAGACCGGGGCGCGTGCCTCTGAAGCCGTGTCGGCATGTCGGCGGATGACCTGGGTAAAACGTGCGTAAAGCGAGCGTTAAGCGGCCTCGTCCAACCCTCCCTTGAAGGAGTTGACCTCCAGAGAGACGACCTTGGTGCCGCCGGGCTTGCCGCCGTGGTAGACGTGGCCGGGCGGCAGTTCGTGGAAATAGATCCAGGCGGTGCTCTTGACGAAAGGGGTCATCGGCAACTTCTCTGATTCGAGCGCGATGACGGTGAGCTCCTCCGCCAGGGCGTCGCGCGCGGCGTCGGAGAAGGTTCCAGCCGGAGAGTGGACGTGGATCGATGGCATAGAGAATCAGACGGGCGTGAACTCAGATGCCTTGGCCGCCGGATACCTCGATGCGCTGCGCGTTCACCCAGCGGTTGTCCTCCGACAACAGGCTCGCAATCATCGGTCCGATGTCGTCGGGCAGACCGGCGCGGCCGAGCGCGGTCAGGTCGGCGAAGAGCTTGTTCACGTCGGGATTGTCGCGCACGGCTCCGCCGCCGAAGTCCGTCTCGATGGCACCCGGCGCCACCGTGTTGACCGCGATCCGGCGGGCACCCAGTTCCTTGGCCAAGTACACGGTGAGCACCTCCACCGCGCCCTTGACCGCCGCATAGGCGGCGTAACCGGGATAGGACACCCGGGTCAGGCCGGAGGATAGATTTACAATGCGACCGCCGTCCGCGATCAGCGGCAGCAGTGCCTGCGTCAGGAAGTAGACGCCCTTGAAGTGGACGTTGACCAGCCCGTCGAACTGCGCCTCGGTGGTCTGTGCGATCAAAGCGTAGTCTCCGTGTCCGGCGTTGTTGACGAGATGATCGAACGTGTCGCGCTGCCAGGTCTCGCGCAACGCGGTCCTGACCTCGCTCTCGCCACGGCAGTTTCAAAAACAGTTGCGTCTGATCGAGGCGCGCCGCTTGATCCGGTCGGAGGGAGCCTCGGCGAGCAGTGCGGCCTTTGCGGTGGGTTACGAAAGCGTGCCTCAGTTCACGCGGGACTACGGTCGGATGTTCGGCTTGCCGCCCGTCAAGGACAGGGTGAAGTGGGCTCGAACCGCTGGAGGTGAAGAGCAAGCAATCATCCGCAAGAACAGTGGCTGAGAGGCAGAGGCCCGACCATTGCAAAGCGGCGCTGTCCACCCGACGCGGCCAGTCATGTACCGTGCAAACGCGGCGGTCGTTCTCTCAGGAAACGGGAAGAAATCATACATTAAGAAACTGTTGAGTTAAACGAAAACTGGCCGAAAAGCAGGTGGAAAAACTTCGGAAGTGGAGCGTGATAGCCTCTTTTGCTTGTTCTTCCGGCCATCAAGGGTGCTAAAAACCGGCCAGTTTCTGTTTAACTCAACAGTTTCTAAGTGGTCCGTTTCAGAAATAATGTCCAGGTTACGAGTAAAAGGACAAAATCGGCAATCATACCTGGACCGGCCCCCGTTTTCCGCCCGCCGTTCCCTGAGGAGTTTCTTGAGCAAGCCCGGCAAGCCAGCCGCCGCCGCAGTCTGGCGCACCAGTTTGTGCAACGCTTTCAGTTGGTCTTGCTCCTGCCTCAATTCCCTGGCATCGGTCATGAGGAGGCCGGTCGGCGCGTGGGCCTTTCGCGCCGACCGGTGCGCCCCGTGACCCGCCGTTTGCCCGCCGGGCCGCCCGGGTGCTCGATCTTGACGCGGGACGCTGGGCAAGCCGGGCGCTCTCCCAGCAGGATCTCCTCATCAGCGCGGACGAAGAGACGAGCATCCAGGCCCGCCGCCGGGTTCATCTGAGCGTGGCTTGCGCGCGCCGGGCCGTCCCCAGCTGATTGGCGCTGTGTTTCCAGGTCATCATTGGCCTCCAACGGGGGTCCTCTTAGTTCCCACCCGTGAGAATGCCGCGATCAAGCGTCCGCCCTTGCCCCGACTCCCGCGTCGGCAAGTGCTTCTGCCGTAAACACCGTGACGATTGACCACCACAAAACGACCTGCGCACGCCGGAGTCCTCGAAATGTCATCCGAGGTTTCCGGCGCACGGCGGCACTATTTCTTCTCGCCCGCAACGAACGGCAGCCAATCCGCGACGTGATGCGGATTACGAATCGACAGCGTCGCAGGCATGGCGCGCGGCGTGCCCGGCGTCGAGCGCAGCCGCAGACCCGCTTCCTCCGGGGTGCGATTCCCCTTGCGATTGTTCACGCGCCGGTCGGACCACACGACGTTTTCAAACGTGTCCGCACCACCGCGCGACAACGGCAGGACGTGGTCCAGGCTGCCTTCGCCGGGGCCAAGGAGGCGGCCCGTGTACTGGCAGCGATTCCCGTCGCGCAGACGCACGGTCCGCGCGGAGAACTGCGGGCGACGCAACGGCACCTTGTCGTAGCGCGCACACGATAACCGTCGGCGCGCGGATCGGGCCGCGCACCGTGCCGAGCGCGCGGTCGCCGGGACGCAGGGATAACGTCAGCCATTCCGCCCAGCGCACCGGACGCATCCCGCCGTTGTCCATATCCACGTCGAGTGCCGTGGCTGCTCCGGCCATCATCTGCTGCACGGCCAAGCCAACCGTGCGCACGTTAATAGCTTGCCAGGCGCGGTTGTCGTCAATTCTGACGCCTTCATATAGCATCGCCTTGGGGACACTCCGGCTCCGGTTTCGTGAAACAAGGTGCCAAGGAAGGAGGTCCCAAAAAGTGAGGGTTCGTGAATTTTCCGTTTCACCTGCGGAGGCAAACCAGCTATCGAAAAGCTCGATCTGGAGAGGAGCGACGGTCGATTGCTCCGAACTATTTTGCCGTTGCTTATTTCTCAACAGACCTTGTAGACCGTAAGCAGAGTTCGGCATCTTTGGTATAACGCGAGCATGGACATTGAGGTAGTCTTTGGCAAGGGGCGGCTGTTACGGGCGTTGACTTCGTTGGATCGGGCGGAGTTTGCGCGGTTGGAGGCAGGCACGGAGAAGTTCCTGGCCAACGAACGGGCCGAGCGCCGGCACGACGGCCAGCCACGTCAGCGGGCTTTTGGCGCAGGTGGGCCGGGCAAGCTGCCGACGGTTAGAGCGCGGCTCTTGTTCATCCTCTTCTCCTTCAAGTGCTACCCATGACAGGAGGTGCCCGCCTTTCTCTTCGCCATGAGCCAGCCCCAGGCTGGCGAGTGGATCAAGAAGCTCCACCCCTCTGGGAAACCGGGTGCTGGGCCGGGAGTTGCTCCTGCCCGCCCGGCGGCCAGCCGATCTGGACCGACTTTTGGCCGAGGTGCTCGGGTTGCGCCTGCTCGTCCTCAATGGGGTGGAGCGGCCCGTGCGCCGTCCCAAAGACAAGGACGCTCAGAAGAACTCCCGCGGCAAGAAGAAAGCCCACCGCAAGAAGAACCGGCTCCTCTCCAGCGAAAAGCGGGTGGCCTACCTGGAGCCAACGAGTGCCGGCAGCGTGCACGGCAAGAAGCTCGCCGACGAGAGTGGGCTGACCTGCCCCTCCGACGCGCTAGTCGTCAAGGACACCGGCTTCCAAGGCTGCGAACCGCCGGACTGCGCCACGCTCCAGCCCAAGAAGAAGCCGCGTGGACGTGAACTCCATCCCATCCAGCAGACGATCAACCAAGCCATCAGCTAGGTGCGGGTGACGGTCGAACAGGCCATTGCCGGGATCAAACGCTGCCACCTCGTGGCTGACCTTGATCTTGCCGGCTGCTAAGTCGCTTGCACAAAACGCCGGACAGGGGAAACCTTGCCCGGCGTTTTCGTTTTCCGATCTGCTTCTGAGCCCCTTGACGGGGGTTTATACTTGCGTCATGCCAACGGTTGCCGCTCCTGCTCCGTCCACCCGCGACCGGTTGAGCGCCGATCTGGACGCCGTTTTTGCCAAGCTGCCGCTTTGGCTGCGGCCTGATCAAGTGGCCGTCGTGCTCGGCAACTGCACAACGGAGCACGTCCGCCAACTCCGCGTGAAAGGGGCCATCGAAGCGAGGGATTTCCGCACACCCGGCGCACGGACCGGAATGTACCGCTACTACAAAGACAGCGTGCGCGCTTACCTCGCCTCGCGCCCCGGCCCGGCTGACCTGCTCTGAAGATGAAAGCCGCTGCTCCCACACTCCCGCCGGACGTGCCGCGATACCTCACGATCAAGGCCACCGCCGCCCGGCTCGGCTACAGCTATCAGACGGTCACTATGTTCGTGCTGGAAGGCAGGCTGCCCGCCGTGAACATCGCCACTCGACCTGGTCAAACGGAAGCCTGTTGGCGCATCCCGGCGGATGCCGTTGCTCACTAGCTCCACTCCCCGATCCGCTGATGCCCGCCACGATTATCGTCCAGGCCGACAAGCCGCGCGCCCTCGCGCCGGAAGATGTGGCAACGGCTCTGGCGTGCTCGCTTGCCCACGTTTACCGCTTGATCGAGGGCCGGAAACTATTGGCCTTCAATCTTGCGCCCGACCCCGACAAGCGCGCTCTGTACCGCATCCCGTTGGCCAGCTTCCAACGGTTTTTGCAAGATGCTCAAACCTGACGGTTCACCCGGCCTGCATTGCCAATGCACCGGTATTGCAAAACGGCTGCAAACCCCCAAAGTTTTTATCAAAGCGCCGCCAATATGACATTTTCCCCAGCTTTTTGTATCAAAGCGGAAAACGCGCCGGTGTGGCATCGTAAGTGCCACGGAATAGGGCTATTTCAGGATATTTAGGGCTAAGAACCTGTGTGGTTAACATGAAAGCCTGCGC
The DNA here is from genome assembly GCA_964250695.1 of uncultured Chthoniobacterales bacterium. Lineage (GTDB taxonomy): Bacteria > Verrucomicrobiota > Verrucomicrobiia > Chthoniobacterales > SZAS-18 > CAHJWO01. Next base: position 23 of record CAXUGY010000095.1, on the reverse strand, counting down.
ACGAGCAAGCGCATCATGGCGCA
>CAXUGY010000094.1:0-5044 GCA_964250695.1 uncultured Chthoniobacterales bacterium | reverse complement strand
CCATGTTCTTCCACTACAAAACTCGCAACGCTCTGGCTCATCTACCACTGTAATACTAGGATCCACCGTCGCTTGATCGAAAGCGGCGAGTTCTGTGGCTAGGTATTCGGCCTTCTGCATGCATTCGGCTGCCCGCGCGGGCTGGTCGATGCGTCGGCAGGATTCGGCGAGACCGCGCCAAGCCTGGATTTCGGTGTAAGCGTCACCGACATCGTGCAACAAACGGGTCGCTTGTTCGTAGCACGCCGCCGCCTCGGCGGGTTGACCGGCTTTTAAAGCGACGGCGCTAAGCCCGTTCAAGTCACAGCCTTCGCCCCACTGGTTGTTGGCTTCGTGGTGCAGTTCCCGCGCTTGCGCGTAGCGTTCCTTAGCCGCGGCGAGTTGACCCGCTTCCAAGTCCACGCCCGCCAGACCCGCAATGTTGTCGGCTCTGCCGCTACTGTCGTCGGCGCTGAGCTTGATTCCCCGCTCGAAGTTTGCCCGGGCCTCCGCCACGTGGCCGGCGGCGGCATGCGCCATGCCCAGTGCATAGAAACACATGATCTCACCGTACCGGTCGCCCCGGTCGCCGATGTCAAGATAAATGGCCGCGCTCTCGCGCAGGCACTCGATGGCTCGCGTGATTTCGCCCGTGCTAGTGTAGGTGAAGCCCAGACCGCAGAGATCGGAGGCCGTATTGTGTTTGTCGCCGACCGAACGGTGGATTTCCAGCGCGCGCTGGAAGTTGGCCGCCGCCCGATGGAACCAGCCTTGTCCCCAACTGCTCCAGCCCAGCCCGTCGAAGTCATCTCCCACGCCGCGACGGTCGTTGATCTCCCGGCGGATGCTTAACGACTTCTCGTAGGCGGCGTGGGAGGCCCGCAAATCGCCGAGATACCAGTGAGGGCTGCCAATCCCGCACCACGCTTCGGCCTCGCCCCGCCGGATTTTGGCGGCCTGCTGGAGGGAGATGGCTTGGTTGAATGCGTCGAGCGCGGCGCGGTACTCGCCCGTTTGCGTGCGTGCGTAGCCCAGACAGCACAACGCGTTGGCCTCCCCGATCTTATTACCCGCGGCTTGGTGCACCCTGGCGGCCTCCCGGGCGCATCTGGCTGCTTCTGTATAATCTGCCTGCGACCAGTAAGAGGTGCTCAGGCCGCACAAATCGTTGCCCTCGCCGGTGCGGTCGGCCAGCCGACGGTGGATGTCCAGGGCGGCCTGGAAAAATTTGTGCGCCCGCTTGTAGCTGCCAGAAGCCTCGGCGTTGCCCAGTTCGTGGAGCACGTCGGCCTCGCGGGAGGTGTCGCCCGACGCCTGGGCAAGCGCCAACGCCTGGTTCAACACGAATTCGGCTCCCCGCGGATCGCCCAGTGCCAGCCGGGCGCGGCCTAGGCCGCGCAGGTTGAGCAGCCGGGCGGCGGGGCTGAGGGGCACGTCGAGATCGGCTGCGGCGGCGGCGTATTCGCCCGCCAGAAGGTGCTGCGAGATGGCGGCCAACTGAGGATTGAGGTCGGCGAGTTCCTTGGCTTCGGCGAGGGGCATGGCGGTTTGTTGGAAATAAGCGGCGGCGTAGCGGTGGAGGGCGGATCGGCCCTGCTCGCCCTCCGCCGGGACTTGGCTGTAAACGTAGCTCTGGTTGAGCCGGTGAAGCGCGTAGACCTTTTGCTTGCGGTTACGCTCGACCTCGACCACGCAACGGTTCTCGAATTGCCTCAGCACGTCGAATGCGTCCACGCCGGGCAGAAGAAATTCCACCGCCGTGTCCGAAACCGGCGTGCCGAAGATTGCCAGCGCTTGCATGATTTGCCGCGCCTCGGGAGCGAGACTTTCGTAGAGTTCGCGCGCAGGATCGTCCATCAAACGGAGAAAGCGCGCCTTCTCTTTGCGTCGGAATTGTTCCAGGGTCATGCCGGTCTCACAGAGCACGTTAAAGAGCCTCACCAGGGTATTCGGCACCCCTTTGGCAGGCCGGACGACCTCAGCGAGAGCCTCCTCCGACTCATCCTGCAAGCCGCAGGCGCCATCCGCGTCGCGTTCGCGCAGCAGTTGGATGGCCTCTCCTTGCGCCAAGCCCTCTGTGAGGGGCAGGCGGACATGCTTTCGCGCAGTCAAGTTTTTGAGCGCGCCGCCGGTCAGGACCAGCAGGTGGCGCGTCGTGACGACGATTCGCGTGCCGCGCTGTTCATCGAGGATTGCCCGGTTGATGAACTTCTGGATGTCCGCATACTCGGGCCGCAGATTGTTGCTGGCGGGTTCGAGCAGATCTTCAAAGTTGTCGAGTACGATCAGAAAAGGACGTTGGGCGTTGTGGAATACCTTGCTGAAAAGGAAATCGAGCTTCTCTTCGAGCGACTTCGGCTGGCTCCAATCATCGCGCAACCGCTCCGCATCGGCTTGGCTCAACAGTTCGTAGAGCAGCGTGATGTTGTCCGGGCTGCGACGGTCTTCCTGCTTAAGATTGACGAAGAGGACCGCTTCGACCTCGAATTCATCAGAGTGCGTGCGAGTTCGTCGCGCTCGTGCTCAAATTCCTTCGTGGCGGCGGACAGAAACACATTCAAGGCAAATTTTGAACTCATGATTTGGTAAAAGCGTAGTGGAAGAGAGGGGATGTACCACCGCAGCCCTGTGCCGGGAAAAGATCGCTACGAGCCCAGCGGTTTGAGGGGCCGGGTGCGGTGGGCGATTAGCCACTCAGTGTTCTCCGAAAGCGCTTCCCTGCCCACGGCGGTCAACATGGCCTGCACGTGGCAGACCGTCTGCCGCTGGGTCTCGTCCCGGCGTTCCTCGGGGGCGCGGTCAATGGAGTCGAGGTGCTCGCCAAAGCGCTGGTCCGCCGCCTTGAACAGGATGGCCATCGACCGGTAGCGGCGGATGTTTTCCGCGAAGAAGTTGACCCCCATCCACGCGCCGCACAAAAACCCGGCGGTGACCGACAGGTCTTTGAGGATGCTCGTCAGTTTCCTGGCGGGCGGGACCCACCAGGCGCATTCGCCCGTCAGAAACGCGACTCCCAGGATGCACAGCGTCAACGCCACGATCAGCAGGCAGGGTTTCCACAGCCAGTCAAAACGCGATACTGCCTCTGACTCACCTGCGCGCGACTCGTCTCGTTTCGCGTGCCCGCGCAGCCACCCGCGCGCCCGGGCCGCCGCCAGCCCGCCGCCCCCGGCCAGCAAGGCCAGCGCCGCCCACGGCCGCGACAACACCGGCGTGGGCGCGAACTGCGTGCCGTACGAAAAGACCGTCGACGCGAAGCCCGTCCAGAGCAGGACCTTCGAGCGCAGGGAAAACACCTGCTGCCGGCGCGTCAGCCGGGCGACCTTGTCGTGCTCGAAGTACTTCAACTGCCCGCGCAGCCATTTCTGCCGGATGCTGGCGAGCACCTGAAGCTGGCTCGTGGGCGAGAGCTTGTGAAAACACGCGCGGCTTTCCTCGTAGGGGAACGAGGCGGCGCTAATCACGTTGCGAATCCACGCCAGTTCGCCGCGCTGGCGCTGGAGGTATTCGGAAGAAATCGACCCTCCGTTGCCGCAGGCCGTCCAGTAAAATTGCACGCGCAAACCCTCCGCAATCGCGCGGTAGTCATCGCAGCGGCTGCCCATCGCCGATCTGTGCACGTGCTGGAAGTACCACACCAGGTGAACACCGTCACGGCCAGCGCCGCGCCGAAGCACAGGGCCCGCAGGGGCCAGAGCACGTCATGCTCCGCTTCCCAGTTCCCGGCGAGCGAGAAGAGGAGCGCCGCGCCGAAAGCCAGCCCGAAGAGCATATGCTTCTGGTGGTTGAATCGGCTGTCGTAATACGCGTTGTAGTTCGCCGCGCGCCGCCGCCGCCGGGCGATCCGCGCCAGACTCGCCTCATAGCGCCCGCAATGCTCGGGGGCGTGGGCGTCCGCCGCAAGGAGGTCCTGCACGCTGGGCGGCAGCAGGCCAGCGAGTTTCTGGCGTCCCTTTTCCTCGTCGCGGAGAGATGTTTCGGCGTTAAATTGCTCGAGGTGCTCCGCCGTTTGCAGGAGCAGGGCGTGACCGGCTTGCAACCACGCCGCGTTTTGCCCTTCGCTCTCCTGCACTCCCGCCGGGCGGCAGTCGTAGGGGTAGAGGAGTTCGATGTCCGGCTGGTCCTCGGGCGCGTGGGCTGACGGGGCGTGGACTTTGCGCGGCGCAAAGATGTGCATCACCGGACCGTTGTCCACCCAGTTCAACGCCGGTTGGATTGGCAGGACCTGTGGCGTCATCCCGCGCCGTTTCATCTCCGCGATGGCCCGCGCGCCGGGCGTTTCGCCGGGCACGGCCAAGAGTGTCTCCGTCTCGCCGATCGGCTTGTCGGTGAGGGCGAACAAGAGGTCGCTGTAAGCGGCAACGTACTCGCCGGCCGCCGCGTAGCGGCGGTCGCGCTCCCGCTTGTGCTCGGGACCCGAGAGCAGCGGCTCGTGGTTGTGGCGCAAGGTGTTATCGTCGAGGTCCACCTCGCCGGGCAAACGCACGAGAAACGCCGAGTCGCGTGGGTGTGCCGCCGCGTCGGGGAAACCGGCGAGGAAAGTGCTTGCGTCCGGATCCTTGACGGCTCCGTCCTTCTGAAACGTGGATGCCCGCAGATATTGCTCCTTGTAGAACGGCAGTGGTGCCATCACGTCAATCCTGGCCTTGTGTGCGATGCGCGCCACCCATTGGTCCGCCCCCGGTGCCAGCGAGGTGAGCAGCAGGAGGGGTGTTTTCGCAAGGCCGAGACACTCTCCTAAAATCGGGTCGGTTTCCCCCCGCGCACCGCGAACCCAGCGGATACCCCGCTCCAGGGCAGCCTCGACCCTCCCCTGGCAGCTGGGGTCGAGGTCTATGTGTCCAGTGACCCCGATGATGAAAGGCGTGCAAGTCTGGTCGTCGCGTATGGTGGCAGAAGCGGCATCTCTGGCTGCGGGATCGGAATCAAAAGCCGGCCTGTTCATGAAGAGAGCTGGATTGGCCTACACGAATAGATACGAAACCATCGAAACTTGGAGGCCGGAAACGTTCAGGGCGAACGCATCTAAATTTGGCTTGCATTGACGCGTTTGGCAGGCTGGCGA
>CAXUGY010000093.1:0-5235 GCA_964250695.1 uncultured Chthoniobacterales bacterium | reverse complement strand
GTGCAAGTTCGACCGCAAGAACTACTTCTACCCGGACATGCCCAAGAACTACCAGATTTCGCAGTACGACCTGCCGCTGTGCCTCGGCGGGGCCGTGCCGCTGCACGATCTGGCATACCCCAAGGACGCGCAGAAAACCATCGCCACCCCCGACAAGAAGGTCGGGCTGGTGCGCATCCATCTGGAGGAAGACGTGGCCAAGAGTTTTCACTACGACACGAGCACCGGCATCGACTTCAACCGGGCAGGCACGCCGCTGATGGAAATCGTCACGCACCCGGAAATCGACTCGCCCGAGGAGGCGTTTGCGTTTCTCAGCAGCTTGCGGCAAATCCTGCTCTACGGCGGGGTGAGCGACGCCGACATGGAAAAGGGCCAGATGCGCTGCGATTGCAACGTCTCCGTGCGGCCCGAGGGCCAGCAGGAATTCGGCGCGAAGATCGAGATCAAGAACATGAACAGCGTCAGCGGCGTGCGTAAGGCGCTGGCCTACGAGATCGTCCGCCAGACCGCCGAACTCGCCGCCGGGCGCACGTTGCAACAGGAGACCCGCCGTTGGGACGACCCCAGTGGGCAGACGTTCCTGATGCGCACCAAGGAAAACGCGCACGATTACCGTTATTTCCCCGATCCCGACCTGATGCCCGTGCGCACGGAAACCCTCGTCGCCACGGCCCGCGCCGCCATGCCGGAACTGCCGTCGGCCAAGCGCGCGCGTTTCGTGGACCAGTACGGCGTCAGCCCCTACGACGCCGCCGTGCTCGCCGACGACCAGGACCTTTCCGCCTACTTCGAGACCGCCGCCGCCCGGGCCGCCAAGCCGAAAACCGTCGCCAACTGGGTGCTCAACGATCTGCTGAGCGCGGTCAGCACGGCAGGCAAAACCATCGGCGACTGCCCGCTGCCGCCACACGCGCTCACCGAATTGGTCAACCTCATCGACGCCGGGAAAATCAGCGGCAAGCAGGGCAAGGAGGTGTTCGCGGAAATGTTCGCGGGCGGCAAACCGGCGGCGGACATCGTCAGGGAAAAGGGCCTGGAACAACTCAGCGACACCGGCGCGCTGGAGACGTTGTGCGATCAGGTCATCGCCGCGAATCCGAAGCCCGTCGCCGATTTCAAAGGCGGCAACCCCGCGCCGCTCAACTTCCTGAAGGGCCAGGTGATGAAGCTCTCCAAGGGGCAAGCCAACCCGGTTGTGACCAGTGAGATTTTGCAACGCAAACTCGCGGCATAAACGTGGTTCCGCGCAACGCCTTCGACGAAACCGGCGGCATGTTTTACTGCGCGTCGAAGGCCGCAAGCCCTGGTGTCAGGCGGTAGACCTCTTTCGTCATGCGCCTTTGAACCCCCCTTTTTGCCTTTTCCTTGGCGGCTTGGCGGCTTAGCGGGAGGTTTTAGGAAGGGCAAAGGAGGTTTATTGACGTGCTCGTCAAGCGCCAGAAAACGACTCATTATTGGGTCGTTCGCATCAGCCACCGTTCCGTGGGTGGTAATCCGCTCACGTGCTTTTCGGTGTAGGCGGGACTGTCGCGCAAACGCGATTCATACCAGAAGTTGTCCCCGGATGCCGTGTCCACGATCAACTCGGGGTTTCGCCGCAAAAACTCCGCCCCCGGCAGGATATGCAGGTCCGGGTAAAAGCGCATGAGCACCGTCGAAAATTCGAATTCCGACACGGCGTAGGTGTTTTTGTTGCGCGGATCGTAAGCGGTGTCGCGGTCGAGCAGAAACCAATAAACGTTGGTCGGCGCATAATGGCTCGATTGCCAAAACCCGGCTGTGGGGTAGCTGAGCACCGGCACGCCGTGGGCTTCCCGTGCGATGCGCGCGCGCAACGGGGCATATCCGTCCGGCGTGGTGATGGCCGCCGCGAGAGGCCAGACGACATAGAGCGCCACGAACAAGGCCACCGCCACGCCACCGGCGAATCGACCGGCGGAAAGCGTCCATACTCCCCGAAGACGGGTCCAACGGATCAGCCGGGCGAAAACACCGGCGTAAATGATCGTGCAGCCGGCCACGCTGGGGATGCAATAACGGGGGACGCAGAACGATTTGCCCAGGTGAGAAACCGTCCAGATGCCTGCCGGCACCAGGGTGAGTATCCCTGCCAAAAGGAGCAAGTGACGGTCTCGTGGCGCGTCGGTTTCTCCCGGCTCCGGCAGGGCATTTCCAGACGTGGCGGGCCGACCGGAGGGGAGTGAGCGCCAGATAGACACGATGGTGAGCGCACCCACCACGATGCATCCCCCGAAGACCGTCCAGGCTGGCAGGTGCTGGCGCAGGGGCCGGAAGTGGGTGGTGATCCAGGCTCCCACGCGGAAGTGATCGTCATACGAGGGCACGGTCTCGCGGTACAGCGTGATAAGATCGTGGACGGTGGGCGGAGGCATGAGGCCCTTGCCGGCGACGATGCGGGTTTGCTGGAGGAATCCTCGCACCCAGAGCAGGAAACACGCGTTTCCTGCCACGGCGGAAACCAGGTAGGCCCGCAAGAAATCCTTCGGCCGCAGCAGCAAAGCCGTGGCGAGGGCGGCGAACGAAATCGCGGCGCTGTAAGCGAGCCCGAACGGGTGGCAGAGCACGAGCAGGGCATGACCCAGCGCCGTGAACGCCATCGCCTTCACCGGCCAGCGGGTTCCCTGCGAGGCGCGGAAAAGCTGGTCGAACCCGCAGACCGCGACCGTCGCCGAAAAAATCAGGTCGGCGTAGAAACGCAGTTCGCTGTTCTGGTAGAGGATCAGCGTCGAGCCTCCGATGCTCCACGTGACGGCGAGCATCGCCGGTAGCAGCCCGTAGACGCGCCGCAGCAACCCGCCCAGCAGCCCGAAGCCCGCCGCCATGAACACGCTGCTCACTGCCCGTAGGCAAAACTCGCCCGTCCCCAGAAGATGCGCCACCGGCCAGGCCGCGAAATAATACGACGGGAAGCCGCCGTCCGCCCCGTGCGCCAGGGCCGACAAGGCATGTGGAAACGACGGATCGGTCGCCAGGGTATAGCTGACGAGTTCGTCCATCCAAAGCGGTTTGGTCGCCGAGCTGATCCAGCAGTGCAGGAGCAAATAAGCCGTCGTGAACAGCGCGAAGACCCCTGCGGCCGTCTTCTCGGACGCGGTGCGGGATGGGAGAGTGGAGGTCATGCGAAAAATCGCCCGCGGCGCCACGAAACGGCGCGGGCAACCCTGTTTAACAGGCGTCGGATGAATGGCAAACTATTCCATCGTTTCCTGCCGCCATCCCGCCGCCGCTGCTGCAACCTTTCCGTTTACTCTCTCGTTCCCAAGTTTCACTTGGGAACGTACTTATCCGCGAAGTTGCACTTTGCCTGACCGCCCCACAGTTCCCAGCGCGCAGACTTCCCACCGCCACCTGCTGACCATCGAACAACTTCTTCAGCGCGGCTAACACGCCGTTGACTACCATCTCCCGGTCGCATAGCATTCTTCGATGTCATTGGCGCAATTGAAAAATCAGGTGGCTCATCTGGAGATTGTCGAACAGCGCGAACTCATTGCTTTTCTGGTTTCGTTGCAGACCGCGAGGAATCAGGAGTTCAAACGGGAATTGGCTCGCAAAATCGACGACGCGGACCCTGCTCATTGGGTTGAACTTGATGAGTTGCGAAAGCGTTACGCCGATGAACCGCAGCCATGAAATACCGGCTGCTTGTCGATCTGGAAGTAAGCAAAGTTCTCGACGGGTTGCCCAAACATGTACGCGCCCGCCTTTTCGACCACTTTGATCATCTGCGGCTAGCCCCGGAAAGATACATCGACGCCCACGAGCAAGACGACATCGGTCGGCGGTTGGAGATCAGTGTGTAGGCCGATTACTGCGTCCATTATTGGATCGACTCCGCAGATCGACACGTCAAAATTCTCGCGCTCACGGCCACCGACCGGTGATATCTTCCCAATCCCATGACCATCTCCGAACAGATTGATAGCGACCTCAAGGACGCCATGAAGGCCCGCGCGGCCGACAAGCTTTCCGTGTTGCGCCTGCTCAAGTCCGCCGTCAAGAACGCCGCGATTGAAAAAGGCGGCCAGGCCGGGGTGCTCGACGACGCGGAAGCCACCGCCGTCATCCGCAAGCAGGTCAAGCAGCGGCAGGACTCCGTGGAAAGCTTTGAGAAAGGCGGACGCCCCGAACTCGCCGCCAAGGAAAAAATGGAGATCGACCTCCTCAACACCTACCTGCCGCAAGCCCTCTCCGCCGACGAACTCGCCCGCTTGATCGACGAGGCCATCGCCGAAACCGGCACGACCGGCAAGGCGCAGATGGGCGCGGTGATGAAGGCGCTGCAACCCAAGGTGGCCGGGCGGGCCGATGGCCGCACGCTCAGCCAGGAGGTGCAGAAGCGTCTGGCGTAGACAAGGGGATGCTGACCGCGCTCATCGTCGCCGCCGGGAGCAGCCAGCGGATGGGGTTCGACAAACTCTTCGCCGATCTCGCCGGGAAACCGGTGGTGGCCTGGAGCGTCGCGGCGTTCGAGGCGTGCGCGGCGGTGGACGGCATCGTGCTGGTCACCCGGCCCGAAAAGGAACCGCTTTTCCGCGCGTTGGCGCAACGCGAAGGCTGGACCAAACTGCGCGCGATCCTGCCCGGCGGCGCGCAACGCCACCTGTCGGTCTGGAGCGGCCTGCAAACGCTCGCCCGTGCCGCCGACGCTTACGTGGCGGTTCACGACGGCGCGCGCCCGCTCATCACCCCGGACATGATCCAGCGTTGCCTGCGACTCGCGCGCGAAACCGGCGCGGCGTGTTGCGCGGCTCCGGTCAGCGACACGCTCAAGCGCGCCGACGCCTCGGGCCGCATCGTCGGCGGGGTGGACCGCGAAAACCTCTGGGCCATGCAAACCCCGCAAATCTTCTCCCTGCCGCTGCTCGTCGCCGCCTATCGAACGATCATCGAAGCCGGTCTGACGGTCACCGACGAAACCTCCGCCCTGGAACACGCGGGGGAGCCGGTGTCGCTGCTCAACAGCGGTGATTTCAACCTCAAGATCACGTATCCGCCAGACCTCGAACTCGCGCGGCACCTGCTGGAGTTGCGGGATAAAAAATGATTCCTCCTCCGATCTCTGCGCTCTTCCTGTCTTTTCTCCGCGTCCTCCGCGTTGAAATTCCGCTCTCCCTCCCCCGGACTCCTTCCCATTCATGTACCACCTAACCACCCTTCCCAACGGCCTGCGCGTCGCCACGGCGGAAATGCCGCACATGGCCAGCGTGT
>CAXUGY010000092.1:0-5394 GCA_964250695.1 uncultured Chthoniobacterales bacterium | reverse complement strand
GAATAAAGGTTTCGGGAATCGGAGTGTAACCTGAGCCGTGCGGAGCGTGGTATATCATTGTCGGTCCTTGCACCTCGGTCCGGTCAAGTATATTATTGCCGAAGGACCTTCCGGCTGGCGGCAGCCAAAGGTTACTAGCAGATGCAGGCTCCCGAAGCTTGGGACGGTGCCTACCGGCGGTCGGAAGGTCCTTCGGCTCCGTTACACTCCGCTCAGGATGACAGAAATAGAAAGGATCGCGTTGCATGGTTTCGGCTCGCTTCTGGGGGCACACCGACGTAATTGCCGGAAGATTTTTCCCATGCAAACCGAGATCGAACAGTTCATCCGCTACCTCGCCACCGAGCGCGGACTTTCCGACAACTACCAGCTTTCCGTGCGGCGCTCGCTCGAAGGCTTCGCGGCCTGGATGAAAACCACCCACGGCATCGAATCGGTGGACGGCATCACTCTGCCGCTCGTCACCGAACACCTCGCCGCCCGCAAGCGCGCCCGACTCGCCGCCGGGTCGATCAAACTTGTGCTCGTGGCCATCAAAATTTTCCTGCGTTATCTGCACGTCGCCCGGCGGCTGGGCACCGATGTCGGCGAGACGCTCACCTTACCCCGCATCAAGCAAGATTTGCCCGAAACGCTCAACGAGGTCCAGGTCGAGCAACTCCTCGCCGCCCTGCCGCACCAGCCCGACAAACCCCGCAACCTGCGGGACCGCGCCATGCTCGAACTCCTCTATGCCAGCGGCCTGCGCATCTCCGAACTCACCAACGCGCGCCTCGAAAACCTGCACCTGTCGGAAGGCATGATCCGCGTCACCGGCAAGGGGCAGAAAACGCGGCTCGTGCCTGTCGGGTCCAAGGCACGCGAGGCCATCGGCGCGTACCTCGCCCATGGCCGTCCGAAGATGGTCAAGAAGCGCACCAGCAGCGAACTCTTCCTGTCTTCCTGGGGCCGGAAACTCACCACCCAGCGCGTGTATAATATCGTCAAGGGCATCGCCAAACTCTCGGGCTTGCCGGTCAACATCTATCCCCACTTGCTGCGGCATTCGTTCGCCACGCACCTGCTGACCAACGGCGCGGATTTGCGCGTCATCCAGGAACTGCTCGGCCACGCGGATATCGCCACCACGCAGATTTACACGCACGTCGATCAACGTCGGCTCAAGGCGGTGCATCACAAGTTCCACCCCCGCGCCTAGGTCGGGGGCGACCGGGCGGCTGTCCTATAGTTTTTCCTTCAGCGCGGCCAACTCCGCTTCCAGCCTTTTGACGCGCTCCAGCAGCTTGGGCAGACGGCGGACCCTGGCCAGGGTTTGCTTGAACTCTTCCAGCGGCTCCGCCGGATACCCGAAAACCACCGCGTTCGCCGGGACGCTCTTGCTGACACCCGCCTGTGCCCCGGCGGTCGCCCCGTCGCCCATCTCGATGTGGCCGACCAATCCCGCCTGACCCGCCAGCGTCACGTTCTTACCCAGACGCGTGCTGCCGGAAATCCCCGCCTGCGAGCACAGGATGCAATGCGGGCCGATGACCACGTTGTGCCCGACCTGCACGAGGTTGTCGATCTTCGTGCCCTCGCCGATGTGCGTGCGCCCGAACCGCGCCCGGTCCACCGTGCTGTTCGCGCCGATCTCCACGTCGTCGTCGATCTGCACGATCCCGGTCTGGGGCACCTTGTGATGCCGCCCGTCGCGCGTCTCGAAGCCGAAACCGTCCCCGCCGATGACCACGCCCGGGTGCAGGATGATCCGCCGCCCCAACCGGCAGCGTTCGCGCACCGTGACGTGCGGATACAGCCGCGTATCGTCGCCGATGTGCGTGCCCGTGCCGACGAACGCGTGCGCGCCGATCACCACGCGGTCGCCGATTTCCACGTCGTCCTCGATCACCGCATACGGCCCCACCGACACGCCCGCGCCCAGCCGCACACCCCGGCCCAGCAACGCCGACCCCGCGATCCCGGGCGCCACCGGCACCGGCGGCGGCGTGAACCGTTCCACCAGTTGCGCGAACGCCCCGGAAGGATTGTCCACGGCGATGACCGCACACGTCAGCGGGATCGTCGCGGGAAAATCCCGGGGCACGAGCACCGCCGACGCCCGCGACCTCCGCAACGCCGCGAGGTACTTCGGATGCCCGAAAAACGCGAGGTCGCCTTCGCCCGCCTCCGCCAGCGAACCGACGCCGGTCACCACAGTTTCGGGTGATCCGGCGCGCAGTTCACCGCCGAGACCCCGCGCAATCCCGGCGGCGGTTGATGAAAAAAAAGGTCCCGGGTTCGACATATCGGAGGATGGCGATTTGCAAGGAAGTCACCCCTCACCTCTCAGATTTTCCGATGGCGTGCAACCTTGGCGCGCCGAAAGCCAAAAGGCAGAAGGGGAACCGCGTCCCTCTTCTGCCTCTGGCGTGCTGGAATTTTGGGCGGGCTTACTTCCGGGGCGTTGCGCTGGGCGCGGCGGTGACCGCCGGGCGGGTCTTGTTGAGCGCGGTGATCACGTCGTCACTGAACTCCATGCTTTCCTTGGAGTGCAACACGATCTGCACGCCGTTGAGGCTCTGGCCGCTCTTGTCGAGCACTAGGTCGTAGTTGTCCGTCTTCACCTTGTTGTTGATGATGACCATGATCTCCTCGACGATCTGGTTGCGCATCCGCACGGCCTGTTCCTGCAACTGCTTCTCGCGGCTGCCCTTGAACTCGTTGATCTCCTGTTCCAACTGGCGCGTCTGCTGGATCTTCTCGTCGCGCTTCTTGGCGCGGTCCGCCTTGGCGGGCGCGCTCAACGCCGCGTTGTCGGATTCCTTGTTGAGCGAGTTGATCTCGTCGAGCATCTGCTTGTGGCTCTCCATGCGGTCGTCGAGTTCCTTCTTGGCGGTCTCGCGCGCGTCGTTGATCTTGTTTTCGGCGTCCTTGGTCTTGTAGTAGCCGCCGAAGACCTTGTTCATGTCCACCACCCCGACTTTGACCTGGGCGGACGCGGCGTGGACGCCGGCGAAGCAAAGGCCGGCGGCGAGGAGACTGGAGAGGGTGAGTGATGTTTTCATAAGACGGTGAAGAGAGCGTTTAGACGTGCGGTGGGGGGTTTCGTTCAAAATTGGTAGCCGACGTTGAAATTGAATTTTCCGCTGTGGCGGGTGTTGAAGCTGTTGCTTTCCAGCGGGTAGCCGTAATCAAGCCGAACCGGGCCGATTGGCAAGTCCAGACGCACGCCGATGCCGAAGTCCTGGTTGAGCCCCCCGCCGAACTCCGTGTACTTGAGATCGTTGGCGTTCGGGTTGGGCCGGGGCGTCTTCGGATCGTTGTCGAGCTTGTTCGGATCGAACCGGAAGTCGCTGCGCTCGTGCAGGTCCTGCGGGTCGAAGTCGAACGCTCCCTGGTTGACGTAGCCGATGTCGTAGAACACCGCGCCGCGCACCCGGGCGATGATCGGATAGGTGAACTCGGTGGTGAACCGCGCCAGCGTGCGCCCGCCCACCGGGTTGCCCTTGTAATCGAGCGGGCCGACCTTGCGGAACGCGAAGCCGCGCAGGTTCTGCGGGCCGCCCAGGTACAGGCGGTCGAACACCGGCACGTTGTTGCCGCCGTTGTAGGTGTCCACGCTCGCCGCCTCGCCGTTGACGAGCAGGATCGTGTCCCCGGGCAGCGACCAGTAGTGCGCCGCCGTCAGGTCGAAGCCGAACACCTGCGTGCTGCCGCCCAGCACGGAGCCGGTGATGAAGGGCGAGAAATCGACGCGCGTGCCCCGCCGGGTCAGGAACGTGGAGTCGCGCGTGTCGTAGCTCAGCCCCAGGCGGATCGCGCTGCGGGTGCTCGTGCCGCTCTCGTTCTGGAGGATGGTCGAGTTGCTCTGCACGTTGGAGATGTTGACGCTCTCCAACCGGTACTCCAGGCTCAGCGACACGTACCGGCCCAGCGGGCGGCGCACGTTGAGGTCGAAGCCGAGGTTGGACTGGTTGTAGTCGTTGCTGATGTAGTTCGTGTCGTGGTAGAACGCCTCGCCGCCGACGGCCAGCCGGGTGTCCAGGAAATACGGTTCCGTGAGCGACAACACGAAATCCTTGCGCGTGACGCCGTATTCCAGCAGCAACCGGAAACGCTGCCCGCCGCCGGTGAAGCCGTGCAGGTTCGTGATGTCGAAGTTCGCCTGGGTCAGCTCGATCTGGCCCACGAGACTGTCGATGGACGAGAACCCCGCGCCGAAGCTCAGGCTGCCCGTGCGCTTTTCCTGCACCAGCACGTCGAGGTCCTTGCGGTCGGCGATGGCGGTCTCGTTCGGGTTGGTATCGACCTTTTCAAAGTACCCGAGGTTTTCCAGGCGTTTCTTCGCCGCCTCGATGAGCACGGTGTTGAAGATGTCGCCCGGCGCCACGGGGATTTCGCGGCGGATGACCTTGTCCTTGGTCTGGGTGTTGCCCTCGATGTTGACGCGCTCGACGAACGACTGGCCGCCCTCGTCCACCTTGTATTTCAGATCGACCCGGTTCGGCCCGGCGGGCTGGCCGTCGGGCGTGACGCGGGTGTCCACGTAGCCGCGCGAGCCGTAGTAGTCGTTGATCACTTTGAGATCGTCCTTGAGGCCCTTGGGCGAGTAGATGGCCCCTTCCTTCATGCGCAGGAAGCGGCGGATTTCCGCGTCGGTGAAGACCTGCGTGCCCTCGAACTTGAGGCTGCCGACGCGGTACTGGGTGCCCTCGCGGACGACGACCACGAGGTTGAGGTTGCCGTTGGTCAGCCGTTCGATGCGGGTTTCGGGGATGTCGATGTCGATGTAGCCCTTGGTCTGGTAGAGGTCGCGGATGCTATCGAGATCTTCCTTGAGCTTGGTCTGGTCAAGCCGTCCGCTCTTGTCGATGAACGCATAAAACGTCTTGCCGCGCGTGCCCTTCATGGTTTTGCGCAGTTCGCTCGTCTTGACGGCCTTGTTGCCCTCGAAGATCACCTTTTGGAGGTTGCCGCGTCCGCCTTCGACGACGGAGAACGTGACCGTGCCGGAATTGTTGGCCTCGTCGAGGGTGATGTTGGCCTTGAGCGTGGCGTCGTTGTAGCCCTTGTCGTGGTAGTAATCGAGGAGCTTCTGCCGGTCCTGTTCGACCACTTCTTCGTCGAGCGTGCCGCCCTTCTTGCTGGTGATTTCCTTCTGGAGCCGCTTGGCCTTGAGGTGATCGTTGCCCTGGAAGACCACTTCCTTGATGATCGACTTGGTGGCGACGATGACGATGACCTTGACCCCGCCGCTGGCCGGTTCGCTGAAGATGCGCACGTTGGAAACCTCGCCCGTGCCGTAGAGCGCGCGGATGTCTTCCTCCACGTTCGCCTGGTTGAAGGGCTGGCCGACGCTGGTGCGCATGTTGGCGAGGATGCGCTCGCGGGTGACGGTGGCGCGGCCCACGTACT
>CAXUGY010000091.1:0-5454 GCA_964250695.1 uncultured Chthoniobacterales bacterium | reverse complement strand
TCGTGTGGTCGTAGCCCACCGTGGCGATGATGGTGTTGAAATCACCCACCACCGTCACGCCCGCCGTGTTGATGAAACGCCCGAAGTTGGTCGCGTTGTTGATTTCCGGCGTGTCCACCGGGTCCTGCAACAGCGCGAAGCTGTCGTGGAAATTCAGACGGAACGTGTCCGCCACGTACACGTCGAACGCCAACTGGCTGCCGGGCGTGATGAACACGTTTCCTTTGGCCGCTTCGGGATGTTCGATGTAGCGCACGAACCCCACGCCCAGCCGCAGGTCCAGGGTGTTGAGCCGGGTGAGGTCCCACAACGCGCGGACGTTGAGCGCCAGCCGGATCACCTCGTCGGAGAGCCGGTTGTTGTCCGAATAAGTGATGTTGTCGATGTACTCGAACCCGGCGGAAACATCCGCCAGGAAACGCACCGGCCCGATGCGCAGGTTGTAGTTCGGCTGGTCGGCGGACGACCCCGTGCTGCCTCCCGTGGACGCCGCCTCGGGTCCCGCCAGCGACTCACGGGTGAGTTCCTGGGCACGGGCCGACCCCGCCACACCGGCCCAACCGAGGGCCAGGAACAGAACTAGCTTTGCAATCGAAAGTCCCGTGAGTTTGCCCAACGATTCCTTTCCGCATCCTGCGGCGTTCGACCTGACCGGGTTCGCGTTTCTGGTTTGGACAACAACCAGCGACCTCGAATTTTCTCGTTCCATAAAGTTTGGGCGGATGAGCACGGAAAACATTCATCGGCAGCTCTTGGAAGAGCACGAATAAGAGCTTTCTGGTCCCGTCACAGTCATTTCATCTCCGAATCCACTTTTCATGGCAATCATTATTTTCCTACTTCAGCGGTTGTCGTGCCACGGGAACGCTCGACGAATTCTGGTGGTTTCAGGCTTTGTCATGGTTTCCATGGGGCCGGCTTTGGGGGCCGGTTACGTGATCACCGCCCAGGACCGCACCCGGGCGACCGAGCTGTCGCAACAGGCCTACGTCACCTATCAGTCCGGGGACTATGCCCAGGCTTTGGGTCTGCTCGGGCAGGCGGAGCAGCTCCGGCCCGACCAACCCGACGGGTGGAATCTGCGCGGCGTGATCCTCCTCAAGCAAAAAGCGTATGATCGAGCGCAGGCTGCCTTCGCACGCGCCGCCGCCCTCGATCCCAACCTGTGGGCGGCGCAGTTCAATTTGGCGGAGGCGCTTTTCCAGCGCAAGGACTATGCCCGCGCCCGCACCCGCTTCGAGCGGTTGCTCTCCCAGACCGACCGGTACAAGGAGTCCAACAAATGGGAACTGGTGCAATACAAGGCGTTCGTGTCGTCCCTGCTCATGGGCGACAACCCGGCCGCCGCGAAAAAGCTGGCGAAACTGCCTGCCAGCGGCGGCGCGACCCCGGCGTTCCTCTACGCGCAGGCGGCGCTTTCCCTCAGTCGCAAGGACCCGGCGCAGGCGCGGAAATCCCTGTCGGCGGCGCAGGCGGCGTTCCCCGTGGCGATCAACGATCTTTTTTCGGATTCGCTCGTGCAGGCCGGTTGGCAAACGCCGCCGGTGCCCTCGCTGCCGGTGACGGCCCTGGCGTCGAACGCGCCCGCCTCGCCCGTTTCCAATCCTTCCGACGCCCGCGCTCCCTACGTCGTTGACCCCCGGTTGCAAGCGGCCTCCGCCGGTCCTCTCCCGGTGGCGGACGCACCGGCGCGGCCCATCGTGCAGCCGATCACGCCCGCGTTGCGCCACGTCCCGGCGCTCACGGACGCCAAACCTGAAAACCGTCCGGTTCCCGCGACCGTCGCCGTCGAAACGACGCCCTCCCCCCGGCTCGAAACCGGCTCGGACCTGGAGAACGGCAGCCTGCTGCTGGACTCCGGGATGTAGAGCGGTTTTCAGAGGGATGAAGCGAAGCGCGCCGGACCTGCCGAGGTGGCTGGCGACCTCCGGGCGCTAGGGAGGAGACGCGCGCCCTGCCCATGGCCACCATCGCTCCATGAACTTGGCCACGGTTGTAATAGACCTCCTTCGTCATACGCCTTTGCACGCCCTTTTGCCTTTTCCTTGGCGGCTTGGCGGCTTGGCGTGAGGTTTCAGGAAGGGTGAAAGAGGTCTAAGCAAGTCGGAAGATGTTGCGGGGTGAGAGGAAGTGTCTTTTGCGCTCTGTTCTGACTTCTGCATTCTGCATTCTGCCTTCTTACTTTTTACTTTCTGCTTAATTCGTCCCCGAGGTCCTGATGGCTCTCCGGCGACTGGAGTTCGCGCTCCCCCCGCCCGTCTACAACTTCCCCACCACGATCCCCTGGATCGTCAGTTCGTGCCTCGGCACGATGTCCCGTCCGAACGCGGGGTTGCTCGATTCCGCCCGCAAAACGCACGGCTTGCCCGGTGGACATTGCAGCCGCTTGAGCGTCGTCTGGCCGTCGCACAGGGCGGCCACGATATCCTGGTGGCGCGGCTCGCGCTGCCCGGGCGAAACGAGGATCACGGTTTCACCGTCGAGAATCGGCTCGGGCGCGGCGGCGTTCATGCTGTCACCGCGCACGTCCAGTCCGAACGCGCCTTCGGGAAACCGCCCGCGCAACACCCGTTCGTAGCGCACCGCGCACCGCGTCTCGTCGAAGTTCTGCGGCCAGCCCGCCGGGATCGTGCCGAAAATCCGCAGGCTGACGCTGGCCACGTCCCGGAACCGCGTGCGCCGGGGCCTCGCCGGTGGTTGCCGCGCGGCCGCCGGTTTTCGGGTCGCCCCGCCGCCTGGTTCCGCCTGGTCGCCCTTCAACACCCGGAGCATTTCGGCGAGCATT
Organism: uncultured Chthoniobacterales bacterium; assembly: GCA_964250695.1. Taxonomy (GTDB): domain Bacteria; phylum Verrucomicrobiota; class Verrucomicrobiia; order Chthoniobacterales; family SZAS-18; genus CAHJWO01. The sequence continues at coordinate 2,669 of CAXUGY010000091.1, read as the reverse complement.
TCATACACCTGGGCCAGCTTTTCCTCGGCGGCCCGGGCACGTTCCTGGGCCAGCGCCGCTTCCCCTGACGCGGTGGGTTTTCCGTCGCCCTCCACCGGCGCGCCCCGTCCGGCTTCTCCCGGCGCCGACCCGCCGAGCGCGTCGAGCACCAGTCGGCGCAACCGCTTGCCGCCGGTCCCGTAGTTTTCCAGCGCGTTCACCGCCGCCACGGAGTAGTCGATCCGGCTGGCCAATGCTTCCAGGGTCAGTCCCGCCTTTTCCCGGAGCAGCTTATAATCGGGATTTACATTTTCTGTAGTTTTCACGTTGACTTTTACAGTTTGTGTAGTTACACTTTCTGTAAATGATGACACTGATGCCGCCCGAAGCCAAGGGGCAAAGCTCGCCCCCGCAGACCCGGCGGCGGCCAGCGGATTATCCCTTCCATCATCAACCCGCCGACAACGACCTCCGCTAACCCCACGCCGAAGACCTCTTCCCGAATCCATGAAAACCGTCCGCCCTTTTCTTCTCCTCGCCGCCGCTGGCGCGCTGCTGGCGTCAGTGCCGTCGGCACCCGCCCAACAGTCTCTTCGCGTCGATACCTCCGGCCACCCGACGAGCCCGTTCAACTTGGGCGACCCGCACGTCACCGGCACGCTCGACCCCGCCCGCCTGCCGCATGACGCCGCGTTCCACACGCTCGACATCAGCGATCAGGCGCTCTTTTCCGGCCCGATCAGCCTCCCCGCCAACCAGCCGGTTACCCTGGCGGGGAACGACATTTCCGGTTCGATCCTGACCCTCGGCGCGGGCGGCGTTTTCACCCCGCTGGCCTTGCCCGCCGGGCAGAGCATCCGGCGCAACGCCGCCAACACGGCGTTCGAAGCTTACCCGCCCAACTCGGGCGACGGCTCGGCCCTGACCAACCTCAACGCCGCCGCCCTGGGCACCGGGACCGTCGCTCCGTCCCGCCTGGGCACCGGCACCCCGTCCAGCGCGACCGTGCTGCGCGGCGACGGCACCTGGGCGGGCACGACCGCCACCGGCAACACCATTGCCGCCACCGGCAGCCTGCTCATGGGCGACGGCGCGGGCAACGCGCAGGCCGTCTCCGGCAGCGCGGACCTGTGGCGCGTGCTCCAAACCCGCCAGGAACTGGCCCGCGCCACCGGGGCGCTCCCGGCCAACCTGTTTCTTACCGCCGTCGGCACCAACGCCGTGCTCAACGCCGATGGCACCGTGACGATCCCGGCCCAGGGCGAGGTTTCCTGGCACGTCAACACCCCGGCGAACCAGACGGTCTTCGCTTACGCCGCCGCCGTCCAGGACGTGCCCGCCGGGGCGTTTTACCTCTACTGGCACGCGGGCTACGACCATGCCAACACCTCCACGGTCCTCCTGCCAAGCGTCCTCAGGGATTCCTTTCTCGTGCCGGGCAACGGGGACTACGAAGCGCACTTCGTGAACACGACCAACGCGCCGCTGGTCATTTTTTTCCCCTTCCTCGCCACCGCTGACGTGGGCTTGGCGGCGCTCCAGTCGTTTGCCGATCTCACGCCCGTCGCCCTCCAGCCGGTGGCCGATCTCGACTTCACGCGGTTCGCCGCCGCCGACCGTTTCGCGCGCTATGCGCTGGAGAAACAAACCACGGTGGCCGCCGACAGCGTCACCGGCAACAACGCCAACGCGGGCACGCTCTACGCGCCGAAACTCTCGCTCGCGCAGACCCTTTCGGCAGGGTCCGTGTTCGGCCTCTACCGGGGCAGTCTTTTCCGCGACTCGCTGCCCTTCCCGGCGCTGACCACTCCGCGCGGCATCGTCGCGCAGGATCTGGCGTTCGGATCGCCCAAAAACCTGCCGGTCGTCTCCGCGCTCGACCCGGTCCCCAACGGATCGTCTGGCGTTCGGATCGCCCAAAAACCTGCCGGTCGTCTCCGCGCTCGACCCGGTCCCCAACGGATCGATGAGTTCCAACGGCGACGGCACCTATTCCTACGTCTGGCTGCCTGCCGAAACCCTCGCCAACGACGGGTACTCCAACGTGTACATCGTCGAGATCAACACGGCGACCGAGGCCGCCGCGCCCGTCGCCTCCCGCCGCCGGATGATCGACCTCACGAGCCAGGCGTCGGTGGCAAGCACGCCGGGGGGCGCCCGGGTGCAGCACACGGCTCCCACCCCCGGCGGCTGGACCGTCCAAATCCATCCCTCCGATGGCCTCACGCCCGGCAGCGGCAGCTACCGCTACGAGGTGGTCTCGCGCCAGGGTCCGGCCCTGTTCCCCGCGCAAACCGTGGGCGACGGCGCGCTCAGCGGTCTGGAACTGGTCGGCGGCAACAACGGCTACGGCTCGCTTTCCGCTCCGACCGGTTTCGTGGGCGACCGGCTCGTCGTCCTGCACGCCACGACCCACAACGCGGTCATCGGCGGCGGCAGCCTGCAACGCAGCGTTCTCTACGAGATGGGCGACAGCCAGTCCATCCAGCTGGCTTGGTACACCCTGTCAGGCGCAGGTTTGCGCTGGAACCTGGGCCACTGCCTGTTCTACGCCGGGGCGGGCGACCGCATCCCCAACTTCGTCATCTCGCACACGAGCGATCACTCCAGTTATGATCGGGGTGACATCTCGGATTGCGCGTTCCTGGGGGCGCGGTGGTCGGACGGCACGCTGCAAGGCACCGCCATCG
>CAXUGY010000090.1:0-5522 GCA_964250695.1 uncultured Chthoniobacterales bacterium | reverse complement strand
TTGCCCAGCGCGAACGCGGCGGCGAGTTCGCCCGCCGTGTGGTCGCGTTCGCCGAGCAGATCGAGCAGCCGCCGCCGGGTCGGGTCGTCGAGCGCGCGGAAGAGGATGTTCATGCGGGTCATGAGAGTAGGTGACAGCGATTTCATTCGATGATTCGACAACTATCGAAATAAAGCAAGCAAAAAATCCTGATGAATCAGGAAGCAGCTAATCGGCGGCGTTCGGAAAGGACTCCTGCGGCGAGCGCCGATAGTGGGGCTACGAGACAAGCCATTCGTTGGCGGGCACTCGCCTTGCTTATTGAGCGTTGCCAATGAACGTTTTGATCGCCGACGACGACGAAATCACCCGGCTGCTGCTCGGCTCCGCGCTGACCAGGCTCGGGCATTCGGTCCGCGAAGCCAGCGACGGGCGCGAGGCCTGGGAAGCCTGGTTGAGCGGAGCATTTCCGCTGATCATCTCGGACTGGATGATGCCCGATCTCAACGGGGTGGAATTCTGCCGGCGCATCCGCGCCCAGGCCGGTGAGGATTACACTTACCTCATCCTGCTGACTTCCCGGTCCGGGAAGACGCATTACCTCGAAGCGATGGACGCCGGCGCGGACGACTTCATCACCAAACCCTTCGAGAAGGACGAATTCGCGGCGCGCATCCGCGTGGCCGAACGCATCCTCGGACTCCATGCCAACCTGCGCGCGGCCAACACCGACCTGGAACGGCGGGTTTGCGAACGCACGGCCGAACTGGCGAACGCGCTCGACGCCAAGAGCGAATTCCTTTCCCACGCCAGCCATGAGCTGCGCACGCCGATGAACCACGTGCTCGGCTTTGCCCAACTGCTCGAACTGGACGCCCTCACCGGCGACCAACGGACCCACGTCACGCAGATCCTCGCCAGCGGTCGGCGTCTGCTGAGCCTGATCGACCGCATCCTGGCCGTTTCCGCCTCGAACCCGGAGGACCTCGGCTTTTTAGAAACCGGCATTTCGCCGCTGCTCCTGGAGATGTTGGCGACCGAAGATGCCCGGGACAGCCGCGACGGAGCCGGCCAGCACGACCCGACCGGGCCAACGCAAACCGTGTCAAACGCAGACCACCTCGTTTCCGTTCCTCCCCTCTCAAGCTGATGCCGCCCGCACCCGAGACCGTACTTTTTCACCCGCCGGTGGCCCTGCGCTGCCGACAAATCGCCCGCGGCTGCGGCCTGCTGGTGATCGGGACTGGCCTCTGCGTTCTCGCGGGGTGGCTCTTTGATCTTCGTCCGCTGATGACGGTGCTGCCCGGGCTGGTGGCGATGAAGCCGAACACGGCGATTGTCCTTTGCCTATGTGGCTGGAGCCTGTTCCTCCAGGCGCGGGCTGCCTCCGGTGCGAATCGCTGGCGGCGGTCCTTTCCCGGCTTGCTCGCGGGATTGGCGGTGGGTATGGGATTGCTCACCCTGGGAGAGTATGTGAGTGGCCGGAAGTTCGGGATCGATGAGCTGCTGTTCAAAGATTTCGTCAGGAGCAGTGCTCCCGGGCGCATGTCTCCCATCACGGCGTTGAACTCCGTTTGCCTGGGGCTCGCGCTGCTTTTTCTCCGCTTTCCGAAGCGGACGAGCTGGGCGCATGCCCTGGCCGGTTGCGCCGCGTTTACTTCTCTGCTCGCGATCGCAGGATATTTCTACGGGGTCCCTTCTCTCTATCAGGCGGGCTATTTCACCGCCGTCGCCCTGCACACGGCCAGCGCGTTTCTGCTGCTCTGCACCGGCGTGTGGTGTGCCGCGAGCCAGCATGGCTTTATGCGGGTCGTCACGGACGGCGGGACGAGCGGAAAGCTGGCGCGTCGATTCGGCCTGGCGTCCATCGTTTTGCCTTTCGTGATTGGCTGGTTGCGCGTGGAGGGGGTGCGCCACGGCTGGTTCAGCGTCGAGTTGGGGGTGGTTATCGTGGCCATGACCGACGCCGTGACCTTCACCTTGCTCGTCTGGATCGGCGCCAGTTCGCTGCGCACGGCCGAACGCAAGCAGGCGCGGATGAAGGCGGGTTTGCGCGAGAGCGAGGAGCGCCTGCACCGGGTGGTCGAACAGTTGACCGAAGGCCTGGTCATCTCGGACCTGGAAGGCCGGTTGCTCTCCTGGAACCGGGCCGCGCTGGAGATGCACGGCATCCCGACCTTGCAGGAGGGGCTGCGTCTCCTGCCCGAGTTGACGCAAATTTTTGAATTGTCCGATCTGGAGGGAAGGGTCCTGCCCACCGACCAATGGCCGATGGCGCGCATCTGCCGGGGCGAGAAGTTGCAGGACTGGGAGGTGCAGTTGCGCCGGCGCGACCAGAGCCTGACCCGCATCCTCAGCTACGGCGGGTCAACCGTGCAGGGGGCTGACGGCAAGCCGCTGGCTTTTCTGACGATCACCGACGTGACCAGGCAAAAGGGAGCCGAAGCCGAAGCGGCGGCGGCGAACGAAAGGTTTCACCAGGCGCATCTGGACCTGGAAGTGCGGGTGCGCCAGCGCACCAAGGAATTGGCGGAAGCCAACGCCAGCTTACAGGAACAGATGCTGGAGCGTGCCAGGGCCGAGCACGCCTACCAGCAAATCATGGATCACTCACTCGATGTGATCTGCACCTTCGACGCCGAGGGCCGTTTTATCCAGGTCAGTCGGGCGTGCGAGGCCCTCTGGGGCTACCGCGCCGAGGAATTGGTCGGGCGGCGCTTCCTCGACCTCGTCCATCCCGACGACCGGGAAAAGACGGTCGCGGCTGCGACCTCCATCATGGGAGGGAAAGCGGCGAGGGAGTTCGAAAACCGCTACCTGCGCCCGGATGGTTCCGCCATCCCGGTGGTCTGGACGGCCCAATGGTCGGAGCAGCAGCAGATCATGTTCGGCGTGGCCCGCGACGTGACCACGCGCCAGCAGATCGAAGCCGAACTCCGACACGCCAAGGAAGCCGCCGAGGCCGCCAGCCGGTCGAAGAGCGAATTTCTGGCGAACATGAGCCACGAGATTCGCACGCCGATGAACGGCATCATCGGCATGACCGAACTGGTGCTCGACACGCCGCTCGACCGCTCGCAACGCGAATACCTCGGCATGGCCAAGTCTTCCGCCGTCACGCTGCTCGGTTTGATCAACGACATCCTCGACTTCTCGAAGATCGAAGCGGGCAAATTGGAGCTGGATTCGATTGATTTCAACCTGCGCGACTGCATCGACACCCTGCTCAAACCGCTCGGGATGCGCGCGGACCAGAAGGGGCTCGAACTGACCGCCGACATCGCCGCGGACGTGCCTTATTATGTCACCGGCGACCCGTTGCGCCTGCGGCAGATTCTCACCAACCTGACCGACAACGCCATCAAGTTTACCCAGCGCGGTGACGTGATGCTGTGGGCAGGCGTTGCCTCGACGGCGGATGACGAGCTTTGCCTCCATTTCACGGTCAGCGACACCGGCATCGGCATCCCGGCGGAGAAACAGGCGCTCATTTTCGACGCGTTTGCGCAAGCGGATGGGACGACCACGCGCACCTACGGAGGGACGGGGTTGGGGCTGGCCATCGCCTCGCGGCTGGTCGAGCAGATGGGCGGACGCATCTGGGTCGAGAGCACGCCCGGAAAAGGGACGGTTTTCCATTTCACCGCGCGCTTCACGACGGGGAAGACGCCGGAAGGAAAGGCGCGCCCTTTCCAACCGCGCCGGTTGGAGGGCATGCGCGTGCTGGTGGTGGACGACAACGCCATCAACCGCCGCATCCTGAGTGAAATGTTGAAGAACTGGCGGATGAGTCCCAGCGTCGTCGATTCCGGCCAGGCGGGACTCGTGGAGATGCAACGCGCGGCGCGCGCGGGCACGCCGTACCCCCTCGTGATCCTCGACGGCATGATGCCCGGGATGGACGGCTTCACGGCGGCGGAGAAAATCCGGGAAAACGCGGAAATCTCCGGCGTCACGGTGATGATGCTCTCCTCGGCCATGCCTGCCGGGGCCGCCACGCGTTGCGCGGAGCTGGGGGTGGCCAGTTACCTGACGAAGCCGGTCTGCCAATCCGACCTGATCGAAGCGATCCTGATTGCCATCGGCGCCGAGGAGGCGGAGGCGCTGCCCGCCATCGACCCCCTGCCGGCTGACGAGACCACGGGCGGCCTGCGCATCCTGCTGGCGGAGGACAACGTGATCAACCGCGCGCTGGCCACCAACCTCCTGGAAAAGCGCGGCCACTCGATCGTACACGCCGCCAACGGACGCGAAGCCGTGGCGGCCGCTCTGGCCGAAGCGTTCGACCTGATCTGCATGGATGTGCAGATGCCCGAGATGGACGGCCTGGAAGCCACGCGCCGCATCCGCGAGGCGGAACGAGCCACGGGCCGGCATACGCCCATCGCCGCGATGACCGCCCACGCGATGTCCGGCGACCGCGAGCGTTTTCTCGCCTCCGGCATGGACGAGTACATTTCCAAACCCCTCTCGAGAGCCGAGCTGTTTGCGCTGATCGAACGTCTCTCCGAGCGTCGCCACCGCGCTGACTCCCAGGCCACGACCGCCCGCGAGGCGGATCAGGTTCCCACCCTCTGCCACGCCGCCGCGAAGGCGCCGACCAAAGCGCCGTTGGTCTTTAGCCGGGACGAATTGCTCGAGCAACTCGATGGCGACGAAGCGTTGCTGCGGCGCATGACCACTCTCTTCCACGAAAACACCCCTCGCCTGCTGGAAGACATCCGGGCGGCCGTCGTCTGCCACCGTCCCAGCGAGGTGGCTCGTTCGACCCATGCGCTGCTCAGTTCCCTGGGAGCCGTCGGTGCACGGGGTGCGCACCAACTCACCTTGGAGATCGCCGCGCTCGCGGACGAAGAAAATGACGGGAGGATGGAAAAACTTTTCACCGTATTGGCGATGGAAGTCGCAGAGGTCGATGCTGCCTTGGGCGACTTCCAGACGGCGCAAGCGTCGGTGTAAGTGCGCAGGTTTCGGGAAAGGAACAGCGGCGACTTAGAGCTCATCGCATCGGGATGAGGTTTAGGTTCTGTCTGACGGATCATGCAAGAGGCATAGGCAGCGTCGGATCACCGCCAGTTTGACCGTGGCCAGGTCGTTGACGGCGAGCTTGGCGTGACGGGTGGCGAGTTGGCGGTTTTCCTTGAGCCAGCCCACGCCGCGTTCGATGACGTTGCGCTGGCGGTAGATGGCCCGGTCAAAGTGAGGGTTAACGCGCTGGTCCTTGCGCGTGGGGATGATCGGCAAGATGCCACGTCGGCGCAGGTAGGCGCGCACGGCGGGATAGCTGTAAGATTTGTCACCCGCCAGTTTTCTGGGCCGGCAGGTCGGCCGCCCTTTGCCGTTGGGCAGGCGCACCGCTTCGAGCGTGGCAGCCAAGCGTTCGCTCTCGTGCGCCTGACCGGCGGTGATGGTCGCCGCCAAGGGGATGCCGTGGCCATCGACGACGAGAGGCACCTTGGTGCCCCAGCCCCCACGCGAACGGCCGAGGGCTTAAGGCCTGTTCACGCTAATTGATTTTGCCTGTGTCTACTGGCAGGATGGGC
>CAXUGY010000089.1:0-5858 GCA_964250695.1 uncultured Chthoniobacterales bacterium | reverse complement strand
CAGCATACGCGCTCATCAGCGAAAAACTTGCTTAATCAATGTCCCGGTCTGTAAAAAAGGGATCGACTCACTCACCCGGAAGATGCTGCCGGGATACTCATCGCAAGAGCCTCCGTCGCCAACAGTACGGCCACCGCCACTCCGCATTCCACGGCGACATTGCGCCATAGACGGCTGATGGTTGCATGGGGGTTCTCCATCGGATTCTGCTCGATCAACCCCTTGTTCATCGCTCCCAAGGCAACCATCGTGGCGAACAGCAACCCCTTGCAAACGACCAGCCTTCCATAGACACTCGACCAGAGGCCGTCGAACGTGCCGATCAGAGCGTAGCTATTCAGTGATCCGCTGATTGCCAGCACGCCGACCGCTGCCACGCTCACACGGGAAAACCGTTGCGTGATCGTGATGGCCGCAGGAAGCAGTTCCGTATTTCGTCGCGCGTGGGCGAGCAGGATCACCAGCGGGAGCAACCCGCCCGGCCATGCGCCCGCCGCCGCCGCGTGGATCATGTCCACCGGCAGCAGCCAAACGCGCTGCTCCGATGCCTGGGCATGGCCCGCTACCACGAGACTAGCCAGGAGCGAGACGATCAGGAGCGCAGCGGCCAGATCGGCGATGGCGGTCAGACGACGGCTCGCGTTCCGCCGCGCCACACCTGCCATCAATCCCGTCACCAGCAGTCCGCCAAGCAGCGCGATCCGCACCTGCCACACCGCGCCGAAGTGCGTGTCTGTCAACACGCTGGCAAGCGCGTTGCCGTGGAAAACCTGCCCGAGCGGCAGATCGCTCATCTGCGCGGCGGTCAACACGAGTTGCAGCACCGAAGCAAGCAGCAACGCGCACCAACTCACCGCTCCCAAATGGTTCCAGCGCGGCGCGGTGCCCACGGGCGCACCTCCCCAAGCCAGCAGGCGCATCGCCGCCGTGCCGGCCACGAGCAGGGCGGCACCCGTCTGGACGGAGCGGCAGAGCCACAACGCCGCCGCGTCAGGGTTCAACCCGGAAGGTAAATTCACCGTTGGTGACGTGCGTATCCGCCGCGACCGCGCGCCAGACGACCTTGTACGCTCCCGCGCCGAGCGCGGCGGGCAGCGAGACGATCAACTCACGCGGCTTTTTCGGATCGCCATGCACGTCTTTCTTGTCCACCTGCTGCCCGGCGGCATCGAGAACCTGCACGCGGCAAAAGCTCACTTCTACCCCTTCGCTAAAGGTCAATCGAACTTCGGTCGGCGGCTGCTTGACCGTCCCATCGACCGAAGGTTCGGCGTGGTCGAGCTTGGCGTGCGCCTATGCCTGCGTGGCGGACAGACAGAGAACCGCCGCCAGGAGGACAGCCCTACGGCGGATTGAGCATGGATACATCGTTTTCATGTGGGTGAAATTAGTGTCGAAACAGCTACTTCTTTTCCACGAGTTTCATGCCGCACTTCGGGCAGTTACCCGCCTTATCCTGCACGACTTCCGGGTGCATGGTGCAGGTGTATTTGACGCCTTCCTTGGCGGGCGCGGTGGAGGGGGCAGGCGAAGGCTTGGGGTCTTGGGCGCGCACGGGCACAGGTGCGAGCGCGACGGCGCAGAGGACGGTGACGGCGCACAGGGTTGCGGTGGTGTTTTTCATAATTTGATCGGTGGTGTTCGGTTTCTTTCGGGTGACAGAAAAGGTGACTGGATCAGACGACGGAAGTCATTTCTTTTCCACGAGCTTCATGCCGCATTTCGGGCAGCTGCCGGGATGGTCCTGCACGACTTCCGGGTGCATGACGCAGGTATAGAGCGTCTTGCCGGCACCGGGCATGGCGGCGGCGGAAGGCGAGGCCATCGGCATGGACATGGGACGTTCCTCTGCGGCGTGCTGCATCCCCGGCATCGCCGGGGCTACACCCTTCGCCATCGACACGTCGATGCCGTCGCGTTGCAAGTCGTCAGCCTTGGCGAGCATCGCCAGCGTGCCCTCCGGGTGTTTGTACCGGCCGGGGTCGGTGTCGTAGCCGTTGGGCAGTTCGTCGCGCACCTTGAAGATGGTGAACATTCCGCCCATAGTGATGTAATCCAGGGGACCGTCGCCCCCGACCATCGGCAGTGAGTTCTTGGGCACAGGCATCCCCATGCTGCCCATGTCGGCCATCCCCGTGCTGCCCATCGACATGAAGCCGGGCAGCCGCAGGTTCTCGCGTACCCTGGCGTCGAACTTACCGGACTGGACGCCGATCATGTTCGGGAACCCGTGGCCCATCTGGTTCATCACATGATGGGTCATGTGGCAGTGCATCGCCCAATCGCCCGGCTCGTCGGCGACGAACTCGACCGTGCGCGTGCTGCCCACCGGCACGAGGACCGTGGTATCCGGGTGTTGAGCACTCTTGGGAAAGCGTCCGCCGTCGCTCTCGGTGATGACGAACTGGTAGCCGTGCAGGTGGATGGGGTGATGATCCATCGGCGAGAGGTTCCCGATGCGGATACGCACTTTGTCCCCCTTCTTGACCACCAGGGGGGCGGTGCCGGGATACACTCTGCCGTTGATGGTCAGCAGGTTGAACTCGGTCATTTCGTTGGGGTCGGGGCGGCTGGTGCCCGGATCGAGCCGCCACTCGTGGAGCAGGAGCGCAAAATCCCGGTCCACCTTGGGAGCCTGTTCCTCGCCGTCGCTGTTCGGCTTGCCTGCCCTCGGATGCACCACGAACAGGCCGGTCATGCCGAGACCGATCTGGGTCATCTCGTCGTGGTGGGCGTGGTACATGCCCGTACTCGCCTGATGCAGCGTGAACTCGTACTTGTATGTTTCGCCGGGAGCGATGGCCTTCTGGTTAAGACCTCCCACGCCGTCCATCCCGTTGGGCAGCAGGATGCCGTGCCAATGCACGGTCGTAGCGGCGGGCAGGCGGTTGGTGACGTAGAAGCGCACGCGGTCGCCATCCACGGCTTCGATGGTCGGACCGTGAACCTGCCCGTTGTAACCCCAACATTTTGCTTTCAGGCCGAGAGCGAACTCATGGTCCACTTCCTCCGCGACAAGGTGGAAAACCTTCACTCCATCGACCTCTTTCCAGGGCAGCGTGGAGCCGTTCGGGGTGATGACGGGTTGGTAGTCCACGCCGGGCTGGCCGGGAGGCCACGCCTTCTGGTCGGCATGGTCCTGGCCGGTGGCGGCGGCGGAGTCGGCGCGCGGTGCCTGCGCGCCGGGCGTGTCGGCAGCGGTAAGAAGGCGCAGAGCGGCAGTTCCGCCTGCCAGCGCAGCCGCGCCGGTCAAGAAATTGCGACGAGTAATCATAGGGTGCGAAAAGAAGTAGATGAGAAGAGGAATTGCCGGTGCTTCACTGCCCCTCGCCTTTGACAGCAGCGGCCCGCGTGGAAACGCTGCCGCCGACAATGCCGGTTGGTCCGGTGGAAACCTCCGTGGTGCCACCCATTTCCACGTTACCGCCGCCGGTCAGGGCACGTTCGAGTTCCACGCGCGCAATCCAGTAGTCGCGCCACGCTTCAAGGTAGGATCGCTCGGCGGAAAGTTCCCGTTCGCGGGCGGTGAGCAGGTCGTAGCCGCCGCGCTGCATGGCGTTGTACTGCACCTGCGTCTGGTCAACGATGAGCTTGCGTTGCGGCACGACCGTCTGGCCGTAGCGTTGCGCGAGTGCCCGGCTGGCTGCGACCAGGGCGCGCGCCTCGCGCACCTGCGAGCGGGCGTTGATTTCGGCGGCTTCCAACTGCCGCCGGGCCTGCCGGTACTGCGCCGAGAGCTTGGCGATAGCTCCTTGTCCCTGGTCGAAAAGCGGCAACTGCAAATCCAGCGTTGGCCCGGTGATGTGCTGCCGGTCGGTGCTGCGCTCCGTGTCCACGCCGAGCGTGATGCTGGTGGGCAGATAGCGGGTCTTCGTCCGCAGGGCGAGGGCTTGGCCGATGGCATCGACGTTTGTGCGCGCGGCAAGGAGGTCCAGCCGCCGGGCGACGGCGACGTTCTCCAAGTCCTTCATCGAAGGTTCGTGGGCCGGAATCGGCGGCAGCGTCGCGGCAACTTGCCACGAAGATGCCTGCCCTCCGTCGAGACTCATCAGACGGTTAAGCCGCTCCCGGTCGGAACGGGTCTGCATCTGCGCCTGCATGGCGTCCGTCTGCGCCTGCACGGCGGGTGCTTGCTGATTGTTGAACTCCAAGTCCGTGATGTTGCCGGCGGCGTGCAACTGGCGAGCCAGTTCTGCCGCCGCATCGTTGGTCTGCGCGATGAGTCGCAGCCGCTCCTGCAACTGCTGGCGGGCTTGGAGGGTGTAAACGGCGGTCTTCGTCTCGACGATCAGGCCGAGCACTTCGCCCGCGACCCGGAACTTTGTGCGTTCCAACTCACGCGCCGCCACCTTGCGGCGCGTGGGCAGCAGGAACAGGTCGAGGACGTTGACGGCCAGTGCGTACTCGGCGTCCACGACGGACGGCGGGCGGTTGGGAAACCGGAAGCTCGTGCTGAACTCCGGGTTGCTCAACAAGCCCGCCTGGATGTACTCCGCATGGGCGATGCCGATGGCCTCGAACTCCGCTTGGAGCGAGCGGTTGTTGAGGACGGCGATCTGCGCGGCCCGCTGCGCCGTCAGCGGGCCGCGATGCAGGAGGCTTTGTACGGCACGCTGCGTGTCAGCGTCCCCGGCGGCATCCCGGCTCCAACGCACGTCCACCGGCTGCCCGGCGCGGCTGGACACTTCGCTACGCACTCCACCAAAGGATTGGCCGGGATCGGTCCCCACACAGCCTGTCAGGACCAACATGCCGCCGACCGCCAAGATCATGGTCGCGGTGCTCCGCCTGGATCGGCATTTGTGGACGAAAGGGGAGAAAGACGCGCGTAACATTCTGTCTGAAAAAAAGGGGTCCGGATGAACCAACGAGAAAGGGGCGGCTCATCCCTCAAGGAATCTGGACAGCCCGTAACTTTTACTCGGCGTGGGGCGTGTGAGCGGCGTGTTCATCGCCGTGCGCTTGATGGTGGCCCGAGTCGCCCTGCGGCGTCATCCCGCTCCGGCGGTGGATGAACAGGAACGCCGCGAAAACCGCGAGTGCCACGAGGTCCAGCCAAGTCGTGTAGTTCCAGGCGAACTGCGCGTGGGCGACCATGCTCTCCGGGCGCGGTCCCTGCGGGATTAAACCCAAGGCCGCAAAGAGTACGTCCACGACGATCCCGGTCCCCACCATCGAGAGGAAGAAAACTCCGGTAATGTAAGCAGCAGCACGGAAGCCGTAATACTTGCGGTAGATGAACACCAAGGGCAGTACAATCAGGTCAGCGAAGATGAAGGAAACCACCCCGCCGAAGGAAATCCCCCCACTCCAAAGGACACTTGCCAATGGGATATTGCCCACCGAACAGACGAAACTCGCGGCGGCAATCAGCGGCCCGACCACGGCGTTTTCGACCAACCGCACGGGCGCAGGCGCGTTTTGCAGGAAGAGGATGCGCCACCATTCGGCGGGCACCAAGGCGGCGAGGAAACCGGCGATGAGAAAGCCGATGACGATTTCCTTCCAGAGCATCTGCCAATCCATGACGAAGGCGTTCGCCAACGCCTTCCACTTGCCCGTGTGAGCACCGTCGTCCCACCCGTGGTGCCTGTGTTCGTGGCCGCCGTGATCCTCGCTGCCGTGCTGGTGATGACAGCCGCCTTCCTTCCCCTCGCCGCCCTCGACATGGCGGCGGGCCTCCGCTTCCATGTTCCGGGGGAAGATCATCCGTCCAAACAGCCACAGCAGGCCAATCAGCACGAACGCGCCGACAACTTCCGCCAGGACGAAGTGCCAGCCCATCAAAAGCCAGAGAACCGCTCCTAAGGCCTGTTCACGCTAATTGATTTTGCCTGTGTCTACTGGCAGGATGGGCG
>CAXUGY010000088.1:0-6680 GCA_964250695.1 uncultured Chthoniobacterales bacterium | reverse complement strand
CTCGTGGACGGCCAGGGCAACTTCGGCAGCGTCGAGGGCGATCCCCCCGCCGCCATGCGTTACACGGAAGCCCGTCTGACCCATCTCGGGGCGGCCCTGATGGACGACATGGAGAAGGACACCGTCAACTTCGTCACCAACTACGACGAGACGACCACCGAGCCCACCGTCTTTCCCGCCGCGTTCCCGAACCTCCTCATCAACGGCGGCACGGGCATCGCCGTTGGCATGGCGACGAACATCCCGACCCATAATCTGGGCGAGGTCATCGACGCCGTCTGCGCGCAGGTCGATAATCCGGACATCACCACCGAGGAAATCCTCCAATACATCAAAGGGCCGGACTTCCCCACGGGCTGCAACCTGCTCGGGCTTTCCGGCATCCGGTCCTACGCCGCCACCGGACGCGGCAGCCTGCGCATCCGCGGCAAGACGTTCATCGAGGAACAAAAGAGCGGACGCGAACAGATCGTCATCACGGAAATTCCCTACGCGGTCAACCGCGCCGTGCTCGTCGAGCGCATCGCGGAACTCGTCAACACGAAGGTCATCACGGACATCACCGCCGTGCGCGACGAGTCCGACGAAAACACGCGCGTCGTCATCGAACTCAAGCGCGAGGCCATCCCGCAGGTCGTCGTCAACAACCTCTACCAGCACACCGCGCTGGAAACGACGTTCTCCGTCAACATGCTCGCCATCGACCACGGGCGGCCCAAGCTCCTTTCCATAAAGGACGCGCTCGCGGCGTTCATCGAGCACCGCCGCGAGGTCATCCTGCGCCGCACGCAGTTCGAGTTGCGCGCCGCCGAGGAACGCGCCGAAGTGCTCGACGGCTACCTCGTCGCGCTGGCGAACATGGATGATTTCATCCGCATCATCCGCGAATCCGCCAACCGCGACGAAGCGCGCGCCAAGCTGCTCGACTACCGGTTCGACGAGGCGGCCATCCGCGGGTTCGGCATCGCGGTCCGCACGCCCGCGCGTTTCGTGAACGGCCGTTACGCCCTCAGCGAGCGGCAGTCCAACGCCATTCTCGATCTGCGCCTCTACCAACTCACCGGTCTGGAGCGCGACAAGATCACCGGCGAGTACGCCGAGTTGATGGTCACCATCCAGGACCTGATGGACATCCTGGCGCGTGAATCCCGCGTGTTGACGATCATCAAGGAAGAGGTGCAGGCCATCAAGGCGAAGCACGCCACGCCGCGCCTCACGCAGATCGTCCCGGACGAGGGGGAGATCAACATGGAAGATCTCATCGCCAACGAAGGGTCGATCATCACGATCACGCACGGCGGCTTCCTCAAGCGCACGCTCGCCAGCGAATACCGCGCGCAGCGTCGCGGCGGCAAGGGCGTCATCGGCATGACGACCCGCGAGGGGGCCAGCGAGGAGGACACGGGCGATTTCGTCGAGCACCTCTTCACGGCCAGCACGCACGACTACCTGATGTTCTTCACCAAGACGGGCCGCTGCTACGTCAAGCGCGTCTACGAACTGCCCGAGGGCAGCCGCACCTCGAAGGGCCGCAGCATCGTCAATTTTCTCGACCTGCGTCCCGACGAGAAGATCGCGGCGACCATCCGCGTGCAGCGCAAGATCATCAGCACGGACGAAGGCCCGGTCGATCAGACCTGGGACCCGACGCTGCACGTCCTCTTTGCGACCCGCACGGGCATCATCAAGAAGACGAACCTGTCGGATTTCGACAACGTGCGCCGGGGCGGCATCATCGCCATCACCATCGAGGAGGGCGACCAGCTCATCGAAGCCGAGTTGACCAACGGCAGCAACAGCGTGGTTCTCGTCACGCACGAGGGCATGAGCCTGCGCTTCCACGAGGATCAGGCGCGCCCGATGGGCCGCACGGCGGTGGGCAACTGGGGCATCCGCCCCGACGCGGGTGATTACCTCGTGGCCATGGTGGTGGTCCAACCGGAAGCGACCCTGCTGGTGGTCGGCTCGAACGGCGTCGGCAAACGCACGCCGTTCGACGACTACCGCGAGCAATCGCGCGGCGGCAAGGGCATCATCACGATGAAAACCGGCGACAAGACCGGCGGGGTGGTCGGCGCGCTGACGGTCACGGACGCCGACGAACTGGTGCTCACCACCAACAAGGGTAAGACGGTGCGCACGCGCATCAGCGAGATCAGGGAAACGGGCCGCAACACGATGGGCGTCAAGCTCATCGACCTGGCGAGGAACGAAAAATTGCAAGACATCGCCAAGGTCGTCAGGGAGGACGACGACGAGGAAACACCGCCCGCCGCCGAGTAGTCATTCAAGGTAGGGATGGCTCTCCGGGCCAGCCCCTGTTTTTGTGACACCCCCGGAAACTAAATCCGGCACCTCTTCCGGGTCTCCGGCAACCGGACGGCTCCGACCGGCGTTCCGCGCCGGGCGATCCCCTGGCGAATTGCTAGTTGTCAAACCGCGGGCGCTTCGATATTTATCTCCTCCGAGGTTCCTCCCGCCGTCGATGTCTCTATGGATACAGTTTTTCAAGCGTCCGCCAAACCGCGTTCCCGCGCCGCTGCTCCGCGCGGCTCCGTCCGTCTGGTAACGTGTCTCTGGCTTTGGACTGCAACGGTCGGCGCGCTGGCTGCCACGGGTCCGGCCCCTCGGCCCACGCCGGATAGGACTGCCCCGTCGCCGGGAGGGTTTGAAATGCCCCCGGCGCCCGGCGGACCGTCCGGGACCCTGGACGCCTCTGCTCTCTCCGGCCTCGCTGCCGCGCCGTCCACGCTGGCGCGTCCCCGCCGGTCCCGTGGAACGCCGTCGCCCACTCCGAACGACAGCGCGTCGCCCGCCGCCAGCCCGGCCGTGACCGCCAACCAGGGCGGCGCGGCCAGTCCTGTCCCCACGCCCTCGGACGAATTCACGGGCAAGTACGAGGCCGCCTACGCGAAGTTCCTCGAAAAGAATTACCCCGATACCTTGTCCCTGCTCGACGAGGCCGACAAGGTCCAGCCCGGTCAGCCGCAGGCCGTCAGCCTGCGTTTCAAGACCCACTATGCGCTCGCCTATCTCGAATACCGCAAGCAGAATTACCCCGGCGCGCTGGCGCATCTGGACGACGCCGACCGAACCCAGAAAAACGCCGACTCGTTCAACCTGCGCGGGCTGATCTTCTCGAAGCAGCGCAATTACGACCAGGCGGAGGGGATGTTTCACAAGGCCGTCACGACCGATCCGGCACTGTGGGCCGCCAAGTTCAACTACGCGGAACTGCCTTTCAACCGGGGCAACTACACCGACGCGCGTACCCGGTTCGAGGAGCTTTTCAGCCAGACTGACGCCGCCAAGCAGCCGCGCGAGGCGGAACTGACGCAATACAAAGTGTTCCTGACGCTCCTGCTCGAAGGCAAGGTGGAAGCCGCGAGCACCTTCATGGATCACCTGACTTTCAGCGGGGCGACCCCGGCGCGCTATTTCTGCAACGCCGCGCTCAACTTCCGTGCGGGCAGCGTGGACAAGGCGAAAAACTGGATCGACGACGCGAAGAAAGAGTACCCGCCGCAGTTGGTGGCCATTTTCATCGAATCGTTTTACCGCCTCGGCTGGATGGCCGATCCCAACGCTCTTCCCGGGACGATGGTGGCGCAGGCCACCCCGGTCGGCACGCCCGCCGTGACGACCAGCGGCACGCAGCCGACCACGGTCGCCACGGCTACCGCCCCGCCGACCCCCACGCCTGCCGCCGCCGCGCCCACGCCGATCATCGTGGCTGCCGCCAGTCCGACTCCGACGCCGCTCGTTGTCGCTGCGACGCCCAAACCGACCCCGACCCCGGCCCCGGTTGTCGCCGTCGCCACCACGCCGCCGCGTCCGACCCCCGCCGCGACTCCTGCCGTGGCGGTCTCGACGCCTTCCGTCACGCCGCGTCCGACGGCACTCGCGGTTAACACTCCGGCGCGCACCGTGGCTCCGGCCACCGCTTCGCCCGTTCCGGCGGTCGTCGCCGTCGCCACCCCCAGCGCAACGCCCAGCGCCACGCCCACGCGCACGGTCGCCCCAGCGAGCGCCACGCCGACTCCCACCGGTACCCAGGCGACGGCTCAGGCGACGCCCGCCCCGACCGTCACCCCGCCGAACGACGCTGCCAGCGCGTCCATTGCACAGGCCAAGAAGAAGAGCCGCCGCCGCATCCTTTTACTGCTGATTGTCCTGGGGCAATCCGTGTATTATGTAACCAAGGCGCGGAGCGTGCTCCTGCAACGAAAACAGAACGAACTCCGTACCGCTGCGCGCAAGCGCGAGCAGGTGGAATCGTCCAGGTGATGAACCCCGCTGTCTTTGGCTGCTACTCCCGAGCGACAACTCATTGATATTCCATGAACGAACTGCGCGATATTTTCGGTGATCCAGTGGTGATCGGCGCCATCGTCTTCACCATCGTGATGATGGTGATGTTCCGGTGGTTCTTAAAGAAAATGGAAGTCAGCTCGGCCGCCGGTGCGGACGACCTCGCCGCCGGTGCGGGTCCGCTGGGCGACGGGGCGCTCCAGTCCAAGGTCGGCACGCCCCGCGCGCGCCGTCTCCAGCCTGCCCGGTCCGGGGCGAACGAGTTGAATTTGCCCGAACTCAACACGGCCACCCCGTCGGAGATCGAGACCGGGTTCCCGGCGGATTCGCTGGCCATGGCGGGCGAGGCCGCCTTCACCAAGCAGCCCGAATCGGCCAAACCGATGGCCGCCGGGCCCGGCGAGAACCCCCCCCTGCCGTCCACCGTTTCCCCGCTCCTCGCCGCCGAGAAAACACCGGCGGCGGAGCTTGTCGGCAAAAAGCCGGAAGTCCCGGTCGGCGCGCTCGTGTCGATCCCCAGCAAGCCGGAAACCAAGCCGCTCGGCACGACCGCGTTGCCGCCGCTCGCCGTCGTCATGGGTCCGCCGCCCGGTGCCGCCACGCCCGAGAAAACGCCTGCCACGCCGGACAAGCCCGTCGGCGCGCCGGTTGCCCCCGCGCCCATCGCAAAGTTCGCGCCGCTCCCGTTGATCACCCCTGCAACGGTTGCGCCGACTCCCGAACCCGTCAAACCGATGGAACCCCTCGCGCCTGCCTCCTTCCCGGCGGACTCGAACGATGTGAAAAAGCCCAACACCCCCCCGCTCACCCCCCTGCCGGAAGCGGCCACTTCGGGATTGATCGCCATTCCCAAAACGTCCGAAGCCCCGCAGGAACCTGCCGCCAAGCCCGTGGAAACTGACGGTAAAGCCGCTGCTGCCCCCGAGCCGGTCAAAATCGCCGAGCCCGCGAAACCCACCGAGCCTGTCCAGGTGGCTGAGCCTGACAAAGTAGCCGAACCGGCAGAACCCGAAAATCCCGCTTCCCCGCCGACGGAGGAATCCGCCTCCTTCTTCTCGAAGATGATGGGCCGTCCCCGCATCTTCATGCCGCCGAGTCAGCCCGTGACGGCAAAATCGGAAGTGGAAGCGGCCAAGGTCACGCCGCCGCCTGCCGCCGCCGAGGCCGTCCCCGAGACGCCCGCCGAACCTGACGCTCCGACGCCTCCGATGACGGCTCCCGCCGGCAGTCTCATCTCCGCTCCGAGCAAGCCGGCCGCCGCGCCGGTCGAACCCGCGAAGCCCGAACCCGAACCCGCGAAACCCGCGCTGGTCATCCCCGCCGCACTGCCTGACCCGGCTCCGAAATCCGCCGCACCGGTCAAACCCTCCGACAAACCCGCTGGCGCGACGGACATCCCGGCGGAGGATGGCACCCCGTCCGCCCCGCTGATCCCCGACGCCCCGGCCAGCCCGAAACCGGCCACCCCTCCGGCGGAGCCCGACCCTGCTCCCGCCAAACCCGCGGCTTCCATTCCCGCCCTCATCCCCCCGGCCCCGGCCATCGTCCCCCCGCCTGTGCCCGCCGCCACTCCATCCACAGTTTCCGTCACCACACCACCACGTACCATGGCCCAAACCGATACCACCACCGCCTTACCCGCCAACGCCCGCGCCGCCGCGCAACTGACTCTCGGGTTCGAGATCACCTCGCTGCAACTCACCCCGTTCTTCAAGCTGGGCGCGGTGCAACTGCGTCCGCTCTCGAACGTCGTCTCGCTGCATCTCATCGCCTCGGCGGCGGCGGACAACCCGCTCGCGGCGGGCATCTCCTTCCAGATCGTGACGGTCGAACTCAACGAGGCCGCCCACCTGAAATCGATCCTCTTGAAGCCGCTGCCCCAGGCCCAGCCCGCGACGGTGCCCTCGCAGAAGCTCCAGGTCGATCACGTCCAGATCACCCAGGCCGGGGAGAACGCTCCGATTTCGGTCACCACTTCCGAGGCGACTTCCACCGCCGTGCAACTCCTCGCGGACTTCACCATCGCCTCCATGGATTTCACGCCGTCCTTCGAGATCGGCTCCCTGCGGCTGGAGCCGACCTCCAATTCGGTGCTGTTGCGTCTCGCGCCCTCGCAGCGTCCGGCGGCGCTCGACCTGCCCCCGTCGTTTGAAGTGGCTAACGTGCAGCTTGGCAACGACGCCCAGCTTTCCGGCGTGCGCCTGACGCCCGGCGGCACGAAGAACTGATCCGGCAGTCGTTTCCATCGGCAACAAAACAACAGGGATCAGCACGCGTGCCGATCCCTGTTGCGCTCTTTTGGAGGCTGGTTCCTACAGTTCAGCCAACACGCGCACGGCCTCATCGACGCTCGGCACGACGGGCCAGCG
>CAXUGY010000087.1:0-6787 GCA_964250695.1 uncultured Chthoniobacterales bacterium | reverse complement strand
CACCACCTACAACCTCGCCATTCAGCAAAAAGCAACAGTCAGGTAGCCACTACCGTTTGAGGATAATTGGATTCAGGCCGTGCCGCCCCCAGCGGATGCCGATGGACAAGATCAGCAAGACGACGAGGTCTAAGGTCATGGCTGCCGTGCGCGGGCGCGGCAACAAGAGCACGGAGGTGAAAATGGCTACCCTTTTGCGGGGCTCCCATATCACCGGTTGGCGACGCCATCTTCCGCTGACTGGCAGGCCAGATTTCGCCTTTCAAAAGGCAAAGATTGCCGTGTTTGTAGATGGCTGTTTCTGGCACAAGTGCCCGCTCTGCTTTCGCGCGCCGAAGTCGTCACAGGCTTACTGGACAGCAAAAATCGAACGGAATACAAAGCGTGATGTCACAGTGACGAAGCAACTTCAGGACAAAAGCTGGAAAGTGATTCGGGTATGGGAGTGCCAGCTCAAAAAGCCAGAGACGTTTCTGCCGCAGCTCGCTCAGTTGTGTGCTTCATGTATATAATTCCCTAAAGTATCCCGGCAAACCGGCGGCTCATTTCTCAGACGGTTTCCGCTGGCAGCATCCAGACGAGCAACCCGATGGTAAGCGTCAACCCCACCGGCAGCGCGCCGGGCAACCATAGACCGCCCGCCTCGAAAAGCGACAACGCCACGAGCGCGTACACCGCCAGCGTCGCCGCGCACACCGCCAGCGCCGTCGTCCGCCGGGCGCGCCGCAGCCGCCAGCCCAACAGGGCAAACCCGGCGACGGTCCCCGCCTCCCACCCCGACCCCGTGCGCCGCAAGGCAGGCGTGCGCGACAAGCTCGCCGCCGCCAGCGCGAACACTTCCGCCTGGGAAATCGTCCTGCCATCGGGCAACCGGAACGCCCGGATCGCCCGGTCCGTGCGTCCGATGAGCACGGTGCCGCCGCGCATTTTTTCCGCCGCGGCGCGCACGTCCGGCCCGGCCTGACCCGCCGCCGCCAGCGTCAGGTCGTCCAGCGTCAGGCGGTTGAGCCGGTCAAAAACGTGCGGGTCGAGCAAGGCGCGGCCCGCCCGGTCAATCGGCACGCGCAGACGGTCGCCGAGCTGGACGTGCGAACCCGGCGCCACGTTCACCTCCGACGGAGCCAGCCGCAGCGCCAGCCGCAACGTTTCCAGGGCAAACGCGGGCACCAGCCGGTCGCGGCAGCGGAACACCAGCGGCAGATCGCGCACCGGCGCTTTTTCGTCGCCCGGCAGGTTGATCGCTCCGCTTCCGGCGGCCACCGCGAGAATCTGGGGATTCGGCGCGCCCACCACCTCCGGGAACTCCGGCACCGCCGCCACGTTGCCGCGCACGTCCGTCAGCGCGGCGAGACTGGCCGGGTCCCGCGGATTTTCCACGCTGCTGCCCAGCCGCACAGCCAGCAGGAGCCGGGGCACGGCGATGGCCTGATCGAGCAAAATCTGTTCGCTGCCCGCCGAGTTCTGCGTCCAGTCGAGCACCGGCGCGATGGCCACCACCGCCGGGCCGTAGCGCCCGACCGCTTGCAGAAACACGCTGTATTCCAACGGACCCAACGGCAGCCGGCCCGGCGAACCCGCCACCGAATCGTCGATTTCCACCAGGGTCACAGTCCCGGTCGGCTCCTGGCGCGGCAGGCGGGAGTTTTCCGACAGCCAGTCGAAGAAGGCGCGGTCCACCCCCGCCAGCGCACCCGTCGGCTGGCGGCTCTCGCGGGCAAGCAGCAGCCCCGTCAGACAGACGATCAGCAGAAAAGGGAACGCGGAACGGGGCACAAAAGCGGGAAGAAAGGTGGCGGGAGCCGGTGGGCTTTTTACTTCTTCCTTTTTACGGCGGACTTTTGCAATCTGTTTCCCCGGTGACACGCCGGTTGTCGTTTCCCGTCATGCCCACTTCCGCCTCCCAACAGACCCTCGTCCGTCCCTCCAGCCTCGCCGGTGTTTCCCTGCACACGGGCGAAAACGTCACCCTCACTCTCCGCCCCGCCGCCCCGGACAGCGGCCTCAAGTTCAAGCGCATCGACCTGCCCGACGAACCCGTGCTCGACGCGCGCATCGACCACGTCAAGACCGTCGAACGCGCCACGACCCTCGGCGACGGCGGCGTGAAGGTCCACACCGTCGAGCACATCCTCAGCGCGCTCATGGGCCTGGGCGTGGACAACGCGATCATCGAGATGAACGCCAACGAGCCGCCCATCGGCGACGGCAGCGCGCGGCCCTACGTCGAGCTGATCCGCCGCTGCGGGCTGGCCGCGCAGGATGTGCCCCGCAGCATCTTCGAGGTCCGCGAGCCGCTGCACGTCGAGACCAAGGGCGGCTCGCTGCTGACCGTCGTGCCCGACGACGGCTTCCGCATCTCCTGCACGCAAGTCGGCCCCGGCGGCCGCTTCACCCAGTACCACACGCAGGAAATCACGCCCGAAACCTACGAAAAGGAAATTGCCCCGGCGCGCACCTTTACCTTTTACGAGGACATCGAGCCACTCATGGAAAAGGGCCTCATCAAGGGCGGCAGCATGGAAAACGCCGTCATCGTGCGCGGAGAGAGCGTGTTGAGCAAGGAGCCGATGCGCTTCCCCGACGAGTTCGTGCGGCACAAGATCCTCGACATCATCGGCGACGTGGCCCTGCTCGGGCGGCGCGTCAAAGGCCACATCATCGCCGTCAAGCCGGGCCACGGGGCCAACGCCGAACTCACCCGCGCCCTGGCCAAGCAACAGGCGCAACTCGCCGCGCTGATCCCCTCCGGCAAGCTCACCAGCGGCGAGGGCGCGCTCGACATCAACGAGGTCATGCGTCTGCTGCCGCACCGCTATCCGTTCCTGATGATCGACCGCGTCATCCAGAGCGAGGGCCAGACGAAGATCACCGCCGTCAAGCAGGTGACGATCAACGAGCCGTTTTTCCAGGGGCATTTCCCCGGGCACCCGGTGATGCCGGGAGTGTTGCAGGTCGAGGCGATGGCGCAGGCCGCCAGTCTGCTCGTGCTCCGCCAACCCGAGCACACGGGCAAGATGGGCTATTTCATGAGCGCGGACGGAGTCAAGTTCCGCAAACCGGTCCTGCCCGGCGACACGCTGTTCATCCACGTCGAGATCACCAAGGCACGCCGCGGCACGTTGCGGGCGACCTGCCACTGCACCGTCAACGGTCTCGTGGTCAGCGAGGGGGAAATCACCATCAGCATTTTCGCGCGCTAATTCGCATGTCCACGTCACAGATCCATCCCACGGCGGTCGTCGCTCCCGGCGCGCGGCTCGGCGACGGCGTCCAGATCGGCCCGTATTGCGTCGTCGGCGACGGGGTGACGCTCGGCGACCGGTGCCGTTTGCAGAGCCACGTCGTGCTGGCGGGTCCGTGCGTGCTCGGGCCGGACAACGTGTTCTATCCGTTCGCGTGCATCGGTCAACGTTCGCAGGATTTGAAGTACACGGGCGAGCCGACCCACCTCGAAATCGGCGCGGGCAACGCGTTCCGCGAGTTCGTGACCGTCCACCGCGCCACGGCCCCCGGCGGGGCGACCCGGATCGGCAGCCGGGGTAATTTCCTGGCGTACAGCCACGTCGCGCACGATTGCACCGTGGGCGACGACGTGATTTTCTCCAACAACGGCACGCTGGCCGGACACGTCGAGGTCGGCGACCACGCCGTGATCGGCGGGCTGACGGCAGTACATCAATTCTGCCGCATCGGCCGTTTTGCCATCACGGGCGGATGCTCGAAGATCGTCCAGGACGTGCCACCTTTCATGATGGTGGACGGCAACCCGGCCCGGGTGCGCCACATCAACCAGGTCGGCCTGGAACGCGCCAGCATCGAGAAAGAAACGATTCGTCGGTTGAAGGACGGGTTTCGCATCCTCTACCGCGATGACTTGAACACCGCCCAGGCGCTGGAGCGGATGCGCAGTGAACTCGGCGCATCGCCGGAAATCACCCAACTGATCGATTTCGTGGCGTCGTCGAAGCGCGGGATTATCCGTTGATTCCGGCTGGACGGCGACCGCAAAAAAAGCGCGGCGTCCTCCGAGGAAGAACGCCGCGCGAAACCTGGTTGAACCGAACGGGTTTACTGACGAACGGAGGTCGTCGTCTGGGATGTCGTGACCGGCGTCACAGGCGCTTGGACGGTCGAGCTCTCATGCGTCGTGGTCGTCGAAGTGACGGCAGGCTCCGAGGAGCAGGCGGCAGTCAGAAGGATCGCGGCGGCACCGAGAACGAGGCGAAGGGTGGTAACGTGTTTCATGGGCAGATGGTACAGAAGGTGATTGGTTTGGTTGACCTTACGGATCGCGGCGGGAAAGTGGTCGTTTCCATCCGCAGAAAATCCCGCGCAATCGACGATTAGACGTGACTGCGCGGGAAATGGAATCAGGTCATTGACCGTTCGACGAAAATACCGGATTACCTGTGGCCCGTCGAAGTGGTGGTCGTCGTTTCGCTGGATTCCGTCTTGGTCACTGCCGCCGGGGCGACCGTGCGGTTGACAACCACTTTGCTGACGACGGGTGCGCCGTTTTCCGTGGTGTAGTACACGGTGGTCGGCTCGCCGGATTTGATGGTCTGGTAGTCCACCACGTTGCCCGTCGAATCCACGAAGGTCGTCTTCTTGGAGTAGGAATAGGTCACGGGCGAGCCGGTCGAAGTCTTGACGACGATGCGCGAACTGCCGGGAGTGAACTCCTGGATGGTACCGACGGAATTGGTCGTCTGGACGGTGGTCGCCGTGGCGGTCACGGGGGCAGCCTCGGTGGTGGTCACGGTCGTCTGGGCGTGGACCAGGGCGAGCGGCGTGAGCGTGAGCGCGCCAAAAGCCGCGCGGGTCAGGAGGGAACGGAAGGACTGAGTTTTCATGGTAGTTTGTTCGATGAGTGACGGATGGACTGCTTGGTGGCCCGGGTCTATTTGACAGCCGGGACTGTTTCAGTAGCAGGTTAGATACCCGCCCCAGCCATGACAGACGCCCCCGGCGTCTACGGTATTCACAAAACTCCGCGCGAAGTTCAGACCGCCGCCAGTTCCGGTGCGGTCTCGGCCTGGACCGGCACGGGGGCATCCTGCAAGGCCAACCGTTCGCGGAGGCGGTCGGTCACGGCATGGACCAGCGCCGCCTTCGAGCGGTCGAAAACGAAAACCTGTTTCGTCGCCTTCGTCGGATGATAGACGACGAGGTCCTCGCTGAGAAACCGCGACTCGTGCGCCGCCTTGCAACCGGCCAGGTCGAGCGTTTTGCTCAGCGAGCGCCAGCCGCGCCGACCGACGAAATGGAGTTTGTCCGTCGATGGGTTGGTAGCGATCAGCCAGCCGGAAAAGTTCGTGGGCAAGCCGCCTTTCGAGCTGCCCGTGAGGCAAGGCGCGGCCCAGGCAATCGTTTCCCCGGCGGGATTCAGACGGCTGAAGAGCACGTCGGGATCGGGCGGCAGTTCGTGGACGGGCGCAGCCGCTTTCTCGTCGGCGGGCGGCGAGGCCAGTTTTTTCCACAGCAGCCAGACCCGGATACGCGTGAACCGGAAAATCTTCGGCGTGACGTAGAGGAGCGTCAGCACGATCAGCCCGAAAACGATCAGCGCGAGATATGGGTTGTGGTGATACGAATAATCCATCACCCCCAGCCCGCCCACGACGCCCACGTCCTCGGCGACGCTCAGCGCGACGTTCGAGAACGGCTCGGGCGAACCGTTGGCGACCAGCCGTGTCCCAGCCTTCGCGCCGTGGACGGTCAGCGTCACGCCCCCGGCGAGCAGAGCCACGATCACGTCGAAGATCGGGTCGGGCTGGCCGAGCGTTTTCACGGCGAGAAACGCGCCGCCGACGGGCCGGATGGCCGTGTGGATCGTGTCCCACGCCGAATCGACCCAGGGCACCTTGTCCGCGAAAAACTCCACGAAATAAAGCACCCCGGCGATGATCAAGACCGGCGTTTGGCCGAGAATCGCCAGGTTCTGGTATTCCGGCGACAGAACGATCCAACCGAAGTGAATGGCCACGCTGGTGGCGAATACGGTCAAGTAGAGGTTGAGACCGGCCAGGGTGGCAAAGCCGAGGGCGATGCCGAGCTTTTGCAAAACATCCATAGGAATTGTCGTTGCCCGGTATTATCGTCCCGGACGGGCGTTTGTCATGGGGATTTTTCGGTCGTGCCGGTGCGCCGTTCCCGGAAGAACTCGCGCAGCAGCCGGCCGCACTCTTCGCCGCGCACCCCCGGGCTGATTTCGCACCGATGGTTGAGCGAAGGATGCTGGAGCAGGTTCAACAATCCCCCCGCCGCCCCGCCGCGCGCGTCCGGGCAGCCGAAGACCACCCGCCCCAACCGCGCGTGGACCGCCGCTCCGGCGCACATCGGGCAAGGCTCCTTGGTGACGAAGAGCGTGCAATCCGTGAGCCGCCAGTCGCCCACGGTGTTTTCCGCCTGCGTGATCGCCAGCATCTCGGCGTGGGCCGTGGCGTCCTTGAGCACCTCCACCTGGTTGAACGACCGGGCGATCACCCGCCCGCCGCGCACGATCACCGCGCCGACGGGCACCTCGCCGAGTTCGTAGGCGCGCATCGCCTGACGGAGCGCCTCGCCCATGAAATGCGTGTCGCTGTGCAGGTCGATGAGCGGCGTGTCGTCCACGGCGGCAACAGAACGCACTTGCGCGCCCGAAGCAACCGCCCCGGCTGGACTTTCCGCCGCGCCCGCCCCAACTTAGCGCCATGGGCCCATCCTTCGACCAGATCATCGTCGCCCCGTCCCTGCTGGCGGGCGATTTCTCGCAACTCGGCGCGGACGCCCGGCGCGTCGAGGC
>CAXUGY010000086.1:0-7452 GCA_964250695.1 uncultured Chthoniobacterales bacterium | reverse complement strand
GTTTTTTTGCGTGCTCCGGCAGCGTGCTGGTGAGCACGCACGGCCGTCGAGTCCAGTCGTGGGAACCTTTTTTGCGCGAAGATAAGGAGCCGGGCTGCAGCGAATCTCGCCGCCCTCGGGACCACCGTAGATTTTGATTAGCCGGGCGTAATCAATTTCTGCGCCGAAAACATCTTCAACGGCTTCCAGATAGGCGCGGTTGCCGTCCGTTGTCAGTTGGATGCGATTGGCCAAGCGGCCGCCAGATCGTGCATGAACCAATAAGCATCGCTCGCGTCGCGGTTGCCGACATGCCAGCCGATCATCAACTTCGTGTCCGCACAGATGTGGTGGTCCTCGTCGGCCTGGATCGCCTTGGCCGAGAAATCCGTCCGCTCCACGTCGCTAAGACGCTGCCGGTCGTTAGGATCATTCCCTAACGCCCGGCTCCGGCAAAGTGCTCGGTGGTGGTTCTTACCGGGCGAAAATCGCCGCGTCACGGGAGGCGCCAAAATCTTGCATCACCTTCGTTCCATCACCGGAAAGATGCAGTTCGCCGACCACGCGGCTCTGGTAGATGATCGGCACCTTCCAGAATCCTTCACGCGGCATCACTTCCGCGCCCTGGCCGATGCTCAGGCCCTTGACGATCTCAGACAGGTTCGCTTTGACCGGACCGAGGTTCACCGGGACGGCGGGGGCCGGAGCGGGAACGTTTGCGTCGGGAACTGGAGCGTCCGGAGCCGGGGGGATGGGTGCATCCACGGGCTGACGCGCGTCCGCCGCAGCGTCGGGTGCCACGGGTGCATCGGCGGGAGGCACGGGCTTGTTCGGACGGGCGGTCGGGCCCCGCGGCTCACGCGGGCCTGCGGCGGGACCGCGGGGGCCGTCAGGCGGGGGTGGGAGGTGTGGCCCCCGCGCCAGGAGCGAACCGTTGGCAGGATCGAATTCCAGGCGGGCGACTTCCTTGCCTTGGTACATCAGCGTCGCCTGCACCTGCTGCTCACCGCGAGGAGCAGTACGCGTCCAGACCTGCCCGGCGCTCAAGCCCGCGAGCGCGTCGCTGGCTGTCTTCACGGCGGCAGGGGCGGCCTGCGGGTCCACCGGCGGGGCGGGTGGTTGATCCTCTTCCGGACGAGGGGGGCGCGGAGGATGCGGCGGACGTTCGCCGCGCGGGCCGGGACCGCCATCCTTCGGAGGCGGCGGCGGCAGCGGGCGACCGTGATCGGCGGCGGGCGGAGCCGGAGGAGTGGGAGGGTTATCTTGAGCATGTGACACGCTCAGGTGACCGAGGCCGAAGGCGGCGGTGAGCAGCCCGGCGGCGGCAACGGCGGCCAGCGGGAAATGTTTGCGTTTGATCATGGGATGGTCTGTTTGGTTCGGGTTTGGGTGGCAGGCGTCTTCGGGGCGGTTTGATTGGATGTCCCCGGCAAGCTCGTCTGACGCATTTCCCTATTCGCAGGCACTGTGCCAACCCTTTCACAAAAAAGCAAGTCTTTGCGGGTAAGTTACTTATACAGATAGCTGCTTGGCGGCACGTCGGCAGCATCCGTATGAAAACCGGACGTGTCTCGTCCGGTAGCCGGACAACCTGCTTGTTGCGGGTGAAGAACTACTCGCCGCGATCTCCGGCAGCCTTCCGGCGTCCGCTTACCGGACACCGCGCGTCCGGTTTTCATCCGACCGGCGTTCAGACTTTTCCGTGGCTCCCCTCTGAAAACCGGCTTTTCCGGGGACGGCACAACTCCTGCAAAGGGTGATCAGCTTGGCACTGTCCAATAACGCCTTCCCATGAACGACTCACCTGCCCATTCCGATAGTTCCTTCCCTCCGCCTGCTGCCCAAGTCAAAGGGAAGCAGGCCGAGGGTGGTGGCGAGGTGGATGCCAGCAAACGCGGCAGCGTGCGGGCGCTCATGGCGCTCAACTTCTGCATCGCCGACGTGCAAAATGGCATGGGGCCTTACGTGGCGCTCTTTCTCCAGTCCGCCGTGGGCTGGGGACCCGCGCAGATCGGCACGGCGCTCGCGGCAGGCAACCTCGCGCAAGTCGTGGCCCAAACCCCGGCGGGCGCGCTCATCGACCGCCTGCGGCAAAAGCGCGCTCTGCTGATCGTGGGCATCGTTTTCATCGCGGCGGCATGTCTGGCGACCGTCTGGTTCACGAGCCTGCCCGTCGTCACCGCCGCCCAGGCGCTCATCGGCGTGGCGGGTGCCGTCTTTCCGCCGTGTCTGGCGGCCGTCGCGTTGGGGCTGGTTGGCCGCCAGCGCATGGACCGGCAGATGGGGACCAACCAGGCGTTCAACGCGGGCGGCAACATGTTTGCGGCGCTTGCGCTCGGGGCCATCGGGTACTACCTCGGCATGAAATGGATGTTCTATCTCGTGGGCGGGTTGTGCATCGCGGCGGCGGCGTGCGTTTCCTTCATCCGGGCAGGCGACATTGATTATGACCTCGCGCGGGGGGCGGACTGCGAGCCGGACCAGAAAAAAGCGCAGCAAACGCAGAGCAGCGTACTTCAGGGAATTAAAGACCTGCTCAAAGGCTTCGGCGAATTGTTCAAGCAACGCCCGGTGCTCATTTTCATGGCGTCAGCGGTGATCTTCCATTTTGCCAACGCAGCGATGGTGCCCCTCGTCACGCAGATGCTCGCCAAGAACGCGGGCGCGCAGACGGCCATTCTGTACACGAGCGGTTACATGGTGGCCTCGCAATTGGTGTTCCTGATCGTGGCTGCCGTGAGCGGACGGCTGGCATCAAAAATCGGGCGCAAACCGCTTTTTCTTTTCGCCTTCGCCGCGCTGGCGGTGCGCGGGGTTCTCTACACGCTCAGCGACAAACCGGCGGCGCTGATTGCCGTGCAATGCATGGATGGGTTGGGCGCGGGCATCTTCGGAGTCGTCAGCGTGCTTATCGTCGCCGACCTGACCAAAGGCACGGGCCGTTTCAACGCCGCGCAGGGAGCCATCGCCACAGCGCAAGGCTGCGGAGCTTTCCTGAGCAACTACGTGGGCGGCGAGGTCGCCAAGCACATGGGCAACGACTTCACCTTTTACATGCTCGCAGCGATTGCCGCGGTGGGCCTCGCTTTCTTCTGGCTGCTCATGCCCGAGACGAAGGAAAAGGCCAGCGAGGCGTGCGACCCGGACGTGGCGGTCAGTGAGGCGGCACCCGCTGCGGCGTGAGCCAGCTTCACCGTGAAAAATCCTGCGACCGAATGCACCTTTCCCCTTTGCTTTCCGTTCCGCTCCCGGTAGCCGCCACCTGGCTCATCGCGGCGTTGACCATCGCCTGCGTCCTCGGCCGTCCGCGTAATCTACCCGAAGCCATCTGGGCTGCCGCCGGAGCGATTCTCTTGGTTGTCTGCGGCTTGCTGCCTTGGCGCGACGCATGGCACGCGGTGGGCAAGGGGCTGGACGTTTACCTGTTTCTCACCGGCATGATGCTGCTCTCCGAACTCGCGCGGCGCGAAGGGGTGTTCGACTGGTGCGCGTCCGCCGCCGTGAGCCACGCCAAGGGATCGCCCGTGCGTCTGTTCTGGCTGATCTACGGCGTGGGGGTGGTGGTCACCGTGTTCTTGTCCAACGACGCGACCGCGGTGGTGATGACCCCGGCCGTGTTGGCGGCGACCAAAGCGTCCAAGGTGGAACGACCGCTGCCCTACCTGTTCGCCTGTGCGCTGGTCGCCAACGCCGCGAGCTTCGTGCTGCCCATTTCCAACCCGGCGAACCTCGTGCTTTTCGGCGGCCACATGCCACCGCTGCTGGAATGGCTCAAGCTCTTTGGCGTCCCATCGGCGCTCGCCATCGTGGCAACCGGGGCGGCGTTGTTCTTTGTGACCCGCCAGGAATTGGCCGGGACCGTCGAGGAACCGTCCGAATCGGCCCAGCTCTCCGCCGCCGGCAAACTGGCGCTGGGCGGCATCGGGCTGGCGGTGGTCGTGCTGCTGGTGGCCTCGGCGTTCCGGGTGGAACTGGGCGCACCGACGCTGGGCGTGGCCGCCGTGGTGCTGGGCCTCGTGATGATTCAAGACCGCCAAGCACTTTGGGAAACCCCCAGGCACGTCTCCTGGAGCGTGCTGCCGCTGGTGGCGGGACTTTTTGTGGTGGTCGAGGCGGTTAACCGCGTCGGCGCGCTGGACGCCAGCCGCCGCGCGCTGGCGGCGTTGGGCAGCTTGCCGCCTTGGCAGGGTGACTTGGCGGGAGCCTTCGGCGTCACCGCCATTTCCAACGTCGTCAATAACCTGCCCAGCGGCCTCATCACCGGTACGGCGGTCGTACAGAACCACGTTGCCGAATCGCTGCGCAACGCGCTGCTCATCGGCGTGGACCTCGGTCCCAACCTGTCGGTGACCGGCTCGCTGGCGACGATCCTCTGGCTTATCGCGTTGCGCCGCGAAAAACAGGAAGTCAGCGCATGGTCTTTTCTCAAAGTTGGCCTTCTAGTGACTCCCGTCGCATTGGCGCTGGCGGTCCTCGCTTCTACTTTCCTACAGGCCAGCCACTGATTTCTTCCGCCCAGCCCATTCCCAGGACAGCACCACCCACGATCATCCAGCCAGCTTCATTCCTTCACCCGTAGTCAAACGCACCAGCCCATCAATCCATCCCACTCCAATGAACCCAGGCATCTATCTCTTCATCATCGTCGGAGGCGTGCTCCAGGCCATGGGCAGCGCCATGAACGCGCAGCTCTACAAATCCCTCGTCAATCCGTGGCTCGCCTCGCTCGTGTCCTTTTCGCTGATCGTCGCTTTCTTCCTGGCTGCCTTCGCGGTGATCCACAAGCCGCTGCCCAGCATGGAACAGGTGATCCAGATGCCCTGGTGGGCACCGCTGGCGGGTGTGATCGGCGCGGTGGCCGTGTACGCTGGGTTAGTGCTGGTGGGCAAGGTGGGCGCGGGACCGTACACGGGCCTCAACGTGACGGCGGCGCTCATCGCCTCCATCGCCATCGACCATTTCGGCTGGCTCAACGTGGAGGTCCATCGCGCCCACCCGATGCGTCTGTTGGGTGCCGCCCTGATGGTTGGCGGCGTGTCGCTCATCGCCAAGTTTTGAGTCATCGTCTGGCGCGATCATGAAATTTTCCCTGCGGACGGCGCTCGCCACGCTCTGGGCGCTGGTGCTGGCGCTTTGCCTGGCTCTGGCGTTCCTGATGTACTCGCTCTTCGAGCAGGGCGCAGGCGCGCAGTTGCGGCAGGGACACGAAAAACTCGACCGGGCGGCGGACGACGCCGCCCGGCGTTATGACCGTTACCGGGCAACTTTTGAGGGCCGTCCGCTTCCGCTCAACGATCCGCAAACACGCTCCGACCTGGAAGCCATGCTTTCGGTGGCGTTTTCCGGTCATCCCGGCGTGGAAGGTGGTTTCTGGCAGGGGCAGAGCGACTCGCTGGCCTACGCGTTCCCGACCCACGACGGACCCCGGCAGAAGAAGGATCTGCCCCAGGCAGAACTTGGCCAGATCGAACAGATCATCCACGACAGTCAGGATACCCGCGCCCCCCAGGACCGCCGCTACAGCGGGGAGAATGCTTCGGTCCTGCTCCACGCGGCCCCCCTGCCGGGGCCGCCGCCGGACCTTTCGGTTTGGACCATGATCCGGGTTCCATTGAGCATCGGGCAATCCTACGGGCGGCTGACCATCGGGTTAGGCGCACTGCTGTTGCTCTCTCTCGGGAGCGGACTTTGGCTCCTGACGGCGTTGCGCCGGTGGACGCGCCGCCTCAGCATCCTGGAGGAAGCCATCGCTTCCACGCCGCTGGAGGACTTGCCTCCTCTCGCACTGACCGGCGAGCGTGAACTGGACCGCATCGTGGCCGCCTTCAACCGGCTCAACGACCGGCTGAAAACTTCCCGTGAAGACAGCGCCCGCATGGGACGTGACTTGGCCCGTGCGGACCGGCTGGCCGCGCTCGGGCGCATGGCGGCGGGTCTGGCGCATGAGATCGGCAATCCTCTGGCCGCGATGCGCCTGCGCAGTGAGAACGCGCTGGCCGCCGAGCCGGAACGCGCCCAGAACGCCTTGCGCGCCATCCTGCCCCAGATCGGTCGGTTGGAAGAACTGCTTGCCGCCTTGCGGCTGCTGACCCGCATGGTCGAAATCAGACCGCAGCCCGTGCCGCTGCGCACGTTCCTGCAAGCCCGGTTGGAGGAGGTCGCGCCCACGGCTAACCGCACGGGGATCACCTTGGCGCTCGATCCTGAACCAGCCGCCGAGGTACGTTGGAATTTTGACGAAAGGAGCCTCGCCCGCGCGGTAGAAAACCTCCTGCTCAACGCCCTGCAACACTCGCCGCCCGGCGGACGCATCGCGCTCGGAGCCGAGGTGTCGGCGGACCGCTGCCGCCTGCTGGTCAGCGACACCGGCCCGGGCGTTGCCCCTGCCGACGCGGAACGGATCTTCGAGCCGTTCGTGACGACCCGCGCCGAGGGCGTAGGGTTGGGCTTGAGTCTGGTGCGCGAGATTGCCGAGGCTCACGGCGGCAGCGCCCGCTGCCTTCCTCCCATCGAAGGCAAGGCGGGTGCTGCGTTCGTCATCGAAATTCCCCCCTATGGCAAAAATCCTGATCGTCGATGATGATGCCGGGTTCCGCGAAGGCATCGCCGAAACGCTGACCGACCTCGGGCACGAGGCCGTACAGGTTGCGTCCGGCGAAAGTGCGCTGGCCCGGTTGCACGAGACGGGAATCGGCGAAGGCTGCGGCGGCTTTGATCTGATGCTGCTCGACCTGCGGATGCGGGGCATGGACGGCCTGGAAACCTTGCGCCGTCTGCACGCCGACCATCCCGACTGCCGGGAACTGCCGGTGATCATGCTGACCGCCTACGCGGACAGCGGCAACACGATTGAGGCCATGAAGCTCGGTGCCTTCGACCACCTGACCAAGCCCATCAGCCGGGATCAGGTGCTTGGGGTGTTGGAACGGGCGCTGGGCCGTCCGCGCACGGCCACCGGCAAGGCGGAAGCCGCTGCCGTCACGAGCGAACACGACCAGCTCATCGGCTCCAGCCCCGCCATGCGCGAGGTGCATAAGCTCATCGGCTTGGCCGCGCCGAGCGACGCGACGGTGTTGGTGCAGGGGGAGACCGGCACCGGCAAGGAAGAAGTCGCCCGTGCCCTGCACCGCCACGGCGCACGCGCCGGCAAGCCCTTCGTGGCGGTGAACTGCGCGGCGATCCCGGCGGAGTTGTTGGAGAGCGAACTTTTCGGCCACGTCAAAGGCGCGTTCACGGGAGCCGTCAACCAGCGGGTGGGCCGGTTTAGCGAAGCCAACCGGGGCACGCTCTTTCTGGACGAGATCGGCGACATGACCCTGCCGATGCAGGCGAAGATTTTGCGCGTGCTCCAGGACCGGATCGTCACGCCGGTCGGGGCCAGCGCGCCCGTGCCCGTGGACGTGCGGATCGTGGCGGCCACGCACCGCGACCTGATTGCGATGGTGCGCGACGGCGGGTTCCGCGAGGACCTGT
>CAXUGY010000085.1:0-8116 GCA_964250695.1 uncultured Chthoniobacterales bacterium | reverse complement strand
GGCTTGATGCCGATGGTCACGAGCGCGCCGGTCTGCTCGGCGGCGCGGGCGGCGGCGGCGAGGTCGCGCTGGAAGGCGGCGGTGTCGCGGATGACGTGGTCCGCGGGCAGGACGAGCATCGTCGCGCCCGGGTCGCGGCAGGCCACCCAGCCGACCGCCAGCGCGATGGCGGCGGCGGTATCGCGCTTGGCGGGTTCGGCGACGATGTTTTCCGGGGGCAGACCCGGGAGCATGGCGCGCACGGCGGCGACCTGATCCTCGTTGGTCAGGATCAGGATGCGTTCGGGCGGCACGAAGCCGGTCAGACGAGCCAGGGTGTCTTCGAGCAACGAATTTTCCGACAGCAGTTTGAGCAATTGCTTGGGGCGGGCGCGCCGACTCAAGGGCCAGAAGCGTTCTCCGCTGCCACCGGCGAGGACGAGGACAAAGGGGGTGTTGGGCATGGGCATGGAAAATGCGATAAACGACGGGAACCCAGCCGGAAACGGCTGGCAGCAGCACCATTCACCCGTCCCGCCATTTTTCGAGATGTATTTTTGGCGGGCCCGCAATATACTCCCCCCAACCTCCCTATGAATTCCGGTACCACCAAGGCACTCGAAAGCTATCCGGCCCAGGGCCTGCTGGCAGTCACGCGCGCGGCGCTTGGCTGCGGCATCGGCATGATGGTCGCCGGTAAATTCCAGCGTCCCGTCATCCGCCAGACGACGGCTATCGCGCTCCTCTCCGTCGGCGTGCTCGGCAGCGTGCCGTGGCTGGTGCGCTCGGTGATCGACGTGGTCAACCGCCCGGATTCCGAGCGCGGGATGCAGAAGCGGCTGGCCTCGATCCGCGGCAGCGCGGGATTCGAGAGCGACGCGGACATGTTCTGAGCGGCGCGTTTTCGCGGGCTGGACCGGGCGGGACCGGAGCATCGGCATGACCTATCTCCGTTTCCACCTGATCTTTAACCTGCCGGTGCTGTGCCTGTTGCTCTGGCTGACCCGGCGGCGTTTGCGTCCGGTGCATGGCAAGTGCATCGCCATCCTCTGCGGGGTCGTCTTTCTCGCCACGACGCCCTGGGATAACTGGGCGGTTCACCAGGGAATCTGGGCGTTCGACCAGACGAGGGTCACCCCGGTGACGGTCCGCTGGCACGGCGTGGCCTGGCGGCTTCCGGCGGAAGAATACGCCTATTTCTTGATCGAGACGGTGCAGGTGGCACTTTTGGCGTTGTTGTTCCTGCCGCACCCGCCGCCGGTCAGAACCCGCTGACATGAAGTGGCACTATTTTCTGCATCTGGTCGGCTGGGCGGGGCCGCTGATCGTCCTGCAATGGGCGGTTGGCTGGCGCGTGTTCCGGCGGAATCTCCGTGCGGTCCTGGCCCCGGCGGTGATCGCCACCGTTTACCTGTCGCTCACCGACACGGTGGCGGTGCGTGACCGGCTCTGGTTCTTCGACGAGCAGCAAATCCTCGGCTGGCGGATCGGCGTTTTGCCGATGGAAGAGGTGTTGTTTTTTCTGCTGACGAGTCTGCTGGTGACGCAAAGTCTCGTTTTGCTCCTGCCGGTGGTTTATCGGCGCGACTGATCGTCCGCCTTCGCCTGACTCTCCGCGAACAGCGCGCGCCAGTGCTCCAGCCGCTCGGCGATGCGTTTCTCCTGGCCCCGGTCGCTCGGTTCGTAATAACGCCGACCCTCGGGCAGGTAAGCTTGCGGCACGTAGGCGTCCTCGTGGTCGTGGCTGTACTCGTAGCCGACCCCGTGACCCATTTTCCTGGCCCCCTGGTAGCCGGTGCCGCGCAGATGGACCGGCACGGGCAAGGTGACGCCCTCGCGTACCTCGGCGCTCGCTTTTTCCACCGCCAGGTAGGCGCGGTTGCTCTTGGGGGCCGTGGCGATGTAAACGGTCGCCTGCGCGAGGGGAATCCGCGCTTCCGGCATCCCGACGAACTCCGCCGCCTGCTGCGCGGCCACGGCGACGACCAGCGCCTGCGAATCGGCCAACCCCACGTCCTCCGCCGCGCAGATCACGATCCGCCGCGCGATGAACCGGAGGTCCTCGCCCGCGTAGAGCATCTTGGCCAGCCAATAGACGGCGGCGTCGGGGTCGGAGCCGCGCATGCTCTTGATGAACGCGCTGATCGTGTCGTAATGGCCTTCGCCGGTGGGATCGTAGACGACGGCCTTTTTTTGGATGCTTTCTTCCGCGACCGCCCGGGTGACGTGAATGACGCCATCCGCCCCGGGCGCGGTGGTCAGCACGCCGACTTCCAGCGCGTTCAGGCATTTGCGCGCGTCGCCGTCGCTGAGGGTGGCAAGGTGTTCGGCGGCATCGTCGTCGAGCCGGACGTGGTGGCCGCCGAGACCCCGGTCGGTGTCGGCCAGTGCGTGGGCCATCAGTCGCCGCAGGTGTTCCGGCCGGAGCGGTTCCAGTTGGAAGACCTGCGAACGGCTGACCAGCGGGCCGTTGACGGCGAAATACGGGTTTTCCGTCGTCGCGCCGAGCAGCCGGACGGTGCCGCGCTCCACGTCGGGCAGCAGGGCGTCCTGCTGCGCGCGGTTGAAGCGGTGGATCTCGTCCACGAAAAGCACCGTGCGCGCCCTGGGGTTGAGCCGCTGCCGGTTTTCCGCCCCGGCGACGACGCGGCGGATGTCGGCCACCGTGCTCTCCACGCCGTTGAGCCGCTCGAATCTGGCCCGGGTGGCCAGCGCGATGACCTCCGCGACGCTCGTCTTGCCGGTGCCCGGCGGACCGTGGAAAATCGCGGAATAAAGCCGGTCGGCCTCGATGGCACGCCGCAAGAGCTTGCCCGGGGCGAGGAGATGTTCCTGGCCGACGTATTCGTCCAG
Organism: uncultured Chthoniobacterales bacterium; assembly: GCA_964250695.1. Taxonomy (GTDB): domain Bacteria; phylum Verrucomicrobiota; class Verrucomicrobiia; order Chthoniobacterales; family SZAS-18; genus CAHJWO01. The sequence goes on along the minus strand of CAXUGY010000085.1, from coordinate 5,284 downwards.
GGTTCGCGGGCGCATCCGCGTTGCCAGCGGAGCCTGCGGATGCGACGACGCGGCAGCGGCGGGTTCGGCGGGTGAAAAAAGATCGTCGGTATCCACGAAAGCTCGGCGCAACTTACACGGATGCCAGACCGGCGGCATCAAAGATTGCGCAGGGAAACGGGATCGACGCCCGCCGCGCGCATCGCCCGCAAACTGTGCGCTCCGGCCCGTTTGGCCAGCCGGACCCCGTTGGCATCGGTCCGCAGCGGGCCGTGGTAAAACGCGGGCACCGCCAGTCCGAGCGCCCGGTAAATCAGGATTTGCTGCGCGGTGGATTCGAGGAGATCGGCCCCACGGACGACCTCGGAAATGCGCATGGCCGCGTCGTCCACCACGACGGCGAATTGGTAAGCGGGCACCCCGTCGCGCCGCCAGAGGATGAAATCGCCGAAATCCCGTCCCGCGACAAACTTTTGGGGTCCGGCGCGTCCGTCGTCGAAAGCGACGATCTCACCCGCCGCCATCCGAAAACGCCAGTTTACCCCGACGGGGGTTGCTTGGCCGGGGACCATCGGCGCCGGGGGACGGCAGGTGCCCGGATAGATCATCTCGTGCTCGTCTGCGTGCGGCGCGCGGGCGGCGCGCTCGACATCCCGGCGCGAACAGGTGCAGGGATAAATCATCCCCGCCGCCGCCAGCCGCCGCCACGCGTTGCGATAGAGATCGAGGCGTTCGCTCTGCTGGTAAGGTCCGCACGGGCCTCCGACATCCGGCCCTTCCTGCCAGTCCAGCCCGGCCCAGCGCAGGTCTTCGATCAAAGCCTGCGCATACGCGGGTTTGCAACGTTCGCGGTCGAGGTCTTCGATCCGCAGGACGAGCGAGCCGCCCCGGTCGCGGGCACGGTGTTGCGCCGCCAGAAACGTCGCCGCGTGGCCCTGGTGCAGGTAACCGGTGGGCGAGGGGGCCAACCGGCCACGGTATGGAGCGGGATCTGCCATCGACGACGGCCCACGATGCGCGCACGCGCCGGTCCGCGCAACCCTCCGGTGGGCGTTGCGAGTCGCGGTGTGCAGGGTAGTGTGGGAAAATTGCCAATCCATCTCTCCCTGCCATGAATCGACTGCGTTTCCGCCTGCTCGCCCTCGCCATGCCTCTGTTGCCTGCGGTCAAAGCCGCGCCGCTGCCATACCCCAACACGGCGAAAACCGACCACGTCGATGATTACCATGGCACCAAGGTCCCCGATCCTTACCGCTGGCTGGAGGACGCCAACTCGCCCGCGACGCAGGCCTGGGTCGAAGCCGAGAACAAGCTGACCTTCGGGTATCTGCGCCAGCTTCCCTCGTGGAACCGCATCCACGAACGGGTCTCGAAGCTCTGGGACTACGAGAAGTTCGGCGTGCCCTGGAAGGAAGGCGGACGCTATTTTTTCTCGAAGAACAGCGGCGTGCAGAACCAGAGCGTGATCTACACGGCTCCTTCACTGGATGCCGAGCCGACGGAATTGCTCGACCCCAACAAACTGTCCGAGGACGGCACGGTCGCGCTGAGCAGCTACGCCATCAGTGAGGACGGGAAGTACATGGCCTACGCGTTGAGCACGTCCGGCTCGGACTGGATCACATGGCACGTCAAGACCATCTCGACCGGGATCGACCTGACCGATCAGGTCAAGTGGTCCAAGTTTTCCGGGGCGTCGTGGACCAGGGACGGCCAGGGGTTTTTTTACAGCCGTTACGACGCGCCGGACGAAAAGACCCAGCTCCAGACGACGAATTACTACCAGAAGCTGTACTACCACCGCCTCGGCGACGAGCAGGGCAAGGATGCTCTGATTTACGAACGCAAGGACGAAAAGGAATGGGGTTTCGGCGGCGACGTAACCGACGACGGCAACTATCTGATCATCCAAGTCAGCCAGGGCACGGACCCGAAGAACCGCGTTTTCTATCGTCCTCTCCAGAAAGACAATGTGACCGCCGGGCCGGTCGTCGAACTGCTCAAGGAGTTGGATGCGCGGTATTCTTTCGTGGGCAACGACGGGGCGGTGTTTTATTTCCTGACGGATAAGGACGCGCCGCGCGCTCGTCTGGTCGCGCTGGACACCGCCGAGGCCGCGAAGACCCCGGGTGGCAAACCCGCGTTACGCGAAATCATCCCGCAGGCCGCCGAGGCCTTGCAGGCGGTCAGTTACGTCGGCGGACGGTTCGTGGCCGAGTATTTGAAGGACGCCCACAGCCAGGTGAAGATCTTCGAGAAGGATGGCAAAACCGCTGGGGAGATACCCTTCCCCGGGCTGGGCACGGCGAGCGGCTTCGGCGGAAAGCCCGGTGAATCGGAGACGTTTTATGCTTTCACCAGTTACACGGTCCCCTTGGCGATTTACCGCTACGACGTGCGGTCGGGCGAGAACCGGGTCGTCTTCGCCCCGAAGCTGAATTTCGATCCCGCTGACTACACGACCGAACAGGTGTTTTATCCCAGCCGGGACGGCACGAAAGTTCCCATGCTGATTTCCTACAAAAAGGGAATCGCACGAGATGGGACCCACCCGACGCTGCTCTACGGTTACGGCGGGTTTGCCATCGCGCTTACCCCGACGTTCACCCCGGCCAACCTCGCGTGGATGGAAATGGGTGGGGTCTACGCCGTGCCCAACCTGCGCGGTGGCAGTGAATACGGCGAGGAATGGCACCAGGCGGGCACCAAGGGCCGGAAGCAGAACGTCTTTGACGACTTCATCGCGGCAGGGGAATGGCTCATCGCCAACCGGTACACCTCGACCCCCAAGCTGGCGATCTACGGACGCAGCAACGGCGGCCTGCTCGTCGGCGCCGCGCTGACGCAACGCCCGGACCTCTTCGGCGCGGCGCTGCCGACCGTTGGGGTCATGGACATGTTGCGCTTCCAGAAGTTCACCATCGGTTGGAGCTGGGCGTCGGATTACGGTTCGTCCGACGATCCCGAGGCTTTCAAGTATCTGTATGCCTATTCACCGTTGCACCACCTGAAATCCGGCGTGCATTATCCGCCGACCCTGGTGACCACGTCCGATCACGACGACCGCGTGGTCCCGGCGCACAGCTACAAATTCGCCGCCACCCTCCAGGCGGATCAGGGCGGGGATGCGCCGGTGCTGATCCGCATCGAAACCAAAGCCGGGCACGCGGGCGGTGGGCTGACTTCCGGCTTGCCTACCTCCAAGCAGATTGACGAGGTCACCGACAAGTGGGCGTTCCTCTACCAATCGCTCGGCATGGGGTCCGCACCGCCCGCTGCCCCGAAGAACTGACGGATCAGGGCGCGTCCGGCAGCAGGAACGCGATCTCGCGGCTGCCGGTCTTGCGGACTTCCGCGCCGTAGGTTTTCTGCGCCCAATCGCTGAAATCATCGGACCGGCCATGGCCGCTGAAGATGACGTTGCCATCCACCTTCACGAACGCGGAAACCACCACCGGGTCGTGGTCCCATTCCACGATGTTGAACACGTAACGCCCGCCGCCGCTGAACGGCACCACGACGTGCCAGGGGTTGTCGGCGGTGATGCGTTGCGCGCCGTCGGAGTTTTTGTCCCGGCTGGCGAGCTTGGTGACCGTCGCGGTGCTGGGCAGCTTGATGTTGAGCGACGCGCCGCCGATTTCGAGTTTTTCGCCGCGTGGCGCGCGCCCGAAGTAGGCTTCCACGCTGCCGCGCGAGAGCACGATCTCGATTTCCGCCGTGTGCTGTCCCGGCAGTGGCTGGACGGGCACTACGGGCACCGTGGTTTGGACGGTCGTCGTGGTTTCCGTGACCACCGGAGTGGGCGTGGGCGTGGGTTCTATCGTGGTCGTGACTGTCGCGGTGGTGCTCGTCTGAGCTTGCGACGACGAGACCGCGAGGAGAATCAGGAGGACGGCGGCTGAACACGGCAGCAGGGAGGAAAAGAATTTGTTCATCAAGGAGCCAATTCGTTTCCGGCAGGGTATTCGGCGGCACCCGTCACGGATTTGCTCGGGCGAGTCATTCCTTGATTTCCATCGGCCGCACGGTGGCATACGCCCGGAAAACTTTTTCCTCCTCGCCGAAACGGCACCGGATGGTCAACGTTGAGAACTGGTGCTGATCGGTGCCTTGGGGGCGCACCGTCAAGGCGTATTTCCGGCCGGGAACCAACGTTTTGATGTCCGTGGCAAAATTCGCGGCGGACGACTGCGCGGAAAGATTTTTGACCGGGGCATCCTGCACCACTTCCAGCGTGATCACCTTGTCGGACGGCGGTTCCCCGTGTTTCCACTGCAAGAACGCGGGCAGGATGCGCAGGACCTCCGGGACCTGGATGTTCAGCGTCAAAACGACGGGCGGGCGGCCATCGTTGGTCTCGACCTGCACGGTTTTCTTTTGCGCGCCGACCTGCGTGCCGACGGTGTACCGGGCCACGATTTCGCCGCTCTCTCCGGGTTCGTAGCGCCGTTTTTCCAACGTGGCGGTCGTGCAGCCGCAACTGCTCTCCACCCCGGTAATGTCCACCGCCACGACGCCGGTATTGGTGAACGGAAACCGCGCTTCGAGCACGGTGGATTTGGCGTCCGCCCGCAGCTCGGCGGCCTGCTGCTTCCAGGTAAGTTCCGCGCGCGCTGGAGCAACGAACGCCACCGTCATCGCCAGCAGCCATCTCGTGACGGGTGAGAGACGGATTGCACCGGGAAGCATACGGCACCTTAACACCGGATGGGGAAAGTGGTAGCGCGTCCGACCGGTCCCCGCAGCACCCGATCATCGTTTTTCCTCGGGGCGCAACGGTCAGGCAGCCGGTCACGCCCGAATCAAACCACACCGCCGGGGACTGACCGTTCCGCGCCCGTCCCGGCGAAACCCGATCCCCAAATCCCATGGCTCAATCCTCACTCGAAAAAGGCGAAGAATTTCTCACGCAGAACGCGACCAAAGACGGCGTGCAGTCCACGCCCAGCGGCTTGCAATACAAAGTGCTCACGGAAGGCAGCGGACGCGCCCCGCTGGCCACCGACACCGTGCGCGTGCATTATCGCGGCACGCTGCTCGACGGCACCGAGTTCGACAAAAGCTCGTCGCCCATCGAGTTCCCGCTCAACGGCGTCATCGCCGGTTGGACCGAAGGCGTGCAGTTGATGAAGGAAGGCGCGAAGTACGAGTTCTACATTCCGTCGTCGCTGGCCTACGGCAAACGGGGCGCGGGCGGGGCCATCGGGCCGGACGAAACGCTCATTTTCGAGGTGGAATTGCTCAAGGTCCGCTAAGGCCTGTTCACGCTAATTGATTTTGCCTGTGTCTACTGGCAGGATGGGCG
>CAXUGY010000084.1:0-8395 GCA_964250695.1 uncultured Chthoniobacterales bacterium | reverse complement strand
AGTTGTTGTTCGCGCCGCCGCCCTGCCACGTGTAGGTGGCGGCGCGGGCGGCCGGACTCGCGAAAACACAGAGCGAGCTGAAGGCAAGGACGCGCCGGAAGGAGGAACGGGGGCCGAAAAAGCGAGGGATCATGGAGGGTCGATGGGATCGCGGGCAAAAACACCCGCCTCACCTGTTCCTTGGAAGAAAACCCGCGAGTGCTGCAAAAAAACTGACCGACGCGACCTCTTCGCTCCGGCCCGGAGGGACGGAGCGCGGTTCACCCCGCGCCCGGCCGTTCTTAGCCTTGCACCCGCCGCCGCCTCCAGGCGGCGGCGCCCAGCAGCGCCGTGCAAATGCCCGCCAGCCACGTCGCGGGCTCGGGCACCGGCACGAGTTCGTAATAGCCGTTGTAGCGGATGATCTCGGCGCCGGGATCGAAACCATTCCCAATCCCGCTGAACTGAAACTGAGCCAGTTGCGCGGCGCTCAATTGAGGGTCGGCCACAAAAAGCAGCCGGTCCGACCCCGCACTGCCATTGTCGCTCCTCGCCAGGCCCGTCCAGCGGACGATCGAGATCGTGCCCGAGCCATCGACTGCGAGGCTGGCCGCCAAAAGGGTATTGCCGTTGCTGCCGGAGCCGAAGTCAAGGGTCGATCCCGCGTTGAGCGTCAGCGCCCCCACGCCCGGCGGCAGGTTGGCCGCGCTGGCGCCCTCACTCACGTTGTTGAGCGCAAACCGCCCGCCATCGTTGATGGTGATCGGCGCCGAATTGTTGAGGCGGTCGGTCACGGCGACATCGCCGCTCAACTGCAATGTGCCGCCGTTGTTGATAGTCAGTGCGCTGGTATTCTCCAGCCGCCCGGCGGTGGCTGGAACCGCCGATGGACTGTTATTGATCCGCAGGGTGCCCCCGTTCACGGTGGTGGCCCCGGTGTAAGAGCCGGCGCCCGTCAAGATTTGAATGCCGGCGCCGGCCTTGATGAGGGTGAGCTTTCCGCCCTGGCTCCCGCCGTCCTGCAGCGCGCCGGAGAACGTGCCCCCGCCGTTGGCGACGCCGATGGTCACGTTGCCGTAGCTCGCGTAGCCGCCCTGGAGCGTGCCGGCGCCCGTGAGCGCGTCCACGCGGATGGCGCCTTCCATGCCATCGAAGGTCGCCCCCGCCGCGATATTCAGCCCGGCGAGATTGTTCGTATAATCGCCCTGGCCCGAGTTGCTGCCCCGCAGGATGCCAGCCTGCACATCGATGAGAGCGCCCGCGCTCAGGCGCACGATGACGGCGCCGCCGTTGCCGCCGAGTTCCACGGCTCCAGCGCCGATCTTCTGCAAGGCGCCAGCCCCAGTGAGATTCATGGGCGCCTGGAGAATTGCCGCGTCTGTGCTGGTATTTTCCAGCGCGAGGGCCGCACCGGCATCGACCCGCACCCGTCGATTGCACACTTTGCCATTGTTGTACGCCGTCAGAGTGCCCGCCTTGATCTGGGTGTCGCCTAGATACGTGCTTGGCGCCGTCAGGGTGAGGACGCCCGCGCCGACTTTGATCAGGGTGCCGCCCTGGCCAGACTCTCCCGGATCCCAATCATAGAGGCTGTCGCCGATCGACTGCGACACGGTCACGTTGAAGCCATTGGTGTCGATCGTGCCCTCGCTGATCACCTGGAACTTGGTGAGCCCATCGACGAAATCCGTCGAGTCGGCGGTAGCGCGCAAAGTAGCGTAACTGATCTTGAGGCTGGCCTTACCACTGTAGAAGGTGGGGACCTGTCCGACCATGTTGCCTGGCCCGCGGACTTGCCCGACCGCAAGCGTGCCGCCATACAGATTGTACGTGCCATCGCTCGCAAAGCCGCCGATGCCGCTGAAATCAGTGTCGCCGATGTTCAGCGTGCCAACGATCACCAATCCGCTGGTCTGGTTAATGGTGCCCTTGCTGCGGGACGAAGATGAATAGGTGCGCCCCAACTGCACGTTGTCGGCGGTGATCGTGCCGCTGGCGTCAAACGACAAGCTCGCATTGTTGATGACGGTCAAGGTGTTATGAATGTTCACCGCTCCCGCGCCGGCGGCATATCTCCAACTCTGGTCGCTGAGCAGAGAGAGACCGCAGTAGAAGTCCTGCGCGGCGGCACTGTTCTGGATGATGCCGCCGCTGCCGATGCCCAGGGTCAGGTTGTTGTCGCTCCTAAATTGGAAGGTCTTCGCGCCGTCGAACTCCAGCGAATACACCCAGAACCCGCCGTCTACATTGGAACTTGCGCGGGCCGTGCCTTCAAAGGCATTGCCGTCGAAGATCACCGCGGCGGTTCCCTCGTTGCCCGGGTGCCCGCCGGCCCAATTGCTGGCCTGCGACCAATTACCGGTGCCCGCCCCTCCGGTCCAGGTGTACGGACCGACGACGGCAGCCGCATCGAAGGCCGACGCGGCATCCTGGAGCGATGCGGTTGCCCATTGCGGGACGGCTTGCCGCGGAGACCGCGCCGTCCATCCGAACGGCGCAAACTCAACCCAGTCATCGGCGGACTCCAACGTCGGGGCGTCCCTGCTCCAAAGGAAGGGGCTTTTCGCGTGGGCTGGCGCGGCCCACGATGAGATGAGCACGGGCGCCGCCACGCCATGGAACAAGAACAAGACGTGGCAGATCGACCGGCGCAAAATGATATGTTTCATAGGATGCTGAGGCGAGCGGAATGCGTTGCGCTCGTCTTAGGTACTTGGAAAAATCTTTCGGCAGTGCTGCAAAAAGTTTGCTGATTTTTGCGCGACGACCCGCTTTCCTCTGCTGGTTGCGCGGGCAGCCGCATGATACGTTGCGTGCTCAATGAGAGCGGTTCCCGGCACTCTGCGCTCCGTGCGTGTTCCCTTTGGCACCACGCATTGGAGTGTGATCGCTGCCTGCTCGCAGGCAGGTGGGGCAACCCCCGAGGAAGCGCAATCCGCTCTCGCCGCGCTATGTGGTCAATACTGGCCGCCGCTTTACAGCTTTGCGCGCCGACGAGGCTACGGTCCGGCGGATGCGCAGGATCTTGTCCAAGGCTTCTTTGAAGACCTGCTGGAGAAACGCTCCTACGAGCGCGCCGACCCGCTTAAAGGCAAATTTCGCTCGTTCCTTGTCACCGTGTTCAAGCGTTTTCTCTCCGATGTGGCCAAGCGCGAGGAAAGTCAGAAACGCGGCGGCGACCGGGAGCACGTGTCATTTGAATGGGCGGCTGAAGCCGCTCTCCTGGACGATCTGCCGGCCTGGGCCGGCGCCGCCGCGTCCCATGAAGACAGTGTCTTCGAACGGCAATGGGCCGAGACACTGGTCCAGCGGACGATGGATGCATTGCGCACTGAGTACGCCCGGGAGTCCAAAGCGGAGTGGTTCGACCGCCTGCAGGGATTTCTCATCGCCGGGGAAGACTTGCCCACGCAGGAGGAAATGGCCGACCGGCTGGGGATCCCCGCGGCGACGGTGAGAAGCCAACTCACGCGCCTCCGCGCCCGCTACCGTGCCGTCCTTCGCGCCGAGGTCGCTCGCACCGTGCTGCACGAAACGGATATCGACGAAGAACTGCGCTATCTCTGCCGGGTGCTGAGCCGCGGCTAAAAAATTTCTACCTCGCCATGCCAGATTCCCAAGGCTCCGCAAAGGCGGCCGTGTTTGTCTGCAAGGGCTGCGGCAGCTCCGCCGGGCGCCGGTTTACCGGGGCGGGTTGTTTGATCTGTTTGCTGCAAGGCGGCCTGGACCCGGCGGAGCCCATCGAGCAACCGGGCTCGGGACGCATTTACCAGCACTTCCAGGTCTTGACCGATGAGAACGGCCGTCCACACGAACTTGGCCGCGGGGCGATGGGCGTGACCTACAAGGCCCTGGACACCAATCTTCGTGTCCCCGTTGCCCTGAAAGTCATCCGGCCAGCGTTGTCCGGTTCAGCCGATGCCCAGACGCGCTTTTTGCACGAGGCACGCTCAGCGGCGCGGCTGCGGCATCCCAACGTGGCCAGCGTCTTCCACTACGGCCTGACGGACCCGCCGCCGGGCGGCCAGGCCGGCGAAGGCGCGTGTTTCTACGCGATGGAGTTTGTCGACGGCGAGACCCTGGAAGCGCGTTTGCACCGGACCGGCCCGCTGCCGCCCGCCCTGGCGCTGGAGATCGCCGCGCAGGTCGCGCGCTCGCTCGTGGCCGCGGAGAAACAAGGGCTGGTCCACCGCGACCTCAAGCCGGCGAACATCATGCTCGTGGCCGACGCGGCCGCCTCCGGGCACGGCGACCACGCCTGGGTCAAAGTCATCGACTTCGGGCTGGCCGAGACGGTGGCCCACGGCGGCCGCCCGGCGCGCGACCGTCCGCACTTTTCGGGCACGCCGGGGTTTGCCAGCCCCGAACAACTCCGCGGCGGCGAGGTGGATAGCCGGTCCGACATCTTTTCCCTCGGGGTGACGCTTTGGTGCGCGATTTGCGGGAAGCTGCCCTTCGGCAACTTGTCGCCGGCGGACTTTCTCCACCGCCCGGAGTGGGCCGCGCTGCCGTTGGCGCAGTTGGACGAGGCGCGCGTGCCGCTCGCGGTGGTCGGCCTGCTCCAGAGAATGCTGGCGGCGGCCCCGGCGGATCGATTTCCAACCGCCGACGCCATGAACGCCGCGGTGCAGGAGTGTCTCACCACCCTGGGCCGGCCGCCCGGGCAGGCCAGCCCGCGCGCGTCCGAGTTGTACCGGTTGGCCAAAAGCGCGTTGGGCGGCAGCGTGCCGAGCCAGGCCCGGTTTGAGGAGGCCATCCGTCTGCTGGAGGAGGCGCTCCGCCTCGACCCGGCTTTTGTCCGGGCGCACGCGCTGATGGGAGAGGTGCATGCGCTGGCTTACCGCAAGAGTTATGACCGGTCGCCCGCGCGGGCGGCCCGGGTGCTCGCGGCCGCCGAGACGGCCCTGCGCCTGCGGCCGGACAGCGGGGAAGCGAGACGCGCGCTGGGCGTTTATTACTACTACATTCAGCGCGATTACGCGCGGGCGGCCGAAGAGTTTGGCCTCGCCCTCGCGGCGCTGCCCGACGACGCGGAAACGCTGTTCTGCCTGGGTCTGACCGCGCGGCGGCAAAACCGGTGGGAAGAGGCGGCGCCCTGTTTTCAGGCGGCGGCTGGTCACGATCCCTATCACTCCGACTACGGCACGCATTGGTGGAAAACGCTGGCCGGGTTGCGCCGCTACGAGGAGGCGCGCGGGGTGCTCGACCGTCTGATGGCAGCGCAGCCCGAGCAGTTTTACCTGCGCATCCATCGCGCGTTTCTCACCTACCAGGAGACGGCCGATCTGCGCCCTCTGCACGAGGCTCTCTCGCAGTTGCCCGCCGGCTACGATCCGAACGGCTCGGTGACCTTTATGCGCGTGGGCATTGCCCGCTACGAGTGCGACGCCGGCGCGGCCGAACGCGCCCTGGCCGCCTCGCCGCTGCCGGCGTTTCAGGGGCACGTGGACGGTCAGATGTATCCGCGGGAGGCTCTGCATTTTCTCAATCTCATGCTGCGCGAAGGGTACTCGGAACGGGTGCGGGCCATCGCCGCGAGCCTGGCGCCCGGCTCGCTCGCACACGCAAACTCCCTGCCGGACGAACCCGGCCCCTGGGCGGCGCTCTCCCAACTGCAGGCCATCGCGGGCCACCGGGCCGAGGCCCTGGAGGCAGGACACCGCGCGTTGGGATTGTTGCCGCCCGAGAAGGACGGCGTCGATGGTCCGATGCTGGCGGTCCAGTTGGCGTGGAGTTACCTCCACCTCAACGAACCGGGACCGGCGATGGATCTTTTAAAAACCTACGCCCCGTGGCCGGGGGGTTTGAGCTACGGGGACCTCTTGCTGGGCAACACCTATGACCTGCTCCGGTCTGATCCGTGCTACCCTGCGCTACTCCTCGCGGTGAAGTCAACGCACGGCGGCGCCGCGCCGTCGATCCCACCCGATCCGCGGTAGAAGCGTCTGCATCCGGCGGTGAGCGGTTCGATGGGGCGGGTGAATGGGGACGCAGAGAAGCAAAGAAACACGAAGGGGAACGAGCATTTGGCATCGGAAACCACCTGATCCCCTCCCATCGTCTCCGCGTCCCCCGCCATCTCCGCGTCTCCGCGTTCCCATCCGCTCCCGATCCCCCCAAGCGCCTGAAACCCCGGTGGGACCGCCCCTCCCGCTTTTCAGGCCGCCGCGCCCCGCTGGATGCGGCGCCGAATTGTCCCCGCTGCGCCCACCAGCAACAGCATGCCGCCAAGCCAAGTCGCCGGTTCCGGGACCGGGGTGAAGTCCAGGTTGAGGTTGTTGCCCTCCTGCGCCACGAAAAAGTGGCCGCTGCCCAGGCTGTTCTGGAAGCCGCTCGTGTCCACCTGGAAGCTCGCGGCATCGAAGCCCGTGATGCCGCCGCCGGCGGTCACCAGCGTCAGCACGTAGCTCTGGCCCGGGTCGAAGTTGGCCGCCGCGCCCGCCGTGCCGTTGCTGCCCAAAGACGACAAGCCGATGGTGATCTGGTCGCCCGCCGTGCGGTAGCCGGTGAGCGTCAAGGGGTCGCGTCAGAAAACGGAAGAAATCGTACGCCAAGCCTTGGAGAGCACCCGAAGAGACCGGAACTTACCCGGTGAACGCGGGCGGCTCTGCCGCCAGACGTAGTCGCCATTGAGGCCAGCGTTGACGCGCCGCCGGAGTTCCACCTTCTGGAGCCAGTCCAGGATGAAGAGGGTGCGTTCGATGCGCCCGAGTTCGCGCAACGCTACGGCCAAGCCGTTCTGGCGCGGGTAGCTGCCGAGCTTACGCAGCATCAGCGAGGCAGTGACCGTGCCCTGTTTGATGGAGGTCGCCAGACGCAGGATTTTATTCCAGTGAACACGGATCGATTTAAGGTTCAGGTGACCACCGATCAACGCAGCTAACGCTGGCATGGTTTGCTCGCCTCTTGGCACGTACAGCTTCGTGTCCGCCAGATCGCGGATGCGCGGAGCGAAGCGGAAGCCGAGCAGGTGCATCATCGCAAAAACGTGGTCGGTGAACCCGGCCGTGTCGGTGTAATGCTCTTCGATGCGCAGATCGCTCTCGTGGTAAAGCAGGCCATCGAGCACGTAGGTCGAGTCGCGCACGCCGCCGTTGATCTTTCTTCGAAAACGAGGAGAGGGCTTTGGTTGTTTTCGTTGAGGGTTAGTTTTTGCTGTAACTGATCGTTCGCTCGAACGCCAGAGGAGATTGGTAGCCGAGGCTGCTGTGCAGACGGGTGCGGTTGTAGAAGCCCTCGATGTAATCGAAAACCTGGAGCTTGGCGGCCCGTCGGGTCGACGGTCGTTTATCCGCAAAACACTCGGCCTTGAGCGTGGCCCAGAAGCTCTCCATCATGGCGTTGTCGTAGCAGTTGCCCCGGCGGCTCATCGACGCGGCTGCTCCCTGCTCGGCCAGCAGCGCCGCCATCGCCCCGCTGGCGTACTGCGTGCCGCGGTCCGAGTGGTGGAGCAGACCGGGAGCGGGCCGACGTTGAGCGCACCGCCTTTCGCCAGGCTTGGGTCACCAACTCGGCGGCCAGCGTCTCGCCTGTCTGCCACCCGACCAAGCGACGGGTGCAAGCGTCGAGGATGCCCGCCAGGTAAAGCCAGCCCTCGCCCGTGTCGATGTAGGTGATGTCGGCCACCCAGACCTGGTCCGCACGCTCTGGCGAGGGTGCCTTGGCCAGCCAGTTTTCGGCGACGGGCTGACGGTGATTGCTGTCCGTGGTCACGGGCCGCCAGCGTTTGCGCTTCTGCTTGGGCCGCAGGTCGTTCTCGCGCATGAGCCGGGCCACGCGGTTCTTGCCGCAACGCATCCCGCCTTGGCGCAAGGCCATCGTCACGCGCGGACAGCCGTAGGTCTGGCGGCTGGCCGCGCATACCGGCACGATGTCGTCTTTGATCTTTTGCATCAGCGTGTAGCGGGTGGAGGCACTTCCGCTGACAAGATGCCCAACGCTTTTTTTAGGATGTCGCGCTGCTGGCGCAGGTGCTCGACCTCCTGGCGCAGGCGGCGCATCTCACGCGCCTCCTCGCTCTCGGCGGCCAGAGTAGCAGGCTCCCGCTGCCCGCCTCCCGTCCGGGCCAATTGCACCCAGCGGCCCAGCGACCAAGTGGTCACGCCCAAATCGCGGGCCACGCTGCTGATCGTGCGTCCGCCGCGCACCAAGGCCACCGCGTTCTCTTTAAACTCGCGGTCATAACGCCGCGCTGTCTGACTCTTCTCGTTCATGCTGTGTGTTCCTTTCGCACAGCCCAGTCCGCAAAATCAAAGAAGGATCAAGTTTGCGAAAGCGCGGCAATGCCAACGCTCTGCTCTACAAACCCTTTCGCAAAAGTCGTTCGCAAAAAGCTCCTGTTTTGCAAGGAGTTTTGCGAAGGCAAAACGTGGGCAACGACGGTTCCGCAGTTCCGCATCTCATAATTTGTCGATTT
>CAXUGY010000083.1:0-8430 GCA_964250695.1 uncultured Chthoniobacterales bacterium | reverse complement strand
CTAAAACAACAAAAACCCGGCACTCCGTCTGGTCCTCAAAACCGGGGCAAGATCAATCTCCATCAATACGAGAGGCCGCAATTACTCTCAGTTTCTTTACAGGAATCAAGTGCGCTGGACGGGAGTGTGGGCTACACCTAATTGCGCCGCCGCCGTCCTGGCGGTTGGCATTACCCTGCTTTGTGGAATAGGCGCCGCTGGTCACCAGCAACTCCGCAACTGGCCACGGTGCCGCCTGGTGTTTGACATCGCCATGGCGATCCTGCTGATATGGGGAACCTACCTGCTCATCCAGACTTACTCGCGCGGTGGATGGGTTGCACTTTGCGCTGGGCTGGCCACGCTGACTGTTGGGCTCCGCTCGCGGCGATGGTATCCGTTGACGTGCGCGGCAATCGTGATCGTGCTGGTTGTCGTTTGGCCGGCGGGACTCGACCGGGCCGCTTCGAGTGTTTCCTTCGTCGAGGATAAATCCATCTACCATAGGCTGCTGCTCTGGCAAGGCGCGCTCCAAATGATGTACGAGCATCCCTGGAAAGGGGTCGGTGCCGGTCGCTTCGGCGAAATGTTCATGGACGACTACCAATTACCCACCCATGTTGAGACCTATTCCACGGCGGTCAATGATTTCCTTACCTTTGGCACTGAACGCGGGATCCCGGCGCTGGCGGTTATAGTCGGCGCGCTGCTGGCGGCAGCAGCTTTGGGCCTGCGCCTAGGAAAGACCCGGGATGACGCCTTTCTCGCGGCGTGCGCCGGCGGCTTAGCTGCCAGCCTCATCGCGAGCGGCTTTTCCTCGGTGATCACCCAGCCGAGCGATGCGTTCATCACCCTATTCTGCGCGTTGGCGATTCCCGCTAAAGCCGCTTTCCTCCTATCCCGGAGGAGGAACGATACTCTCTGGCGGGCGGCTCTTTCCGGCGGCACCCTGATGGTCGGGCTGATTATCGCGGCCGCCGGCGTCTGCGTTGCCGCCGGTTCCATGGCTGCCTACACACGGCCAGTGATCTCCACAGTTTCTGACAGAACAGCGGAATTGAATCGGATCGAGGCACGACCCTCCCGAGGGCCGGTGAAAGGCACGCTCGTCTACATTCCAGACTGTGGCGAGGAACCGGCAGACCTCGTGCAAAGCACACTACGCCCCTTGGCAAGGAAGGGTTGGGAGGTCATCAGCTTCAAGCCAGCCGCCTATCCTTCCGACGCGAGCTGGCAAACGGTCGAGTTTCTGGCCGAATTGCAACACGAAGGGAGGTTGCAGAACCTCTGGATCATCGCCGGGCATCGCCGGGGTGCACAGGCTGCGCTTTTCGCGGCGTTGGCGGCTTGTCCCTCAGCAGTGGCTTGTTACCTGACCCCGCAACGCTCGGCTTTCGCCGAATACTCCTTCGAATCGCTACTCGCAAAGAACCACCTCCCACTTTTGCTCTGCGCCCAGAGTGCCGATCGCACGAATTCCGCACAGCGTGTCCTTTCATTAACACGCCAGCCTAATGCCGGCTCGCCGGTAGCGGCAGCGGTGCAAATCCATCCCGGCAACTTTTACTACTTGAGCAAAAGCTGGCAGGCCTGGATCGATGCCATTGACCATTTCGCCGATCAGCAACAGGCCGGGCCGTCACGTTGAAGAAGTATTACTTGCCCTTTTCGAAGCGCCGGCTGGCGGGTGAACTCGCTAAGGGGCAGCGTCACCGCGCGCTTGGCCATTGCCCAACGATGGCTAATCTTCCTCCGGGACGCCGAGCGTCTCCGGTTCAACCACGAATGACAGCAGTGACTCTACTTCGGAACGTTAATATACACGTTGGCGTCGGTGTCAAAAATTCCGGTCGCCTCATCCGGCGCAATGGTAAACCTGGAGTCATCGACCTCCTCGTTGAGGTGAACGTCGGTGATCGTGATCTTCGAAGTCGACGTATACCCGTCCGTGAGGACACCGTGTTTTGTATGATAGATCGCGTTTGCTTCCTGCGGGTAGGGTAGTTGCAGATTGGTGCCTTTCACGTTGGCAAAACCGAGCTTGGTAATACGGTAGCTGTAAGCCAGTCGGCCATCCGAAGTCAACACGTCCCAGCCCATTGCGTAAAAATTGCTGGTGGGATTCAGGTAGATGCGTACCTTAGCAGGTCCACGCGTATGTACCTCCCATTCCAAGGGTAATTCCAAAGCAAGGCAATCGGAGTCCAGCACCCGCGCACGGCCCAGCAGTTTCACTGCGGCTCCGAATGCTTCCCATCTGGGGGCTTCACCAAGGTTCACCGGCCGGGCAATGAACCCCGAGTTGGTGTTGTATTCCGAAGCGGAAAAAAGCTGTGGCAGGAACAAGAAATTCCTTCCGAACAAAGTCCCGCCGTCCGTGCCAACCCCTTCTTTGCCAGCGACCTTGCCCTTGCCCTTCTTGTTTTCCATGTAGAGGTTCCCCTTCGTCAGCTTGCGGGTGTATTCCCCATCGTAGCTGGAAATAAAACAAAACTCATCATGGCCACGCAGTCGGATGGTATTCAGATCATACCAGTAAAGATCGCCCTTCGCGAGGAAGTGCAAGCTGCCCGGCAGCAGATTGGGGTCACGCTCGGCATCCCCGATTCCTTCGGTTGCAGTGTATTCCAAGGTAGTGATGGCCCGATATAATTTCTGTTGAGCCGAAAACCCTTCGCGCAACTTTCCGAGTGCCACGTTTGCGTCGCCGATCGACTGAATTTCCGCGGCGGTACCGAGGCCGTTTTCGGCCCGGGAAGGTAGCGCGCAGGCACACGCACAGAACAAGGAAAGGATAGAAGGCGCGAGAAAGTTTTTCATAAGACAATCAGTAGTAGCTTGAGTGGGTAAACGAGCGTTAATCATAGGATTCAGAGCATGGAGGAGGCCAGTGGCAGCCAAGTCGCGCCAGTAATCCAAATCGTTCCGGTCGTAGTCGCCGCTCTTCGTGAATCAGGCTAAAAATTGACAGCGCGCATCGGGTATGGCGACCAGAGATCGCCCGGCAACTTCGGCAAATCCGATTATCTCGCTTACCATCAAGGTAGGAGTTGCGTTCGATGAGACCGCCGACATGGTGTACGGACGACGACTGCCAGCGCCAGAGGCGGAGCAGAACAGCCCACGGGCGCGCCCAGCTGCTGCGCGATGAGACGCGAGGAAGCGAAACCGGCAGCAGTTCCTCCTCGCCAGGACGGAGCCGCATCTGGCGTGAGACCGGCTCACTCGGACGCGAATTCTTCCAGCTAGCAGATCTCCCGATTATTCGGAAGCATTAGCGCCAAGATATTGTCCGTTGCATGGACGGGTCTGCGACCCTCCGTCATCATAGAAGCCACAATCCCCCTTAATGTGGATTGCCCCATCGCCTACAGCCAGAAGGCCCCCACTGGTAAGAAAGCAGGTATCGCCCTTCTGAATGAGACGGCAATGCGTGCCATCACTATTCGCGGCGTGGCTCCAAAGCGATTGGGTCGAAATCAGTGAAGCCAACCCGACAACCGCCGCAATTGCAAGTCGATGTCTACTCAATATTCTCATGATGCTTCCTTTCTTGTGGTTATGTTATTACCGCAGCACCTTGCCACGATGTAACAATACGGAATTAAGCAATTTTCACCCGCCGGGTCAATCATAAAATACGAACTTGAGGTAATTTATCCCATCTTGCTTGTCGGCACTTTGATTTCCGGAGGAGAAACCTAGCTTCGCCTGCAACATGTTTCGCTGCGAACAGGTTGTGCATCCCCGTGTTTTAATCTGCCGCTCGACCTAGCGCACTCACGGCACCCCCGTCACCACGCAACCCATGTATGGAATTTCCAGCTGCCTGACCTGTTCATCGTCCGAAAACGTCAGCAGAAGACGGCCGGATTTTTGTTCCTGGCGATGACCGGGGTGAAAGCGCGAAGTCACTGTGATCCTGCCATCCCCTTCCTGCGTCCACGCGGGTGTGGCAAACTCCGGGTCGGACGTGACGAGCGAGATGACCTTCAACTTCCCCGCGGGAGCCGCGATGACGCTGGTCTTGGTGATTTCCTTGTCCTTGCCGACCGTACCGAGGTAGAGGGACGCGGGTTTGGCGCGCACATCCGAATCAATCCTGCCGGAAACGATGGCTTGGTATTCGGTCGGATAGCGTTTTTCGCCGAGCAAGCAATGGACCGTGATGACGGCTTTTAGCTGGCCGATGATTTGTTCGCAGGGCTTGAAGTCCACGTTCAACTTCCACTCGTCAGCTGCCTTTTGGGTGAGAGTCAGCTGCACGCCAGCCGCGTCGGTCTTCGCCTCCAGGCGATTCCAAGGTTCCAACTGTACATTCTGCCCGCGGCGGATGGTAAATTCCGCGTGCGCGGTCGTCTGGCGGGCGTTGACGCGCTCCAGAAAGCAGGTGGGTGGTTCGATGGAGAGTTTCTGAGCCACGCGCGCGGTCAGAACAACGGGAGCCGTGTGTTCGACCGGCAGACCCACAGGCGACCAGATGACCTCTACCGATGTGCCGAATGCCAGATGATGCAGCGACGTCTGCACCGTGCAGGTTAACGCCGCCTCTTCTCCGGGCGCTAGAACCAAGCGGCTTAGCGTCGCGCTGGTGCAGCCGCAGTGCTTCTGCACCCGCAGCAGCCGGATCGTGGCCCAATGCGACACGTTTTTGAATAAAAACGTCCGCGCTACCGTTGAATCTCCCGCCACCCACCCGAAATCATAGAAATTCTCCGGGACGGAAAGCTTCCCATCAAGCGCAAGCAAAGCTTCGATGCCTGCCAGCAGCACGCAGACGGCGATGATGATCAAGGGACGTTTTCGCATAATTCAAGCTCGGGGGGAAACATCTACGACCGTGGACTCGCGGCCGATCCTTGAGAGGAACGGGGTGCCCAGCCGAAAAAAAACAGGCGCAGGGTTTGCGCGCGGTCGGACGTCACACGCACGAGCACGTGTCCGGAAATGGGTTCCTCGCGCTCCCTCGATGCGTGCGCCGCCGGCCGGCATGTAAAGCCTGGTGCCGCCGGGTCGTGCCCAGGCTCTAAGTCGAGCAAGCCCGGCGGATCGGTTTCCAGATGCATGATTTGAACGGGCGCTCCCGAGTTCGAACGCAAGCGCACGAAACACGACGCCGGCGACGAATCCGTGCTGTCCAACTGGATGGTCGCCGGACTTGCCACGACATCCCCGGTTAACTGGCCCGAAACAAAGACCGAAACACCGCCCGGGAGGCAATCTCCGGCGTGGAGAAACCGTACCGGCAGCTCGACGTTGAACGCGCCGCAGGGCAATCCGGCCAGGTCCAACCCGAAATCGAGGTCCCACGCGGCAGCCCCGCGCCGGACAGCCGTCCAGCGAACCGAGTTGCTGTCGGCAAGGCCGACGCCATCGACGCAAGACCGTTCGTCGCAATGCAGATGCAACGTCCCGGTGACAGCGGCCGCGCCGTCCGCGTGCAGATAGATCATGCCTACCGGAATCCGGGTTTCATCCGCCCAGCCCACCGCCGGCCGCACCACGGAAACAAATGAAAGTTCTGCCGCCGCCCCCTCTACGGCTCCCACCGGCGGCGGGTCGGCCGCCGTGTCACCGGCCAACGACATGAGCGCCGTTGTGAGGAAATCCATGACCGCCGCGGAACAATGCCCCGCATCATATTCGTCGAGTCGTTCCCGCCCGGATTTCCACGGCGCCGCGTGCTCGCGGCCCGCAGCGAGCAACCGCCGCATGTGGTCTTCTGTCGGCGGGCGGCCGTCCTCAGCCGCTACCAGCAGCCCCGGCACGGCCGCAGCGGCCGCTGCCAGCGTCAGTTCGTGCTGATTTCCTCCCACCGTCAGGAACGCGGCCATCCGCGTCGGCGCGTATGCCGCGAAACTGTAGGCGAACTGCCCCGCTTGGCAGACCCCGGCGAGCACCAGGGGCGCGCGGGTTAGTCCCTCCGTGCCGCTCCGGCTGGCGGCTTCGGTGAGCACCGCCGCCAGCGCCCGACCGGAACCCTCCGCGGCATGACTCCACGAGCGGCGGTTATCCGCTGCTTCGACAAACGCCACGCCTAACAACGCGCACCGGTGCCGCGACGCGAGCGCTAACCACGGCTGCGGCGTCGCTAATTGCACGCTGCGGTTTCCGTGCGGATGCAGCACCACGCAGAGGACGCCGGCCAGCGGCCTAGAAGTCGGCGGCAGCCAGCATTGGTACTGGACGAAAGAGAAATTCTCCCCGGGTACGGCTTCAATTTGCCCCTCGTAAAAACGCCCTGGCCTCAGCTCCGCCCGCCCCGGGATAGCCGATCCGAGCGCAAGCAGCCACAGCAGCAAACGCGCGCCGGCCTGAATCCGCCCGGCAGGCAGCGCCCACACGGATTTCCGAACGCGTTTGCAGTGGGAGAGCGGTCGCTTCATGGGGAGGGAGCCGGAGGTCTCGTTTCGCCGATGGCAGCCCCCTTGGCCACGACCGCCACGAAGGGTAGGAAAATTCTCTCCTGCGCCTGGCTGCGCTCCAGCGTCAGGTCGAAACGGCCCGATTGATTGCCCGGCTCCACGTCAGCGGCGTTAAAACCGAGCGTGACCACAACGCCGCCGGGTTGTATCACGGACGAGAGCACCCGGGCAAATTTCGGGTTGGACGATTTGACCCCGGTGAGGATCCATTTGGTCTCGCCGTCCATCGCAGCGGTGATGGACACGGTTCGCCGGCAGGGTTCGCCGCGGGGAAGGACTCCCAGATAGAATGACGGCGGGTTCAAACGATACGGGCTGGCGAGGCGCAGGTTCACCGGGAGGGACGCTTCGTGGAAGGCACGGCCCCGCGCTCGAATTTCGATTTCTGTCCGGTAATAAGGAGGCGTCAGCCCGGCAGCCAGGAGGCGCAGATCGAGCCGGTACCGCCCGGCTTGCACGCGGGTGGCGGCTACGTGCAGGCGCGGATCTGATGACGAAAACTGACATTCCATGGCGGGCTCGCCGGTCATCTCGACGACGAAGCTGCGCTGGAGATTTTCGCGTTCGTCTGGCGGCGTCTCCCCCGCCTCGACGGTGAGGACGGCCGGCGTCACGGCGATTTCCGGCCAGCTGAAACCGGCGGGCGGGTTGGCTAGCGCCGCCAAGACGACGCTCCGGGTAAAAGTTGCCCACGCCTGGGCGGTCAGCACTGTTGGCAGCCAGACGCGTTGCGCTCCAGCCGCTGCGGAACCCGCCTGCCCGGGATGGGAAAGATCGCGCATACAACCCTCAGCCGGACCAGGAGGCGACTCCGCCGCCGGCGGCCGGGCGAGGTTGCATACTCCCACAATGTAGACAGCGATCAGCGCATGGGCGGCCGGGGTCCATTCGTGGCCTTTTCCCGGTTCCATCGCAAAGCTCCAGCGGCCCCGGTACCCAGCCTGCCAGGCGAAGGCTTGGGCGGCGGTATAGATCCGCTGCCCGAGATCGTTTTCCCCGACGATGATGAGACCCGGCACCAAGGCCGCCGCCGGGTTATGGCCGGGCCTCAGCGGGCCGGGCTTGACTGCGATGAACGCCGCAACCCGCTGCGGCATCCAGTCTGTAAAAGTGCAGGCGAACATTCCACCGGCCGAATGCCCGACGAGTACGAGGGGCAAACGCGCCAGCGCGGGCAGCGCCGTCGCGGCGGCGAGTTGCCGGGTAAATTCGACCAGCGCTTGTCCCGAGCCGCGCTCCGCATCTGTGTACGGTTCATTTTCCCCCCGAAGGTAACAGCCCAGCAATCCCAGCCGTTCGCGTCGGGCCAAGGTTTGCCAGAAAGGGTTATCAACCTCGGCACGCGCATCCTCGTCGGTACCTAACAGGATCACCAAGATGCCCCGTAGTGGCGTGGTCCGATCGGCTGTCCAAAAGCGGCCGCGGGCCTCATAAAAATTGTCGGCTACACCCGGCGTCGCTTGGCATTCCGCCGTGATCGGCCCAGCTGATTCCGCCCGCGCCGTCGGCAAACCACCGGCATCGGCCGCGAGCAAACTGGCGAAGATGAGACAAAACCAGTGCATCATGGCCGCTTCAGATCGTTTGGTTCTGGGGGCCGCCTCCAGCAACGGCGCCGGGGCGGGTGGCTTCGTGGACGAGCAGTCCGGCGGCGAGCACCAACAGCCCGGCATTGCGCAGCAACGCCATCCGCACGGTCGTGCCACCGAAGAATTTTCCGAAACATCCGCACCCACCTTTGTATCCGTGCATCCATCCGTACGTCAGTCCACCCTCAAATCCCACTAACAGCACCATGCAAAGTACTGTCGCGCCTACTGCGTAACGCCGTGCCAGTAACGCCAGCGCGCACGTGACCTCAAGAAACGGCACGTAGTGCGCAAACCATATAGCAATTTGAGCATTTTCCAAGCCAAAGTGCCGTACCTGCACGGCAAACGCGCCGATGTCGAGAATCTTCGCCATCCCTGCCAGGAGTTACGCACCGTGAAGGCGTGTTCTTTGTTGGATGAAGTTTGTCACGGCC
>CAXUGY010000082.1:0-8748 GCA_964250695.1 uncultured Chthoniobacterales bacterium | reverse complement strand
GGACCCCAAGAGCCGCGTGGCCTGCGAGACCTACGCCAAGAGCAACATCGTGATCGTCGGCGGCGAGATCACCACCAAGGCGAAGCTCGACTACGTCCAGATCGTCCGTGACGCCGTGCGCGAGATCGGCTACGTCAACGACGACGACGTGTTCCACGCCGACAAGATTTTCATCAACAACATCATCACGGCGCAAAGCCCGGACATCGCGCAGGGCGTGGACGAGGCCGCCGCCGACGGCAAGGCGACCGCCGAACAGGGCGCGGGCGACCAGGGCCTGATGTTCGGCTACGCCTGCAACGAGACGCCGGAACTGATGCCCGCGCCGATCATGTTCGCGCACCGCCTGGGCCGCGCGTTGACCCGCATCCGCAAGTCGGGCAAGGTCGGCTGGCTGCGTCCCGACGCCAAGAGCCAGGTGTCGGTCATCTACGAGGACAACAAGCCGGTGGGGATTTCCAACGTGGTCATCTCCACGCAGCACGCCGAGGGCGTCGATCACGACACCATCAAAAATTTCCTGATGGAGAACGTCATCCGCGCAGAACTCCCCGCCGGGATGCTCAACGACCAGACCGAATACCTCATCAACCCCACGGGCCGCTTCGTCATCGGCGGGCCGCAGGGCGACACCGGCCTGACCGGGCGCAAGATCATCGTCGATACCTACGGCGGCTGGGGCCGTCACGGCGGCGGCGCGTTTTCCGGCAAGGACCCGAGCAAGGTGGACCGTTCGGCGGCGTACATGGGCCGCTGGGTCGCCAAGAACGTCGTCGCGGCGGGGCTGGCCACGCATTGCGAGGTCCAGTTCGCCTACGCCATCGGCTGGCCTGATCCGGTCAGCGTCCACGTGGACACGTTCGAGACCAACACCGTGGACGAGGAAAAAATCCAGGAGGCCATCAAGGAAGTGTTTTCCTTCAAGCCGCGCCGGATCATCGAGCAATTGAACCTGCTGCGCCCGATCTACTCCAAGACGACCAACTACGGCCACTTCGGCAAGGACGACCCGGACATCACCTGGGAAAACACTGACAAGGCCGAGGAACTCAAGGCCGCCGTCCGGTAACCATTCACCCTGTTGTAAGACGTACCCCACGCTAGACACGCTAAAATCATGAGCACATCCGCCACCGCTGAATCCGCCAAAACCCAGGACTTTGCCGTCCGCGACCTCTCGCTCGCCGAGTTCGGCCGCAAGGAACTCGACATCGCCGAGAAAGAAATGCCCGGCCTGATGGCCATCCGCGAGAAATACGCCAAGGACCGTCCGCTGGCCGGGGTCCGCATCACGGGCAGCCTGCACATGACGATCCAGACCGCCGTCCTCATCGAGACGCTGGTCGAACTCGGCGCGGACGTGCGCTGGGCCTCGTGCAACATCTTCTCGACCCAGGACCACGCCGCCGCCGCCATCGCGGTGTCGGGCGTGCCGGTGTTCGCCTGGAAGGGCGAGACGCTCGAAGAATACTGGGATTGCACCTGGAAGGCCATCGTCAATCCCGAAGGCAAAGGCCCGCAGATGGTCGTGGACGACGGCGGCGACGTGACGCTGTTCCTCCACAAAGGCTACGAACTCGAAGACGGCGACGATTGGGTCAACACCCCCAGCGGCAGCCACGAGGAATCGGTCATCAAGGCCCTGCTCAAGAAGATCAACGGCGAGTCGCCCTACATCTTCCACGAACTGGTCAAGGACTGGAAGGGCGTGTCCGAGGAAACGACGACCGGCGTGCATCGCCTCTACAAGCTGCACCAGCAGGGCAAGTTGCTCGTCCCGGCGTTCAACGTGAACGACACGGCGACCAAATCAAAGTTCGACAACCTCTACGGCTGCCGTCATTCGCTGGTCGATTCGATCAACCGCGCGATGGACGTGATGCTTTCGGGCAAGGTCGCGGTGGTTTGCGGCTACGGCGACGTGGGCAAGGGCAGCGCGCAGAGCCTCAAGGGCCAGGGCGCGCGGGTCATCGTCACGGAGATCGACCCCATCAACGCCTTGCAGGCGGCGATGGAAGGTTTCGAGGTGTGCCCGCTGGAAGACACGCTGGGCCGCGCCGACCTGTACGTCACCACGACGGGCAACGTCGATGTCATCACCATCGAGCACATGGCCCGGATGAAGGATCAGGCCATCGTGTGTAACATCGGCCATTTCGACAACGAGATTCAGGTCGATCAGTTGGTGAACTACACGGGCATCAAGCACACGAACATCAAACCGCAGGTGGACAAGTACGAGTTCCCGACCGGCAACTCGATTTTCCTGCTGGCCGAAGGCCGCCTGGTCAACCTCGGTTGCGCCACGGGTCACCCGAGTTTCGTCATGAGCAACAGCTTCGCCAACCAGACGTTGGCGCAGTTGGACCTCTGGAAGAACCGCGAAACGTACCAGCCCGGGGTGTACATCCTGCCCAAAAAGCTCGACGAGGAAGTCGCGCGTCTGCACCTGGAGAAGATCGGCGTCAAGCTGACCACGCTCACGGCAAAGCAGGCCGAGTACCTCGACGTGCCGGTGGAAGGCCCGTACAAGCCCGCACACTACCGGTACTAGGCGGCCGCCTTGTTAGAATCACATTCAACCCGGCGTGTCGGCAACGGCCCGCCGGGTTTTTGGTTTGGAAGGCGGGACTCTTAAAAAAGCCTGCGTTGCATCAATGCGAAAGTGCGAAAAAACTGCCTACAGCGGCGGCCAGTCTCGGCGCCGACCTCAATAAGGAGGTTCCGCCGGACCCGTGTAACCGCACGTTCCCAGGCGCGGCGAGTTTACCAGCGCGACCGGACCGCCGTAATCCTCGTGCGGATGCGTCGCCTTGTGCGCGTCGCAGAGCGTGCCCTGCCGGTTGTCCTCGATCTGGCATTCCCGGCAAAACCATTTCGCCGGGGTCTCGCACTCCATGCACGGTAGTTCGGGCGCGACGTTGCGCACCAGCAGCGCCGCCGGATGCTTCGTGGTCGGTTTGCCTTCGCGGACGCCGACCGCCTTGACCAATGTTTCCGAGGTGTCGCCGTAGTCGTAGAGATGGACCCACTCGGAACCGTCGGCAAACACGTCACCCACGAGACGGGTCATCCCGGCCACCCGGCTGCCGAACCCATCCGCGGTGAATTGGCTCAGGTGCCCGCAGCATTCCAGCCAGATGGCCCGCAGGTATTTGTCGAGATCCTTCAATTTCGCCGAGCCGCGCACTTCCAGATCCAGCCAGAAATCTTTGACGTAAGCATCCTGCACCCGCAAGTAATAGAACGGTTCCGCCGGGCCGGGTTTCGCCTCGGCGGCGTTGACGGCGGCCTGGCGTTCCGGGCAGGTGGCGATGTGCTTGAAAGCGGTGCCTTTGCTCGTTTCGCGTTGGCAGTAAGAGCAAACTCCTTTGGTTTGTTTGGCGCGCGGCATGGAAAAAGCGGATGCGGGACCCCAACGCCCTATCAAATCCCGTCGGATGCCAGGTGTCAACCGTGCGTTGACGCCCGGCGTCTGCGCATGGCACGTTCCCGGCGCCATGGAACTGACCTCCGTCGAAACCCGCGTCCTCGGCTGCCTGCTGGAAAAGGAGCGCACCACGCTGGACGCCTACCCGCTCACGCTCAATTCGCTGCTGCTCGCGTGCAACCAAGCCACCAACCGCGAACCCGTGCTGACGCTCAACGAGCGCGAGATCGAGGAAGCGCTCGACGGTTTGCGCCAGAAAAAGCTGGCGACGGTGATCTTTGGCGGCGGCTCGCGGGTGCAGAAGTACCGGCACATCCTGCCGGACACCTACAATTTTTCGCCGCAGGAACACGCGCTGCTTTGCGTGCTGCTGCTGCGCGGCCCACAAACCCTGGGCGAGTTGCGCGGACGCACCGAACGCCTGGCCTCTTTCCCGACGCTGGCCGACGTGGAAAACACGCTCGCCGGGTTGGGCGAGGGGAGCGAACCACTGGCACGGCTGCTGCCGATGCGTCCGGGTCAGAAAGAGCGGCGGTACGTGCAACTGCTGTCCGGCGAACCGGCGGAACCGATGCCCGATGAACTGGCCGCGCCGGTGCCCCGCGAACGCCCGGGAACTCCCGACCACACCGCGCGTCTGGAAGCGTTGGAGCAAGAGGTGGCTGAGTTGCGCGGGCAGCTCGGCACGTTGCGCGCAAGCCTCGACGAACTGCGTCGCGCGCTCGGAGTTTAAATCCGAGGTGGATGGCGCCCGGAGGCCACCATCACCTGCGGAGGCAGTGCTTGCCAAAAACACGCTTTGCCACGAGCTTCATCGACCTTGAACGATCCAGAAAGACCTCCCGCCAAACCGGCCAAACGCAGCCCCATCCTGCGCGTTTTCGGCTACGTCAAACGCTATCCCGCGCTGGCCTCGGCGATGCTCGTCTGCGCGGTCGGCGGCACGCTCTCGGTCATCATTTTTCCCGCCGTGACCAAGGGGGTGGTGGATGAGGCTTTGCAAGGCGGACACCCGGAACGCCTCGTGCCGTTGGCCTTGCTGGGGCTGGGGTCGTTCTTCCTGCGGGAACTGCTCAACGGCCTGCGCATCCTGATCAACAACGTCTTTGAGCAGAAAGTCATCTTCGACCTGCGCAGCGACCTGTATTCGCACATGCAGCGGCTGCCGCTGGGCTGGTTCGACAACCGGTCCACGGGCGATTTGATGACGCGCATCCTCGAAGACGTGAACTCGGTCGAGCGCGTGCTCATCGACGGCATCGAGCAGGGGGTCATCGCCGTGCTGCAAATCGCGGTGGTGGTCGTCATGCTGGTGCGTTACGACGTGCGCCTGACGTTGTGGGCCCTGTCGCCGGTGCCCTTTCTGGTGGCGGGTGCGCTGGCGTACACGACCACCGCGCACAAGCGTTATAAGCAGCAGCGCGTGGCGGCGTCGGCCATGAACTCGCTGCTGCACGACAATCTGGCGGGCATCCGGCAGATCAAGACCTACGTGCGCGAAAACGAGGAACACGCGCGCTTCAACGCGGTCAGCGACCGGCTGCGCGAGGCGAGTCTGGTCATCATGCGGACGTGGGCGCTTTATAACCCGGCGATGAATTTCTTTACCAGCGCGGGCCTCGCGTTGGTGCTGCTGGCCGGTGGCCGCGCGGTGCTCGACCATCGGATGGCACTGGGCGCGTTCGTGGCCGTGCTGACGCTGGTCGGTTTCCTCTACGACCCGATCCGCCAGTTGCACAGCCTCAACCAGCTTTTCCAGTCGGGCCGGGCCGCCGGGGGCCGGGTGTTCGAGATCATGGATACCCCGCCGGAAACGGAGGATTCCACGCCGCCGGACGCCGCGACGGGCGAGGACGGCGGCATCGTCGGCGACGTGCGCTTTGGGAACGTCGGTTTTTCCTACGACGAGGAGCGGCCCGTGCTCAAGAACATCTCGCTGCACGCGTCCGCCGGGCAGACCGTCGCGCTCGTCGGGCCGACCGGCGCGGGCAAATCGACGTTGGTCAACTTGTTGACGCGTTTCTACGAGTTCAGCAGCGGGGAAATCGAGATCGACGGACGCCCCCTGACCGACATCCCGCGTGCCAAATTGCGTGAGGCCATCGGGCTGGTGACCCAGGAAAGTTTCCTCTTCAACGGCACCGTGCGCGACAACCTGCGCCTGGGCAACCCGGACGCCACCGACGAGCAACTCCTCCAGGCCGCCGCCGCCGCCAACGCCCGCGCTTTCATCGAACGGATGCCCGACGGCCTGAGCACGGTCGTGGGCGAGCGTGGGGTGAAGCTGAGCGTGGGCGAAAAACAGCGCGTTTCCATCGCCCGCGCCCTGCTCAAGGACCCGCCGATCCTGATCCTCGACGAAGCCACGGCCAGTGTGGACACGCAAACCGAGCGCGCCATCCAGGGAGCGTTGGATCACCTGATGCGCGGGCGGACGAGCTTCGTCATCGCGCACCGCCTGAGCACGGTGCGCCGCGCCGACCAGATTCTGGTGATGGAGCACGGACGCATCGTCGAGCGCGGCCAGCACGCGGACCTGCTGGCGTCGGGCGGATTGTACGCCAAGCTGTGCGAGAGCGCGTTCCTGGACGGCGAAGAGCAAAAAAGCGACCGTGAAGCCCTGATGCCCGCGGTCGCCGTTTGATTAGCAAGAGGGTAAAGATGGCTTTCCGAGCCAGTCCCTGACTTGGCAGACGAAGGACGCGTGAACCGGCAGGTGTTCCAAACGAACAGGGACTGGCCTGGAGAGCCAGCCCTGCCTGGGGTTTCAACGACGCTTTACGGCGTCAACACCACCTTGACGCAATTGTCCTTCTTCTTGGCGAAGATGTCGTAACCGTGCGGGGCCTCGTCGAGCTTGAGGCGATGGGTGATGACATCGTCCGCCTTGAACTCGCCTTTTTCGATGTGCGCGAGCAGCTTGTCGATGTGCTTGTGCGCCGGGGCCTGGCCCCACGCCATGAAGACGCCCTTGTCGAACGCCTTGCCGACCGGGAAGTCGTAGTTCATCGGGTACACGCCGATCACCGTCACCCAGCCGCCGCGCCGGACCGCGCTGAGGCAGTTGTCCAGCACGGTCACGCTGCCGACCTGGCCTTTGACGATGTTGAGCGCCTTGTCGAGGATCGAGCGGTGCGCTTCCATGCCCACGCAATCCACGCACACGTCCGCCCCGCGCCCTTCCGACGCCGCGCGGATGAACTCGATGGGGTCGGTCTCCGCGGCGTTGACGGTTTCGACGTTGGCGGTCCGGCGGGCCATCTCCAGCCGATAGGGTTCCACGTCCACACCGATGACGCGTTTCGCCCCGCGCAGCCACGCGCTTTTCATCGCCATAATCCCCACCGGCCCGCAGCCGAAGACCGCGACGATCTCGCCGCCCTTCACGCCCGCCCAGTCGATGCCGGAATAACCGGTCGGGAAAATGTCCGTGAGGAAAAGCACCTGTTCGTCGCTCAGACTATCCGGCACCTTGCGTGGGCCGTAGTCGGCGTAGGGCACGCGGACGAACTCCGCCTGGCCGCCGTTGTAGCCGCCGTACAGGTCGGTGTAGCCGAAGAGCGCGCCGCCTTTTTCCGTGGCGACACCGCCTTCGGGGCCGTAGTTCTCGGGGTTGGAATTTTCGCAGTGGCCGGGCAGGTCGTGATGGCAGAAAAAGCAGGTGCCGCAGGCGATGGGGAAGGGGACGACCACGCGGTCGCCTTTTTGCAGGTTGCCGACGCCGGAGCCGGTCTCCTCGACGATGCCCATGAACTCGTGGCCCAGGGCCATCGGGCGGGCCTGCGGCAGGAAGCCGTTGTAGATGTGCAGGTCGGAGCCGCAGATGGCGGTGGCCGTCACGCGGATGATGGCGTCGCGCGGGTCTTCGATCTTCGGGTCGTCGATGGTTTCGACCCGGACGTCGCCGGGCTTGTGGAACATGAGGGCTTTCATTGCTGATGATTCGTCCGGGAAACGCGGGGCTGGCCGTGCCAATCACCACGGCGCGGGAAAACTTGCGAATTTCCCGGGGTCCGCTTTCGTCTGACGGGGCGGCGGTGTAGGTTCCGCTCTTTTTCCGCTGTCATGACCGAACACGGCTACCTCGCCCTCGTGCTGCACGCGCACCTGCCCTACGTGCGGCACCCGGAGTACCCGGAGTTCATGGAGGAGGACTGGCTCTACGAGGCCATCACGGAAACGTACCTGCCGCTGCTCGACGTGTTCGACCGGCTGGCGGGCGACCGGGTGCCTTTTGCCCTGACGCTGACCCTGACGCCGCCGCTCTGCGCCATGCTGCGCGACCCGCTGCTCGGCGAGCGGTACGTGCGCTATCTCGACCGTTCGCTGGCTCTCGCCGAGAAGGAAATGGCGCGCACCCGGGGCCAGGGATGGCTGGAGGAGACGGCGCACTTTTACCTCGAACGCTTGCGCGGCAGCCGCCGACAATATCTCGAACGCTGGCGGGGCGATCTCGTCGGCGCGTTCCGGGGGTTTCAGGACGCGGGTTCGCTGGAGATCATCACCTGCGCGGCGACCCACGGGCTGCTGCCGTTGATGGAGAACATCCCGCAGGCGGTGCGGGCGCAGATTTTCATCGCGCGGGACGACTACAGAAAATGTTTCGGGCGCGATCCGGCGGGCATCTGGTTGCCCGAGTGCGCTTACGTGGCGGGGATCGACCAGGTGCTCCAAGAGGCGAATCTGCGCTGGTTCATCCTCGACGCGCACGGCCTGATGTACGGCCAGCCCCGGCCCCGGCGGGCCATCTACGCGCCCTGTTTTACCCCGGCGGGACCGGCGGCGTTCTCGCGCGACCGGGAGTCGAGCCGGCAGGTGTGGAGCGCGCAGCACGGCTACCCGGGCGACCCGGCGTACCGGGAATTCTACCGGGACATCGGCTTTGAATTATCGCCGGAAGAGTTGGAGCCGGTGATCGGTCCGGGCCAGCCGCGCAAATTCACCGGGTTCAAATACCAGCGGATCACGGCGCGGGGCCAGCAAAACAAGGAGCCGTATCACCGGCCCTGGGCGTTGGCGGCGGCGGATTCGCACGCCGGGCACTTCATGGACGAGCGGCGCGGACAGATCGACAAACTGCGCGGGGTGCTGGACGTGGACCCCATCGTGGTCGCGCCGTTCGACGCGGAACTCTTTGGCCACTGGTGGTTCGAGGGGCCGGAATGGCTGGACCTGTTCATCCGCAAATCGGTTTACGACCAGGGGACGTTCGCGTTGACCACGCCGGGGTGGTACCTCGACACCCACCCGACGATGCAGATGGTCGCGCCGTCGGCGTCGAGCTGGGGACAGAACGGCTACTGGGAAGTGTGGCTGCA
>CAXUGY010000081.1:0-9932 GCA_964250695.1 uncultured Chthoniobacterales bacterium | reverse complement strand
CTTCCCAACGGCCTGCGCGTCGCCACGGCGGAAATGCCGCACATGGCCAGCGTGTGCGTCGGGCTGTGGGCGGCGGTGGGCGGACGGCACGAAAACGCCCGGCTTAACGGCGCGGCCCATTTCCTCGAACACCTCCTCTTTAAAGGCACGAAACGCCGCACCGCCCGGCGCATCACCGGCGAGGTCGAGGCGGTGGGCGGCTACCTGGACGCCTTCACCGCCGAGGACCACACCTGTTATTTCGCCAAGGCCGAGGCCGGACGGCTGGCGCAACTGGGCGACGTGCTGGCCGATCTCTACCAGCATTCCCGCCTCCCCGCCGTGGAGGTCGAGCGGGAGCGGGGCGTCATCCGCGAGGAAATCCTGATGTACCAGGACCAGCCCGCGCAGGTCGCCGAAGAACTGCTCGCCGCCGCCGTCTGGCCGCGCCATCCGCTGGGACGCCCGCTCGCCGGGACTTTGGCAAGCGTGTCGTCCCTGCGGCGCGACGAACTCCTCGATTTCTGGCGCGCCGGCTACCATGGCCGTTCGACGATTCTGACCGTGGCCGGCCGCGTGACCCACGCCGACGTGCTCGCCAAGGTCGCCCCGGCGCTGGCCGCGATGCCCGCCGGGCGGGTGCCGCGCTTCACCCGTTGGAAGCTCCCCGCCGCCGCGACGCGCGCCGTGGTCCATCGTCAGGACAACGAACAAACGCAGCTCGTGCTCGGTTTCGTGGCGCCCGGGCGGAGCGACCCGGACCGTTTCGCCGCGCGCCTGCTCAACGCGATGCTCGGCGAGAAAGCCGATTCGCGCCTGTTCCAGAGCCTGCGCGAACGCCGGGGGCTGTGTTACTCGGTCCAGAGCGAGTTTTCCACCCTCGCCGACACGGGACTCCTGACGATTTCGGTCGGCCTGGACGCCAAGCATCTGCGCTCTGCCCTCACGCTCATCCGCCGCGAGATCGACCGTCTCTGCGACCAGCCCATCGGCGCGCGCGAAACGAGAGAGGCGCGGGATTACCTCATCGGCCAGCATCGCCTCGGTCTGGAGAGCACGACCAACCAGATGATGTGGCTGGGCGAATCGCTGCTCGGCCACGGCCGCATCGTCCCGCCTGCCGACGTGGAAGCCGCCTTCGCCACCTTGACGCCCGCCGCCGTGCAGTCTGCCGCGCGCGCCTGTCTGCGGAAAAACTTCCGCGCTCTGGTGGCGGTCGGCCCGGTAGACACCGGCGGCGACGAACTGCTGCGTTGGTTCGGCGCGTGAGGATAGAGTCGTCCGCAGATTACGCAGATTTCCGCAGATTGGAAGAAGGGTAGGAAAACGCTTTCTCTACCACCTCTCTTCCATCTGCGGAAATCCGCGTAATCTGCGGACGATTTCTGGCTTTTCCGAAAAAACGGATTTCGCTTTCCGTGTTCCCGGTGAACATTGTCCCTCACCCCGAGCCTCGAAAACGTCATGCAAGTCGAACTGGAAACCCTGCCCAATTGTATTACCTCCCTGCGCGTCGCGCTGCCGCCCGACCGTGTTGACCAGGAACGCCAGAACATCCTGCGTGACTACCAGGGCGCGGCCAAGCTCCCCGGCTACCGTCCCGGCAAGGCTCCGAAAAACCTCGTCGAGACCCGCTACAAAAAGGAAATCGCCGACGAACTCAAACGCAAGCTGGTTTCCGCCGCCACCCGTGAGGCCATCGCCGAAAAGAAGCTGCGCGTCCTGTCCGTCGGCGACGTGGATCAGGTCGAACTCGGCCTGGACAACACGCTCCGCTTCACCGCCAAGGTCATCACCGCCCCGGAGTTCGAGTTGCCGCCCTACCAGAGCCTGCCCGTCAAACTCCCGCCGGACGAGGTCACCGAAGCCCAGGTGGACCGCGCGCTCGACACCCTGCGTCACCGCCTGGCCGAGTTCACCGACATCGAAGGCCGTGGCCTGGAAATGGGCGATTTTTGCGTGATCGACTACGCGGGCCGCCTCGAAGGCCAACCCATTACCGAAGCCATCCCCGACGCCCCCAAGGAACTCGGCGGCAAGGAAAACTTCTGGATCAAGCTCGGCCCGGAAACCCTCCTTCCCGGTTTCAGCGAGGCCCTGCTCGGCGCGACGGCGGGCGAAACCCGCGAATTCACCGTGGACACCCCGGCGGACATCCCCCTCGAATCGCTGCGGGGCAAGAAGCTCGATTACACCGTCAAGGTCAACGAATTGAAGCGTCAGGACCTGCCCGCGCTCGACGACGCCTTCGCCGAAAAAGTCACCCCCGGCAAGACCTACGCCGAACTGCGCACGCTCGCCCGCGAAAGCCTGCAAGGCGAGCGCAAGCAGATGATCGAAGAGGCCAAACGCCGCCAGATCATCAGCCAGCTCACCGGCGCGACCGAGTTCGACCTGCCTTCCGACTTCGTGCGCGGCGAGACCAAGCGCATCATGAACGACATCGTCAAGCAGAACCAGGAGCGCGGCATCAGCGACGACGAGATCAAGAGCAACGAACAGGACATCGTCACCAACGCCGGGCAGGCTGCGCGCGACCGTCTCAAAAGCGCGTTCATCCTCACCCGCATCGCCGAAAAGGAAGGCATCAAGGTCACCCGCGAGGAGTTCGAGGGACAACTCAACGTCATGAGCGCGCGCTACCAGATGCCGCGCGAAAAACTCCTCAAACAGCTTCAGGAAAACAACGCCCTGGGCCAGATCGAAGAGGAGATCCTCCTCGGCAAGACCCTTGCGTTCCTGGCCTCGAATGCTACGGTGGAGATTGTCGCCCAAGGGGATTCCGAACTCCTCCCCGAGCAAGACGACGACACCCAGTCCGACCCGATCCCATCATGAATTTCCCCAACTTGGTGCCCGCCCCGCAGTACATCTCGCCCCACGCGGAGGCGGCGAAGTCCCCGAGCGGCAACCTCTACATCCCCTACGTCGTCGAGCAGACCGGACGCGGCGAGCGTTCCTACGACATTTACTCCCGGTTGCTGAAAGACCGGATCATCTTCATCGGCACGGCCATTGACGATCAGGTGGCCAACGCCGTCATCGCGCAACTCCTCTTCCTCCAGATGGAGGACCCGAAGAAGGACATCCACCTTTATATCAACTCGCCCGGCGGTTCGGTGACGGCGGGGTTGGCGATCTACGACACGATGCAGTTCGTCACCAGCGACGTGACGACCTATTGCCTCGGCATGGCCGCCAGCATGGGGGCCGTCCTCCTCGCCGCCGGGACGCGCGGCAAGCGTTACGCCCTGCCGAACTCGGACATCATGATCCACCAGGTCAGCGGCGGCGCGCAGGGTCAGGCCAGCGACGTGGAACGCACGGTGGAGTACATGTTCAAGCTCAAGAAGCGCCTCATCAAGATCTTGGCCGATCATTGCGGCCAGCCCGAGGACAAGGTCAAGAATGACTCCGACCGCGACTATTATATGAGCGCGCAGCAGGCCAAGGACTACGGGCTGGTGGATTCCGTGGTCGAGTCCCGCAAGGAACTCAAGGCCGACAGCAAGCCCGAACTCGTTTCCACGACCCAGGCGATGCTCGACAACGCCTTGGACCGCGACCTCGCTGCCGGGGCAACGCCCCCGGTGCGTGAGGAACAGAGTTAGCTTGGCGGCTCAAACCCGGCCACCGACAAAAATAAGCTTGTCGGTGGCTGGTGGCACGCGTCAGGCTCTATGTGACCGGATTCCCCTAATAGAATGGCGCGCGCTTCCAATCTCACGATGTGCTCTTTTTGTGGCAAAAGCCACGCAGAGGTGCGCAAGCTCATCGCCGGACCCGGCGTGTACATTTGCGACAGTTGCATCAACGTCTGCAAAAACATCCTCGACAAGGAGCTGAACGACGACGCCCGCCGCCAATCGACGGTCATCCGCGTGCCGAAGCCCAAGGAGATCCGCGCGCAGTTGGATCGTTACGTGATTGGTCAGGACATGGCGAAAAAAGTGCTTTCCGTCGCCGTCCACAACCACTACAAGCGCATCACCCAGACCGGTTCCAACGCTGAGGTGGGCGCGTCCTTGCCGTTGGACCACATGGCGGACGTGGAGATTGAAAAGAGCAACATCCTGCTCATCGGCCCGACCGGCTCGGGCAAAACGCTGCTGGCCCGCACGCTGGCCAAGATTCTCGACGTGCCCTTTTGCATCGCCGACGCCACGACCCTGACCGAGGCCGGTTACGTGGGCGAGGACGTGGAGAACATCATCCTGCGCTTGCTCCAAAACGCGGATTACGACGTGAAGCGCGCCGAGATCGGCATCGTCTACATCGACGAGATCGACAAGATCGGGCGGAAGACGGACAACGTCAGCATCACGCGCGACGTGTCCGGCGAGGGCGTGCAACAAGCCCTGCTCAAGATTCTCGAAGGCAGCAGTTGCAACGTCCCGCCGCAGGGTGGCCGCAAGCATCCGCACCAGGAATACATCCAGGTCAACACGGAGAAGATTCTCTTCATCTGCGGAGGCGCGTTCGTCGGGCTGGACAAGATCGTGCAGCGTCGTCTGGGAGGCAAAACGCTCGGTTTCAATCTGGCGCAACTGACCGCTGCCGCGCAGGACAATCCCCACGATCCGCTGGTCCCGGAACCCGAAGACCTGTTGAGTTTCGGCATGATCCCGGAATTCGTGGGCCGCTTGCCGGTGCTCTCGTCGCTGGAACCGTTGACCGAAGAAGAACTCATGGTCGTGCTGACCGAGCCGAAAAACGCGATGGTCAAGCAGTACAACAAGCTCTTCGCCATGGAAGGCGCGAACCTGACGATCACCCGCGATGCCCTGCGCGCGCTGGCGGCGCAGGCCGTCAAAAAAGGCACCGGCGCGCGTGCTCTGCGCAGTTTGTTGGAGCGTCTGATGCTCGACGTGATGTACGATCTGCCCAGCCGCGAGGACATCGCCGACGTGACGATCAACCGCGCTGTCGTGGAAGGCCGCCGCAGTCCGTTGATCCGCAAGAAGCAGGACCAGGACGCGGCGTAGAAGTCTGCGGCCACCGGGCCTATGCCCTCGTTTTATGCCTGTTCCTGGCATTCCGCTGGACGAAATTTTTGTTTGCGCGAACAGCCTGCGCGTCGCCGGAATCATCGCGGAATATGCTCTCGGAGGCGCGCTGGCAGCCATCCGCTACACCGAGCCGTTCACGACTTACGATGCGGATATCTTTTTCATCCCGTCCGACCGGGGTTTGAGTGCGGGTATCCCGGCGATCTATTCGTATTTGCAATCCCTGGGTCACACGGTGAACCGCGAGCACATCCTCGTTCGAGGATTTCCGGTGCAATGGCTGGCTGCGGACCCGCTCACCGAAGAAGCGGTTCGTGAGGCGTTACCGCTCGTGTTTGCGGGAGTGCCGGGACGCATTCTTCGAGCCGAGCATCTCATCGCCATTGCCGTTAGCGTGGGGCGAAAGAAAGATCACGCGCGGATCGAACAGTTTCTCCTGCAGTCCGAGTTTGATCGTGAGCTACTCGATGATATTCTTGGACGTCATCATCTGAAGCTTCCGTCGCTATGAGCCTTGAAATGCGAAAAATTCTTGCCCGCCTGCCGTATGAGGAGAAGCTGCGGCGAGTGGCAGAACTGATCGAGTTCTCGCGCGCCTTCAGGGCGGCAAGATAACTCGGGGATGGCCGCCGTTCGTCAGCACGACCGTTGTCTCCACTGGGAGCCCATGCTAAACTTGCGTCCAGCATGAACCCGTCCCCGCGCCTCCGCGCCGCATTGCTGACCTTGCTCCTCGGGCTGGCGGCGACCTGCCCGGCCCTCTGCGCCCAGGACATGGGCGCCGCCGCCGAAATGCCGCCCCCGGGCACCACCGAGGCCGCCGCCAAGGACAACAGCGTTTACTCCTGCCTGACGATCTTCACCCGCGTCCTCCAACTCGTCCGGCAGGACTACGTGGACGAGGAGAAAATCGACTACCGCGCGCTCACCTACAACGCCCTGCGCGGGATGCTCAGCGGCCTCGATCCGCACAGCCAGTTCATGGAACCGGACAGCTTCAAGGACATGCAGGACGATACCCGCAGCCGCTACGACGGCCTCGGCCTCGTCGTTTCCGCCAAGGACGGCGTGCTCATCATCGTTTCCGCGCTCGAAGACAGCCCGGCCTCCAAGGCGGGTCTCTCCAGCGGCGACCAGATCCTCAAAATCAACGGCGCGACCACCGAGAAGATGCAGCTTTCCGACGCCATCACCGCGCTCAAGGGCAAGCCCGGCGATTCCATCACGATGCAAATCCTGCGTCCCACGAGCAAGGAAGTGCGCGATTTCACCATGGTCCGCGCGGAGATCAAGGTCGAGAGCGTCAAGGACGCCCACCTCGTTGACCCGGCGCTGACCAGCGATTACAAGGTCGGCTACGTGCGCATCATCCAGTTCAACGAGCCGACGGCGGAGGAACTCGGCCGCAAGCTCGACGACCTGCAAAAAGCTGGGATGCAATCGCTGGTGCTCGACCTGCGCAACAACCCGGGCGGCTTGCTCAACAGCGCCGTCGATGTGTGCGGCCAGTTCCTGCCGCCCAAGACGATGGTCGTCTACACCGAGGGCCGCACCCCTTCCGCCCGCCGGGAGTACACGACCAGTTCCGTGGCGAAACCGCGCGGGGATTTCCCGGTGGCGGTGCTCATCAACGGCGGCAGCGCGAGCGGCGCGGAAATCGTGGCGGGCGCGTTGAAAGACCTCAACCGGGCGATCCTGGTCGGCGAGACGACTTTCGGCAAGGGCAGCGTGCAGAGCGTGATCGGCCTGCCCGACGGCTCGGCGGTCCGCCTGACGACGGCCAAGTATTACACGCCGGGCAAACAAGTCATCCACCAGCACGGCGTTGCGCCGACGATCCGCGCCACCCTGACCAGCGAACAGGAACGCGCGCTCAATGCCCGGCGCAACAGCGGCGGTGACCAACCCGCCGCCGACGAGGCAAAGCGCGACTACGGCGACACTGGCGACCCGCAGCTCGAACGCGCGCTCGACGCCCTCAAGGGCATGATGATCTACAAACAGCAAATCGCCGCGCGTCCGGCCGCCGAAAAGCGGTCCTGAGTCCGCCATCAGCCGTTGATCCTCGCCATCGAAACCTCCTGCGACGAGACCGCCGTCGCCGTGCTGCGCGGGCGCAACGAACTGCTTGCCAGCGAGGTTGCCTCACAGATCGACCTGCACCGGGTGTACGGCGGCGTCGTGCCCGAAGCCGCCTCGCGCCAGCACCTGATCGAACTGCCGCTGCTGCTCGCCCACACCCTGACCCGCGCTGGGATCAGCCTGTCCGAGATCGACGCTTTCGCCGCGACCGCCGGTCCGGGGCTGGCGAGTTCGCTGATGATCGGCGCGGCGGTGGCCAAGGGTCTGGCGGTCGGCACGGGCAAACCCTATCTCGGCATCAACCATCTCGAAGGCCATCTCCTGTCGCCGTTTTTCGGCGGGGCGGGGGATATCCGGCCCGCCGTGGGCCTGATCGTCAGCGGCGGCCACACCCTGCTCATCGACGTGGCTGGGTTCCGCCAATACCGGCGGCTGGGCGGCACGCTCGACGACGCGGCGGGCGAGGCGTTCGACAAGGTCGGCAAAATGCTCGGCCTGCCCTATCCCGGCGGACCGCAGATCGACCGGCTGGCCCGTGACGGCGACCCGCAGCGTTTCCCACTGCCGCGCAGCATGTTGCACAGCGGTGACGGGTCGTTCAGCTTCAGCGGGTTGAAAACGGCGGTGCGTACCCTGCTGCCAAAGCTGGGCTTGGCCACGGCGTCCGCCGATGCACACCGGCAAATCTTGGCGGACGTGTGCGCGTCGTTTCAAGAGGCGGTGGTCGAGGTGTTGGTGCGCAAGACGCTCGCCGCCGCGCGCGAGGCCGGACGCCCGCTCGTCGTCGTGAGCGGCGGGGTGAGCATGAACTCGCGGTTGCGCGGGGCGTTCACCCGGGCTTGCGCGCACCAGGGAATCGAACTACTCCTTTCCACGCCCGCGCTTTGCACCGACAACGCCGCCATGATCGCCGCCGTCGCCGGACTGGCCCACGGGGCCGGGATGATGACGCCGCTCGCAGCAGACATTGACCCCAATCTCCAGTTGTAAACGACCCGGGACGCTCGCCCGGCCAGCCGACTCCGTCCCCACGACGACACTTTTCCGATGACCTACACCTTCTACTTCGGCGGCGAACTTTTCAGCGGCAAACACCTGCTCGGCAACGCGGTCCTGGCCGAGGCCATTTACCGCCGCTCCGAGGGGCGTTATCAGGCGGTGCTCCCGCAAAACCTCGAACAGCGCGACACCTCGGCCCACGCCATCCGCGACCAGGACATCCGCGCGTTGCTCGCCTGCGACCTGGGGCTTTTCAACTACGACGGCCCCGAACTGGACTCCGGCACGGTGGTCGAGTTCATGTTCGCCAAGTTCGCCGACCTTCCGTCCGTGCTCCTGCGCACCGATTTCCGCACCGGCGGCGACCAGGCGGGCGTCGGCGAACCCTGGAATCTGATGACCAGTTACTATCCGCGCACGGCGACGGTCGTGATCGACGCCATGGCGCTCTACCAGGAAAGCCTGGCCGTCCTGTCGCCCGGGACCGGCGGGACGACGCTCGAAAACAACCGCAGCGGCGAGGCTGGCCGGACGATGCTCGACCGCACGGCGGACGCGGTGATCCAGGGTTTCGACGAAGTGCTCAAACTGCCGTCCGTGCTGCCGGGCACGATGCGGGAAACCGTCTACCACTGGCTCGCGCTGATGCCGGGTTTCCGCACGGTCGATGGCGGGCGCGCCGCCGAACTGCTGCAACTCTGCGCCGACAAGCAGGGCAAGGGTCTGTTATAGCAAGGCCGTGCTCATCCGTAGCTCCCGCTTGGAAACGAGGGAGAAAGTCGCGCTTCAGGAGCCCAGCAGAGCCTGCACGGTCATCGCGGCATCAGGAAACGCCGCCGGTGCAACGCTGTCGCCGTGGCGCGCCTGCACGACCGAACGGTAAATACCTTCCGGCGAAGGGTCTCGGTAGATCTCCACCTTTCGCTCGACCAAGTTTACCAGCCAGAATTCCGTGATGCCTGCCCGCGCGTAAACCGGCAGCTTTTCTTCCCGGTCAAAATGCACGGAGCTATCTGCAACCTCCACCAGTAAGAAAACATCCTCTGCCCGCGGGTGACCCGCAGTGTAAAAATCGTCGCGCAGCTTCACCAGAGCTAGATCAGGTTGCGGCTCCGAACCATCGCCCAGCCGCACGGGATATTGGGACCGGACGATCCAGCGGTCTCCACCAGCCATGGTAAAAATCATTTGAAGCCGCGTGCCGACTCCCGAATGAAACGGTCCGATGGGAAACATATCGACGATTTCGCCCTCCAGCAATTCGACCCGCGCATCCGGCGCCAGGATGCCGGTCTCCGCCATGCGGTAGTATTCCTGCACCGTAAACCGATGCTTGGGAGCCAATGCGATCATGCACGGCAGGATGGCAGCGGGACGGGTAGAAAGCAAGCCCTGGCGCGGATCAGCGCCCAAGTCCCAACCCCTAGCGTTTTTGGTTGCCGTTCACCCCCAGCGATGGTACTTTTTAGGCGTTGCGACCGCGCAATTCGAGCCCCCGTTCCGCCATGCCCCATCCCAACGAGAAAATCGAGCCCATCGACGTGGCCGAGGAGATGTCCAAATCCTTCCTCGACTACTCGATGTCCGTCATCATCGCCCGTGCCTTGCCCGACGCGCGCGACGGCCTGAAACCCTCCCAGCGGCGCATCCTCTACGCGATGCACGACCTCTCGCTTTTCCCGGGACGGCAACATCGCAAATGCGCCAAAATCTGCGGCGACACTTCGGGTAACTACCATCCCCACGGCGAGGCCGTCATCTACCCCACGCTGGTCCACATGGCCCAACCGTGGGCCATGCGCGAACGGCTCGTGGACGGCCAGGGCAACTTCGGCAGCGTCGAGGGCGATCCCCCCGCCGCCA
>CAXUGY010000080.1:0-10164 GCA_964250695.1 uncultured Chthoniobacterales bacterium | reverse complement strand
TTCGTGCAGATGGCCGGGCTGAACATCCTCATCGACCCGAACTGGTCGCTCTGGCTCAAGGGCATCAAGCGGCTCAAAACGCCGGGGGTGCATCTGCACGAACTCCCGATGATCGACCTCGTGCTCGTCACGCACGCGCACTTCGATCACCTCGACCGCCGCACGTTGAGAGCGGTCGCGGCAAACCAGCCCATCGTGGTGCCCTTCGGCGTGGGCAACCTGGTGTACGACCTGGGGTTCGAGCGGGTCCACGAACTCGATTATTGGGGGAACTTCGCGTGCGGCGGGGTGTTGATCACGCTGACCCCGTGCCACCACTGGGGCGCGCGGATGCTGCACGACCAGCACCGGGGATTCGGCGGCTTCGTGCTGTCGGCGGGCGGGCGGTCGGTGTTCCACTGTGGCGACACGGCGTATTTCGAGGGGTTCGCGGAGATCGGGCGGCGGTGTCCGGTGGAAATCGCGCTGCTGCCCATCGGAGCGTATGATACGCCCAGCCAGCGGGCGGTTCACATGAACCCGGAGGAGGCGGTGCAAGCGTTCGTGGAACTGGGCGCGAAGACCCTCGTGCCGATGCACTACGGGACGTTCCGGCTCAGTTACGAACCGCTGGCGGAGCCGCCGGAGCGGTTGCTGGCGCGGGCACGGGAGGCGGGCGTCGAGCCGCAGGTACGGCTGATGCAAGAGGGCCAGCCGGAGGTGTTTTGATCCATCCCTACCTTGACGATTCAATGCGCAGGCGACGCAGCGGGCGTGGCGGAGGCCGCCGGAGTAGGCGATGGCTTCTGCGCGGAGTCCTTGATCTTCTGCATGATGGTCGGCATGACCGCCATCATCTTTTGCTGGGTGAGCCGCCCCATTTTTTCGGTCACGGCGGGCTGTTTTTCGACGAGCTTTTGCCCCAGGGGCGAGTCGTAGAACGCCACGAGACCTTTGAGTTCATCCTCGGAGAACGCCTCGGCATAAGCCTGGATGAAATCGCCCCTCAGCGCGTCCCAACTGAGCTGCTGGCCGATGGTCGCGTGCGCTTCTTCCTGCGCCTTCTGCACGGCGGCTTTTTGCTCGGCGGGCAGGTCGGGTTGAGCGGCCGCATTCTGGCCGAATTTATCGACCATCTGGTACACTTTGGCCGTGGCGTTGGTAAGCACCTGCTCGGTGTGCATGGCGCGCAGAAGCAGTTCGGCCTGGGCACGGCGGGGGGCCAGGTCGTCGTCCGCCGCGCGGAGGGTGCCGGGGTGGAAGGTCAGGGCGGCGGCACCGAGGGCGAGGAGGGCGGACAGGTGGAACGTGGTTTTCATGGCAACGAGGGAAGGCGACGGGCACCTTAAGGCAAAATCGGCTATTGCCAACTTTCTTCCGGCGCGGGCTGCCCGGTCAGCAGGGCCAGCGCCTCGCCGACCAGGAAAAACGAACCGGTCACGAGGATGACCTCCGCCGGGTGCGTGCGGGCGTGGTCGAACGCGTCGAGGAAGCTGGCGGCGACGTGCGTGGGTAGTTCCGGCGCGACGAGGGCGAGGGCGTCGCGGATTTCCCCGGGCGGCACGGCGCGGGGATTGCGGACGGGGACGGCGATGACCCGGGCCGCCAGCGGGACGAGCGCGCGGCAGACGGCGGGGAGGTCCTTGTCGCGCATCATCCCGAGGATCACCGTGGCGGGGTGATGGCCGCCGTATTCCTCGTGCCAGGTGTGGGCGAGGCGGCGGGCGGCGGCGGGATTGTGCGCGCCATCGAGGATGACGCGGCCATTTTGCAGGCGTTGGAAGCGGCCCGGCCAATCCACCTGCGCGAGACCGGCGCGGCGGGTTTGGTCGGTCGTGGGGATATCGGCGGCGTCCAACGCGGCGAGGGCGAGGGCGGCATTGACGCGCTGGTGCGTGCCGGGCAAGGCGAGCGGCCAACCGGCGGGCAGCGGGTCCGTGACGACGTGCAGCGGCGCGCCCTGGCTGGCGGCAACGCGGGCGATGACGGCGGCGGCTTCGGGTTCCTGCGGCGCGCTGACCACGGGGACCCGGGGCTTGATGATCCCGGCCTTCTCGCCCGCGATGGCTTCCAGGGTGTCGCCGAGCCAGGCGGTGTGGTCGAAGTCGATGGCGGTGATGACCGAAACGGCGGGCGTCAGGACGTTGGTGGCGTCAAGGCGTCCGCCCAGGCCGGTTTCGAGGATGATGACATCGACGTGCTGGCGGCGCAGCCAGTCCAGGGCGAGGACGGTGGTCAGCTCGAAGAAGGTGGGTGACGGGTCCCAACGAGTGGTCAGCTTTCTCAGGTCGGAGAGGATTTCCGCCACGGCTGACTCAGGAATAGGCCGGCCATCGAGACGGACCCGCTCGCGGAAGGAAACGAGGTGCGGCGAGGTGTAGAGGCCGGTGCGCAGACCCTGGGCGCGGCAGACGGCGTCGAGCAGGGCGCAGACGCTGCCCTTGCCGTTGGTGCCCGCGACGTGGAGGATCTTCGCGTGGGTTTGGAACCCGGTGGCGTCGAGCAACCGGCGCACGGTGTCCAGCCCGAGCTTGATGCCGGTGAGCTGCGTGCCGTACAGCCAGGCGAGGGCGTCGGGGTAGTTCATACAGGCAACCAAGCCCAATGAGGAAGGAAAGAAAGGGGGAAGTCGCGCATCTACAGCGGTGCGTCCAGACGGAATGAATGAACATTTTGCCGTCGCAGCCCTCTCATTCCCCATGATCCGTCCCCTTTTGATCTCTGCCGCCACGCTGACGTTGGCCGGTGTTTCCCTGGCCCACGCCCAACAACCTGCGCCCGCCCCGGCGTCGCCTCAGCCGTCGGCAGCCAACGACAAACCGGAAGCCGCGAAGGCCAAACCCACCGACGCCGAGTTGCGCAAACGGCTAACCCCCGAGCAGTACCGCGTCACCTGCGAGGCCGACACCGAACCGGCGTTCCATAATGCTTACTGGGACAACCACCGGGCGGGCATCTACGTGGACGTGATCAGCGGGAAACCGCTTTTCAGCTCGCTGGATAAATTCGACAGCGGCACCGGCTGGCCGAGCTTCACCAAGCCCATCGACAAGACGAACGTGGTCGAACACACGGACCGGACGTTCGGGATGGAGCGCACGGAGGTCAAATCCAAGGACAGTGACGCGCATCTGGGCCATTTGTTCAACGACGGTCCCGCGCAAGCCGGGGGGATGCGTTACTGCATGAACTCGGCCTCACTCAAGTTCATCCCGGTGGACAAGCTCAAGGAGGCGGGCTACGGCGAGTTCCTGCCGATGTTCGAGAAGGCCGACCCGGGGAAGAAGTAACGCGCCCCGAGGCTTATTCCAACCGAGACGCGCTCTACTGGCGCGAATACGAGACGGGACCATTCCGGCTCTTGCCACCCATCATCTTCCCATCGGGAGAAAGCACCAGGTAATCGACCGATCCTTTGTGCTTCCAGTGCAGCTCGTAGTTGCGCCCGTCGTTGGTGGTGCAGGTATAGTACCAGACTCCGCTCCTGTCGCCCGTGATCGTGTAGTCGGCTCCCAGGGTGATCCGCGAACGGCCGTCCAACAGCCACTGACCAATCACCGGGTCCGGCCAATCCGGCAACGGGGTGGCGGAAACCTGAGGAGCCGGGGCAGTTGCGACCGGGGCTGCTGGCGGCGGCTGGACCGGGGTCGGCGCGGCATTGGAAGTCACCGCCTGAACCGGAGGATGGGAGGCCGCGCTCTGCTCGCGGTCGTAGCGGATTTGCGCGGCGCTGACGTTGACGGCGGCGGCCTGGACCGCCTGACGAAAGCGTGGGGTCCTGGCCGCCCAATTTTGCAGTTGGGAGGACACAAACAAACTCTTTTTATCCAAGGCGTTCAGCCGGGCCTGGATTTCCTGCTGGTGTTGGGCGCGTTTGCGTTCACGCTCCAAATTCCATGAATAGTGGCCGCCGGTGGCATAAGCGGGCGCGTCCAGCGGGTTGGTTGCGTTGCCGCCGGTGTGTGCGTTGAACAGAACGGCTTGCGCGGCTTCCCGCTCGTCGAGCAGGCGTCCGAGCAGGTCGCAAATGCCAGCCGCGTCGTTGTAGAGCGTGCGTTCGGTCGGTGAGTCCGCGGCCTGGAGGTGCGCGGCGAAGTCGATG
The DNA here is from genome assembly GCA_964250695.1 of uncultured Chthoniobacterales bacterium. Lineage (GTDB taxonomy): Bacteria > Verrucomicrobiota > Verrucomicrobiia > Chthoniobacterales > SZAS-18 > CAHJWO01. Next base: position 6,083 of record CAXUGY010000080.1, on the reverse strand, counting down.
CCAAGCGCGCTCAGGGCAGTCCGCGGAGGGGATGCCGGAGAGTCCAACGGCGCGAGGATGCAATTTTCCAAATAGGCTTGCAGGAAAGTGTTCACCCGCGTGCCTGCGGGCCAGTCTCCCGGGGGAACCCAATCCATGCCGTCTCCGAAAGCGGGGGAACACGGTCCCAGGAATAATCCGACGCAAGCGTAAACCAGACAACGGAAGAGGCGGAGGGGGTGCATGGGGTCGCTGTTCATGCGGCTGGTGGGGTCTACCTAGTTTAGAAGAACAAACGGTGCAGAACCTTTTGTCAATCATCAACTTTTTGCCGGGTGATGCGAGTCAGAACTCCGGCCGCCATCAGCGGCAACGCGCTTGACCGGGCGCGATCAATCAGATTACGCCGCGGGTTGCGCGGGGTGCAGGTAGCCGAGCAGGTTCGCCAGCGTCGCGCGCATTTTCTTGCGCGTCACGATCATGTCGATCAGGCCGTGGGCTTCCAGAAACTCGGCGGTCTGGAAATCGTCGGGCAGGTCCTGGCGCGTGGTGTCCTTGATGACCCGCCGTCCGGCGAAACCGATGAGGGCTTTCGGCTCGGCCACGATGATGTCGCCCAGGGCGGCGAAACTGGCGATGACGCCGCCCGTCGTCGGGTTGGTGAGCACGGAAATGAACGGCAGCCCGGCCTGCGCGTGGAACGCCAGCGCGCCGCTCGTTTTCGCCATCTGCATGAGCGCGAACACGCCCTCGTGCAGACGCGCGCCGCCCGCCGCCGAAATCGTGATGCACGGGATGCCGCGCTCCGTGGCGGTCTCGATGCAGCGCGTGATTTTTTCGCCCGCGACCGAGCCGAGCGTGCCGCCCAGGAAGGCGAAATCCAGCACGCTGATCGCCACTTCGCGGCCTTCGATGCGACCGAGGCCCGCGAGGGCGGAATCGGTCAGGCCGGTCTTCTTTTGGTAATAATCGAGGCGCTCGGTGTAGACGCTGGCGGCGCGGAAATCGAGCATGTCCACGGGCTGCATGTCGGCGTCGGCTTCCTGAAAGCTGCCGGGGTCGAGCAGGTGGCCCAGGCGTTCGCGCGAGCCGATGAGGAAATGGTGGTCGCAATGCGGGCAGACGCGCTGGTTTTCCTCCAGCTCGATCTGGTGGAGGACCGCCGCGCACTCCGGGCAGGCCTGGAAGGTGCCGGCGGGGATTTGCAGTTTCTTGCCGTTGCCGACGGTGTTGAAGCCGGGTTTGCGGAAAATGGGCATCGCGTGAAAAGTGGGAGGCGGAATTTAGAACGGCTCGCCGCGTGTGTCGAGGGCACGTTCCCGGGCTTACCGGCGCGTCACGGTGAGGACGCGCACGCTCGCGGCCCCGGCCCCGCGCAGGACGCGGGCGCATTCGTGGACGGTCGAGCCGGTGGTGAACACGTCGTCGATGAGCAGGAGGCGTGCGCCGGTGACGGGCCAGCGGCGGGCGGGAGCGAAGGCCCCGCGCAGGTTGGCAAGGCGTTCGGGGCGCGTGAGGGCCGCCTGGGTAGCGGTGAAACGCACGCGGCGCAGGGCGGGCCAGACGGGCAGGGCGGTCCGGCGGGCGAGCAGCCGGGCGAGGACCGTCGCCTGGTTGAAGGTGCGTTCGCGCTCGCGGCGGGGGTGCAACGGCACGGGCACGAGCGCGTCGATGGGGGTGGCGTGCAGGCGCGGGTCGTCGCGGAACGCTTCGGCCAGCCAATCGGCGAGGGGGCGGCGCAGGTAGTATTCGTGCCCGTACTTGAAGCGGACGATGAGATCGCGCGGCAATTTGAGGTGGCGGCGCGCGCTGACGGCGCATTCAAAGGCGAAGTCGTTGGCGCGGCACTCGCGGCAGACGAACGGCGCGTCGGCGGGCATTTCGCCGTCGAAGTGCTGCGAGCATTTTTCGCAGGAGGGCGGTTCGACGCGCGGGGCGGTTTCGGCGCACGGCGCGCACAGGTATTCGCCGTGGGCGAGGCGGGTTTCGCAGCCGACGCAGGCGGGCGGGTAGAGGAGTCCGGCGGCGGTTTGCAGCGCCGGGAGGAGAAGCGGGCGGAGCAGCTTCACGGGAGGAGGGAAACGCGGAGAGTGGTTCTTTGCGTGTGGGTCAGCCAGAGCCAGACGAGGATGCCGGTCAGGCCGACGACGAGGACCGGGCCGAGGCCGTGGAGGAGGTCGTCGCCGATCCAGAGATTGGGCGGTGACTGGTGGCGGCTGATCTTGTTGAAACTCTTGAGGCCGAACACCCACCCGGCATGCAGGCCGATGGGCAGCCAGAGCGAACGCGTGCGCAGCCGGGCGAACCCGAGCACCAGCGCCACGAGGAACAACGTGGTAAAACCGCCCGCGACCAGCAGCGGGTCGTGCCACTGCCAGAAGACCCCGGGCAGGAAAGTGAAACCGGAAAGCCAATGGACCGCCGGTTGGTCCAGGCCGCGCGGGGGCGGCTTGAGGAAGTGCAGCACCGCGAAGAGCGCGGACACGAAGACCAGGGCCGTCGCGGGCGGAGCCGTGCGCCGCGCCAAGCCAAGGAGCGCGCCGCGAAAAAAGGCTTCTTCCACCAAAGCGACCGCCACCGCCGACCCGAGGAAACCCACCAACGCGCCATAGGGCAGGTTCGAGCGGGGCGCGTAAACCCCCAGTTTCCAGAAGCCGAGGCCCAGCAGCCAGAGCAACCCCCCGGCGGCGAGGAAGCCGAACGCGGTGTTTTGCCAGGCGCGGGGATCGGGTTCCAGGCCGAGATCGCGCCAGGCGCCGATGCGCAGGGAACGCACCGTCGGCCAGAGGAGCAGCAGCGCGGCCAGGAACATCGAGCGGTCAAAATACCGCTGGAAATCCGTCTCGCGCAGCCAGCCGAGCGGCGGGAATGCCCCGCCCAGCGCATGCCCGGCCCAGAACAACGGCGGAGCCAGCAACGCGCCCAGGAAGAGGGTGCCTGCAAAGTAGAGCGCGATTTTGAGAAGGTTCCGCACGGCGTTCTACAGATGGGGCAGGCGCGCGAAAAAGGGAAGCACAACCCGGCGGGCCAGTTTATCATGCGGCCTATGCCCAACGAGCACGTCTGGCGCGAAACCACCGAGGCAGGCGAAAAACGCGAGGTGCGCGCGACCAAGTTCGCCGGGAAATGGAAGCTGCAATCCAAGCTCAAGGGCGACCCGGGCTGGACCTATCACGACCAGCCGACCCTGGCGGACCTGGACGCGTTGCGCGACCTGATTTTCCGCAAGTACCAGCGGAAGCGTGCCAGTTACGAGGACTTGCAGTCGGTGGAACGCATGATCGTGGAGACGCCGAAGCCGTGAACCGCGCCGGCTCGCAAACGCGCGCCTGGATCGACGCCGACCGGGCGCACCAGTGGCATCCGTTCACCCAGATGCAGGACTGGTGCGCGCCGGACCATGAGCCGCTCGTGATCGTCTCGGGGCAAGGGACGGTTTTGTGCGACAGCCGGGGACGCGAATACCTGGACGGGAACTCCTCGATCTGGACGAACCTGCACGGCCACAATCACCCGCGCCTCAACGCGGCGATCACGCGGCAACTGGAGTCGTTCGCGCACAGTTCGTTCCTGGGGTTGACACATCCGCCCGCCATCGAACTCGGGGCGGAGTTGGTGAGGTTGTTTCCGGCGGACACGCTGACGCGCGTGTTTTTTTCCGACGACGGCTCGACGGCGGTCGAGGCGGCGTTGCGGATGGCGCGGCAATACTGGCAGCTCGCCGGGCAACCGGAGCGGCGGCGGTTCCTGTCGTTTGAAAACGCGTACCACGGCGATACCCTCGGCGCGGCGAGCCTGGGCGGCATCCCGCTCTTTCGCCAACCGCTGGCCGGGGAGGGCGGCGAGAACGTGTGCCGGGTGGGCAGCGTGGACGCGCTGGAGGCGTTGGCGGAGGCGGAAGTCGGCCCGCTGGCGGCGGCGATCATCGAACCGTTGATCCAGGGCGCGGCGGGGATGCGCGTGTGGCCGGAGGGAACGCTGCGCAGATTGCGCGCGTGGTGCGACCGACACGGCGTGTTGCTGATCCTCGACGAAGTGATGACCGGCTTCGGACGCACCGGCACGATGTTCGCCTGCGAGCAGGAAGGCGTGCGGCCGGATTTTTTGTGTCTGGCGAAGGGACTCACGGGTGGGTATCTGCCGCTCGCCGCGACGCTGACGACGGAACGGATTTACACGGCGTTCCTGGGTGAATACCGCGAACGCAAGACGTTCTTCTACGGACACAGTTACACCGGGAGCGCGCTGGGCTGCGCGGCGGCGTTGGCCAGTCTGGCCATTTTCCGGGAAGAGGATGTGCTGACCCGGGTAAGGGCAAGTATGGAGGCATTCGCACATCTGCTGGAAACGCGGCTCGCGCCATTGCCGCAGGTGGCGGAAATCCGGCGGTGCGGGTTTATCGCCGGGATCGAATTGATGGCCGACCCCGCGGCGAGGCAGCCGCTTCCGTGGGAAGCGCAGACCGGCGCGCGGGTGTGCGCCGCGGCGCGGGAACACGGGTTGTTGACCCGACCCATCGGCGACACACTGGTGCTGATGCCGCCGTATTGCACGACCGAGGAGGAGTTGGAACGGATGGTCGAGGCGCTGCGGCGGGGAATCGTCGCGGTATGCAAATCATCCCGGGCTACTTCTGCGAGATCGGAATCCGCACCTGGAAGGATGCACCTCGCCCGGGTTGGCTCTGGACGGAGACCTGCCCGCCGTGCGCCTGGACCACGTGTTTGACGATGCTGAGTCCGAGACCCGTGCCGCCGACCGCACGGGAACGGTCCTTGTGGACGCGGTAAAACCGCTCGAAAACGTGCGGCTGGTCCGCCAGCGGGATGCCCGGACCGTCGTCGGCGACCGTGACGAGCGTTTCCTCGCCGTCGATGGCTGCGCGGATGGAAATCGCCGGGGGACGGGACGTTTCGCCGTATTTGAGGGCGTTTTCGATCAGGTTGAAAAAGACCTGGTCGAGACGGTGCGGATCGCCTTCCAGCGTGGGGAGATCGTCGGGCAGCGTGAGTTGGACCGTCGCGCTTTTTTCGGTGATGGCGGGTTCGAGCCGTTCGATGACCCGCTCCAGGCAGGCGCGCAGACCGACGCTCTCGAACTGCAACCCGGCGGCGCGCTGGCCTTCGAGTTGCGAGAGGGAAAGCAGGTCCTCGATCAGCAGGGTGAGCCGCTGGTTGTGCTTGGACATGACGTGGAGGAATTTCTCCGCCGTGGGCGGGTCGTGCAACGCGCCGTCGAGCAGGGTTTCCAGGTAGCCGGTGATGATCGCCACCGGGGTGCGCAGTTCGTGCGACACGTTGGCCACGAAGTCGCGCCGCACGTTTTCGAGCGCCTTGAGTTCGCTGATGTCGTGGAAAATGGCGATGGCCCCGCGCGGGCGTTCGTGGTCGTGCGAGCGCAGGGCGGCGGCGGTCACGGCGAAATGCTTGCGCGCGTAGCCGCTGCCCTGCCGGGCGTCGAGGGTGAGATGGCGGCTCTGCGGGCCCTGTTCCTCCAAGGCGGCGCGGACGGTGGCCTGGAGGTCGTGGTCGCGGAAAACCTCCATCAGCGTACGCTCCAGCGGCGGCGCGGTCAGGTCGAACATGCGGTGCAGGCTGCCGTTGGCCAGCCGGATGCGTTGGGCGGCGTCCACGATGAGCACGCCTTCGGTCAGGCTGCCGAGGATGGCCTGCAAATCGAACGTGCCGTCGCCAAGCTGGCGGTGGGTGTCGTGGAGGCGTTCGCCGATGAGGGTGAGGTCGTCGATGGCCCCGGTGAGGCCGCCGCGCCGGGGCAGGAACGCCGGGGCCGCCCAGTCGCCGTCCGCCACCCGGCGCAAAGCCGTTTGCAGGCGCAACGCGGGCAGGATGTACGCAAAGATTCCCCAGGCGATGATGGCCAGGAGGGCCAGCAGCAGGAGCCAGGGCCAGGGGTTCACGAAATGACCGATGATAAGAATGGTCCGCAGATTACGCCGATTTCTGAGGTTTCGGCAAACTAGCGGTGGTTTTCAGAGGGAAGAGGCCCCGGTGGCGGGAGTGTTTCGTCGCTTTTTTCACGGTCGGTTTATACGGTTCTGTCATGCAAGCACCCGCCGTTGGCAAAACTTGGGAGAAAACCCGGCT
>CAXUGY010000079.1:0-10195 GCA_964250695.1 uncultured Chthoniobacterales bacterium | reverse complement strand
CATTTGCGATCATCACATCTGGCACTCTCCAGTCAACGGCCAGTTAATCACTACCGATTAGCGATCTAGTCGCTCAACTGCATCGTACATGGCGCTGACCACGGCAGGAGCCGTGTAATGAGCGTTGAGCGTAGAGACTCGTGCCGCTTCGTATTGCGCGGGCGTGAGAAGACGTTGGATCGTCGCACGCTCGTCCTCCCAGTCCGGCGAATCCTGCCAAGAGGCAAACACCTGGGGGATGCCGCCCCAGCCCACGTAGCGCACCAGCACGCGCTTTTCTTCGTCGGTGGCGGGCCGTGCTTCCTGATCCAACCGCTGGCTCAGCTCGATAGCCGCAAAGTTGTCGCGAGCCTTTTGCTTGAGCGATCCGATGCCGACGCTGGCCTTCGCCTGTGCCCCGAAGCGGAAGTTGGCAGCGTTTAGTGGGCGACGCCCGGCTCCGGTTCCAGGAGAATATATTTCTCCCGGATCGACTCCCAGGTCTGCGTCTGGGCCTGCTGTGGCGTGAGCGATTTCTCCCGCTGGAGTTGCCGACGCAACGTATCCATCTCCTCGACGGTCGTCTCCTGCGCCTCGAAGAGCGCCTCCTCCAACCTCCCCTGCGCTTCCAGCCGTTTGAGCATCTTGGGCCGGAACTGCCGCCAGTGGCGCTCGGCCATCAAGCCGTACTGCGTCAAACAAGTCTCTGCCATTTTGAAGTGCCTCCTCCTGCGGGTTTGCGAAGTCGAATAAATCCAGTTGCCGGTCGGCCATGACCATCGACAAAAACAGGCTGCCGTTCAAGCTGGCAACCGCCAAAGTCAGTCCATACACCAATTTTTGGGGGGCGCGAGAGGCCACTTATTCCCGCAAGGTCGCGGCAGCGCCCTGGTGGTTGCCCGGGCCCGGTACGGACAAAGCCGGGGCGATTCGCGCTCAAGCGAAAACCAGGGTTGCGAGAAATAAGTGGCCTCGGGATACCAGGAGCGACATGCCTGTGGCGAAAGCGCACTTTTCCTGCGGATCACGCTTCGCTCACGCGGCTCCAACAGACCTTCGAGTGCGTTTACTGCCTGTGTATGAGGTGGTCTCGTCAAGCAGCCAAGCCGTGGAGACCTGCAAGCGCTTGGCCAAACCAATCAGCTCGTAATCAGCGACGTAGCGCGCTCCGCTCTCAATCTTTGAAACCGCCGTGCGACACACGGACAGCCCGGCCTTGATCAAGCAGGTCGAAAGACCAACTTGGGACAGGCGTACGCCGGGGCGTTGCCGGGCCTGTCGCACGCGTATGCCAACCACGTTCTTGGGCACCGGTTGCTGTGTGTTTTGCACGTTCGACGGGGCGTAATGTTTTCGGAGTCATTCTTCTCGCTAACTGTCTGAAATTAAAACTGATCGGTCATGATGTACGCTCACGGGTTGCAACTGGATTCCAGATGCAATCAATGACGATGATGCTCGTGATGCAGATCGGGAGTGTAAGCGTGCGTGTGTGCTAATGGTTCGTGGCGGTGCCAATGTCATTTGGAAGGAAGCTACGGACTGATGCTGACCGGTGTCCCAAGAGGCGCGTTCTCGAAGAAGTCTTCCGCCATGAACGCAGGCATCCGAATACATCCATGACTTGCAGGCACACCCGGCAGGTAGCCTGCGTGCATGCCGATGCCTCCGGTGATCCGCAGGAAGTTCGGCATGGATGCACCGACGAAAACGCTGCCCGGAGGTCTGGATACTTCCCCGTGCTGGACGTTTCTTTTTGTCACCTGCTGCGTCGCCGGATTCACGTAGTCGCCGTACTCGCTGGAGCGGTGGGTCTTGTCTCGTTCGATCACCTTGAAACTACCCGCAGGTGTGTGGTGGCCTTCCCGCCCAGTGGACAGTTTCGACACTCCCACCAGCGCCTTGCCTTTGTAGAAATAAGCCCGCTGCTCACCCAAACGAATTTGGATGGATGGTTGCCCAGATTTTCCACCGCCATCCCAATAGGAAACTTTGTCTGCCGCCGCGCGTTGGGCGGCATTGGCGTCTTCCGAGTGGTCGGGTTCGGACAAGGTGCAGGCGGTGCTCACGGCCAGCGTGGCCGCCAAAGCACACCGCCGCAGAAAAATAGGTCGTAAGCGCAAGACGTTCAGTTGCTTTGGCGATCACTGCAACGGCGGTAAAGACGGACCGCGGGTAACACCCACCCTGTCGCGCTCCGTGTTTGCCTTGGCTGGAAGGTTTCTATTGCCCTTCGTGTCATCCACGGCGCAGACCGTATGCGGAAAGAACTTCAGCCCCTTGCTGACCGCAGCCCGCCGCAGGTAAGCGCGGATACGAGCGCCGTTTGTATCCGACGTGGCGAAGAGAGCGACCACGGCGGGTTTGTGGCCGCCGATGAACCAGGTCCACATCTTGATCCATGCCTCCACTTGCGTCGGCAGAGGATTTTTTCCGCTCATCGAAAGGATGACCAGATCAGCGGCGGCAGCCGTGCCCACGGAGTCGTTGCGAATCTGGCGCATCCCCAGCACGCCAAAGCTCCACAGGTTCAGGTCGAGCGCGCGGTTGGCGGCCTCTTCATCGGCAAGCTGATCGGTGAAGCGTTTCGCGTGCTTGCCGGTGTCCAGGCACTCGTAGAGAATCGTCACGCTGAGCTTGGGTGCAGCCACCGTTCCCCGCGCCGCTGGCAATAAGTCTGTCGGTGGAAAATTCATCTTATCTTAGTTTGCCATTTCGCTCGCCATGCCCACCACTGAGGCGGGGCGCACGGAAAGCGGAGGCTTCGCGCAGTCGTCGCAGCAAAAAGTCGAACCGGAAGCCGCCGGGCCGCGCCCGACGATGCAGCGTCGGCAGTGCGCGCACCGTGGGGCTAACGCTCGGATGGCACACGCGAAGCTGTGGAGACGATGGGATTGGCCGTACGCCACCACCTCAACGCCCTGTCCGTAGTCCTTGCCGCAGGTTTCGCAGGCGTTGGGAAGCTGAACACGCGTCCGATCCTCAGCCTCGGCGGTGATCTCCATGATGCAGTATCGTTCGGCCGAGGGCGCGGGCGCTATAAGGTGTTCCACTAATACCCTGGACAATCCCGCACCGGCTCACTTTCAACGGGAAGTGAGGGGGATTTATCCTCGTCGGAATGGGCCGTCACGGCGTCCCTGCCCTCTGCTCTTCCACGCACACGTCGCCTGCGGAAACCGGGCGATGAGAGGCGGCGGTAATTGCCTCCCACAAGGCATCACGGAAGGAGAGTGCATCCAAGCCTCGGCGAGGCATGTTATCGATGGCGGGTTCGCGGCGAAAAAGAAAAATGGGCATCACCGCCAAGAGCGTCCCGAGCATCAGCCGGAGCACCCACTGCGGCGACAAATAGTGCGTCAGGAAGCCCGCGAACAAATGGCCCAGCGGCATCCCGCCCTGTTGGGCCAGGAGCATCACGGAGAGGACACGCCCGCGGTTCGCGTCGGTGGCCAAGAGCTGGTTGGCCGTGTTGCTCGAATTCAGACTGAGCAGCCAGCAAGTCCCGCACGCGACGAGAATGATGAGGCTCAAAGCAGGCGCGGTAGAGAAACTAAACAGCATCCCAATCGCCGCGAAAACCGACATGGCCAGCGGGATGAGATGGTGGCGTGGATAGTAGGAAGGAATGTAGGAGAGCACGAACGCTCCCAGAATCGACCCCAGGCCGATGGCTGACAGCATCAGTCCGAACAGTCCCGGCCCGCCCTTGAGCACGCTCTGCGCAAAGACGGGCAGCAGGCCCTGCAACGGCGCACTGAGAAACATGAAGATCAAACCCATGATCGTCAGCCGCCGCGTGCCTTGATTCGTCCACACGAACCGCAAACCTTCGTGAATGTCTTCGCGCATCGAGGTCGTCTCGGCGCGGGGTGGCACCGGGATGGTCGGAATGAAGAACAACAGCACGCCCAGCAGCGGAAGAAAGGTGCAGGCGTTCAACGTGAAAGCGCCTGCGACGCCCGCCACCCCGATGATCGCCGCCGCGAGCATCGGCCCGCAAAGCCGGGCCATGTTGAACTGGATGGAGTTCAGCGCGAGGGCGCGATCCAAAGAATCCTTCGGCACGAGGCTCGGCACCACCGCCAGAAACACCGGCCCGTTAAGCGCCCACACGATCCCTTCCAGGAACGTGAACACGATCACGACCAAGGGCGTTGCTTTTCCCAGGAACGCTGCCACCGCCAGCCCCGCGCCCAACACGCCTGCTGCTGTCTGCAGGATGATGAGCCAAGTCTTGCGGTTCACCCGATCCGAGATCACGCCCGCCAGCAACGCCAGGATGAGCACCGGACAAAAATCCGCGAACTGGAGCAACTCGACGTAGAGGCCCTGGTGTGGATTGCCGACCGTCTGGCTGGTCACCGCCCAACTCTGCGCCGCGTTTTCTGTCCAGTTCCCGGTGTTGGAAATGCACGCGCCGATCCAGAAAAGCAGGAACGGCCGGTATCGGAAAACGTCGAATGTTTTTGCGATGGTTGGCAGCGAAGGACTGGCGTTCTGGTCGGTCATCAAGGGTTTCAAACCTTCAAAGTCGGTTCCACGCAATGTGCTGGACGGTGAATGGCGTGAAGCTCCTCGCCCATCGCAGAAAGAGACTGTGGGGCGAAATGCTTGGCCGCGTTCAAGGCTTCAGGGACAGCGCCGGTAGAAGATGGCTTTGGCCACCTCTGCCGACACGATGTAAAGGCACACGATTCCAGCAAGCACGACGAGAAAAAACGGCGGTAACGGCGTGAAGTCAAAGAGCCGGGCAATCGGCGGCACATACGGCAGAACCAATACCGCCGCGACCACCGCCAGCGTTGCCCCGAGCAGCCCTCGGGATGGGCCGCTCCGAAAGAACGGCCTCCGGGTGCGTACCACCAAGACGATCAGCGCGGCGGAAACCACCGACTCGACGAACCAGGCAGTGCGAAACTGCTTGGGATTGGCGTGGAGAAACCAGAGCAACGCGCCGAAGGTCGCGTAATCGAAGACGGAACTGATGATCCCGAAGACGATCATGAAGCGTCGGATAAACGCGATGTCCATGCGCCTAGGTTTCTCGACGAGCGCTGCATCCACCCGATCACCGGCAATGTTCATCTCGGGCAAGTCCGTCAGCAGGTTAGTGAGCAAAATCTGCTTGGGGAGCAGCGGTAGGAAAGGCAGGAAGAGCGATGCGCCCGCCATGGAGAACATGTTGCCGAAATTGGCGCTGGTGGCCATGAAGATGTACTTGTGCGTGTTGGCGAACGTAATCCTTCCCTCCTTCACGCCCTGCTCAAGCACGGCGAGGTCTTTTTCCAGCAGGACGATGTCGGCGGCCTCGCGCGCCACGTCCACGGCGTTGGCCACCGAGATGCCCACGTCGGCGCAATGAAGCGCGGAGGCGTCGTTGATGCCATCCCCCAGATAGCCGACCACATGGTCCGCCCTCTTGAGCGCCAGGATGAGCCGTTCCTTCTGGTTTGGTTCGACTTCGGCAAACAGGTCCGTATCCGCCGCGCGTCGTGGGAGAGCCTCATTGCTGATGTCACGTAGCTGTGCGCCGGTGAGCACGCGTGCGTCGTTCAAACCCGCTTGCCTGCCCACGCTGGCGGCCACCAACGCGTTGTCGCCCGTGATGCACTTGAACTGCACGCCCAACGCCTTCAAGCGTTGGATCGTTTCGACGATGCCCGGACGCAACGGATCGAAAAGGAGCAGGAAACCAAGAAACCTTAGATCACGTTCATCGTCCCGGTTGAGTCCGGTCGCCGCGGCATCCATTTCCCGCACCGCTACGCCGAGCGTGCGCAGACCTTGCGTGCTGAATTCAGCGAAGCAGCGGTCGATGGCCGCTCGTGCCGTGGCGAGCGGCACCGTCGTGCCGTTCTCGTCCACGGCGGACTCACAAACTTCCAGCACGTTATCGAGCGCCCCTTTGGTCACGAGGATCGGCGGCTTGCCCTGGCAAGCGACCAACACGCTCAGGCGTTTGCGGATAAAGTCGTAAGGTTGTTCGTCGAGCTTGCGGTACTCCGCCACATCGAAAGACCGATGAGCCTGGATCGCGGCATCAATCGGGTTGTTGTAGCCGGACTGGAAATGCGCGTTGAGGAAAGCGTGCAGCAGCAAGTTTTCGCTCGGCTTCCCGTCCAGTCCGACAGCGGAGTGGAGCTTCACTTCCCCCTCGGTCAACGTGCCCGTCTTATCCGAGCAGAGCACGTCCATGCTGCCGAAGTTCTCGATGGCGGCCAGCCGTTTGACGATGACGCGCGCCGCCGCCATGCGCCGCGCGCCCCGTGCCAGGTTGATGGAGACGATGGCCGGCAACAACTGCGGAGTCAGACCCACGGCCAGCGCCAGGGCGAAAAGGAACGATTCCAGTACCGGGCGGTGCAGGTACACGTTGATCCCGAAAACGCACAGGATGAGCAGCAGCGTCACCTCCATGAGCAGGTAGCCGAAGCGGCGCAGGCCGCGCTCGAACTCGGTTTCCGGCGGACGGCGGCCGAGCGTTTCCGACACGCGGCCGAACTCCGTGTCTTTACCCGTGGCAACGACCAAGGCGACCGCCGTGCCATTGGACACGTTGGTGCCCATGAACAGGCTGTTGACCCGCCCGGCCAACGGCGTGGAAGCGGGTAACGGGACGCCGATAGATTTCTCCACCGGAAACGTCTCACCGGTGAGCGCCGCCTCGTTGATGAAAAGGTTCTTCAACTCCAGCAACAGGCAATCGCCCGGGATCACGTCGCCTGCACTGAGATGGATCACATCGCCCGTCACAATCTTCTCGACCGGCACCTCGACTCCCTTGCCGTCGCGCTGCACCCGTGCCTTGCTCTGCACGAGCGCCAAGAGCTTCTCGACCGCGCCCGACGCACCGCGTTCCTGCCAGAACCCCAGCAACCCGCTGGCGAGCACGATCACGGAGATGATCACCGCATCGGCCATGTCGCCGAGGTAGCCCGAGAGCACCGCCGCGAAGAGCAGGATCAGGATGATCGGACTTTTGAACTGCCCCAGGAGCAAGCGCAACGTCGTGCTGCCGCCCCGGCTCTTGCGCAACCCGCCCCACCCTCCGCCAGACGACGGCTAGCCTCCGCATCCGTTAAACCGAACACACCGGTCCGCAGCCGCCGGAAAGCGTCCTCCGCCGACTGGCTCCAGAAGGCGGGAATTTCCGGCGAAGGGTTCATCAAAACGCCTCCGCTGCGCGGGCGAGCACGACCTCCTCGTCGGTCGGGATGACCCGGACCGTCACCCGGCTGTCGACCGAGGAAATCCGCCGCAAGTTGTCCGTGTTCGACGCGTCGTCGAGCCGCAGCCCGAGGAACCCAAGACCTTCGCAGATCCGCGCGCGCACCACTGGCGCGTGTTCGCCGATGCCACCGGCGAATACCAGTGTGTCCAGCCCGCCCAACGCCGCAGCGTACGCGCCGACCCCCTTGCGCGCCCGGTAACAAAACAGCGCGACCGCTTCCGCCGCCCGCGAGTCGGCGGCCTCGTGCGCGAGCAGATCGCGCATGTCCGAGCTGGTCTCGGATACGCCGAGTAGCCCCGATTGATGATTGACCATGTCGTTGAACTGCTCTGCGTTCATCCCCTCGGTGCGCGCCAGGTAAGGAAAAATGCCCGGGTCCAGATCACCGCTGCGCGTGCTCATGGGCAGGCCCGCCGCGGGCGTGAACGCCATGGTCGTGTCGATGCACCGCCCGTCCTTGACCGCCGCCATGCTCGCGCCGTTGCCTAGGTGCGCCAAGATCACCCGGCCTCTCGCCGCCTGCTCGCCATCGAGCCGTTCTAACTCCTCCAACAGAAACGTGTAGGATAGCCCGTGAAACCCGTAACGCCGCACGCCCAGCGCCTCGTAGCGGCGCGGGATCGGCAGCAACGTCGCCACGCGCGGCATCCCCGCGTGGAACGCCGTGTCGAAACAAGCCACCTGCGGCAAACCGGGGAAACGCGCTTGCACCGCGCGGATCATCTCGATTTCCGCCGGGAGATGGTCGGGGTCCAGGGCGCGGATGCGCTGCAACTCGTCGAGCAACTCCGGCGTCACGCGTTGCGGTTCGCGGAACTTTGGCCCGCCGTGAACCACCCGGTGCATGACAACCGCCACCGCGTTGAACACGTCGATGGTCTCGAACCACGCCAGCAAATCCCGGGTCGCCTCCGCGTGACCCCCCGTCGAAAGTTCTTTGGAATCCGACTCACCCGCCGCCGTCCGGAAACTCAACCGGGTTTCAGGCGCGCCGACGCGCTCCACCTGCCCCCAAAACACGCGCTCAGGGGCCGCGCCTCCGGTGAAAAACGCGAACCGGATGCTCGACGAGCCGACGTTGATCGTCAGCACCCGCGCCGCTTCTCCCGCGTTGTTTTTGGTGTCCATCATAGGCGGAGCCGACGCTTGATGAGCTTCAACTCTTCGACGCGTTCGTCCCACCACGTCGTGCCAAGCCGGTGATAAGGCGCGGCTTCCATTTCCTGTTCGATGACCACGCGCCGGGCCGCGAGTTTGGCTTCGTGGGACGGTTTGCCGTCCGCCTCACCGGCAGGCAGGGCAGTCATACGGTCAAGGCCAATTGGATCGGCGACCGATGGGATCTCCGGTGAGGAAGAATCGGGACGACGCCTGCCGGGGCAGAAGCCCGCACGAGCAGGAACCGCCGGTCTTCCGCCAATTCCTCGCCGTCAGTGGTCACCAGCGCGATGATCCCCCCGGCCTGCGCGACCTTGGCGTTCCTCGCCCGGTTGAACATCGCGGCTAGGTAGTAATCACCGATCCCTTCGGCTTCGTTCATCAACTCCGTCAGGGTCCTGATGTCGGCGGACAAGCGCGTGAGCGTTTCGTTGCTGGTTTCGTGCAGCGGGATCAAGGGGTCCACGTAGAGCGTTTTCATGATTTCTCCTTTGAAACTTCGGCGCGATTCCGACTACCTCGCCTCAGACAACGCTCATATCGCCCGGAGCGTGACGCCGGGCTATGGGGTGAAACCCTAACAGGCATCGTGGGCACATGGGTTGCCCACTGCACGCGCACTGCCGTTCCCGCCCGCCGCCAGTACCTCGATGCCCATCGGCAGCAGGACTTCAAAGCGGGTGCCTTGCTCCGCTTCGGAAGACGCCTGGATTCGTCCCCCAAGCAGTTCGGCATATTCTTTGCAGATGGCCAAACCCAACCCGGTGCCGGTGACCGCGCTGTTGGGCCGGATGCGGTTGAACTCACCGAAGAGCGACTCCATGTCCTCCCGGGCAATGCCGATCCCGGTGTCTTCCACCACCATCGTCCAATCGGTCCCGCCGTCGGTGGAAAAGGTGATAGTGATGTCACCGCCCTGCGTTGGTTTGCGATATTTGATGCCGTTGGAAAGCAAATTACCCGCGATGCGTTTGAGCTTGAGCTTATCGCTGACGATCTCCCCCAAAGTCGCATCGCATCGGTAAGCGAAAGCCATCCCCTGTTCCCTCGCCACAGGCCGCCACTGGGAGACGATTTCATCAAGTAATTCGGCCAGGGAGAAACGTTCGAGCACGAGTTGCTCCCGTCCGGCGACCAGCGCGGAGAAATCGAGCAGATCGTTGAGTATCCGGCTCATGTCGGCGAGCATCCGCGCGCAGATGGCGCTCATTTCGTGCCGCTCCTGCGCCGTGGCGTCCTCCCCGAGCATGGTGGTCGCCAAGGTCAGCGCGTTCAGGACGTTGCGCAGTTCGTGCGAGACCGTGCGGGTGAGCCGCTCCCGGGCTTCGTTGGTTTGTTCCAAAGCGCGGTTTTTTTCTTCGACCACCCGTTGCTGTTCTTTGGTGAACTGGCCCACGGAATCACAGGTGAGACGATGGAAGAAATCGCTGACGAGCAGTTCCCCCGTCGCGCACTCTTGGGCGGAGTATTCCGGATGCTCTCGCGCAAACTTCACGAGGACGGTCTGCTTCAAGACCCGTTTGATGATGTAAATCTCCCAGATGAGTTCCGAAAGGTTGTAGCCGGCCTTCCACTGCGCGCGGCCGTGGCTGCGGGAGTGATCCGCCACGGTTTCCTTGGGTCCCGCTTTTTCCAGGCGCAAACGATCCACGAGATCGTCGATGAGTTCAGGGACGTGATCCTGCAGCGCCTCGTAAGAGATGTGCATCGCATCCGGGATGTCGGGGCTGTCCCGAACCAGTTGCATCCACTCACCATTAATGGCCTCTCGTTGCTGGTGAACGTAATCCGCGAACGCGGAGAAAAAAGAAACCGGGGCAATTT
>CAXUGY010000078.1:0-10299 GCA_964250695.1 uncultured Chthoniobacterales bacterium | reverse complement strand
ATCCTGCCAGCTTCACCATTCGTGCGACAAACCTTTTAACCACACAGGTTCTCAGTCTGAATGAACAACGCTTGGCCGCCGTGCTGGCGGCGCTGTGGGCGAGCGGGGCTGCGAGCGTGCTGGACCTCGGCTGCGGTGAGGGGCGGCTGCTGAGTTTGCTGCAACCAGAGCGGGTGTTCACACGTGTCCTGGGAATGGATGTGTCCCCGGCGACGCTCCAGATCGCCGCGCGCCGGTTGCACTATGACCGTTTCACGGAAGCACAACGTGCCCGCCTGAGCCTCGTGCAAGGCTCCCTCCTTTATCGTGACAAACGACTGGAAGGGTTCGACGCCGCGGCACTGGTGGAGGTGATCGAGCATCTGGACCCGCCACGTCTGCGCGCGGCGGAACGGGTCGTCTTCGAGTTTGCACGGCCCGGTACGGTGATCATCACCACGCCCAACCGCGACTACAACCCGAAGTGGGAGAGCCTGCATGCGGGTAAGTTCCGGCACCGGGACCACCGCTTTGAATGGAGCCGCGCGGAATTCCAGACGTGGGTCGGAGGTATCGCCGAACGCTTTGGCTACACCGCACGGTTTCTACCCGTTGGCCCGGAAGACCCCGCCCTCGGCGCGCCCACGCAGATGGCCATCTTCACCCGCCAGCAGGCCGCCTGACCTCTTTTTGTCATGTCTCGTAGCATCCACTCTACCCGGCAGACGCTGGATAAAATCCGCCGCCAGGAACACGCGGACCCCGCCGCCAAGGCCACCGCCGTGCTGCGGGAGCGTCGTGCCCTGAGCCACAAGCGCAGCCTCAAGTCGCAGATGCGCCGGGAATCGACGGACGGACGACAGGAACCCGCGCTTGACCAGCCGCCTGCGGATGTAGCGACCCTTCCCATTGAAGTGGTCACCGCTGGCGATCCTCGCTTCGTGCACCACGCCGCCAGCCCGGAGGACCTGCGCGCCCTGCTCGCCGTGCTGCCGCCCGGCATGGGGGATGGCCTGAGCCGCATCATCCTGACGTTGGGCAAGCGGTACATCGAAGGGCGCGACCACGAGGATTGGCTGGAGCCTGATCCGCTGACAGGCCGGGTAGGAGGGAAATTGTTTCGCGGCGTGTACGATGGAGCCATCCTGGGGGTGTATCTGATCGCTTCAGCGAGCATCCACTTGCACGCCTACGTTTACGACCCCGAAGACTTGCCGTTGCCACGCCCTTTGTGTGAGTTGTACCTGCGTTTGCAAGCCTTGGTCACTTTCGCGCACGAACTTGCGCATCACTTTGACCATACGCGACGCGTCGCACGCGGGCGCTGGCTGGCGCGGGGAAAACAGCGTGTGGAGCGGTACGCGGAGAAGTGCGAGCACTCGTGGGGACGGGAATACGTCGTCCCGTTGCTGCGGCACTTGTACCCCGAAGAAGTACGGGGACTAGAAGAATGGATCTCCCGGCGCGGCGGGTTGCGGGTGCCGCTGGAATGGCTGGTGCTCGCTCCCTCCAGCGGCATCGTCGCAGGACATGGCAATGCCACCTTTGATTTACGCTCAGCTTTTGAAACTTGGCTGAGTGACGAGGACGCCCCTTCATCCGACTCATCCACCTCACGGCATGATTTTGCCTGGGCACTGCACTACGCGGACGAATACGAGGCTTGCCTGTTGGCCATCGAAGAGTTGCTGGCGGACTTTGCTCTTACGGCCAAGCTGTGGAGCTTTCGCGCCGATACCCTCGTGCATTTGGAACGCTGGGACGAGGCGGAGGTCGCCGCGCGCCGTGCCCTGGAACTGGACCCCAAGCTCTCCGACGCCTGGGAGCAACTGGGCTGGGCCGCCATCGGTCACCGCGACTGGCCCGGATTGCTGGCCATCACGCAACGACGGCAGTCCCTGATCGACCCGGCGGTAGACCGTGTGGAGTGGCGTAACCTCATGTTCCAGCGGGCGGTCGCCCTGTGCGGAACGGGGGAGTTCGCCCGCATGGAAGCCTGCCTCGCGGCCAGCGTCGTGTGCCGCGCCCGCCTCGCCAGTCGCCGGAAGGGCGTGTACCATTGGGCTGGCTTTGGCGACCAACTGAGAACTTCGCAGTCATGAATCTGACCATTCCAGAACTCGCGCTGGTGGTGCTCGTCGGCCCCAGCGGCGCGGGCAAAAGCTCCTTTGCGCGCCAGCATTTCCTGCCGACGGAAACACTTTCTTCCGACGAGTGCCGGGGGCTGGTCAGCGACGACGAAAACAACCAGGCCGCCACGAATGACGCCTTTGAGGTGTTGCACTTCATCGCGGCCAAGCGCCTCGCCGCCGGTCGGCTGACCGTGGTGGATGCCACCAACGTACAGCCCGAGGCGCGGCGTCCACTCGTCGCCTTGGCACGGCAGTTTCATTGCCTGCCGGTGGCGGTCGTGTTCAATCTGCCCGAGAAGGTCTGCCACGAGCGCAACAAGGACCGGCCCGAGCGCGAGTTCGGACCCCATGTCGTCCGGCAGCAAAGCTCGCAGCTTCACCGGTCCTTGCGCGGGTTGGGCAAAGAGGGTTTCCGGCACGTCTTCACCTTCTCCAGCGTGGAGGAAGTGGACGCCGCCACGATCACCCGCCAGCCGCTTTGGAACAACCGCCGCAGTGACCACGGCCCGTTCGACATTATCGGTGATGTGCACGGCTGCTACGACGAGTTGTGCGAACTGCTGCAAAAGCTCGGGTATACACCCGGCGAGGGTGGGGTATTCGTGCCGCCAGAGGGGCGAAAAGCTGTTTTCCTTGGTGATCTAGTGGACCGGGGGCCGAAAATCTCCGAGACGATGCGCTTGGTCATGGACATGGCGGCAGCAGGACATGCGCTCTGCGTGCCCGGTAACCACGACATTAAATTCATGCGGGCCACGCACGGCAAGAAGGTGCAGGTGAACCACGGGTTGGCAGATTCGCTGGAACAGTTCGCCGCCTATGAGAGGCAGCACCCCGGCTTCTCGCGCAATGCCGCTGACTGGATCGACAAGCTCGTCAGCCACTATGTGCTGGACGACGGCAAACTCGTCGTGGCCCACGCAGGGATGAAGGAGTCCATGCAAGGACGCGGTTCGGGTGCCGTGCGCGAGTTTGCGATGTACGGCGAGACCACCGGTGAAACGGACGAGTTCGGCCTGCCAGTGCGCTACAACTGGGCCGCTGAATACCGGGGACGCGCCACGGTCGTCTACGGCCACACGCCCATCCCGCAGCCCGAGTGGCTCAACCGCACGATCTGCCTCGACACGGGTTGCGTGTTTGGCGGTGCGTTGACGGCCCTGCGCTACCCGGAGATGGAACTGGTCAGCGTGCCAGCCCGCGCGACGTACTGCCAGCCTGCGAAACCGTTCCTGCCGCCGGAGGACGCCGCCCCCGCGCTGAGCGCACAACAATCGAACGACGATGTGCTCGACCTAGAGGATGTGCTCGGCAAGCGCATCGTCTCGACCCGGCTGCGCGGTAACGTCACTGTGCGCGAGGAAAACGCCACGGCGGCTCTGGAAGTTATGAGTCGTTTCGCGGTCGATCCCAAGTGGCTGATTTACCTGCCACCGACGATGTCACCCTGCGAGACGAGCCAGGCGGAAGGACTGCTGGAACATCCCGCCGAGGCATTCGGCTACTACCGCGACCGGGGTGTGCCGCGTGCCGTCTGCCAGGAAAAGCACATGGGCTCACGCGCGGTGGTCATCCTCTGTCGCAGCCCGGAAGCGGCGCGAAAGCGTTTCGGGGTGGGTGAAGCGACGGCTGGCTCGGGCACAATCTACACACGCACGGGCCGTCGCTTCTTCGACGACGCACACGCCGAACAGGAACATGGCCTCCTGGATCGTCTGCGCAGCGCCGCCACCGCTGCGGGTCTGTGGGAAGAACTCGGTACAGACTGGCTGTGCTTGGATTGCGAATTGATGCCGTGGTCAGCCAAGGCACAGGCACTTCTGGAAACCCAATATGCGCCGGTCGGTTCGGCGGCGAGCGCAGGCTTGGCGGCAACCGTCAGCACGTTGGAACAGGCAGCAGTCAATGGCGCGGACGTATCGGTCCTCCTGGCCGGCGCACGTGAACGGCTGGACGCCGCCAGCCGTTACGTGGCGGCCTACCGCACCTACTGCTGGCCCGTGCATGGGGTAGACGATCTGAAGTTGGCACCTTTTCACCTGCTGGCTACGGAAGGGAAGACCTACTTCGCCAAGGACCACGCGTGGCACATGGAAATTTTGGCTCGCCTGTGCGCCCATGATCCCGTCCTGCTCGCCACGACAAATCGCATGGTGGATCTGACGGATGCCGAAAGCGTCACCGCTGCCACCGCTTGGTGGGAGGAACTGACGGCGCGCGGCAGCGAAGGGATGGTGGTCAAGCCGCTCGATTTCATCGCCAAGGGCACCAAACGCGGCGACCTGCTCCAGCCAGCGGTGAAATGCCGGGGCAAGGAGTACCTGCGCATCATCTACGGCCCCGAGTACGACCGGCCAGAAAATCTGTCACGGCTGCGTTCGCGCGGATTGTCGGGCAAGCGTTCGCTGGCGTTGCGCGAGTTTGCATTGGGCGTGGAGGGACTTGAACGCTTTGCGACCCGGCGCGAACCCTTGCGGCGAGTGCACGAGTGCGTCTTCGGGGCGCTGGCCCTAGAGAGTGAGCCGGTCGATCCTCGTCTCTGACCCCTCATCCGCCCGAGCCGTACGAGCGGTATACGAATTCCCCAAACGAACCCCTATCGTTGAGGGGATAGACAATACGCAGCCACAGCTTGTCCCACCAGACCCTTAGCACCGAGGGTTTGGTGACGGTGAAAACCTGCGGGTTCCACGGCTCGGCCAGCACCTGTCGAGAGATCATTAATCCTCCTTCCTGCCAGGCCAACAGGACGTGGCATAGATCGCTCTGTAGATCTGGCTCGGCTTGCACGACGGTCACTTGCCGGATGCCATGCTCCTTGAGAAATTTCGCCGTGGGCACGTCGGATTCCCGGACAATCGACCGGTTGTCATACCAGCCAGCTTCTGGCCGCGACGCGGACCGACGCCGGCTCGCATCCAACAAAAAGGCCGGTGGCGCGGATGGCGGCAGCGCCAGACTCTTCAGTGTGTTGGTCCCCCGTTCGAGGGCGCGCATGATTGGCACGACATCGACAACGGATGAAAAGTTCGGCACGCTGAATACGTTGATGGGGAAGGGACAGGCGTTGTAGAGCGGCACGGGCCGGTAGCCAGACCGCGCTAAGACTGCGCCAAACTCGACGCCGCTGGCACCGGCCAGTTCGACCAACAAAGCCGTACCCGGATCAGATCGCACCCGCCACGAGTCACCGGCCGAAGAAGTCATATCCGGGATTTCCTCCGGCATGAATCCGAAAAGGACCGCCTTGGTCCACCGACTCCATGGCGAGGCCGTTGGTGCCCAAATCGACAAGGCTTCTTCGCGGTTCATGTCAGCTTTTCATCCGGCACAACGAACAAAGGAGTTTCCATGGCGTGTGCGTCCGTGATCTGGGTGGTTGATAACCTGACATACGCGCCGACTGCCCGGCTGCCAACCACGAAAATACCTACGCAAGGTTTCACCGGTCCGGACGTGGATTCGAGGGGGGTAGTGTCGAATCGACGTTGTGCAATCCAACCGGACGAATTTTGCCGCGCCGTTCTCAACAGCTTTCGCCACGCGCCTGCCGACAGCTCCGCGCCGATGTGAACCTCGTCACCCGTGTTCGAGTAGGCGGCTTTAAGAACCCACTGCGCTCGCTCCGCTGCGTTTACTTCCCTCGGTTCCTGGCACTCCGGGAAAAGCTCCCGCAACGTCGTGCAGTCCACCTTTGCGACATCGAAGCTCAGGGACAGGCGTTTGCTTTCGGAAATCACACACCTCGGCGGATTGGAAACGCGGGTGCCGCTCTGCTGCTTGAACAATTCGCGCCAACCGGACCGCCCGGGCAATCGCGCAAGCCATTCCGCCTGGAAGAAGCGCACGATCAGTTGGAAGCGGACCGTCGGTTTTTCGCGGAAGTGAGCCCAACCATCCTGCCAGAGCAGCGCCGCTGGACTCTGGATTAGATGTGGAGTGAAGCCTCTTCGCGCGAGTTCGCGACCCAAGGTCAGCACCACCTGCTGGTCTTCCAAGTATCCTGGCGCGTACAACAAAGCGGCATGGCCTGGCGCAACCTCGGCCGCCACCGCTTCACCCCAGGCTGTCAGCGGGCACACTGCTGGCACGCCTTGTTTCTGGAAGGGTCGAAAGAGTGCGGGTAAGGCATTGGCCTCGCCCCATCCTCCCGGCACGTCGGTGTTTACTTCCGGGAGCAGCCAACCGGTTGAGGTGGGATGGAAGTCAAAGCGCAACGTGCGGAGGCTGTTCGCAGACGCGCCGGGGGGTAACAGCTTTCTCAATGCGCGGGGAACACCAATGCGTTTTTGCAAATCCCGATCAGCCGCGATGGTTTGCTCCAGGTCGTAAATTTCCTGGGTAGCTTTTTCGGCTTTGGTGGAAAGGCAATCCCAAGTGCTTTGAGCCATCAACAACGGCTGAGAAAACAGGACGCCTGTGTCACCGACCTGCGTATCCCATTTGAAGTGCCGAAGCTGCATCGCGCGCTCGATGGAACGCATCGCATCCACCGGAACCGGCTCCCCAAGGCGAATGGATGTGATCATTGAGGCGAGTCGCCCGGCGCAGATCCTTATAATTTGTCGTAGTGGGGTCAGAGACCCAAACTCATCAGCCGTGCGGCCACCGCGTCCAGATCAGCTCGGCTCTCCAGTTTCTTCAATCCGACGAGCGGTAGAACGAGCGGCAGGAACATTCCAAAGGCTTCCTTGAGCAGGGTGACCTCAAACCGGGTCGTGTCGTGCTCGCTTGCCTTCGGAAAATCCTGACCAGCACATTTTCGAGCCACCTTTGCCAGGAACTTGGCGATGGCAGCCATCTTGCCGTAGGCGAGCTTTTCGGGTGTGTCGCTGCGCTGATGGTAGTGCTCCCAGCGTCCGCAGGAAAAGAACAGGTATGGCAGGCCCAGGGTGCGGAAGATGTAGTGATCGCTCATGTCACCCACGTACTCGTTGAGCGTGGCAATCAGCGACAGGCCATCACCAGGGAGGTAACCGCCCACTGCTTCGGGTAGGGCGGGATGACTCTCGGCTCCGGTCATGAAAAGCAGGTTCTTGATCCGGGGCAGCAATGCACCCGCGATGGTCGCGGGAAGAAAGGGTACGTCGATCTCGTGACCGGTGAGGTCCTGGATGAGCGCGAAACCCACGCCGCGCTTGTCCATCTGGTCGAGCACAAAGCGCACGCTGCCCATCGCCTGCGAGAGGAAGTAGGGCGGTTCCTCGGCGTCGAAGAACGCCACGATCACGTCGCGGGCAGGTTGCTCCTCACGCAGAAGTGCGACCATCGACAAGGTGATGGCCACCGCCGCCGCGTTGTCATCGGCGCAGGGCGCGTCGATCACGCTGTCGTAGTGCGCACCGAGCAGGATCGGCCGAGCGGTGCGATCCGCGCCCGGCAGCACACCCATCAAATTGAAAAACTCCTGCTTGCCGTGCTCGTAGCGCAACGGGTAGTCAGACGCGCCGCCGTAGCGTTCCAGGCGCAACTCCGCCATGCGGGTGCAGAGAAAACGCCGCGCTTCCGCGTGGCCCGGGCTACCGACCATACGCCCGGTTGGCTTGGCGAGCGCGGCCACGTCGGCGCGCAGTTGGGATTCCAGCGGATTCATAGATGGAAAATGAGCCGTGTAAGCGACCCGCCGTCACGCTATAGCATTTTCATCAAAGGTGTAGCTGCCTTCCGGTTGTAGCCACGGCGCTCCGTCGCCGTGGCTACAACTCAACCAAACCGCGCTAACGCGAGTTTTGTCCCCGCCAAACCTCCCCTACACGAAACTTCGACTACTCCAGTTCCGTAGACGCGAACAGACGACGATAGTGCCTGAGCCAATCGTTCTGCCAGCGCCCGGTAGGATCGTGCTGCCGTTGGAACGACAGCCACTCGGCGAACTGCGGATAACATGCTTCTACCTGCGCCCGCGTGGCCCAGCGGTGGTAGGTCAGATAATAGCTGCCTCCGCACGCAATCGCCAAGCCGATCAGCGCACGGAAGACGTGCGCCGCGTCGTCGCTCCCGGTCGGGGTATGATCGACATGTAGATTAAAAATGACACAGGCAAACGGCTCGCGCGCCCAGGCGAGGAAACTTTCCCGGTCGCGTTCGATAAGCCTTACGGTGCCGTAGATGACCGCCGTTCCGTGCTCGCGCAATGTCGAAGCGGCCCGTTCCAGAAATTCCGCCAGACGCGGACGCGGCACGTAAAGTTCGGTGATCATCTCGCTGCCGCGGCAAACTCGCCCCATGCGCTGGTCGATCTCGGCATGGTAGCCATTGAGGTAGGTGGTGAGTTGATGGGTGTCGCTCCAATATAATTGCCCGTCGGTGGACAGGTAGTAGCGGCAGTATTCCTCGAAGGCTCGTGCCCGGTCGGTATGTGCCAAGTAAAGCAAACGCCGCCAATCCTCCGCCGCCAGGTGGGATTGATGCGCGGGCATCGGTTGGTCGTGCGCCACGGGCCGATAGCAGGAAAACACGCCGCGTTGCAGGAAATCCGCGGAGTGTTCGTCGGTGCTGAACTGAAAATCGCCGTACTCATAGCCCGCCGCGATGCGCTCGTCGAAAGCGGCGCTGAGGTTCGCCGTCCGGATGACTTCCACCCGCCGCGCGAGCTGGTGCCGCCGGACGAGCCGCAGGGTCACGTCCGCGATGATCCCGAACGCACCGTAACCGCCGACCGCCAGCCGGAACAGGTTGGCGTTTTCCTGACGGCTGCATACGCGCGCCTCGCCGTGTGCGTCCATGAGCGTGAAAGACTCCACGTCGGCGACCATCGGCGGAAAGCGCAAGCCGCGTCCGTGTGCGTTGGCCGAGAGCGCGCCGCCCACGCTGAGTTCATCCGCGCCGGTCTGCTTCTGGCGAATGGTCCAAACGTGCGGCTCGCCGGTTTGGAGAGCGTTCAACCCGGCGACGAGTTCCGGCCAGCGAATACCCGCGCCCACCTTTACCAGCCCACTTTCGGGACGTAAGTGGTGAATGTGCGCGTGGCGGCTCAAATCCACGAGCAGCGTGCCTTCGCCGAACTGCTGGCCGCCCATCGCGTGGCGTCCGCCGCAGATCGAGACCGCGGCCCCCGTTTGCGCCGCGCGACGGACGGCCCGGCGGATTTCGTCCAGGGTGCGCGGCTGTTCGATGTCCGCCACGCGCGTGACGTTGAGTTGCGAATGGACATCATTAACGAGGATGCCGCCGGTGGAGGAATTCATGGTTTCGGGGTGGTTTCCACCAGTACCAGCCATTCGCCCATGGCCAGCGGGGCATCCCGCAATCCAGCGGGCATCAGGTAGCGATTGCGCAGGGTATCGCCGGAGACCAATTCGCGGACTCGCCAGCCGACGTGTGTCAGTAAATCGGCCAATCCATCCGGTGAGATTGACCAGCAAAACGGTTCGCTTTGTCGCCGCAGCCACCAATTCACGAGTGGATTAGAGCGACGGAAGCGGATGTGGCCGTCTGCCCGCGCTTCCATGAACGTAAACGCGAAGAAGTTTGGTTTGTCTGATGCGCCAAGCGCGGCGATTTCCTCCAACAGAGATTGCACCCGCGCTGGCGGCAGATACATGAATAGCCCCTCAGCGAGAAACAGGGTTGGCGACACGGGATCGAACGCCGAGCTCCGGCCCAATACCTGCGCCGGGGTTTCGTGCAACATATCGGCCGCGACGAACGTCAGGTTCGGCGGTTTCGCTTCGGCGTCGGCCAGCGCGTTCTCCTTGACGCGCAACGCTGCGGGCCGGTCCACTTCGATGAAACGTACATCCGCCCGCTCGCGGTGCAGCCGCCAAGCCAGTGTATCCAGTCCGGCTCCGAGGATGACGACCTGCCTATAACTCACTGCCTCTTGATCGCGCGGGCTGGTGACCTGCCGCAGCCAATCTTCCAGACAGCGTTTGCGTGCCAGGTAATGCAGGGTGATGCCCGGCAGGAGGAAGTTCACTGTGGTTTTGAAGACCGCCCGGAAAAGTCGGCCCTCGGCGGCGCGCACGAACGCCGCGTCTCCCGCGACCGTGAGCAACCGTCGATACAGGTTGTTGCACTCAGGCGGAACCAAGGTAGCGGACCGCGGTTCGTAGCTGGCAATCAGCAAGCTGCGCGTGATAAAACGGGCGGTCCCGGCGACGGCTGCCGGTTCATGATCGTGCCTCGGCGGTCTTAGAACCTGTGTGGTTAACATGAAAGCCTGCGCACGAGCAAGCGCATCATGGCG
>CAXUGY010000077.1:0-10320 GCA_964250695.1 uncultured Chthoniobacterales bacterium | reverse complement strand
GGCCATCGCGGCGCGCTCGACGCCGACGCCAAGACCGGCGACGGCGCGGGCCTGCTCACGCAGCTTCCCTACAAGATCTTCCGCCAGGAAGCGAGCCGCCTCGGGCACCATCTCTACAAGGACGAGGACCTCGGCGTCGGGTTCGTCTTCCTGCCGCACGACAACGCCTACGCCCAGGCCCGGGCCAAGGCCATCACGGAAGAAGTGCTCGCCTCGCGCGGCCTGTTCCTCTTCGGCTGGCGCGACGTGCCCATCAACATCCGCGTGCTCGGCGACAAGGCCCAACTGACCATGCCGCGCATCGAGCAGGTGCTCGTCGGCAAGCCCTGGGGCATGGGCGCCGACGACTACGAGCGCCGCCTGTTCCTCGCGCGCAACGAGATCGAAAAACTCGCGGCGGCCGACAAGATCAAGAATTTTTACATCTCGTCGCTTTCCAGCCGGATCATCATTTATAAGGGCCTGCTCGTTTCCGCGTCGCTGGACAAGTTTTACCGTGACCTCGCCAACCCCGATTACGACACGGCGCTCTGCATCTTTCACCAGCGTTACAGCACGAACACGTTCCCGACGTGGCCGCTCGGGCAACCCTTCCGCATGTTGGGTCACAACGGCGAGATCAACACCGTGCGCGGCAACCGCAACTGGATGCACGCCCGCGAGGCCGAGCTTTCCGCCGAATTCTGGGGCGAGGACATCGACCTGCTCAAGCCCATCATCCAGCCCGGCGGGTCGGACAGCGCGAGCCTCGACAACGCCCTGGAAGCCCTCGTGATGAGCGGGCGCGATGTGCTCCACGCCATGACGATGCTCGTGCCCAGCGCGTGGCGCGGCAACCCCGGCGTGTCGCCCGAACTCGCCGCGTTCTACGAGTACCACGCCTGTTTCAACGAGCCGTGGGACGGCCCCGCCGCCCTGGTGTTCAGCGACGGCCTGACCGCCGGCGCGTGCCTGGACCGCAACGGCCTGCGCCCCGCCCGCTACAAGCTCACCGACGACGGCATTTTCTCGCTCGGCTCGGAGGTCGGCACCATCGAACTCGACGACGCCAGGGTCATCGAAAAAGGCCGCCTCGGACCCGGCGAGATGATCGCCGTCGATACCGTCAACAAGCGGCTCCTGCGCGACGCCGACATCAAGAACCAGCTCGCCGCCCGGCGTCCGTACCGGCAGTGGCTTGACGCCAACCTGCTGCGTCTCGC
Source organism: uncultured Chthoniobacterales bacterium (assembly GCA_964250695.1). Taxonomy (GTDB): domain Bacteria; phylum Verrucomicrobiota; class Verrucomicrobiia; order Chthoniobacterales; family SZAS-18; genus CAHJWO01. The sequence goes on along the minus strand of CAXUGY010000077.1, from coordinate 9,118 downwards.
CGATCTGGTGCCCAAGGACGCCATCGCGGAGCCGACCGGAGAGGCCGACATCGTCACGCTGACCGAGCGGCAGGTCGCCTTCGGCTACAGCAGCGAGGAACTCGACGTGATCCTCAAGCCGATGATCCGCGACGGCGCGGAACCTTTCGGCTCGATGGGCGACGACACCGCGCTGGCCGTCCTCTCGCTCCAGCCCCGGCTGCTGTACACGTATTTCTGCCAGCTTTTCGCGCAGGTCACGAACCCGCCCATCGACCCGTTGCGCGAGAAACTGGTCATGTCGCTCAATACGATCATGGGTTGGCGGCGCAATTTGTTCGGCGAAACGCCCGAGCACGCCCGGCTGATTTCGGCGGAAGGCCCCATCTTGTTCGAGCACGAACTGGAAGCTCTCCGCGCGCACGACTCGCTGGAAACCAGGCTCGGCACCGTCCCGACGACGTGGCCGCTGGGCGACGGCGCGCACGGCCTGGAAACGGCCGTCGAGCGCATCTGCCGCGACGCCGAAACGGCGGTGGACGACGGCTGCCACCTCGTCGTCCTGAGCGACCGGGGCGTCGATCACGCCAACGTGCCCGTGCCGATGCTGCTGGCGATGGGCGCGGTCCATCATCACCTCACGCGCGTCGGCAAACGGATGCGCGTCAGCGTCATCTGCGAAACCGGCGAGGCGCGCGACGTGCATCACATGGCCTGCCTCGTCGGCTACGGGGCGAGCAGCGTCGTGCCGTACCTGGCATTCGCCACCTGCCGCGAGATCATCGAAAAGATGCCCGCCGAGGGTCGGCCCACCTACGCGCAGGCCATCAAGAATTACCGGAGTTCGCTGGAAAGCGGCCTCCTGAAAATCATGTCCAAGATGGGCATCAGCGTGCTGGCCAGTTACCGGGGCGCGCAGATTTTCGAGTGCATCGGGCTGGCGTCAGGGCTGGTGGAAAAGTGTTTCTCCGGCACGTCCACGCAGATCGAGGGCATCGGTTTCCGCGAAATCGCCGAGGAAAGTCTGCGGCGGCACGCGCTGGCCTACGCCCTGCCGGGGGCCGACGGCACCCGCAAACCGGCGGCGCTGGCCAACCCCGGCGTGTACCGTTTCCGGCCCAACGGCGAAGCCCACGCGGTCACGCCGCCGATGATCAAGAATTTCCACACCTTCGTGCAGACCGACAAGCCCGAGGATTACAAGAAGTACGTCGATTCCACGCTCAACGCGACCCCTATCGCCCTGCGCGACCTGCTCGAACTCGCGCCTGCCTCGGAGCCGATCCCGCTCGAAGAGGTCGAGCCCATCGAGGAGATTCGCCGCCGGTTCACGACGGCGGGCATGTCGCTCGGCGCGCTCAGCCCCGAGGCGCACGAATGTCTCGCCATCGCCATGAACCGCATCGGCGGCAAGAGCAACAGCGGTGAGGGCGGCGAGGACCCGGCGCGTTTCCACCGCCGCGAGAACGGTGATCTGGCCAACAGCGCGATCAAACAAATCGCCAGCGGGCGGTTCGGCGTCAGCGCGACCTATCTCGCCAGCGCCAAGGAAATCGAGATCAAGATGGCGCAGGGCGCCAAGCCCGGGGAAGGCGGCCAGCTTCCCGGCCACAAAGTCAGCGTTTACATCGGCCGGTTGCGCAAGGCGACGCCGGGTGTCTCGCTCATTTCACCGCCGCCGCACCACGACATTTATTCCATCGAAGATCTGGCGCAGTTGATCTACGATTTGAAGCAGGTCAACCCGCGCGCCCGGGTGTGCGTCAAGCTCGTCGCCGAGGCGGGCGTCGGCACCATCGCGGCGGGCGTCGCCAAGGCGCACGCGGACATCATCCTCATCAGCGGCCACGAGGGCGGCACCGGCGCGGCGGCGTTTTCGTCGATCAAGAACGCGGGCAGCGCGTGGGAACTCGGGCTCGCCGAGGCGCATCAGGTCCTCATGCTCAACGGGTTGCGCAATCGCGTCACCCTGCGCACCGATGGCGGCATGCGCACCGGCATGGACATCATTTTCGGCGCGCTGCTCGGCGCGGAGGAGTTTAATTTCGGCACGGCGGCGCTCATCGCCAGCGGATGCGTCTACGTGCGCCAATGCCATCTGAACACCTGCCCGGTCGGCGTGGCCACGCTCGATGAAAAACTCCGCGCGAAGTTCAAGGGCAAGCCCGAGAACATCGTCAATTTCTTTAACGGCGTCGCCATCGAAGTACGCGAGATCATGGCCCGGCTCGGCGCGCGCAACATGAACGAACTCATCGGGCGCGTCGATCTGGTCCGGCAGCGCAAGGCCACCAACCACCCCAAGGCCAACACGCTCGACCTGCGCCGGATGCTCGCCGACGTGACCAAGGACGACCCGACCGCCCCCCGCTTCCACACGCGCGACCGCAACGACGGCTTCAACGACCGGCCGCTCGATGACGTGATTCTCCAGGATGCCAACGAAGCCATCAACCTCGGCAAGCCGCTCTCGCTCAGGTACAAGGTCCGTAACACGAACCGCGCGGTCTGCACGAAGGTCAGCGGCGAGATCGCTTACCAGCACGGCGAAAAGGGCCTGCCGGAAGGTCTGCTGGAAATCAATTTGACCGGCAGCGCGGGGCAAAGCCTGGGGGCCTTCCTCAGCCCCGGTTTGCGGCTGATCCTGGTGGGCGAGGCGAACGATTACGTCGGCAAATCCATGAGCGGCGGCGTGATCATCATCAAACCACGCGCCGAGCACAAATTCGTGGCGAGCGAGGCGATGATCGCGGGCAACACCTGTCTCTACGGGGCGACCGGCGGCTTTTTCTCGGCGCAGGGCCGGGTAGGGGAGCGGTTCGCGGTGCGCAACTCGGGCGTCACGGCGGTCGTCGAGGGCCTGGGCGACCACGGTTGCGAATACATGACCAACGGCACGGTCGTCGTGCTGGGCCGCACCGGGCGCAACTTCGGCGCGGGCATGACGGGCGGCGTCGCCTACGTGCTCGACGCAAACGATACCTTTGAAAACCTGTTCAACCCGCAGTTGATCCGGGTGGAACGGCTCGGCACGGAAGAAGACATTAACACGCTCAAGGGGCTGGTTTACAAACACCTGGAACTTTCGGAAAGCCTGCGGGCCAAGGAGATCCTCGCGGATTGGCCGGGTTTCCAGCAGAAATTCTGGAAGGTCGTTCCCTTGCCGCCGGTGGTGACGAAGCCTGCGACGGTGGCAACGCCGGCGGCCTCGGCGGTCCCGCCAGCGGCGGCGGAAATCATGGCCGCCGCCAAGCCGTAGTCGCTGGTTGCGCAGCCCACCTCCGGGCAACCCCGCTTTGTCACCGCATCGGAAACGATCATCCTGATTGGAAATCGCTTGATTCGTTTAGCCAAAAACGCCGATGGGACGGCTTCCCCTTGGAACCGCCCCATCAAGATACACAATGGTTGGTTTCCAGACGTGCCGCTCAAGCGTGAGCCGTCTTCATTCCGCCGCTGTAGACGCTCACCGGCCGCTGCACAGGGGCCGCGATGCCTTCGAAATGAGTGCGCACACGACGGAGTTGGTTGATCAAAAAGTGGTCGCCAACGTTCAACATCCGGTCGAGCAGGTTGAACATCGGTGAGGCGGACTCGTAGTTGATGACGAGGTCCACCTCGGTCAGATTGTTTTTGATGGCATGAAAGCTCACCATGCCCATGATTTCCAAATCACCTTCCACAGACTTGAAAACGACCGTATTCACGTCGTCGGAAGGGACTTCGGACAGAACAAAATCCGCCCGGAAGCCTAGCGGCATGGACAGACTCCAGCGCGACATGCCGTTTTCGCTCACGTCCGCCTTTTCCACGCCGTCAAGATGATGACGGTAGCTGCTGACATTCGCCAACCGCCGCTTGGTCTCGCCGACCGACTGGTTCATGTGGAAAGTCTTGTGAAGCATCATAGGTAGTAAGTCGTGCGTTGTTGAGTTGCCGTTCCTTTAGCAGAGCCCGTGCCCAGTGTATTTCTCCTCTAGAGGACCCCAATCAGATTTGCGTCATCGACTCATTAATTTACAACAGTGTACTTTTTTGATACAAACCATTGTCAGGCTTTGACACGGCTCAAACGGATGCTTGGCCGTGTGCCAACGTAAACAAAATGGGCACGCCGAGCATGTCCTCCAAAACCGCCTGGTTGGTAGCCATGGCGATGGACTGCGGCTCATCGGAATCCGCCGCCACCGGCTGGCCATCGTTCAGGATCATCCCGGCACAGGTCAAGCCGCGTGACCGGACGTGATGGACCGTCAACGCGGCGTGGTTGAGCGCGCCCAGCCGGTTTTTCACCACCACGATGACCGGCAGCGCAAATTCCGCCGCCAGGTCGGCCACGGCGTAATCCCGGGTAATCGGCACGAGCCACCCCCCGACGCCCTCCACCAGCACCGAGCCGTGCCGTGCGCGCAGACCGGCATAGGTTTCACGGATCAACGCCAGGTCGATGGGTCGATTTTCGATCATCGCCGCCGTGTACGGCGCCGCCGGGGTTCGTAACCAGACCGGGTTGACCTCGTTGAGCGCGAGCGTGTCGTCCGCCGCCGCGCGGAGGAGTTCCGCGTCTTCCCGCGAACCGCAGCACATCGGCTTGAAGCCCACGGTGTCGAGTCCTCGCGCGCGCAGTCGCCGGATGAGCCGGGCAGTCACGTAGGTCTTGCCGACGCCGGTGTCGGTGCCGGTGATAAAAGCGTTCACTGGCAAATGGACGGGGTGGAAACCATGGCGGAAGTCGAATTCTATGGTTGCCGATTGGTCAAGGCAATTTAGAATGGCGCATCGCCCGCCGTCCGGCTTGTTTTACCCCGACTCATGAAAGATTTTCTCGAATGTACGGCGCTCATCACCGGTGCCTCCGCCGGCATCGGCCGTGAAATCGCCCGGCAGCTCGCGCCGCTGGCCGGTTCGTTGATCCTGGTGGCCCGGCGCACGGACCGCCTGGAATCGTTGCGCGCCGAGTTGCTGGCGATCAACCCGACCCTGCGCGTCGAGTATCACACCGTCGATCTCTCGGTGTCCGCGCAGGTGGACGCGCTTTGCACCACGCTCACCGAAAACGCCGTGGAACTCGATTTTCTGATCAACAACGCCGGGTTCGGCGATTCGGGTCCGTTCGAGACGAGCGATTGGGCGAAAATCGAGCGGATGCTCCAGGTCAACGTCATCGCGCTGACCGCGCTTTGCCACCGGCTCATCCCGCTGCTGCGGCGGCACCGTCCGGGGGCCATTCTCAACGTGAGCAGCATCGCCAGTCTGTTGCCCATCCCGAACCTCGGGGTGTACGCGGCGACCAAGGCCTACGTCAGCTCTTTCTCCGAAGCCCTGCGCGCGGAACTGCGCGGCACGGGCATCTCCGTGACCCACCTGTGCCCCGGCCCGGTGGACACCGAATTCCAGCACGTCGCCGCGCGCAACGGGGAGCCGGAGCGCAAGCACGCGCCGGATTGGGTCAAGGTCCCGGTCGAACAGGTGGCGCGGGCCGCGTTGCGGGCGGTGTCGCGTGACGGGGCGCGGGTCGTCCCCGGATTCTGGATGATGATGGCCCCGGCGTTTCTCGCGTTGGTTCCCCTGTTCCTGCTGCGGCTGGTGTACGCTTCGTCGGTCCGCCCGGCGGGCCGCGCGGAACTGCGGACCAGCTAGGGGTTCGTCCCCATTTTCGATATGCCTATCGCCCCACTTTTCCACAACGCCAGGGACTTTTTTATCGTGTTCGCCATCGTGATGGCCTTTGGCGGCATCATGGGATTCGTCAAGGCGAAGAGCGTGCCGTCGCTCGTGGCCGGGGTGGCGTCCGCGCTGTTGCTGGTGGTCGGCGCGTTGCTGCTGACCCGGACGGCGACCTACGTCGTGGCGGCGGTGCTCGAATTGCTGGTCTGCCTGGCGTTGCTGGGCCGGTTTTTGCCGTCGCTGCTGCGCGGCAAGCTCAACCCGGCGGCCTACGTCGTGCCGTTGTCGATCCTCGGCGCGGTTTTCGCCGCGATCATCCTGTTCAGCCACGGGCATCCGTAATTCCCCGCCCGGCGGCCCACGATGAGACGCACGGAACGCCGGGGTTGCTGCGGGCTGCCGCTCCTGCTGATGGCGGTCGGCCTGTTCCTCGGGCTGCTGGGCGGCGTGGCCCTGCCGTGGTCTTTGCGCACCTGGATCGCCGGGCGGCTGCCCGCGTCGCTGGCGAGTTTGTCCCTCCCGCCGCCCACGCCGACGCCGACGCCTACCCCCACGCCGACCCCGCTGCCTACCCCCACGCCCACGCCGCTGCCGGTGCAGTTGGTGATTCCGCCGAAAACGCGCGACACGGCCAGGCTCTACAACGGCCTCCAACTGCGCGCGACGTTCGAGGGCGAGCCGGGTCGGCAGGCCAGCCTGGAGCGCGAGACCGCCGCCAGCTACGCGCTCGACCTGCAACTGGCGATCAAGGTGCCCGCTGCCAGCCGCACGGCGGCGGAAATTGCCCACAGCGCGCCGACCCTGCTGACCGTGCTGCCCAAGCTCGGGTCACTCCTCGAAAAAGCCGAGGTGTCGAAGTTTTACTACGGCATCTATCAGAACAAGACGGAACTCCTGCGCCAGAACCTGACGCACCTGGACGCCCTGTTGCCGCGCGACACGTTCTACGACACCGACACCATCCTCGAAATCCAGGACCCCGGCAGCAAGCGTAAGTTCCTGCTCATCCAGTCCGACATGGACGTAGACAGCGACGGCTCCGATCCCGACCGGCTCAACGAGGTCGATGCCGCCGACCCCAGTTTCCAGCCGTTGACCAGCTACAAATGGCCCAAGCGCGGCCCCGTGCCGAACCCGTTGCTCAAACCCTACCATGATCGCCTGGACCGTCTCGAAGCCGACCTGAAGGCCAACCCGACCCACCGGAACACCGCCACGGCCATCGAAGCCCAGCGCAACGTGATCAACCAGCTCGAGCATTACAGTTCGCTCATCGCCCGGACCGATCCGTACATCGTGCTGCCCGGTTTCATGACGCGGCAGCCCGGGCATCCCTTCCAGCCGAAGCTCGGCGACTACGCGGTGGTCGTGGCAGGCGACGCGCTGTACCCGGCGATCTTCGGCGACATCGGGCCCAGCACCCAACTCGGCGAAGCGAGCACGCGCCTGGCGCAGGCGGTCGATCCCCGCGCGACTCCCGAACGCAGCCCGGTCAACGATTTGAAGATCACGTATCTGGTGTTCCCCAACTCCGCCGACCAGCCACCCGGCCCGCCGGACCTGGGTAAAATCCGGGCGCGCTGTCAGGCGTTGCTCAACGAGATTGGCGGCAGCCCGACGGAACTGCACGAATGGGCCAACCTGCTCCCGACGCCGACCCCCAAGCCCACGCCAACGCCATCTCCGACGCCCGCGCCGATCCCATCACCTTCCGCCACGGCGACCCCAACGCCCGTTGCCAATCACACGCCCACGCCAACAGCCACTCCGTCCGCGAACCCATCCGCTTCGACAAAAGGCGCCCCGGCGGCTTAGCGTCAATCCAGAAACGACGCGTCGAGCAGAATCTGGCAGAGTCTGCTTCATCATAGACGAAAAGTTGCTTTTACCACAAACATTCAGCCCGCACAGAGTTAGGCAGCTATCTGGTAGTGGTACAGTTTGAAAAAGGAGGTAGTGGTACAGTTTGAAAAAGGAATTTAGCTGGGTTTCCAGAGCGTGATGATTGCTCCACCCGCGACGATCAACAAGCCGCCGAGCAAGATTGGAAGCGACGGCGTGGTGCGAAAAGCAATGAAGTTCACCACCTGCCACACGATGAACAGCGTGGCGATGTAGAGTCCCACCACCTGCCCAAATTCCAGCGGGGCAAGATTCAGGAAAAAGCCGTATCCGAACAAAAGCGCGGCCCCGACGCAAAAAACCGCGACGCGAAGCAGACCTGTCCGGTGGTAGATTGCGACCCGCACGGCGGCATCACCACAAACTTCGAGCGTGGTGGCGAGCAGGAGAAAGAAGAAGGCGTTGCGATGAACCATGCCGCAACGTGCCAGCCTAAAAGGACAGTTTCGAGCCAAATCAAAATTGACGTGGGTTCGAACTGTACAGTTGCCGGATTTTGTGTTGACTTTTCCTTCGTTCCCAAGTCGCACTTGGGAACGAAGGAAAAGCCAGAACAAGACACGGCCCGAAGCTGCACTCTGAACTGCGGACCCTACGTCTTCGGATCGAGCGTCGTGATGGCGGTCGCCAGATCGAACGCCCGCTGGATGACCGTGTCGCGCAACGGCGGCCTGGGCGGCGGTTCGCCCCGGCGGCGGGCGGCCTGGGCGTCGCGGGCGGCGTCGAACTCCGGGTTGACGCCGCTGACCAGCGCCGCTTCGTTGAAACGCGGACGCTCGGTTTCCAGCACGAACGACGCCATCGGGTGATCCTTGTCCCCGGCCTGCCGGAAGATCGTCAGCAGGTCGGCGCGCGGCATCGCCACCGGCACGTCCGGCTTCACTCCGCCGGGAAAAATGCTCAGGTTCGCGGGCAGCAAAATCTGGCTGACCGCCACGCGTAACAAACTGCCTCCGCTCAACCGCAGATCGGCGTATTCGACCGCCTGGCCCGCCGTGTTCTCGCCGACGACGAGGCAGCGGTCGTAATACCGGACCACGGCGGCGATTGTTTCCGCCGCGCCCGCCGTGTCGGCGTTGACCGCGATGACGATCAGCCCCGGAAATGCCGGGTCGGCGTTGGAGGTGAACAGCCGGTCCTGGTTGTTGCTGGGTTTGTGCAGCGTGAAAAGCGGTTTCCCTCTGGCGACGAAACGCCGGATAACATCGGCGGCGAGCTCATAATCGCTGCTCGTGCCCGTGGCGCGCAGGTCGAGGACGAGCGCGGGCAGCTTGCCGTCGGTGAACCCCTTGAGCGCCTTGTCGAGCGCGCCGAGGTGGTCGCGCGTCAGGGCGCCGAGCCGGACGTAACCTGTCCGTTGGCCGAGGACTTCGGACTGGAAAGCGTCGGGCAGCCGTTCGACGGCGGGAACGGCGTTGGGGTCGCCGGGTTTGGGTCGGAGCGACGCGCCGTTGTCGAGCCGCGTGAGCACGCCGGAAAGCGTCGCGCGGGCCAGCGCGCGGTCATCCACGTCCGGCGGGCGGATGTAATTGGCGCGCAGCAGGTTGATGGCTTCCTGCACCTCGGCGGG
>CAXUGY010000076.1:0-11316 GCA_964250695.1 uncultured Chthoniobacterales bacterium | reverse complement strand
ACGCACCGCGACCTGATTGCGATGGTGCGCGACGGCGGGTTCCGCGAGGACCTGTTCTACCGGCTCAACGTGGTGTGCGTCAGCCTGCCGCCGCTCCGGGAGCGGGGGGCGGACATTCTGGTGTTGGCCGAACACTTCTTGCGCCGGTTGGCCCCGGCGGGCCAAGCGGCCAAACGGCTGTCCCCGGCGGCTTCCCAGGCCCTGCTTGCCCATCCTTGGCCGGGCAACGTGCGCGAGCTGCGCAACACCATGCAGCACGCGACCGTCACGGTGCGCGGGGCCGTGATCGACCGCGGGGATTTGCTGCTCGGAGCCGCGTCCGCTCCCGGCGCGGCGGACACCCTCGACACGCTGCTGGCCCTGCCCTGGAATGAAGCCATCGCCCGGCTGGAAAAGGCGCTGCTCACGCGGGCCTTGCGCACGGCGGAGGGCAACCGCACCGAAGCCGCCCGCCGCCTGGAAATCCATCGCCAACTCCTTTACGCCAAGCTCAAGGAACACGGACTCGGTGACGAACCGGCGGGAAACGGGGGGTAGTCTTCGGAACCGACTTCAGTCATTCATCCGCCCATGATCCCGGAAGCCCTTCATCGTCTCGGCGAAAAGTTGCACGGTCTCTGGCAGCACCTTCCTCTCAAAGGCTTGGGTGTGCTCTCGGCGGCACTGCCGATGGCGGCGGTCGTTGCCTCTGCCGTGCTCGCGTTCGTGGGCAACCAGAACCGTCAGCGGATGGAAACGGCCGTCACGCGGCATTTCGAGATGGTCGAACGCCTGGGCAACTTGCTGACCCTCGTGCTCAACGCGGAAACGGGCCTGCGCGGGCACCTGTTGACCCAACGCGCGGAGTTCCTGGAACCGTTCGCTTTTGCCCAACGCTCCCTGCCCGATGAACTGGAAAGTCTGCACGCTTTCATCGAAGGGGAACCGGGCGCGGGACCGCGCGGGCAAAAGCGCGCCCGGTTGGAGCAAATCCGGGGGACGGTCGGAGAGGAAATGACCTTGCTCGCACGGTTGCGAGACGCCAGGAGCATCGAAGCACCGGGCCCCACCGGCAGCGAGGGGCTGTCCTCCCAACTCATCGCGAGCAAGGCGTTGATGGATCGTTTGCGGAACCAACTGCGCGGGATGAAGGACGAGGAGAAACGCTTGCTGGGCCAGCGCCTGGAGGAGATTCGGCAGGTCAGGCGGCGGGATTATCTTTCCATTTCGCTGGCGCTTTTGCTGGGGCTGGCGACCCGCGCCGTCGTGTTCTGGCTGTTCAACCGGCGGGTGGTGCGCCGCATCGGGCAACTGACCGCCAACGTGCGCGCCCTGGCTGCCGGCGAGCCGTTGCCGCACGCTCCGTCAGGACACCACGATGCCATCGGCGAACTGGAGCAGGAACTGGCAATCGCTCAACCGCCACCGCGACCGGCGTCCTCCTGAAACGTCGCCGGCAGCGTTTCGTGTGACCACGCGGCTTGCACGGTCTATTCTCTCATCGCAATAACCTCTGTCCCGCGCCCGCCGCCAGTGCCACGACCAGCCACGGCGGACAGCGCCAGAACACCAGCAAACCGTAAGCACCCAGAGCCACCACGAAATCAGCCGGGACATGGACGGCGCTGGTCCAGACCGGTTGGTAGAGCGCCGCCAAAAGCAGCCCGACGACCGCCGCGTTCGCTCCCCGCAGAGCGGCTTGCGCGACGGGACGCCGCCGCAGATTCTCCCAGAACGGCAGCACGCCCAGGACGAGCAGGCCCGCCGGCAAAAAGATGGCTCCCAGACACCACGCGCTTCCCACCCAACCGCCGGGACGTGGCGGCGTCAGCACCGCGCCGAGGTAGGCGGCGAACGTGAACAACGGACCGGGGACTGCCTGCGCCAATCCGTACCCGGCCAGGAAACGGTCGTCGGCGATCCAGCCGGGTGTCACCGTCTCCGCTTGCAGCAGCGGCAGGACGACGTGGCCGCCCCCGAAGACCAGCGCACCCGAGCGGTAGAAACTATCGAGGACGGCCACCGCCGGGTCCCCCGTGGCGGACCGCCACAGCGGCAAACCAAGGAGCAGGACGAAAAACAAGGCGAGGCAAACCAGCGCCCCCCGGCGTCCGAGTCCCGGCACGGCCAGGACAACGTCAGGCACCGAATTTTGCCCGCCCGGGTCCATCCGCAAAAACGCCCGGCCAAAGAGCGCGCCTGCCGTCAACACGGCCACCTGTGCCCAGGCGTGCGTCGAGCCAGCGAGCGTCAGCCCCGCCGCGACCAGCGCGACCGAGGCGCGCAACCGGTCGGGACACAACTTGGTTGCCATCGCCCAGACGGCTTGTGCCACCACGGCGACGGCGGCAAGTTTGAGCCCCTTGAGCCAACCCGCGTGACTGACATCGCCGATGGCCGCGACCCCGTAGCCGCAGAGCGTCATCGCCACGGCGGAAGGCAGGGTAAACCCCAGCCAGGCCAGCATGCCCCCGGGCAGGCCGCCCCGCAGCAGACCGATGGAAAAACCGAGTTGGCTGCTGGCCGGCCCCGGCAGAAACTGGCAGAGCGCCACCAAGTCAGCGTAGGCCGCTTCCGAGAGCCAGCGTCGGCGTTGCACGTATTCCTCGTGAAAGTAGCCCAGGTGCGCCACCGGCCCGCCGAAGGAGGTGCAGCCCAACTTGAGGGCCGCGGCGAAGATTTCCCGCCGGGAGGGAATAGAATGGCCGTTCATCGCGGGGAGTGCGTGGGTCCGCTGAAATCCGGTGGGTCTCACGTTGGCCGATCCTCCTCGCGCATGGCTTGGAGCGAGAGCTTTCGGCGTGAGATCGCAGCTTGGGAGCGACAAAGCCCGACATTCCGATGATGGCTTGACGTTCGTCAACCTCAAAGCCAACCCGGAGTTCACCGCTGCCAACATTCGTACCCTCACAACGGTGGCCAAGTTCATTGAGCGAGGGTGGCTGGCGACCTCCGGGCGCCAGGGAGGAGACGCGCGCCCTGCCCATGGCGCCCGGGCATTGCTACCTGTGGACGCCCGGCCTGCTCTGGCTGCACGTCATCGCGGACGCGCTGATCGTTTTCGCTTACTCTTCCATCCCGAGCACGCTGATCTACTTCGTGCGCAAATGTCAGGACATGCGCTTTGGTTGGATGTTCGTTTGCTTCGCCGTGTTCATCGTGGCGTGCGGCACCAGCCATCGCCCGGTTGATCCAGCACTTCCCGGAGTTTGTGCGCCAGGACGGACGGCAGGAACGGTTTTTGCAGAATCGCCACCTCTTTATTCAACACCTCTTGATGGAAGATGGCATTCTCGGTGTACGCCGAGGTAAAAAGAATCCTGGTGTGCGGAGACAACGCCAACACACGTTCAGCCAACTCCTTTCCGCTCATGCGCGGCATGACGATATCCGTGCACAACAAATCAATCGGTCCGTTGTCGCGCTGTTGCTTCAGGCTCAAGGCTTCGATGCCGTCGGCGGCCGCCAAAACTGTGTAACCCAGCCGTCTCAACAAGCTCGCCGCCATTTCGCGCAAGGCGGAATCATCCTCGACGAGCAAAATCGTTTCCGTCCCGCCCGGCAAATTCGGCGGGGCAACGCGCGTCACGGGAGCTTTTGCCGGTTGTTCTACCTGCGGCAAATAAATTTTGAAGACCGTCCCCCGGGCGACTTCGCTGGAGACGCTGATGTGACCGCCACTCTGTTTGACGATGCCGTAACAAGTAGACAATCCCAATCCGGTCCCCTTGCCCACGCCCTTGGTGGAAAAAAACGGCTCGAACAAACGCTCTTTGACTTCCGCGCTCATTCCGGTGCCTGTATCCGTGATCGCCAGCATCACGTAGTCACCGCGTTTCAATTCCGCCTCATCGTTCACACTTTCCTGGTCGAAAGAGACGTTCGCGGTTTCCAAGGTGAACTGACCGCCTTTGGGCATGGCATCGCGCGCGTTGATGGCCATGTTCATGATGACTTGCTCGAGTTGTGCGGCGTCCGCTTTCACCGCGTGCAGGCCGGGGGTCGAAACGATCCGGGTAGCGATGCCGCCACCCATGAGATGGCGAAACACCCCTTCCATGCTGGTGATGATCTGGTTGAGATCAAGGGCCTCGGGTTGCAACAGTTGCTTGCGGCCATACGCCAGGAGTTGCCGGGTCAGCGTGGCGGCGCGTCCGGCGGCTTTGGTGATCTCGGTCGCGTTCGTGACCAGCGGACTCCCGGCGGGCAGGTCGGAGAGCAGCCGTTCACCCTGGCCGATGATGACCGTCAGGATGCTGTTGAATTCGTGCGCGATGCCGCCCGCCAGTTTGCCGACGGTTTCCAATTTCTGCGATTGAATCAACTGCGTTTCGAGCCGTTTGCGCTCGGTCAGATCGAGCACGAAGCACACGCCCTCCTCCGGGTTGTCTTCAAACGCCGCCGCGCCAACCAGAATCGGCACGCGGGTGCCATCCTTGCGAATGAATTCCTTCTCGTACGGCGGAAAGGTTCCCTTCGCGGCGATCTCCGCCACGACGCGGCGGTCAATGTCGGCGTATTCCGGCGGCGTCAGTGCCACCCAGTCAATGCGCCCGGCTTCCAGGTCCTGGCGGCTGTAGCCCGTCAGGCTGAGAAAGGCGTCGTTCGTGCCGGTGATCCCTCCCGTGGCGGTCCAGAAAAAGATTCCTTGCACGTTGGACTCCACCAGCCGCCGGTACCGCGCCTCGGTCCGCTTCCGGGCCGTGACATCCCAGTTGACGCCGATCATGCGCCTGGGCGAGCCGTCGGGCGAACGCTGCACCACCCCGTGAGCCTGGATCTCGTGCACCTCGCCGCCAGGCCAGACGACCCGGAATTCGCTCCGGAAATCACGGGTCCCGGCGAGCGCGGCGGCGATTTCGGCCTCCGCCCGCGCCCGGTCTGCCGGGTGCAGACCTTTTTGCCACGCATCGACCGCGCCGCTGAAATCCTGTGGACAAAGGCCGTAAAGCACCAGCATCCGCGCGTCCCAGACCATCTCGTCCTCCACGACGTTCCAATCCCAAATGCCGATGCCTGCCGATTCCGTGGCCAGCGCGAGACGTTGCTGGCTTTCCAGCAACAACGCCTCCGAGCGCGCCCGCTCGGTGGTGTCGCGCTCAACCGCCACGAAATGCGTGATGGTCCCGTTCGCCTCACGAATCGGCGCAATTTGCCATTCCAGGACGAATTCCGACCCGTCCTTCCGGTAATTGCAGGTGACGCCGGCAAAGATTTCACCTGCGGCGAGGTTTCGCCGGAGCCGATCCAAGACTTTTCGGTCCGTCTGCGGTCCCTGAAACATCCGCGGGGTTTTTCCAAGGACTTCTTCCGCCGCGTAACCGGACATCCGCGTGAGGGCGGGATTGACGAAAACAATTTTGGGCCCGGGCAAATCGAGTTGTGCGTCCGTGATCATGATGGACTCTGTGGATTGTTCGACGGCGGCCCCGAGCAAGCGTAGCGATTCTTCCGCCCGTTTGCGCCCGGTGACGTCGCGCATGGAAAGATAAACGGCCGGTTCTCCGTCGTAGACGATCAGGGTACCCTGCGTTTCCACGTCGATCACCGTTCCATCCAGCCGGACGAATTTTTCCTCGCTCCGCGGGATCGCGCCGCCGCCGTTGGCAGCATGAGTCTTGCGCCGCTCAAGGACATTCCGACGCGAGTCCGGGTGGACCAGATCGAGGAATGATTTACCGACCAGATCCCGCGCGGAAGTTGCGCCGATCATCCGGACGGCGGCTGAATTGACGAAGAGCAGAATCCCGTCCCGTTGCACGGCGATGGGCTCGGGCGACCACTCGATGAGGGCGCGATGACGCTCCTCGCTTTCCCGCAACGCGGTTGCCGCGCGCTCGCGCTCGGTGATGTCCTGCGTCTGGGCGATGAAGTAACGCGGCTGGCCCTGGCCGTCGCGGACGAGCGAGGCATGGATCGAAACGGCGACGAGATGTCCGCGCCGGTGGACATAGTGTTTCTGAAATTCGCAGGAGCGGGTCTCTCCGGTCACCAGGCGGCGCACGGTCTCCAGACCGGCGGCGATTTCCCCCGGAGGCGTGAGGTCCCGGAAAGTGCGGGCCAGCAACTCCGCTTCCGGGTAACCGACCAGATCACAGAGCGCCGGATTCACTTTGAGCCACCGGCCGTCGGGCGACAGCAGGGCCACGCCGATGGGTGCCTGCTCGAAGGCAAGCGCGAAGGTTTCCTCGCTCTCCCGCGTCGCTTGCTCGGCTTCCTTGCGTTGGTTATCCGCGTGAAAGAGATTCCGGGCGCTCCAGCAAATGAGGAAAGTGAAAACGAGAATGTTCGCCACGACTTCCACGGCGTCGCAAAACGCCGGGCTGTAAATCCCGGCGTTATCGGCAAGCCGCGAGAGCCAGCCGAACAGGGCCGGGACAAAAACGGCTGCGGGCAGGAGCCGCCGCGCCAGCTTCCCGCCCCTGCTGTCCCCGGCAAACATCGCCAGCAAACCGCTGTCTGTATGAGAAAGGAGCAGACCGACGCTCAGGATGGAAAAGGCCAACGCGGTGTGCAGCGCCATCGGCACGAAAGAGCCGAAGCGGTAAAGCGGCTGGACGACGTAGACATAACCGAGGACTGCCAGCAGCGAGACGAGGCCGATGATGACAGCGGCAAACTCCACGTAAAAGCGGGCGGATCGGTTCTTCACGTCCACCAGCACGAGCGCACTGCCAAGCAGCAGAAAATTCAGCGCGGTATTCGGCGCCATGCGGTTGGGCAGTCCGAGACCGTCCGCCAGCTTCGAGGGGAAGAGCCATTGATCAATGCCGTGGCTCCAGCCGCCCAGGATGCCGGCCAGTTTGGCCAGTCCGATGAGCGCGACCAGCAGCGCACACCCCCGCGCCGTCAGGAGCGAGGCGCGCGCTGCTCGAACTCCTCCGCGCGCCGACCGGAGAAAGCACGCGAGCGAAACACCGGCGAAGATAAAGGCCACCGCCGTGACGGGATTCATCGCGATGAGGCCGGGGACGACGCGCTTGAGACGTTCCAGATCGAAAAACCACCCGGCGAGCACCGTCCCGCCGACCGCGACCGCCGTGAGAGCGGCGGCGAAGGCGGCCTTCCCGCTGTTCGTATCAGGATTGACCATGAGGGTTTGAGGAGGGAATACACCAGGGAGACGGGCCGCCTGTCCTATGGAGGACCGTGCCTTCTCGTGAACGAACGTGGCAGGCTTGACCCGTGAGCGAGTCGCGGATGGCGAAGTGACGCCCGGCGGGGGCAAGCCGTCATGAATGACCGGACCGCGCCGGTGGGCACGGCGCACCGTAGGCGGATCATGTCACCACCTCATCGTGAAACACCGCTTTGCTATCCAGCAACTCGCGCACTTTGCGGGCCAGCGCCGCCGGGGTATAGGGTTTGCCCAGGAACTCGATTCCTGCCTCCAGCACGCCGTGCTGGGCCAGCGCGTCATCCGTGTAGCCCGACGTGAAGAGGATTTTGAGATCGGGGTTCATGGTCTTGAGCCACTCCGCCATGACCTTGCCACCCATCTGCGGCATCACGACATCGGTGATCACCAGACTGATGGGCGATCCGGCGTGGTCGCTCGCCAGGTGCAACCCTTCCTGACCGTTCGCGGCCGACAGCACTTGATAACCCTGGGCTTCCAACACCCCTTGCGCCAGATGACGCACGGCGTCGTCGTCTTCCACGACCAGCAGCGTTTCCGTCCCGCGCGCCAATGGGCTGGCCGGGAGGGCAGCGGCCTGCGGATCGAGCGCCTGCTCTACCCGCGGGAAATAAACCTTGAAGGTCGTTCCTTGGCCCAGCTCGCTGTAAACGCCGATGTGGCCGCCGGATTGACGGACGATGGTGTGGCAGGTCGCCAGACCCAGGCCGGTGCCCCGGCCCTTGGGCTTGGTGGTGAAAAAGGCTTCAAACAGACGCGCCTGCACTTCCCGGGTCATCCCCGTTCCCGTGTCGCTGACGCTGAGCAGGACGTGGTCGCCGGGGATCGCTTCCGGGTGCGTGCGAGTGTAGCTTTCATCCAGCGTGACGTTGTAGGTGGCGATGGTGAGCTTCCCGCCGTTGGGCATGGCGTCGCGGGCGTTGACGACCAGATTCAGCAGCACCTGCCCGACGTAGCCCGCGTCGGCCCGAACGCGGCCGATTTGCTCTCCGGGAACCACCTTCATCTCGATGTTCTCGCCCATGAGCCGCCGCAGCATCTTGTCGAGATCGGTCACCGCGCCATTGAGGTCGAGCACGACCGGCTCCACCGTTTCCTGACTGCTGAAAAGCAGGAGTTGACGCGTCAACGCAACGGCGCGTTTGGAGGCTTGCCGGATTTCGTCGGTGTATTCTTGCAGCGGACTATCCGCGTCCAACTCGTCCGCGATCAGGTCGGCGTAACCGAGGATGACCGAGAGGATGTTGTTGAAGTCATGGGCCACGCCGCCGGCAAGCTGGCCGATCACTTCGCGCTTTTGCGCTTCGATCAACTGCGTTTCCAGCCGCTGGCGTTCGGCACGCGTTCCGACCTCCAGCATCGCCCGCTGCACCGCCGGGCCGAGACGCGAGAGACGCTGTTTGAGAACATAATCCGTCGCGCCGTTCTTGAGCGAATCAATGGCCAGTTCCTCGCCCAGCGACCCGGAAACCAGGATGACCGGAAGGTCGGGCCACCCGGCTTGCGCGATGGCGACGGCCGACAATCCGTCGAACGCGGGCAGCGAGAAATCCGAGAGGATGAGATCGACGCCGCCGTTTTCGAGCGCGGCGACAAAATCAGCGCGGTTGTGCACGCAGGTCGTCACACTGGCGATGCCGGCGGCTTCCAGGGTGTGTCGAACGAGTTCGACATCATACGGATCGTCTTCCAGGTGCAGGATACGGAGCGGGGATTTCACTTCGACTCCTTTCCCCTTTCGAGGAGAACTCCCCGGGCATGTTCCGTTCCGGTTTCTTCTCGCGGATTGACGAGCGGCGGCTCGTTGACCGCCGCCCAGAAAATGCCGAGTTGTTTGACCGCCCGGATGAACTCCGCAAACCCCACGGGTTTGACCACGTAGGCATTGACGCCGTGCTGGTAGAATTCGAGCAGGTCCGGCGTTTCGCGCGAGGAGGTGAGCACCACCACGGGGATCACTTTGAGCTGCTCGTCGGCTTTGATGATCTTCAACACTTCCAGCCCGCTGACCTTCGGCATCTTGTTGTCGAGCAGGACGACGATAGGATGGCCACCCCCGCGCCCTTTGAACGGTCCCCGGCAGTAAAGGTAATCCAGCGCCTCCGCGCCGTCGTTGACGACGAAAACCTTGTTGGCCAGATTCTGTTCCTCCAAGGCAGCCAGCGTGAGTTCCACGTCCCGCGGATCGTCTTCGACCAGCAGGAGGCTTTTGACGTTTGAATCTTCATTATCCATGGACACTTCCATCTGGTTTTGGAATCGAGAAGGAGAACGTCGCGCCCTGGTTTACCGCGCCTTCCGCCCAGACCCGGCCGCCATGCCGATGAATGATGCGCTGAACATTAGCAAGCCCGATGCCCGTGCCGGCAAATTCGGCCTGACTGTGCAGGCGTTGGAACACACCAAAGAGTTTGTCGCTGTATTTCGGATCGAACCCCGCGCCGTTGTCGCGGACGAAAATCACGTCTTCGCCCTCCTGACCCGGAGCACAGCCGATCTCGATGCTGGCCTCCGCCCGGCCGCCGGTGAACTTCACCGCGTTGGAAATCAGATTGACCAGCACCATCCGCAACAAGGCGCGGTCGGCCCAAACCGGGGGCAGCGGGTGGATTTTCCAACCGATGTGCCGCTCTTTGGCCTCTCCTTGCACTTCCTCCAAGGCCTCGCGCAGCAACTGGTCGAGATGGACCTCCCTCTTTTTCATCTCTGATTTTCCATTGCGCGAAAAGGCCAGCAGGTCGTCGATCAAATCTCCCATCCGTTTTGCCGACTGGGAAATCGTGGCCACGTAGCGGAGTCCTTTTTCGGAAAGCGATGACCCGGGGTCTCGTTGCAGCAGTTCCACGAAGCCGACGACATGGCGCAACGGCGCGCGTAAATCATGGGAGACGGAATAACTGAATGCCTCCAGTTCCCGGTTGGCGGCTTGCAGTTGCGCCGTGCGTTCAACGACGCGCTGCTCCAGTTCCGCGTTCAGACGGTGGATTTCGTCTTGCGCGCGTTTACGCTCGGTGATGTCACGGATGTTGCATTGGATCACCTTCTTGTTGCCGGCCTGATAGACGTTGCTGACAAATTCCACGGCGATGTGGCGGCCTGCCCTGGTTTCCAGCGGGAGATCTTCGTAGCGGACATACCCGTGCTCTTGCAGCCGCTCCAACATGGCCTGGTTGGACACGAGATCCTTGAAGGGACTCAGTTCTCCGACCGTGCGGCCAACCATTTCACCGTGAGAAATCCCTAATAATTCCACCAGAAAAGGGTTTGCATCGGTGACACGACCCGTGTCCACGTCCAGGATCAGAACGCCGTCCCCCGCGGCTTCGAACAGGCGTCGATAACTCAGTTCGGAATCACGAACCGCCTGCTCGATCCGGTCGTCTTGAACAGGCGCAGTGGCGTCTTGCCGGAGCGTTTCCACACCTTTTGCTGGAGCCGCGGTTGCGCTGGCAGCATCGGATGGCGGCGACGCATGTCCTCGAACCGACGAGTGATCGGGTTCATGAATAGGGAAAGTCATGAGGGAGCCTTGGGGAAATTGGTGGGGTATTTACCCCACGGAGACATTGCGAAACCAGTGCTGCGGCGGCAGACCAGTAAAGCGGTGGGACATGCCCAACGTGATCACGTCAGGTTGAAGCGAGGCGTAGAACTCAACGGCTTCCTGCACTGAACGTTAGATTAAGGCC
This sequence comes from uncultured Chthoniobacterales bacterium, assembly GCA_964250695.1. GTDB lineage: Bacteria > Verrucomicrobiota > Verrucomicrobiia > Chthoniobacterales > SZAS-18 > CAHJWO01. The sequence goes on along the minus strand of CAXUGY010000076.1, from coordinate 510 downwards.
ATTCACGCGCGACGCAAGCGAGCGTTTCGTGGGTGGACAAGGCTGCTCAGTGCCCGGATAATATTTACGGCCAGCTTCCCTGGTTTTTCCGGCACCCGGCGCTCACTAACCGAGCGGAAGAAGGTTCCGGGTGGCCCTCATGGCGCCCGGAGGTCGCCATCCACCCTGACCCCTGTCTGCCGAGATATTTTCTCGCGCATCCTTCAAGACCGGCCACGCGCCGGGGCGGGTTCCGGCGGGCGGGATGGCCAACCGGTTGGAAACGAACGTCCCGCGCCCTGTCTCGGCGGGGTGGCTTGCCTGCCAGCCGCAAACCACCGAGTGCAGACCGTATCGGGGCAGGATGTTCCACAGCGCCTTGCAGGTGCCGACGGGTCCACCCCGGTGCGGTCGGGACGGGATGCTTCAACCTATCGGCCGAGCAGCCGGAAGATGGCGGCGTTCACGTCCACCAAGCCGTAACCGCTCTTGTAGTTCCACTTCTTCGAGTAGGTGTTGGCCAACGTCCCG
>CAXUGY010000075.1:0-12449 GCA_964250695.1 uncultured Chthoniobacterales bacterium | reverse complement strand
AACAATTTACCGACATGCAGCTCTAGCCATTCCTCGCCAAGACAAGGGTTTCCGGGGGATGGCGAGAATCCCGAATGGCTTTTCAACCTCAGAATAGGATCAACGTCAACGGCCGTATCCGCGCCCGCGAAGTGCGGGTGATCATCGCGGCCAGCAAGGAGCAGCTTGGCATCATGCGCACGTCCGATGCGTTGCGCCGGGCCAACCAGATGGGCATGGATCTCGTCGAGATCGCGCCCACGGCCAACCCGCCGGTCTGCCAGATCGTCGATTTCGGCAAGTACCGCTACGAGTTGGCCAAGCAGGAGAAGGAACGCAAGCACAGCGTGGCCAAGCTCAAAGAGGTCAAATTCCGCGTCAACATCGACGAGCACGACTACATGACCAAGGTGCGCCGGGCCGAGGAGTTCCTCGACAAGGGCAGCAAGGTCAAGGTGCAACTCCAGTTCCGCGGGCGCGAAATGGCGCACAAGGAGTTGGGCGACCAGCTTATGCAGAAGGTCAAGAAGGACCTCGACGGCATGAGCGTCGTGGAAATGGAGCCGAAGCACGCGGGCCGCAGCATCAACATGACGCTGTCGCCGCTGCCGCCGGCCCGCCGCAAACGGCGCTTCAAGCCCATGGACGAAGAGGAAGCCGCCGCCGTCGATGCCGCCTCGGAAGCCGAGGAGCAGGATGAATCACCGGACGAGACGGCAGATTGAGTGGCCAGCCACCTTTTGATCTCACCCGACCGCTGCCAATTCACGCGCAACGGGCGGGTGAGGACCGAATCAATGGCTAAGGTATGACGCCAGAACCTTCCTCCCCCACCAACCCACCGGATGTAGTTGCTCTGGAAGGAGAGATCGATCTGCACGAATCCCCGCAGGTCATGGAGCGGCTGAACCCACTCATCGCCAAGCAATCGCCGCGCATCCACCTGGATTTGAGCAAGGTGAGCTACATCGACAGCTCGGGGCTGGCGACGTTTATCGACGCGATGCAGCGCATCCAGGCTTACGGGGGCGAATTCGCGCTCGTGGCCATGCGTGAGAGCGTGCACAAGATTTTCGAGATTTCGCGGCTGGATCAGGTTTTCAAAATCTATCCGGGCGGAGACAGTCCTCTGACGGTCCCGGCCTGAAGTCACGGCGTCAGATCGCGGGCCGCCGTCTGATCGAGTGAAAAACGTGAGCGGCGGCCAGGAAGAGCGATAGACCCAAGGCGGCGCCGACGGTATCGATCAGCACGTCTTCGACGCTCGCGCCACGGGTCGGCACGAACGATTGGTGAAACTCATCGGTTGCGGCGAAACAGGCCGCCAACGCGACGGCAAACGCGGGTCGGTGCCACCAGGGCCGAACTCCAGGCGCCGGATCGTCCTTGCCCGGCGAAAACAACGCCCACCAGAACAGGATGCAGAGCACCGCGTATTCGCAAAGGTGCCCGGCCTTGCGAATCAAAAAGTGAATGTCGTCGAGCCGCTGTTCCGACAGGCTGCCGTGGAACAGCCAGCGCAGGAACGGCTCGATGAAGCGCGAGGTGTGGTTTGCCGAAAGCAGATCGCTCGAGCCGGTGAAAATGAGGCCCATCCAGAGGACCGGCAACAGCCAGCGGAAATCAGCGGGTGAGAGGCGGCACATCATCAGGAAGGGTAGGTATTGACGCGCCCGCTGCCCGGCGCAAGCGGAAAGCGCGTTCCGGCAAGACGTATCGCCTGCGTTTTCGCGTGAAAAGCGGCGGGTTCCCGCGTGACAAGACGAATCAACCGTTGCAAATTCCCTTCGTTAGTTCCTTTCCGGCAGCAATGCCCGGACCCGTCTGCCCCCCCTGCCGCCGTCAACGATCATCCCCTGGCTCCTCTCCCCATGACGCCCCTCGCACTCAACGATCTCGCGCAAAAAAGCCTCGCCATCATCATGGGCGGCGGCGCGGGCACCCGGCTCTACCCTTTGACGAAGGAACGGGCGAAACCCGCCGTGCCGCTCGGGGGCAAGTACCGACTGGTGGATATCCCGATCTCGAACTGCCTCAACAGCAGCCTGCGCCAGATTTACGTGCTCACGCAGTTCAACACGACCAGCCTGCACCGACACATCTACGCCACCTACCGGTTCGACCACTTCTCGCTCAACCGGGATTTCGTGGAAATCCTCGCCGCGCAGCAGACGCAGGACAACCCGAACTGGTATCAGGGAACGGCGGACGCCGTGCGCCAGAACCTGCGTTATTTCCTGGAGCATTCCGCCGAGTATTTCGTGATTCTGAGCGGCGATCAGCTCTACCACATGGACTACCGGCAGTTGCTCAGGCAGCACGTCGATTCCGGGGCGGAGATCACGCTGGGGACGGTGCCCGTGAACCGTGCGGCGGCCACGGAGTTCGGCATCATGCACAGCGACAGCGCGCGGCGGATCATCCGGTTTCAGGAAAAGCCCAAGGACCCCGCCGTGCTCGACGAACTGACGATTCCGCCCGCGCTGCTCGCCGACCTGGGACGGCGTGAGGACGAGGAATTGTTTCAAGCCAGCATGGGCATTTACGTCTTCAACCGGCAGGTGCTCATCGACACGCTGGCCAACGACAAAGAAGCGGATTTCGGCAAGCACATCATCCCGTCCGCCATCGGCAAGTACAAGGTCCACGCCTACATTTTCCAGGGTTATTGGGAGGACATCGGCACGATCCGCGCCTTTTTCGACGCGAACCTCGCGCTGACGGACATCATCCCGCCGTACAGTTTTTTCGACCGCGAAGCGCCGATTTACACCCGCGCCCGGTTTCTGCCCGCGAGCAAGATCAACGGCGTGAGCATCCGCAACGCCGTGATTTCGGACGGCTGCATCCTGACCGACGCCCGCCTGGAGCGTTGTGTCGTGGGGATCCGCAGCGTCATCAACAGCGGCGCGGAACTGCGTGACGTGGTGCTGATGGGCGCGGATTACTACGAGGGCGATCCGCGGGCGGCGTCGCTGACGTTGCCACCGAACGCGCCGCCCATGGGGATCGGGCGCAACTGCGTCATCAAACGGGCGATCATCGACAAAAACGCGCGCATCGGCGACGGCGTGGTCATCACCCCGGACGGCAAGCCGGATAATTATGACAGTGAAAACTTCTACATCCGCGACGGCGTGGTAGTCATTCCCAAGAACGCGGTGCTGCCAAGCGGAAGTTGGGTCTGACGGGATTTCGGTCGTCCTCCAACCGGAAGAATACTGGCGGGTCAGTCCAGGCGTAACGCATGCAGCGTCGCTTCGTTGATCCGCCCCGTGGCGGGCAGACTCTGGTCCGCTTGGAAACGCCGGATCGCTTCCTTGGTGGCGGCACTGTACATGGAGTCCACCTTGCCCGCGAAGTACCCGCGTCGGGACAACTCGTTCTGGACCGCTTCCACCAGCGAATCCGGGCCTTGGACGGTAGAATCGGCAGATTTGTCCACCGGGGAAGGACTCTGCGGCCCCACGGCGGGCGCGTCCGGCAGCGTCGGATCGGGCGTGGACGGATTGGTGTTCGGGGTGTCCTGTTCCGGTGCGGCGTAGCTGTAATAGTTATTGGGCGTGCTTGAAAAGTCCGGTGCTCCGAGGTCGGCGATACTGTGGTCCGTGCTCAGCGCCGAATCATCCGCCGTGGCGCCGCCATATCCGTAGTTGCCGTACCCACCGTACCCGTAGTTGTTATACAAATAAGGGTAGTACACGCCGTAAGGAAAATTGTTGTAGTAATAACGGTGATGACCCCGGTGACCGTTGCTGCCATTTCGCCCGGCGGAATCACTGCCGTTGACGGCTCCGTTCTGTCCGTAACCGTAGACCCCGGGATACAGGTGATTGCCCGGGCGACCATGATAGGCCGGATCATTGCGCCGGGGATTCGCCGCGTAGCTGCTGTAGCGGGAGATTCCGCCCGCGCTGACCGCCCGCGAATTGTTCGGGTCGGTCCAAGCGTTGTTCACACGTGAAGCTGGTAAAGTGTTTCGGTTCGTTCCTATCGGAACCGTTCCAGTGCGTCGTCCGCTGGTGTTGGCCAAGAATCCCGGGTTTACGGCGATGTTCGGCGTGTTGCGACTTCCGCTCGTCGCCAAGCCGGGGCCACGATAACCCGCCGCGCCGACGAGACCGCTCGGGCCTGCATGGAGGCCGCTGGACGTGCCCGTTGACGGCCTGGCTCCCCCCGTGGCGGAACCTCCCGAACGTGCCGCCGCTGCCGGTGCCGCCGACGCCGCATGACCGCCACCCGTTGCCGCCGTGCCCGTGGCGCCGACAGCTACCCCGCCACCGGGCACAGCCGCTGCCACCGGCAAACCGATCAACAAACCCCCTGCGATTAAAACCAACGGTTGAACCCGGCGTCTTGAGGTTTTCATGGCGTTTTACTATACTACGGATGCGCGTCTCACGCCAGACGCCTGCCGTTCACTAACCGTGCGGTCGGGGCATCATTTCCAGAAATCCCGGTGGTTCGAGCGGCATGGTCAGACACAGACTCTGGGTGGGCAGCACGTCGCGCCAACCGGCAATCAAGCGCTGGTAGGCCTCGCCCACCGGGCGGATGCGGCGGTCCAGATCGAACAGCCCCATCGGATTGAGGGTACCGTTCTGCTCGCGCAACTGCGTGTCCCAGTCGATCTGGTCGGTCAAAGAATACCAGGTGAACCCCACGATGGGGATGCCGTCGTTGCGCAGGCGCAGCACGTTGGCCCATTCCTTCCAGAGCCAGTCCACGGCCTCGGCGCCCTTTTCCTGCTGCCAGCAATTCGTCTCCGTGTGCATGATCGGCAGCAGGTAGCGGGCGTGGTACTGGCGGGTGATCTCGCTGTAGCCGAACACCTCGCCCGCGTGATGCACCTGGCCGTCGGCGGTGACGCGGTGCTCGTTGGTCGCATAATAATCGTTGCCCATGACGCAATGCCGCCGCAGGTCGTTCTCCAGGAAAAAATGGTACTCTTCACGGGTCAGACCGTTGTCGGTGAGAAACTCGTACATCTCGCTGTCCACCCGGCGGCCGTAGTTCAGATCGAGCGACAGGAACCGCTCCGAGTTATGGATTTCCGCGTGCTTGATGGCGTGCGGTTCCTCGGCGTGGAAATACTCGCTGGACTCGCTCTGGATGAACAACGCGCCCGGCTTTTCCGCCAGGATCGCGTGCATCGCCAGCAGGTTGGCCTGGACGATGTGCTTGAGCGCCGTGACGAAGCTGCGGTCGTCCGCCAACTGCTCGTTCCACCAGCCGAACCGCGCCGAAAACTGCGCGCAGACGTACATCTCGTTCACCGGCGTGTAGAGCTGCACCCACGGGAACCGCCGGGCGAACGCCCCCGCGTACTCCGCGAACAGCCGGGGGAAATCGGGGTTCTGAAAATTGCCGATCCAGTCCGGCACGCCGAAGTGGCACAGGTCCACGATGGGGGTAATTTGCCGCTGGCGCAGGTCGTGGAAGGTTTCGTCCGCAAAGCTCCAGTCGTACCGCCCCGGTCCGACGTGGCAACGGTAAAGCGGCGGCCCGAAGCGCAGAAACCGGATGCCCAATTCCTCGACGCACTCGAAATCCTTGCGCCAATGGCGGTAATGCCCGCACCGTTCCATCTCGTCCACCCGGGTCCGGCCATGGTGGATCGTCGGGTTGCTGTTTTCGATCCCGGTGGCGAAAAGGAACGACGAAGTGGTCATGGTTTGGCGATTCAGCGGGAATAGATGAACGTTTCTCCACTAAAACTGTCTCAATTTAATACAAATTTCCGATGCAACCCGATAAATTTACCACCCTGACCCAGCAGGCTTTTCAGGCGGCCCAAACTGACGCCACCGAACGCGGACATTCCGAATTGACCAATGAGCATTTCCTGCGCGCGTTGCTCGATCAGGCGGACGGCGTGACCCGCCCGCTGCTCGAAAAAGTCGGCGTTTCCACGCCCAGGCTCGGCGAACAGCTCGACGCCGAACTCACCCGCCGCCCGAAAATCGTCAGCGGCAGCGGCCAATTGACCCTGGCGCGCGGCCTGCGTCAAACGATGGACGATGCCGCCGGTGAGATGACCGCGCTCAAGGACGAATTCCTGAGCGCCGAACATTACCTGCTCGCCCTGACGAAGTCCGGCGACCCGGCGGCGCGGCTGCTCAAGGACGCGCAAGTCACCCGTGACCGCTTGATGACCGCGCTCCAGCAGGTGCGCGGCAACCAGCGCGTGACGGACCAGAACCCGGAAGGCAAATACCAGACGCTCGAAAAATACGGGCGCGACCTCACCGAGCAGGCCCGCAAGGGAAAAATCGACCCCGTGATCGGCCGCGACGACGAAATCCGGCGCGTCATGCAGGTGCTCAGCCGCCGGACCAAAAACAACCCCGTGCTCATCGGCGACCCGGGCGTCGGCAAAACCGCCATCGTCGAAGGTCTGGCCCGGCGCATCGTCGCGGGCGACGTGCCCGAGTCGCTCAAGAGCAAACGGATCATCGCCATGGACATCGGCTCGATGATCGCCGGGGCGAAGTTTCGCGGCGAATTCGAGGACCGGCTCAAGGCGTTTCTCAAGGAGGTGACCGCCAGCGACGGCGAGATCATCCTGTTCATCGACGAACTGCACACCATCGTCGGCGCGGGCTCGGCGGAAGGATCGGTCGATGCGTCCAACCTGCTCAAGCCGCAGTTGGCGCGGGGCGAACTGCGGACCATCGGCGCGACAACCCTGGACGAATACCGCAAATACATCGAAAAGGACGCGGCGCTGGAGCGTCGTTTCCAACCGGTCGTGGTCGATGAGCCGAGCGTGGAAGACACCATCGCCATCCTGCGCGGTTTGAAGGAGCGGTACGAGGTCCACCACGGCATCCGCATCCTGGACGCGGCGCTGGTGGCGGCGGCACAGTTGTCGAACCGTTACCTGACGGAGCGTTTCCTGCCGGACAAGGCCGTCGATCTGATGGACGAGGCGGCGTCGCGGCTGAAGATCGAACTGGATTCCAAGCCGACCGAAATCGACCAGTTGGACCGGCAGATCATGCAGGGCGAGATGGAGCGGCAGGCGTTGCGCAAGGAGAAGGACGCCGCGAGCCACGAGCGGGTGGAACGGCTCGACCGGGAACTCGCCGACTTGAAGGAACAGAGCGCGCGGCTGACGGCGCAATTCCAGGCCGAAAAAGCCGAGATCGACCGGGCGCAGACCATCCAACGCCAGATCGACGCGGCGCGCACCGAACTCGAAGGGGCGCAACGGCGCGGCGAGTTGACCAGGGCCAGCGAACTCCAGTACGGGCGCCTGCCGGAACTCCAGCGCCAGTTGGACGCGCACAACGCCAAGCTCGCCGAAGTGCAGAGCGACGGCTCGCGGATGCTCCAGGAGGAAGTCACGCCGGACGACATCGCCGAGGTGGTCAGCTCGTGGACGCGCATCCCGGTCTCGCGCATGAAAGAGGGCGAACGGGAAAAGCTCGTCAAAATGGAGGACCGGCTCGGGAACCGGGTCATCGGACAACGGGAAGCGATTGAGGCGGTCTCAAACGCCGTGCGGAGGTCGCGCGCCGGGTTGCAAGACCCGAACCGCCCGGTGGGGTCGTTCATGTTCCTGGGGCCGACCGGCGTGGGCAAGACCGAGTTGAGCCGGGCGCTGGCGGAGTTTTTGTTCGACGACGAGAGCAACCTCGTGCGCCTCGACATGAGCGAGTACATGGAAAAGCACTCGGTTTCACGGCTGGTCGGCGCGCCTCCCGGCTACGTGGGTTATGACGAAGGTGGGCAGCTTTCGGAAGCCGTGCGACGGCATCCGTACTCGGTCGTGCTGTTCGACGAGGTCGAGAAAGCGCATCCCGACGTGTTCAACCTCCTCTTGCAGGTGTTGGATGACGGGCGCATCACCGACGGCCAGGGCCGCACGGTCGATTTCAAGAACACGGTCATCATCATGACGAGCAACCTGGGCAGCCAGTTCATCCTGGCCCCCGAGCTATCGCCGACCGAACGGGAAAAGCGCGTGTTGGAATCCCTGCGGGGTCATTTCCGCCCGGAATTCCTGAACCGCATCGACGAAATCGTGATTTTCGACCGGCTGACGGACGTCGATTTGAAGCAGATCGTCACCATTCAGCTCGGCAGCCTCCTGAAGCGGTTGGAGGCCCGCAAGATGACCCTCACGCTCAGTGACGAGGCGAAGGAATGGTTGGCGAAGGACGGGTACGATCCGGTGTACGGGGCGCGCCCGCTCAAGCGGACGATCCAGCGGCAGATTCTCGATCCGTTGAGCCTGGAGATTTTGGAAGGCCGCTTCAAGGAAGGCAGCCGGATCGTGGCCGAAGTGCGCGACGGCGGGTTGTTATTTCATGAAGAGGCGTTGGCAGTGGCAGGGTAGGCGGCTCGGGGGCAAACTTGCAGTGACTGACGCAACGTGATGAGCGTCACTTCGGGCGGCGCGCCGAAGCGGATCGGCGGCCCGATGGTGCCCACGCCGCGCGACACGTACACCCGCGCCGTCGGTCCCTGGACCAACCCTTGAACGTATTTTCGCCCGTAACGTGATGCCGTGACCGGCGGGCCGAACAGCGGCAGCACGACTTGCCCGCCGTGCGTGTGGCCGCTCAGGACGAGGTCCACGCGCGGGTCACGGAGGCGTTCGACGAAATCCGGGTTGTGCGACAACAAGAGACAGGCGTCGTCCAGGCGGGTGTCGCCGAGGGCGGCGCGGAGGTTCGGGTGACCCGTCGCGTAATCGTCCACCCCGCAGAGGCGCAGCCGCGACCCGCCGCGTTCGAGCCAGACGCCGGTGTTCGTCAACTCGACCAGACCGTGGTCAGCCAGGGCGCGCCGGGTGAGCATCGCGCTTTCCTTGCGGTCGTGGTTGCCCAGCACCGCGAAGCGTCCGAGCGGCGCGCGCAGACCGGCCAGCACCGCGACGCCCGGCGCGATGTAAGGCCGGTGGCTGCCATGCCCCTGCAAATAGCGCGCCCGCTGCACGTAATCTCCGCCGAGCGTGACGATGTCCGGGTTCAGGGCGTTGGTCATGGCCACCACGCGTTCGAGGTAGGACAACGGCACGCCCGGCCCGTGATGGGTGTCCGTCACGAAGGCGACCGTGGTCCCGTCGAACGAGGCGGGCAAATTTCGCAAGGTGATGCTCACGCGCTCGACCTGGCAGTCCTTGGCCTCGTGCAACGCGTAGGTTGCGCCGATGCTGCCGGAAAACAGGCTGGCGAGCGCAAAGCGGCCCAGAAAATGTCGGCGGGTCATCAGGAGAGAAGAGGGCAAAAGCTCCTCGCAGGAAAGGGCTTCCTTCATGTTCCCTGAAACGCGGCGTTTTTCCATCAAACCTGCTGCAAAACGGGTTCCGTGGCGATTTCCAGCAGGCGGGCGTGAACCGACTGCACGGTTTCCGGCAGGGTGGAGGTGCCGGCGGTCAAGCCAACGGTGTTTGCGCCTGCGAGCCAGCGCGGGTCCAGTTCGTCGGGCCGCTCGATCTGGTAAGCGCGCCGACCGGCGGCTTGCGCGGCGAGGACGAGTTGACGCGTGTTGTTGCTGCCGTGTCCGCCCACGACGATGATGACTTCCGACTCCGCGATGAGTTTTTGGAGGGCATTCTGGCGGTCCTTGGTCGGCTGGCAGACCGTGTCGCAGTACCGTACTTCCGCGTCGGGCCGGGCGGCTCGGAGGGTATCGACCACGCGACGGACGTGGTCGGAGGGCTGCGTCGTTTGCGCGATGACGCCGTAGCGTTCGTGGAATGGAACCGCAGCGGCTTCCGCTTCGCTGGCGATCACCGCCGCCCCGGGGAAATCGCCCGTTAATCCCCTGACCTCAACATGGTCGGCGCGGCCCACGACCACCGGGAAATAACCTGCCGCCACCAGCGCGGCGAGCCGGGCGTGGGCGCGGCGCACGAGCGGGCAAGTGGTGTCGGCCACCTCGAACCCGGCTTGTTTCCACGCTTGTCTGCGTTCGTCGGCGGCCCCGTGCGCGGTGATAAGCACGCGGGAGGTCGGCGCGCTTTCGAATTGATCCAGGTGACCCTGGTAAACGCCCCGGGCCGCGAGCGGCGCGAGGACGAGCGGGTTGTGGACCAATTCGCCGAGGATCGTCAACGGACCCTCCGCTGCGAGGGAGTCGGCGTGCTGGAGGGCGTCGCGCACGCCGAAGCAAAGGCCGTAGTGTTCTGCGAGGATGATTTCCATAAAAGACTTTGTGCGGCAAAGTTACGGGGCAAAAGTTTTCAGCCCTGGCCGGTTTTGATGATGCGTTCGAGCAGCGTGAGGTAATCTTGAAAAACAGCGCGCCCGCGTTCGGTGAGCGCGTAGGTGGTCTGAGGACGGTCGAGCACTTCCTTGGTGACGGCGACGTACCCGGCTTGATGGAGCGTGCGCAGATGGGTGACGAGATTGCCGTCGCTCATCTTCAGTTCGCTTTTCAGGTCGGCGAACGCCCAGCGCACCCGGGTGGCCAGCAGGGTCATGATGGCCAGCCGACCACGCTCGTGGATGATCTTGTCGATCTTGTCGAAATCGAGCGTCATAGCAGGGGCGGGTAGCTGTGCGTGACCAAGGGCCGGGTCTCGATGGCGTCGAGTCGGATGCCGCGCCGACGCCAGACCCAGAGGGCGTAAAGCAAGTGGTAGAACCCGAACGTCGCGCCCATGATCGCCGCCGGGTAGAAGCGCGTGGGCGTCGGCAGGTCGAGTTCCGGCAGGAGCGTCTGGTTCATGAAGAACACGAACAAGGCGATGCCGGTGAGCAGGAAGGCCCAGCCCAGCGTGATGATCGAACGCGGCGCGAAGCTCATCGTCGAGAGGAGTCCCAGGCCGTAGAACACCAGCCAGAAGAGGGTCGGGTACAGCGGCACCTCGGTCGTCATCACGAGCACCGCGCTGACCGCGATGCCCGCGAAGAAATTCGGCGCGAGGGAGCGCAACGCGAGTTTCATCCCGGCGGAAACCGGTTTCTCGCCGCGCTCGCGGGTACCGCGCACGATGAAGAACAGGTTGGCAGCGAGGGTGAGCAGGAAGACCATCAGCCAGAGAGCGAAGAACTGGCGCGCGTCCACGTTGCGCGAGCCGTCCGCCGATTGCCACCCGAGCATCCCCGCCGCCAACGCCACGGAAAGGAGGCCGCCCACCAGCGCCGCCGGGGCGGAAATGGCGCGGTAGATCGTGGCTCGTTCCATCAAACGGCGGATCGCGTGCAGATGTGCTTCGGCTCCGTGTTCAGTCATGCGGTGAGGGCTTTGTAGCGCAAAGTTGGCGGCAACTCAAACGAAAAACGAGGTGCGCAAATCTTTTCCCTCGTTTTTCCCTCGTTCCCAAGTTGTGCTTGGGAACGCACTTGTCTGCGAAGTTGCACTTCGTCAAAGGCGGCAAAGCAACTCCACTGCCCGAGCAAGTGCGTTCCCAAGCACAACTTGGGAACGAGGGAACGCCAGCCTCTGTTCGCTGGAGCGCATGGTTAGGCCGGGGACATACTGAGACGGCCCTCAGGGATGCTCCTGCGATAGGTAAACAGCCCAACCATCTTTGGGAGGCTTCGCTACCTGCACGCCAACCAACTTTGTGGCGACATACTTGCCCAAAGGTTGTTTGGCAGGATCGGTAAGGAACGCGTCTTTGATGTGTCCGTCCGCCGCGACCACGAAAATCACGTCGAAATTTGACTTGCCGACGGCGGCTGAGCCGTCTTTGAAGGCGGTCTTCAATCGTTTGGCAATCGAGACCATGAACTGCCGCTGGTAATCTATCGCCGCATCACTGAAACCTTGTGCTCGGATGTTGGCCTGGGCTTCGGACAGGTTGGCGGGAGATGGGCCGCTTGCGCGTGCAGGCAAGCCAGACAGAAGAAAGCCAATGGCTAAGGACGTAATTGTGAGGAAACAGGTGTGTGTTTTCATGATGATGATTGTGGGCCTGACACTCAATTAATCGGCGGCTTTATCCTTCGGTTCCCTGCCACGTTGCTTGAAGAGGATGGGCAGGCCGGGGTAGGGAAAAGTTTCGCGCAACTTGTTCTCCAGGTATTTGCGGTAGGTATCCGTCAGGAGGGTATGATCGTTGACGAAAAAGAGGAAGATCGGCACTGGGATGGCCGAGCGTGACTTGTCGTCCACTTGCGTCGCGTAGAGCAGCTTGAAACGTTTGTTCGTGTGCAGGGGCGGCGGCTGGAGTTCCATCGCGGCCTTGAAAATGCGGTTGAGCGGGCCGGTGGAAATCTTGGCGTTGGCGGCGCGGCGGCATTCCTCGATGGTCTTGAACAATCGGCCCACCTGTTCGCCGTGCAGCGCGCTGATCGCCACGAACGGCGCGTGCGACATGAAGAAGAGTTCCGCCTGCGCGGCGGTGAGCCATTCCTCGCGGTATTCGCGCACGCCCTGGCGCGATTCGTCCGGCGGCACGAGCAGGTCCCATTTGTTGACCGCGACGACGCAGGGTTTGTTGGCGCGTTGGACCAGACTCGCAATCTGGCGGTCCTGCGCGGTGATGCCCACGCTCGCGTCGATGACCA
>CAXUGY010000074.1:0-13173 GCA_964250695.1 uncultured Chthoniobacterales bacterium | reverse complement strand
GCCAACCTGGGCATCGTCATCACCGACCACAACGTGCGCGAAACGCTCACCATCGTGGATCGCGCCTACCTGATGTACGACGGCAAGGTGGTCCGCGACGGCACCAAAGATTTCCTGATCAACGATCCCGTGAGCCGCCAGCTCTACCTGGGCGAGCGGTTTTCGATGTAGTCGGCTGGTCAGGGATGCCACCGCTTTCCCCCGAAAAGCTCAACATCCACTCAGACAGAGCCAGAACAGAAAGATCCGTCCATGCAAACTGCGAACCTGCACCCGCATGTGACCGTCACGGGACGGCACCTGCCCATCACGGCAGCCATCCACGACTACGCGGAGAAGAAGATCGAAAGCCTGCACCTGGATTATCCGAAGATCATCGAAGCCCATGTGATCCTCGAAGTGGAAAAATACCGGCACCGCGCGGAGATCGTGCTGGTTTGCGCCAATCACATCACCATCGAAGCCAGCGAGGAAAGCCCGGACCTGTACGCTTCGATGGATCAGGTCATCTCGAAAATCGCGCGGCAGATGCGCAAGTACAAGACGCGCCTGCTGCGTTCGCACCGGCCCCGGGGGCAGGAATCCATCCGCTACCTCGAAGAGCAGGTGTTCGACCCCGAGGCGTTCGACGTGCTCGACGAGAGCGCCGTCACGGCCAAGGGTTACGTCGAAGCGGCTCCCAAGGACGAACCGGAGGTCGTGCAGACCGAGAAATACCCGGTCAAGCCGATGTACGTGGACGAGGCCGTGCTCCAGATGGAGATGTCGGCGCGGCAGTTCATCGTGTTCCTCAACGCGAAGACCGAGAAGGTCAACGTGCTTTACCGGCGCAAAAAAGGGGATTACGGTCTGATCCAGCCGACCTTCCAATGACCGTCTTAGGGGGCTTTTCGACCGTGAAACCGAGTTTAGAATCTCCTGGCCCGCCGTTTCCGCAGGACGGCAAGAGTCCGAAAATCACGGTCGGGCAGTTTTTCAAGGAGCACGGCGAGCAGTTGCAACTGGAACTGGTAGGGCCGGAACGCGGGTTCGACCGCAAAATCCTCGAACCCACCATCAACCGTCCCGGGCTGGCGTTGTCGGGCTTTTTCAAGTATTTCGCGGCGAAACGGATCCAGGTGGTCGGCAGCGCGGAAATCTCGTACCTGAAAAGCCTCGCGGCGGGCGAGGCGGCGACCCGGTTTCGGGCCTTGTGCGCGCGGCGGATTCCCTGCGTGGTGTTTTCGCGGGATGCGGTCATTCCCCGGGCCTTGTCCGCCGAGGCCGCGCGCGCGGGCATCGCCACGTTCCGCACGCCGCTGGTGACGATGAATTTCGTCAACGCGGCGACCATCGCGCTGGAGTTCGACTTTTCGCCGTCGCGCACCGAACACGGCAGCATGGTGGACGTGCTGGGCGTCGGCACGCTGATCCGCGGGGCCAGCGGCATCGGCAAAAGCGAGTGCGTGCTCGGCCTGATCGAGCGCGGTTACAGCCTGGTGGCCGACGACGTGACGCGCATCCGGGCCATCGAACGGCGCGAACTGATGGCGACCGCGCCGAGCGTGACCCGCTCGCACATGGAGGTGCGCGGGCTGGGGGTCATCAACGTGGCGGCGATCTTCGGCATCGGCAGCATCCGCAGCGAAAAACGGCTCGATCTGGTGGTGACATTAAAAGATTGGCAGGACATGGAGGAAGTCGATAGAGTGGGACTGGAGCAAGAGGTTTACCGCATTTTGAACATCACGGTCCCGCACATCACGATCCCCGTCCGTCCCGGGCGCGACATGGCGCGGCTGGTAGAAGTTGCTGCCTTGGACCAGAAGCTCAAGAGCCACGGGCAACACGGCTCGCTCGAATTTAACCAACGCCTCCTCAACCTGATGCACCGTAAGAACGCTTTATGAGCCTTCTCAGTCGCCCTACCGGCAGCGCCGATTCCGAGCAGAAGTGCTGCAAAGACCTCGTGATCAACAACAAGCTAGGCATGCACGCCCGGCCCTCGGCGCGTTTCGTCAAGGTTTCCAACCGCTACAAAGCCGAAATCTGGGTCGAAAAAGACGGCGAGCAGGTCAACGGCAAGAGCATCATGGGACTGATGATGCTGGCCGCCGGGCAGGGGTCCAAGCTGCGCGTCACGGCGGAAGGGCCCGACGCCGCCCAGGCCATCGACGACCTCGAACAACTGGTGCAAGGGAATTTTGACGAAGAGTGATCGTCCGACCGATGAACACTTCCTCTAGATGAGCGGCGAGGCTGCTTCGTCGCGCAACGAACATCGTTTCCAAGGTTTGGGTGTCTCCCCCGGCCTCGCCCGTGGCCGTCTCTTCGTCCATCGCCCCGAGGAGGAAGCGACGCCGGAACACACCGTCGCGGAAAAGGACCTCCCGGCGGAGATCGCGCGGTTCGAGTCGGCGCTGTTGCAAACCCGCGCGCAAATCCTGGAGATGCAGGCAAAAATTGCCGAGGCCATCGGGGCCAAGGACGCCAGCATCTTCGACGCCCACCTGCTTGTCGTGGAGGATCGCACCCTCATCGACGAGGTCTTGCGAACCTTGGAGCGCGACCGGCGCAACATCGAATCCATTTTCCAGCAGGTGGCCGGACGCTACGCGCGGTTGCTCGAACAGATGGACGACCCGTACCTGCGGGAGCGGGCGCTGGACGTACACGATGTCACCCGGCGCGTGCTGATGAACCTGGTGGGCAAGGCGTCGCCGACGCTCTCGGAAATCGACTACCCGCACATCCTGCTCGCGCATAGCCTGACGCCTTCGGACACGGCGTTGCTCAACCGGCAGTTCGTGCTCGGGTTCGCCACCGACGCCGGCAGCCGCACCTCGCACACGGCGATCATGGCGCGTTCGCTGGGCATCCCGGCCATCGTGGGTTTGCACGATGTCAGCACGCGGCTGGAAACGGGCGCGGAAGTGCTGCTCGACGGTTACCACGGATTGTTGGTGCTCAACCCCACCGGGCAGACGCTCCGCGAATACGAAGAACTCGACCGGCGCAAGGCCCGCGTGGAAGCCGGGCTGGTCAACCTGCGCGAAACGGCCTCGACCACCGCCGACGGGCATCGTCTGGTGTTGTCCGCGAACATCGAATTGCCCGAGGACATTCCGCTGGTCAAAAGCAGCGGCGCGGAGGGCGTCGGCCTCTACCGCACCGAATTTTTTTATCTCAACAAGGCGGAATTCCCCGACGAGGAAGAGCAGTACGTCAACTACCGGCGCGTGGCGAGCGACATCCTGCCGCACCCGATCATCATCCGCACGCTCGATCTGGGCGGTGACAAGTTCATCGGCAACATGAACATGGCCGTGGAGTTGAACCCATTCCTCGGCTGCCGGGCGATCCGGTTCTGCCTGGAACATCCCGAAGTGTTCAAGGTGCAGTTGCGGGCCATCTTGCGGGCCAGCGCGCTCGGCAACGTCAAGCTGATGTACCCGATGATCAGCGGGATCGAGGAAATCCGGCAGGCGAACGCGCTGCTGGAAGCGTGCAAAACGGAACTGCGCGCCGAGGGGAAGCCATTCAACGAAAAGATGGAAGTGGGCATCATGATCGAAGTGCCGAGCGCCGCGTTGTGCGCTGACGCGCTGGCGCGCGAGGTTTCGTTTTTCAGCATCGGCACGAACGATCTGATCCAGTACAGCATCGCGGTGGACCGGGTGAACGAACGCATCGCACACCTCTACGAGCCGACGCATCCGGCGATCCTGCGGTTGATCAAGATGGTCGTGGATGCCGCCCACGGCGCGGGCATCTGGGCAGGGGTCTGCGGAGAAATGGCCAGCGAGGCCGCACTGACCCCGTTGCTACTCGGATTAGGCGTGGACGAACTCAGCGCCGGGGCGGCGTTGGTGCCACGCATCAAGCGGGCGGTGCAGAGTCTGGAGATGTCCGTGTGCCGCCGGTTGGCGGAAGACGCGCTGAAAATGTCCGTGCCGAGCGCGATCATGACCGAGTGCGAGAACGTGGCCCGGAAGTACTATCCCGAATTGCTGAGCTGACGGTGTTTCAAAGCTTCTGTCGTCCTCCGACTCCATCACACTCCGCTCAGGATGACAGAAGTTTATCTTGAAACACGACGGCTGGAGTGTCCGCGGAAAAAGCCACTCACCCGTCGATCTCGAAGCCGCCTTCTTCCATCTTCTTGAGCACGTCGCTCATGTCGTCCACCTCGTCCCAGACCTCCCGGCTGATGAAAATTTGCGCCTTCTGCTGGATCGCCATCGCAATGCAATCGCTCGGGCGCGCGTCGATCTCGATGATCTTGCGTTGCTGAAGCTCGTTTTCCGCGCTGATGATCAGCCGCGCGTAATACGTCGCGTTTTTCAACTCGTTGACGATGACCCGCTCCACCTTGGCGCCGAGAGCCATCATGAGGTTGGCCAGCAGGTCGTGCGTGAGCGGACGTTCCTTGGGCGTCTCGCGCATGAACATCGTGATCGCCGCCCCGACGTTCGTATCCACGTAAATGATGAACACCTTTTCCTTGTTGCCGAGGAACACCGCGCAACCTTCCTTCGTGGGCAGGACGGCGCGGACCTGCGCGGGCACGACGGTTTTGTTCATCGCGGTAAAATTATCAATCCCCGGCGAAAAAGACAAGCGTTCCCGCCCACGCGTTCAAGCGGTGGAGGCCCCATTCCTGGTCTGGTCGATGTAACCCGCCACGGCCTCGCGGATGCTCCCGGCCACCTGGGCCTTGGGGGAGACGAACTTAGGCTGGAACCACGGGAACAAACCGATCAGATCGTAGGTCACGAGAATTTGTCCGTCGCAATCCGTGCCCGAGCCGATGCCAATCGTCGGAATGGAGATTTCCGCCGTGATGAGCCGGGCCGTCTTGGGCGCGACGATTTCGAGCACCACGGCAAACGCGCCCGCCGATTCGACCGCCCGGGCGTCCTCCAGCAACGCCAGCGCCTCCGGTTCGGTGCGTCCCTTGACCTTGTAGCCGCCTTCTTCACGAACGGACTGCGGCAGCATGCCGATGTGGCCGACCGTCGGCACCCCCGCCGCCGTCAACGCGGCGAGTTGCGCGCGGTGGGAAACGCCGCCTTCCAGCTTGACCGCGCGCGCCCCGGCTGCGAGCAGGCGGCGGCCGTTGGCGACGGTCTCGTCCGGCGTGCGGTAGCTCAGCGCGGGCAAGTCGGCCACGAGCAGCGCCCGGCTCACGCCCCGGGCCACGGCGCGGGTGTGGTGAACCATGTCTTCCATCGTCACCAACGTGGTGTCGGGATGGCCCAGCACGACCATGCCCACCGAATCGCCCACCAGGATCAGGTCCAGTCCGCTCTCGTCGAGCAGGCGACCCAGCGGGTAATCGTAGGCGGTCAGCGCGCTGATTTTTCGATGTTCGGCTTTGCTGGCGCGGATGTCGTCGGGGGTCATCATGAAGCGGTGGGGGGACGGCAAAATTTACCAGGCACGCTCAACCAGACGCACACTGCCTTCGTCTGCCAATTCGCGCAAGATTTCCGCGACGGATTGCTCTTTGCCGGGAAGAACGAGGTCGGGGCGGATAGCGGCAAGCGGCGCGAGGACGAAGCGGCGTTGGTGCAGCCGGGGGTGGGGCAGCGTCAGGGCGGGGGTTTCGAGCTGATGGGTGCCTGCGTAGAGAATGTCGAGGTCGATGGGCCGCGAAACGTTGCGCGGATGCCGCGAAGGCCGTCCGAGCGATTGCTCGATTTCTCGCAGGTGCGCCAGCAGCCGCGGTAAATCGGCGTCCCCGGGCAGGCCGATTTCGACGACGGTGTTGAGAAACGCACCCGCGTCGCCGTCGCAATCGACGGGGTCGGTCTCGAAGAGCGGGGCGCTGACCGGATCGACCGGACCGCACGGCAAGGCCAGGACCCGCTCGCGGGCGCGCCGCAACGTCCCCAGCCGGTCGCCCAGATTCGAGCCGAACCCGAGACCGACCCGCAGCGTGCTCGTGGTGGGAGGGACCACGTCTTTTATTTGAAGAAGTAGCCCGACACCTTCCACTGGCCGTTCTGGTCGATCATCGCGGTGACCGTTTCGATCCCTTTCTTGTGCTCGAACCCGGAATCGTACTCGACCACGACGTATTGCCCCGCCGGTGCGCCCGGGAGGCTGGTGGAAGCCCGGGTCGCCTTCAAGGCGCGTGACAGCAGTTTGCCGAGCTTCGGACGGTGGTCCGAGAGGATCTTGACCCATTGTTCCCGGGAAACCGTTTTTTGAACGGCGCTGGCCGCGTCATCCCAGCTTTTGTCGAACTGACCGTCGTCCACCAGCGCGAGCCAGACTTCCATCGCCGCGCGCGCCGCGATCTCGCCGCCGGTCTGGATCGGCGGCGTCGGCAGGTTGTGGGGGATGCCGCCGCGGTCTTGTGCCCGCAGACCTCCCAGACCGGCGACCGACCACAGCACCACGACGGCGAAAACCTTTTTCATACGGTCTTCAATCCTAACACGTCTTCCATGTCATACAAACCGGGGGACCGTCCCCGCAGCCACGCCGCCGCCCGCAACGCGCCGAGCGCAAACGTTTCGCGGCTGGACGCACGGTGGACCAACTCCACCCGCTCGCCCAGGTCGGCGAACAGCACGGTGTGCTCCCCGACCACGTCGCCCCCGCGCACCGCGTGGACGCCGATCTCCGTGCCGCCGCGTTCGCCGACGATGCCTTCGCGGCCATGTCGGGCGTGTTCGTCGTAGGTCAGGGCGCGGACTTCGGCGAGGATTTCCACCAACCGGCGCGCCGTGCCGCTGGGCGCGTCTTTCTTGAGCCGGTGGTGGACCTCGATCACTTCCAGATCAAAACCCGGGCCGAGGATGCGCGCGGCCTGCCGGGTCAGCCAGAAAAGCGTGTTCACGCCGACGCTGAAATTGGCGGCGAAAACGATGGGAATTTCCCGGGCTGCTTCCGCGATTTCCCGCCGTTCCTCGTCGCGGTGACCCGTGGTGCCGACGACAAGCGGCTTGCGGGCGGCGCGGCAGGCGGCGAGCAAATCGTGGGTCAGTGCGGGACTGCTGAAATCCACCACGACATCACCGAAGGTGAGGACGGCGTCGAAGTTGTCGTCACGCAAGATCTGCGCGAATACCTGGTACTGATCGGGAGCGCGTTGCGTGCAATTCAACACCGCCTGCCCCATCCGGCCGCGCGCGCCGCACAGGACCACGGATAAAGGGGTGTCGCCCGGCTCGCTCACGCCTCGAGGAGTTCCAGGCTGGCCAGCGTGCGCCGCAGTTGTTCGGAGGCCGCCGGACTCATTTCGCAGAGCGGCAGACGCACGTCCGGCGTGAGCCAATCGAACCTCCACGAAAGCGCGCGTTTGGCCGGGACGGGATTCGGCTCGATGAAGAGGTCTTTGTGCAGCGGGTAGTAACGGGCGTGCAGCGCACGGGCGATGTCCGCCTTGCCGCGCGCAAAGGCGCGGACCATCCCGGACACCTCGGCGGGAATCACGTTCGACGTGACGCTGATGACGCCCACCGCCCCCGCCGCCAGCGAGGGCAGCGCCAGCCCGTCGTCGCCGGAAAGGATGAAAAATTCCGCCGGGAGCGCCGCGCACAACTGGCTGACGCGATCCACGCTGCCCCCCGCCTCTTTGAGAGCCACGATGTTCGGGCAGTCGGCGGCCAGACGCCGGGCTGTCTCGACGCCGATTTCCACGCCGCAACGCGATGGCACGCTGTAAAGGATGAGCGGCAGTTTCGTCGATTCCGCGATGGCGCGGTAATGCCGGTACAGCCCTTCCTGAGAAGGCTTGTTGTAATAGGGGGCCACCACCAGCGCGGCGTCCGCGCCGAGCTTTTCGGCGGCCTGCGTCATGGTGACGGCCTCCCGGGTGGAGTTCGAGCCGGTTCCGGCGATCACCTTGACCCGTCCACGGGCCGCCGCGACCGCCAGCCGGATCACTTCGAGGTGTTCGTCGTGGTCGAGAGTGGCGGATTCGCCGGTGGTGCCGACGGCGACGATGCCGTCCACCTCGCCCGCGATCTGGAACTCGATGAAACGGGCATACGCTTCGGCGTCTACGCGTCCGTCGCGGAACGGGGTGATGAGCGCAGTGTACGTCCCGCGAAAATTCGGAGCCTTCGAGGCGGAAACCAGTTCCTCGCTGGTCGCTGCCGGTCCACCGTCTTCCGGCGGCACGAAGTCGTCCGTGATCGGCGTGACGCCCTCGCCGTCCTGCACGATGCCACGGGCCTCCTCCGCGTGTTCCTCGGCGACCTGCAAACGGATGCCGCCCGGCAGGCTGCCACCGGGCAAAACGACGTTGAAAGAGTCCACGCCCAGCAGGACGGACGGGATTCCCCGCGATTCCAGCAGCGATTGGGCGAGACCGGCTCCGGTCGTGTCGAAATAGGTCTGGATGGTAACCATGAGCTGAAAAAATTTAGACCGCGATCTCCCCGTTGAACACGAAATCCGCCGGTCCGCCCAGCGTGACGTGATCAAAGGTCAACGGTCCCGTGCGCCGGAACCCGATGTGCAGCGTGTCCCCGGAACGCACCCGCACGGCGACCGAACCCGCGCCCTCCACGGCGTTGAGTTCGGCGTGGATCAGCGCGCTGGCAGTTGCGCCCGTGCCGCAAGCCAGCGTCTCGCCCTCGACCCCGCGTTCGTAGGTCCGCAGGATGATCTCTGCCGGGGAAACGGACTGGATGAAATTCGCGTTCGTCCCTTTCGGCGCGAAACGGTCGTGGTAGCGGATGGACCGTCCCAGAGGATGGACCGCCACCGTTCCCACGTCCTCCACGGGCACGACGACATGCGGGACGCCGGTGTTCAGAAAATACGCTCTGGAAAAGGAAGTCCCATCTTCCAACGCGAGACGGCCCAGTTCTGCCCCGCCGGTAGGCACGCTCAGGTCGAGGCGGACCAGTTCACCCTCCATCCGGGCGCGGATCAGGCCCGCCATCGTCTGGAAAGTTAATTCGTCCGGCATCGTCTCACCCAAGCGCGCCGCGAACCGGGCAAAACAACGCGCGCCGTTGCCGCACATCTCCGCTTCGCCGCCGTCGGCGTTGTAATAACGCATCCGAAAGTCCGCCGCCGGTTCGGTAGTGGCGGACTCGACGACGAGCACCCCGTCGGCCCCGACGCCACGATGGCGGTCGCAAAGCTGCGCGATGGTCGGCGTGTCGAGCATGGTCTGGCCGCGGCGGTTGTCGAGCACGACGAAATCGTTGCCCGCGCCGTTCATCTTGGTGAAGGGGAATTTCCGCATAGCAGACCGGAAGATATCACACCTCCTCGTTTTTGACGGCGGCGACCATCGGGCGCACGAACGCCGCCACCTGCGCGGCCAGGTCGGCCTCGCCGCCGAGTTCGCCGATTTTGCGCACGATGGCGCTGCCGACCACCACCGCATCCACCGGCCCCGCCGCCTCGCGGGCCTGCTCCGGCGTCGAGATGCCGAAACCCACGACGACCGGCAGCGTGGTCACCGCGCGGATCGCCGCCGCCTGTGCAGCCAGCCCCGTGGACACGCTCTGCTGCTCGCCGGTCACTCCCTCACGGGATACGAAGTACACGAACCCCTCCGCCGCCCGCGCGATGAGCGCGATGCGTTCCGGCGGCGTGGTCGGCGCGACCAGGCGGATCATTTTCAAATTGGCGGGCCGGTTGCGCAGTTCGACGTTGCGGTCGGCCTCGTCGGGCGGCAGGTCGAGCACCAGCACGCCGTCCACCCCGGCAGCGGCGGCTTCCGAGAGAAACCGCCCGAAGCCGTAAGCGTAAACCGGGTTCAGATAGGTGTAGAGCACCACGGCCATGCGCAGACCCCGGGCCCGCAGGCCGCGCACGCAGTCCAGCACCCCGGAGACCGTCGTGCCCGAGGCCAGCGCCCGCCCGGCGGCCGCCTGGTTGACCGTGCCGTCCGCCAGCGGATCGGAAAACGGCACGCCCATTTCCAGCACGTCCACCCCGGCGGCTTCCAGCGCGAACGCCAGCCGCTGCGTTTGCGCGAGGTCGGGATCGCCGGCGGCAAGGTAGGCGATGAACCCCTTGGTTCCGGCGGCGCGCAGATGGGCAAACGTTTCGTCGATGCGGTTGGGGGACGGAGCAGGGGGCGACATGGGAAAATGGCAGCCCCTAGTCAGAGCGCGAATCGCGGCGGATTGCAACGTCCAAAGCGCCCTCTCGCCAGGAGGCGCGGCACCCTGCGACCGGCCAGACCCCGAGATTTTTTGAAATTTGGGATTTGCACGGGGCGGACGAAGACATACGCTCCGTGCCGTATGTTTCGCTCCCCTGCCTTGCCCCGCCGTTTCCCGGCCCCGGCGTTTTCCCTGTTGCCGGTTCCCGCTTTGCCCGCCGTGTTCAGGCGTGCCGTCCTGACCATCGGCTGCCTCGCCGCCCTGCTCGTCCCGTCGTTCGCGCGGGCGCAGGCTCCCGGCGATCTGGACACCGGTTTCACGTCCGTGCTGCTCGGTTCGTCGTACTACGCCTTGTCGCTGCACGACGTGGGCGGGACGCCGCTTCTGTTCGCCGCCGGTGACTTCGACGCCATCGGGCAACTGACGGACACCGGCCGCAACGCGGACGTTTTCACGTACGCGGATTTTGGCAACCTGCAACGCCTCATTTACACGGCGGTGCCGGAAGTGATTCCATTCAGCCCGCTGATCGGGCCGAAGCTCCTGCTCGGCGGGCTCTTCGGGAGAAACGCGGATCAGGTCCAGGCCAAGACGGCGGCGCAGAACATCGTTCGCATCCAGCCGACCGGGGAACTCGACACGACGTTCAATCCCGGCACGGGGGCCAATAATTTCGTGACCGCCATCCTGCCGCTGCCGGACGGCGGCATGGTCGTCGGCGGGCTTTTCACTCTCTTCAACAAACAGAACCACCCATACATCGTCCGCTTGGATCACAGCGGCGCCATCGTCGGAAACTCGCAGTTCAGCACGTCGCTCAACTTCAACGCCAGCATCCTTTCCCTGGCGGCGCAGGAGAACCCCGACCCCGCCGGCGCCCAGGGGCAAATCCTCGCGGCAGGCACCTTCAGCGGCGTCAACGGCAAGACGCGCGCCCACTTGGCACGCATCAATGCCGACGGCACGCTCGACGACGCCTTCCGCCCGGTTTTCGACGACCGGGTGCGCGTGGTGGTGTCGCAGGCGGACGGCAAAATCCTCGCGGGCGGCGATTTTTACCACGTCAACGGGGTCTCGGCTGCCCATCTGGTCCGGTTGAATTACGACGGTTCCGTGGACGCCAGCTTCAACGCGCAGGTCACCGACCAGCCGCCGTACATCGCCGCGCCGGTGGCGGTCAACGTCATCGTGCCGTTCAGCGGAGGGCGGTACTATGTCGGCGGCAATTTTGCGAAGATCAACGGGGTCACGCGCAACTATCTCGGCGCGCTGCTGGCGGACGGCACCGTCGATAGTTTCGACCCCGGGACGGTGATCACCAACGCGGTCGAGCAGGTGCAGGTCGATCAGCTCACGGACCGGGTTTACGTCTCGGAGATGCGCAGCAAGCAGCTCGGCAACAACGTCTATCCGCCTTCGTTGATCCGGCTCTATGGTGACGTGGCGGCGGCGCCGAGAGTGAACGTGGCGGCCACCCAGCCAACGGCGTCGGGGACGAAACCGGTCGGGGCCTTCACGTTCACTCGCACGGAGGGCGACTTGGCGGAGGCGTTGACGGTTTACTTTACCCGGGGCGGCTCGGGTGTTCTCAAAGTCCCAGGCGCGAAAACCCGTGGCGATTATCAGCTTGCGCCCGTGCCGGACGCCGCCGCCGTTGCCAACGGCACGCAGACGTTCGCCGTGACGTTCCCGGTGGACGTGACCACCGTGACCGTTGACGTGAAGGAGACGAAAAACGTGCTCGCCGGAAAGACCGTGAGTTTGACCCTGGTGCCAGACGAAAATGCGACGGCGCTTTACACGCTCGGCAGCCACCCGACGGCAACCGTCACGCTGGTCCGGCCCTGAGGGTCGCCTGGACACGGGGCTTCGGCTCCGTGGGCAGCCGGCACGGTCGCCCATGTCCGCCATGCGCTAGATGTAGCGGTCCTGACGAATGGCCGACGCAGCCCATGGCGGTTTTGCGGCGTTTTCGGCCTCGCCGGACTGGACAACGCGGACGAAAAATCTTAACTTGGCCGTCTGATGTCAGACGCCACCGCCACCGCCGCAGATTCCTTCGTCCACCTCCATCTGCACACCCAGTATTCGCTGCTCGACGGCGCGGTGCGGATCAAGGAGTTGATGAAGAAAGCGAAGGCGTTCGGGATGCCCGCCGTGGCGATGACCGACCACGGCAACATGTTCGGGGCCATCGAGTTCTACAACGCCGCGAACAAGGAAGGCATCAAGCCGATCATCGGCTGCGAGGTCTATCTCGCGCCCGGTTCGATGCGCGACAAGAAAGCGTCGTCCGCCAAGGATGCCGCGAGCCACTTTACCCTGCTGGCCAAGGACGCGGTCGGCTATCACAACCTCGTCAAATTGGTCTCCGCCGCCTACCTGGAGGGGTATTATTATAAACCGCGCGTCGATAAGGAATTGCTGGCCAAACATGCGACCGGCCTGATCGCCCTGAGCGGTTGTCTCAAAGGGGAAATCAACGGTTACCTCATGGCCGACCAGACCGCCAGGGCGCGCGAGGCGATGGCGGGTTTCCGCGACATCTTCGCGCCCGGCGATTTCTACGTGGAAATGCACGACCACGGCATGGAGGCACAGCGCAAGTGCAACCGTGGCCTCGTCACGCTGGCGAAGGAGTTCGGCTTGCCGCTCGTCGCCGCGAACGACGTGCATTTCCTCGAAGCCGCGCACCACGAGGCGCACGACGTGATGATCTGCATCGGCACGGGTGCGATGGTCCACGACGAGAAGCGGATGCGCTACACGCCGGAACTCTATTTCAAGTCTCCGCCGGAAATGCGCGCGCTGTTCGCCGAGTTTCCCGAGGCCGCCGATAACACCTTGCGCGTCGCGGAGAAGTGCCACCTGGAAATCGACTTTACCTCGTCGAAATACCCTGCTTACCAGCCGCCGGAGGGCCAGACCCGTGAGGAATACCTCCGCGAATTGTGTTGGCAAGGGTTGCGCCAACGTTACGGCGAGCGGGCGGGGGAAGACCCCGGCCTCGTCCAGCGCATGCAGTACGAGCTGAGCGTGATGGAAAAAGCGGGTTTCACCAGTTACTTCCTCATCGTCTGGGACTTCATCCACTACGCCAAGCAGAAGG
>CAXUGY010000073.1:0-13970 GCA_964250695.1 uncultured Chthoniobacterales bacterium | reverse complement strand
GTTGTGCTTCCTGTTTGTAGCACATCCGCTGGTCCTCAAAACCGGGGCAAGATCAGACGACCACGCCCTGCCAGTGCGTGTCGCTGCGCATGCTCTGCTTGCGCTCCAGATGAAAACGCCCGTCCGCCAGCAGGCGCGCTTCCAGAGCGGTGACAATGCGCCACGCCGACCGCAAAGCTCGCTCTCGTGTGCGCGAAGGTGCGGTACTCGCGGTAGTACATCAAAAGCATCAGGAGCCGGTCTTCCAGGCCCAGCTTTGGCTTCGGTCCACGTCTTCGCCCACCTGCCCGGTGCGTCGAAGAGGACTCGCCCGCCAACGCCGCGGCGCACATCTGCTCGAAAACCGCAGGCTTGACGCCTGTCAACCGCCGAAACTTGCTCGCCTCCATGTTTCGCATCTGTTCCCATCTCATCCTAGCAGCTTGCCTCAATCCTTCTATTGTGAAAGAGGTCTAATGAAATCGCGTTCGAGCAAGGACTCGAAGTCCACTGATCCTCGAAGACGTTGGAGGGCTTGCCGTCCTGTGATTACACGGTGGTTAATCGGGATTTTACGAACAGGCATAAGGCAGTCGCGTTAATTGTTGATCATCGCTTGGGGTATGGGATTGAAGTCGCACGAACTAAAAACGTGCCAAGATCGAGAAATTCCCTGCTGGTCGCATTTTGTTTTGAGTCTCACAGCGACCTCCGGGCACCATTTTGGAAAACGAGCCAACTTTGTCACGCTCATCACCAGAAAAATCAGGAACTGGCTCGGAGAGCCATCCCTACCCGGGCACGACTGGAAACTTCAACCCGCGACTTCCACGTGAAGCTTGCGCCCCTTGAAACGGATGCCCGTCAGCTTTTCGCACACGTCGTCCACGTGTTCGGTGGCGATGTCCACCAGACTTTGCCGGGGCAGGATGTGGATCAGGCCGACCACATCCTTCGGTAAGCCGGTCATCCCGGCAATGACGCCGACGAAGTCGCCGGGCCGCACGTTGAATTTCTCGCCGATGTTGAAGACCAACCGCGTCATCCCTTTTTCGTGGGAAACCGCCGAGGGCAGACCATTCTGCCGCACGTCGCGCCGGGCCGGTCCCTTCGGGGCGTAGGGCTTGCGGCTGAGCGCGTCGTCGAGCGTGGCGGGTTCGTCTTCGTCCGCGTCGTCGTCTTCGGGCATCACGTCGGGTTCCGGCCGCTCGGCGGGACGGTGCGCGGCCGGTTTTTCACGCGCGGGCGGCGTGGCGGCAGATGCGGCGGGTTTGTCCGGCCCTCCCGCCGTCAGCAGGTGCAACAGCCCGGAGGCGATGTCCGTCGGCGAATGCCCGGCTTCCAGAAAGCGGTCCAGCGCGGCGTCCCAACGGCGGTACTTTCCTTCTTCGAGGGTTTCGCGCAACCGGTCGAACATCGCTTCCGTGCGTCGTTCCTCGACCTCGTCGAGCGAGGGCACGCGCGCCCGCTGGATGCGCGCCTTGATGAAACGCTGGATGTTTTGGAGCTTGTAGATTTCGCGCCCGGCCACGAACGTCACGGCCTTGCCCTTGCGCCCGGCCCGGCCCGTGCGGCCGATACGGTGGACGTAATCCTCGCCGTCGTGCGGCAGGTCGTAATTGAAAACGACCTCCACGTCGTCCACGTCCAACCCGCGCGCGGCCACGTCGGTCGCCACGAGCAGTTCGCACTGGTGCTGGCGGAACCGTCCCATCACCCGCTCGCGCATGGATTGGCTCAGGTCGCCGTGCAACGCCTCGGCCCGGTAGCCGCGCGCGGAAAGGTGGCTCGTCAATTCATCGACCATGACCTTGGTCGCGCAGAACACGATGCCCAGCCGCACGTCTTGCAGGTCCAGCAACCGGCAGAGAACTTCCAGTTTCGAGCGGCGGTCCACCTCGTAATACACCTGCTCGATGTCCGGCACGGTCAGTGCGGACGCCTCGATCCGCACGCTGACGGCGTCCTTCGTGAACCGGCGGATGATGTCCTGGATCGGCGGCGGCACCGTGGCCGAAAACAGGACGGTCTGCCGGTCAGGCTGCGCCTGGGAAAGAATCTTTTCGATGTCCTCGCGGAAACCCATGTCGAGCATCCGGTCCGCTTCGTCGAGCACGACCGTCGTGACCTCCTTGAGCGAGAGCGTGCCGCGTTCCAGGTGGTCCATGACGCGGCCCGGCGTGCCGATGATGATCTGCGCGCCATCGCGGAGCCCGCGCAACTGGCGGTCATACGACGCGCCGCCGTAAATGGGCAACTCGCGCACTCCCTTCTTGAACATGGCGAGCTTGGAAACTTCTTCGGCCACCTGCATGGCCAGTTCGCGCGTCGGCAGGAGGATCAACGCCTGCGGGACGCGTTTGTCGCCGCGCACCCGTTCGATGACGGGCAGGGCGAACGCCGCCGTCTTGCCGCTGCCGGTCTGCGACTGGCCGACCACGTCCTTGCCCGTGAGCAAGACGGGAATCGCCGCCGACTGGATCGGCGAGGCTTCCTCGAAGCCCAGCCGGGCCACGGCTTTGAGCAATTCCGGGGAAAGCCCGAGTTCGGCGAAGGGTTTTTTCTGCATAACCCTCTTTACGCCAGAGTGGGGAGACAATCCAGAGGCCGTCCGCACGATTGATCCGTTCACTTCCGCGCGATCACCGCCACGCCGGTCAGAACGAGGCACCCGCCGACCACGGTGCGCCAGGTAATCTGTTCCTTGAACAAGATCGCCGCCAGTGCCACGGCGACCACGATGCTGCCCTTGTCGATCAGTGCGACCGTGCCCACCTCGCCGTCCTTGAGCGCGCGGTAGTAGAAAATCCAGGACACCGAGGTCGTCACGGCGGAAAGCCCGAGCCACCACCCGTTCGTCGGCGTCAAGGCCAGCCATTGGCGCGGCGGCACCGTGAACGCCGTGGTCCCGAGCACGAACACGAAGACAAAGACCGTGCGGACCGCCAGCCCCAGGTCGCCGGAAATCCCCGTCAGACCCAGTTTCGCAATGACCGAGGTCAACCCCGCGAACCCCATCGAGACGAGCGCGTAAACGATCCAGGGTTTCATGGCCGGCTCACTGCCAAACGCAGGAAACGCTTCGTCGCGCCGGTCGTCGCCACCGCGTCCCGGACGACGACGGTTTGCGTCAGTCCGTCCGCGCTCGTCGTGCTGCTGACGGCCACCGTATAGCCGGTCCCGGCGTTCCAGGTGGTCAGATCGCCGGAAACCTGCGGCAGGTAGGTGATGCCGGTGGCGGCGAGCATGCGGGTGTAGGTCAGCGTCAGGTATTGCTGGCTGCTGACGGTGGTTTGCCCCACGGTGGGCATCCCCAGTGTTTTCGCCTGTTTGGGGTCGAGATCGAGCGCGTATTCCAGCAGGTTGACGATCCCGTCGCCGTCAGGATCGGCCAGGTCGCCGCTGACCGCCGGGGTCCCGAGTTCCGCCGGGGTAAAATGTTGCAGTTGCCAGGTGTTGTACGGCGTGGCGACCACGTAGTCCGCCACGACGGGCAGATGGTCGCTGGCGGTGGGCAGCGCGGCGAGCGCCTGCGCGGGGGTGACCCGGCCGACCAGATTGTTGAGCGCGGTGTTCGTCGTCTTGTTCACGGTAGCGCCGAACGCCGTGGTCCCGTTGTTGCCGAACGCCCGCAGAGAACCCGCCACGTAACGCAAGGCCGCCGCCGCCGTGCCGTTGTAGATATCCGGGGTGATGAACTGGATGTCGTCCCGATATTTGATGGCCTTGGACGACTCCGTCAGGATTTTTTTGTAAGTCGCGCTGTTCCAGGCCTGCGTGTTGTCTTGCGGAAAGTTTAGCGGGTCGATGCCCTGGCCGGCTCCCGTGGCGGTGAGCGACTGGTACGCCGCCTCCGCGCTGCCGTCCATGTTGAAGTCGCCGACGTAAATCGCGCTCGTGCCGGTTGGCAAGGTCCTGACGTCGGCCCGGATGAGTTGCGCCTCGGCGTAGCGATCCGCCTGATCCGGGGTGTCATCCGTGTCGCCCCCGCTCGATTTCATGTGGCTGACGTACAGGTAGAAATTCGTCGCCGCCGCCGCTCCAATGGCTTGCAACTTGTAGCGCGTCGCCTGCCGGTAAACGCCGCTGGATCGGTTCGGCGTCCCGGCCACGCCGTCATCCAGGAGCAGTCGGACGGTCTTCGTGTTGTAGACCAGCGCGTTTGGCCCGTTGCCGACCGCGGCCCCGCCCGATTGGGTGCCCTGATAGGTGGACGCCGCGTAGGTCCCGGCTCCGTAGACACCGTTCAAGGCGGTGACGATGGGCGCGACGGTGGCGGAATTACTGGTGGTTTCTTGCAGCGCGAGGATGTCTAGCGGCTGCCCGACGCCGTTGACGCTCTGTTCGCCGATGGCTTCCAGCACGGTGTAGAGACCGTCCCTCGGGGCGGTGTAACCATCAACGTCCGCCGCGATGTTGTAGGTCACGATCCGCAGATATTGCGCGCGCGCCGCCAGCGGCACACCGGCCAGCAGCGCAAAAACGACGAACGCCGAGCAGATTCGGCCCCGCCAACACATCAGATTACGTCTCACCCTGGAAAAACCCTCCGCTGCCCGTCACATGGATTCGATCCATGCCGATACTCTCCCAGCAATTGATCTCCGCGTAAAGACTGCTTTAAATGGTTAGGGCAGCGAGAACGCGATGGTTTCGTGGGCAGACCGGTGGTTGGTCCAGAAACGTTCGCCGTCGAACGCCAGCGAGCGGCAGGCGAACGGCACCCGGGCGAGGTCCTCCACGCGCGGCGTCGCTTCGCGCAGGTCCAAGCGGGCTACCTGCCAGCTTTCGCCGTGCTGTTCCGTGCCGCGCAACACGTACAACTGACCCTCAACGAAAGTGTGGCCGCAAATTTCCGCGCCGACTTCGATGCTGCGCAACACCTTGCCATCGGGATCGAGTTGGAGGACGCGGTGTTTGTACCACTGGCTCACGTAAAGATGATCGCCGTCGAAACTCACGTAAGATCCGGTGAAATCAGGCAGCGCGACGCGGTAGGATTCATCGAAGCCCTGCCCGGGCGCGTAACGGCGCAAGTAACGGTCATCGGCTTTCCCTTCCCCGCTAGTCAGGCACAGGGAATCGTGCGCCCAAACGGCCGCCCAGGGAATGCCGGGCGTCGGGGCTTCTTCGACGACCGTCCACGTCTGCGGATCGATACCGTAAAGACGGCGCGCGTCCCGCGAGCTGATCCACAGAGTGCCCGCGTGCCAAGCCAGCGCCTGCGGGGTGGGCGTCGGGGAAGGCAACCGGCGAAGTTCTTTGATGTCAGCGAGTAGGGATGTCATTGGATATTGCCATTGGTGCGGGCCGGGAAGTTTGCAAAGCTGCTGCGTCAAGTCCGCGCCACGTAAACGGTGCTGGCGGAATCGCGCTCCAGCAGTGGATTGTCGAAGGAAACCACGTGCGCTTCGGCCACGGCAAAGAGCCCGCGCAACGTCGCCAGGAACGGCGCGTCGGGCGGATCGTCCGACCAGAGCGCGAAGACGCCGCCGGGGTAGAGATGCAGGGCGAGCGCACGCAGCCCGGCGGCCTCGTAAAAGCTGCCATTCCGGGCGTGCAAAAGATGGCGCGGCGAATGGTCGATGTCGAGCAGAACGGCATGGAACCGTCGTCCCGGTGCGGTGGGATCGAAGCCGGAATCCGTTGCGGCGGCCAGCGCGAAAAAGTCGCCGTGGATAAAGCGGCAGCGCCCGTCGCCGGTCAGCTCGGGGCCGAGCGGAACCAGACCACGCTCGTGCCATTGGATGACCGGCTCCAACGCCTCGACGACGAGCAACGAGCGCAACGCCGGATTCCTCAACGCCGCCCGCGCCGTGTAGCCCAGGCCCAGGCCGCCGACCACCACATCGAACGACGGAGCCGCCACCGCCGCCAGCCCCAGATCAGCCAGAGCCACCTCCACCTCGTGGAACAAGCTCGACATCAGAAAAGCCTCCCCGAGTTTCACCTCGTAGACTTCCAGGCCAGCCAGCGCCGCGACGCGTCGGCGTCGGAGCGTCAGTTCGCCGAGCGGTGTCCGGCGGTAGTCGAGTTCGGCAAAATCCGCGCTCATTTCCAGGCGGTCTGCGCACGTCGCCCAAACCTGCCGGAAATCTATTCCTCCGACAGCGTGTCGATCCGCTCGGCCAACTGGAAATCCAGTTCCGTCAGGCCGTTCTTGTTGTGCGTGAAGATGCTCAACTTGACCTTGTTGTAACGGATGTCGATGTCCGGGTGGTGCTCCTGCTCCTCGGAGATTTCCGCCACCAGATTCACGAAATCCATCGCGCCGGTGAAATCGTCGAACTCGAACGTGCGTTCGATCCGCTTTTTGTCGGATTCCCACTCGGGAACTTTTTTCAGGTAATTCTTGATTTCTGCAGCATCGAGAAGGTCAGACATAATGGATCGGGTGCTAAAAGTTGGATCGTTGAAAAATTGCCGTGGGTCGGCCCGACGCTCGGACCGAGGGGAGAGATAGCACTCCCGACCGTGAATTCAAATTTTCATCCGGCTCATTTTACGAACCGGGCGGCGGCGCGGTTTCCCTCCATCCGCTGCAACCTTGCGCCTTGAACACCGCCACGGCCTACATTAAGGTGCCTGCCCACAACTAATCCCCGACCTTTCATCCTCTGCGCCCATGCCTTCCGGCAAGATTTTCGACAACATCGTCCAGACCGTCGGCCACACCCCGCTCGTGCGGCTCAACCACGTCACCGCCGGCCTCGACGCCACCATCGCCCTGAAGTGCGAATTTTTTAATCCGCTGGGCAGCGTCAAGGACCGCATCGGCATGGCCATGATCGAAGCCGCCGAACGCGACGGCAAGATCCACCAGGACAGCGTGATCGTCGAGGCAACCAGCGGCAACACCGGCATCGCGCTCGCGTTCGTCTGCGCGGCCAAGGGCTACAAGTGCATCCTCACCATGCCCGAAACCATGAGCCTGGAGCGGCGCACGCTGCTCGCCATGCTCGGGGCCAAGCTGGTGCTCACTCCCGGCTCGGAAGGCATGAAAGGTTCCATCGCCCGGGCCAACGACATCGTCGCCAACACGCCCAACGCGTTCATGCCCATGCAATTTTCCAACCCGGCGAACCCGCAGGTTCACCGCGACACGACCGCCGAGGAAATCTGGACGGATACCGACGGCAAGGTGGATATCCTCGTGGCCGCCGTGGGCACGGGCGGGTCGATCACCGGCGTAGCCGAGGCGCTCAAGCAACGCAAGCCGGACTTCAAGGCGGTGGCCGTCGAGCCGAAGGATTCGCCCGTCATCACTCAGACCAGGGCCGGCGAACCGCTCAAGCCGGGACCGCACAAGATTCAGGGCACGGGCGCCGGGTTCATCCCCGAGAACCTGCACCTGGGCATCGTGGACGAGGTGCTCACCGTGTCCAACGACGACGCGTTCGCCATGGCCCGCCGTCTGGCCAAGGAAGAAGGCATCCTCGGAGGGATCAGTTCGGGCGCGAACGTGTTTGCCGCCATCGAGTTGGCCAAGCGGCCCGAGAACAAGGGCAAGCTGATCGTGACCATCGGCTGCTCGACCGGCGAGCGTTACCTGAGCACCCCGCTGGCCGCCGAAGCCCGCGCGGAAGTGGGCGGCTAGACTGATCCGGTTTTTGTGTCGATGCGTTTTGTGTCCGAATTTTATCCATTGCCGTGAGTAACGATTCTCCTCTTCGTCCCTCTCCGAACCATGCCGTGCCGGTTGCCCCCCGGGACGCGCAGCCCTTGGCCGGACCGGATTTGCTGCTGGAAACCAACCTAGTCTGGGACAAATACAAGCTGCCCATCCTCGGAGGCGTCGTGCTGTTGATCGTCGCGCTGGTGGCGTCGGAGTTCTATCAGGGCAGCCGCCGCAACGCCGCCGCCGCCGCCGCGTCGAAGCTGGACACGGCCCGGACGGCCGGCGAGTACAAAGAGGTGATCGATACTTATCCCGACAGCGACGCCGCCGCGAGCGCGTACCTGTTGATGGGCCGCGAACAGGTGGATTCCAAAGACTACGCCGGGGCGGCGCAGACCTGGCAGACGTTCGTCGAAAAGTTTCCCCAGCACGACATGGCTCCCAACGCCTTGCTTGGTCAGGGCGGGGCACTGGAAGCCGCCGGGAAATTTGACGAGGCACGCGCCGCTTATCAACGCGCGGCCACGAGTTACCAGAAGAGCTACGTCGCCCCGCTGGCACAGTTGGCCGAAGGCAACCTGCTCGCCGCCCAGCGCAAAACCGACGAGGCCCGGCACGTTTACGAGAACATCGTCGCAGCCTATCCGAAGACGGCCGCCGCCTCGCAAGCCCAGGAAAATATGATCAATTTGAAGTCGTTGCCGCCGCTGGCCGCCGGGAACGTCCCCACGCCCGCGCCCACGGTCTCGCCCACGGCAGTCGAAACCTCCAGCGTGGCACCGGCAGCGATGGCTCCCGCGCTGACCCCGGCGGCTGCGCCGATTCCGGTGGCGACACCCGCCGCATCAATCGCGCCAGCACCAACCGCGACGGTTGTTCCTACGCCTTCGCCTGAGCCGACCGTGGACGCACCGGCAGCAGCGACCCCGTTCGCACCGACACCCGCGGCAACGCCCTAAAGGCCCGCGCGCTCGGATGTGATCTGAATCCTGCCGCCAAGTTGAGAGCGGCCTACAGTTAACCATGGGCCGGGTTGCGTTCGTTGCCCAGAAAAGACGGATTCGGCAGCGGCGAGCGCCGTGTGGCCTCCTGACGTTCGCCCCCGTCGGCAGCGGTGCCATCCGATAAGACTTGGGTGATGATCTGCCGGGGAGTGATAGTCAATTCCCCTTGGAATATCCCCCCTTTTTCCACCGCAAAACCCGTGGCGGTCACCGCACCATCTAGCGAACCGCTTTTGTAAATGGTCACGTGACTGTCCGAAAGGACCTGGCCGCTCATCTTGCCGTAAACCGCCACCGACGACGCCTTGAGCGGTCGTAAAAAAACGACCTCGGCTCCCTTTTCGATGATCATCTCACCGGCTTCGATGCTACCGATCAAACGGCCCTGCATCCTGACGGTCACCATACCGTCGCATTGCAGGTTGCCGCGCATTTTGCCGTGGATCGTCGCCTGGCTGCACACGATCTTGCTGCTGCTCAGGTCGCCCTTGGATGAAAGATAGACGGAGCCACGCGTCTTGATGTTGCGGCTGAAACTCCCGCTGATCTTATAGTCCTGGAGGTCGATGTACGCGCCGCACGCCTTGCAGGTGCTCGACTGCGCGGTATTGCTGACCTCGTGGGCGGAAATGCACTCGAAACAACGCGCCGTACGCTGACGCGGTTTGCTGGCCAGAAAGGACTCGATCTTTTGCTTGAAGCCGCCGCCTTCAGCAAACCCAACGGGCACGGTGGGTTCCGACGGGACCGGGGAAGGAAATCCCAGCCGTGGCTTCACCGCCGGGATGTTCACGGGCGGAGTGTTCGGGCCGACGACCGCATTTGCCGTGATGGCAAAATACTGGCTGCACCGGCGGCAGAAGGTGGACTTCGCCTGTTCCGGCTCCAGATGTTCGGCTCCGCAGTGGGGGCAGCGAACCGTGATTTTCGCGATGGGTTTCGACACGAAAGGTCAGGCTGCCCGGCAGGGTCCGGTGTGGGGTTGAAGGAATGGCACCCTCCATCGGCGCGGGTCGCGGACGGAGGGATGGTTCTTGGATTCGGTTAAAAGCAGAATCAATGCCCACCGCCAAACGTCGCCGCTTTGACCGGCTCGTCCTGCTTGGCAGCATCGGCGGGAACCGACGTGGGCGCGGATGCACCCAGGCCACCGCCCAGGGATTTGGGCAGCGCACTCTTGTTGGTGGTCACTTCGGATTTGCCGACGAAGGTCGCGCCTTCCTCGATGATCAACTTGGCCGCTTTCAGATCGCCGACCAGATGGGCGCGGGCCTTGAGTTCGCAACGGTCGCCCACCGTGATGTTGCCGTTGACCTTGCCGAGCACCGTGACGCTCTTGGTCTTGATCTCGCCGCGGATGTCCGCGTTCTCGCCGACCGTCAAAACGCCGTCGCTCGAAATCTCGCCCTCGATCTTGCCGTCGATGATGAGTTCGTTGGTGAACTTGATGTTTCCTTTGATTTCAACGTCTTTGGAAAGGACGTTTTTATTCGGAGTGGGCTCGGGCATAACAGTCGTTTTTTCTGGTACTTTTGGTTTTTCTTGGACGAAGGCGGCGGGAGGACGGGATTTGAAGAACGACGTGGGCGGCGGGGCGACCGCTACCGGGGCAACGGGCGCAACGACGGGAGTTTCTTCCACGTATTCCGTTTCGACCGGCAGGGGCTCAGGCTCGACGACCGCCGGTTCGTGGAATTCGTCTTGAACCGGTTCCGCTTCGTATTCGTGCGAAACAGGCTCCGGCTCAGCGGCGGGTTCAGCCACCGGGGTCGGCCGAGGCACGGGTGTTTTTTGGGGAAAGAATTTCAACACGGTGATTATTCGGTGTGCCTTGCGGGGCTGTCAACGCTTTCGCGCAATTTCTTACGGTGTGGACCGTGCCTCATCAGGACCGGGCGGCGAGTTCCTCGGCGGGGTAGGTCCAGATTTCGCTCAGGGTCGGATGGTAATGGGGAATCGTGGCGAGGTCAGCGGCGGTGGCGCGATAATGCATGGCAACGACCAGTTCGTGGATGATCTCGCCCGCCTCCGGCCCGATGGCGGACGCGCCGAGGATTTCGCCGGTCGCGCGGTCGGCCATCAGCTTGACTAGGCCGTCGGTTTCGCCGCGCACCATCGCCTTACCGTGGTCGGCGAACGCGTAGGTGGCGGTCTCGAACTGGCGGCCCGCTTCGTGGGCTTCGGTCTCGCTGAGACCGACGTGGGCCATTTGCGGGTCGGTGAACAGGACGAACAGCTTGAGCCGGTAGTCGATCTGCTCGGGCGAGGTGCCGAGTTTGCCGAGCAGGCGGGCGGCATTGCGGGCGGCGAGTTCGGCTTGCTGGATGGCCAGGTGGACGATCTCGTAGGGTCCGCACACGTCGCCCGCGGCGAAGATGTGGCGGGCGGTGGATCGCTGGTCGGGGGTGACCTTGACCCCGCCGGTTTTAGTTTGTTCGACCCCGGCGCGGTGGAGTTCGAGTCCGCGCGTGCAGGGACGGCGGCCCAGGGCGAAGAGGATCTCGCGGGCGGCGACGGAGTGTTCGGTGCCGCCGCGCTCGAACCAGATGCGTTTGTCGCCGTTGGCCGGGTCGAGGTCGGCACGCAGCAGGTTCGTGCTGCACTGGAAGCGGATGCCCTGGTTCGCCAGCCCTCGCTGGAGCGCACCGGCCACGTCTTCGTCCGTGCCGCGCATGATCTGGCCGCAACGCTGGATCACCGTCACCTGCGTGCCGAGACCGGCGAACTGGTGCGAGGCTTCGAGACCGATGGCCCCCGCACCCAGCACGATGAGGGACTCGGGGTAGGCTTCGAGTTCGAGGGCATCGTCGCTGGTGAGGTAGCCGGTTTCTTGCAGGCCGGGGACCGGGACATCCGCGACCTGCGAGCCGGTGGCGACGAGGATCGTGCGCGCCTCGATGCGGGGCGGCACCGGGCGAAGGTCGCCGGGGTTTTCCGGCGGCAGGATTTGGAGGTGGTGTGGGTCGATGAAACGGGCCAGGCCCCGGATGAAATCGAACTTGCCGTGCTCCAGTTGGCCGCGCCGGTAATCGGCGAACTCGCCGATGAGCCGACGCTTGCGGGCCTGCACCTCGGCGGGCACGACGCGGATGTTTTCCGCCCGCAGGCCGAACTCGCGCGCGCGGCGCAGCGTGACGAAACGGTTGGCCGATTCAATCATCGTCTTGCTCGGCATGCAGCCGCGCAGGATGCACAGGCCGCCGATGTCGCGGCCCCCTTCGACGAGGGCGGTTTTCAGGCCCAGGTCGGCGGCGGTGCGGGCAGCGGCGTAACCGGCGCTGCCGCCGCCGATGACCACGAAATCGTACACGGGTACATCGTCGCTTGGCGCAGGAGCCGGAGAATCATTCATGGAGGCAGGGAACCTACCTGCACTTCGTAAATCTTAAAGAAGGGATTCACCATCGTCAGCCGCAGGAAGGGCGGCGCGGTCCCGGGGTGCTGGTAGAGGACGAAGCCCAGGGCGCGGGTGGAGAT
Source organism: uncultured Chthoniobacterales bacterium (assembly GCA_964250695.1). Lineage (GTDB taxonomy): Bacteria > Verrucomicrobiota > Verrucomicrobiia > Chthoniobacterales > SZAS-18 > CAHJWO01. Next base: position 1,892 of record CAXUGY010000073.1, on the reverse strand, counting down.
CCTGGTCAGGCCGAGCAGCGGCGCGACGGTGCGCAGAACGCGGTCCGGCTCGTAGGCGACGACCCAGCGGACCCGGCGGCGCCGGAGGATGGCGGCGGCGATCCGGGGATCGGCGGTGGAATAGAACCGCGCCACGTCCACGGTTCCCGGCAGGCTCTCGTGCGAACTACCGGCGAGCGCGGGCTGCCCGGACCAGTACGCCAGCGCGGGCGAGAGCCACCACGGGGCGAGGATGCCGGCGGGGGCGTCGTCGGAGGCAGGCGTTGACGCGGTGTTTTGTCGGATCAACGCGGCGACCTCGTGGAGCAGGGTGGCGTCGGCGCGTTGTTCAGCGAGATTTTCGACCAGGGCGGGCGCGGGATGCAGGCGGGTCCACCACTCGGATGCCAGCGGCCAGAGGCCCAGGACGAAGAGCCCGGCGGCCAGAAGGCGCCAGCGGGCGGGAATCGCGGCGGTTTGCCACGGCAGGCCGAGCGCATACACCAGCGGGAGGAAATAACCCCAGCGGACCTGCCAGCAAGTCAGCGCGAAGACCGCCAGAAGCAGGAAAACGTGCGCGCGGGCCAGTGATATTTCGGGTCCCCGGTGCAGCCACAGCAGCGCCGGGGCGGCGAGCAGGCCGAGGCCGGTCCAGACAAAAAACGTCGGCGACCAAGGCGGCAGGCTGGCCAGTTCACCGATCTGCCGGGACCAGGCAGCAAAATATTCGGCCGCCTCGCCCTCGCCGAAACCTGGAGGGGCGGTGATCCGCCAACCTTCGATCCACCACGCCAGCGCGAGGATGCTCCCGCCGATGGCCAGCCCCGGGAAACGCGCGCGTTGGAAGAAGGCGGGGCGGTTCCAGAGCAAAGCCGCCACAACCACCAAGACGAGCAGGATCGTCGGTTCGTAGAGGGAGGTCCAGAGTCCCAGCGCCCAGGCCGTCCCGCTGACGATCCCCCACCCGCGTGAAGGGCCGCGCCAGAGCCGCCACTCGGATGACAGGGCGGCCGCCATGCACAGGAGGATCAGCGATTGGTGGTCGGGTCGTCCCAGCTCGAAGCCGTGGGCGACGATGGGGCTCGCGGCGAGGATCAGCAGGACGAAACCGCGGGCCGGGAGTCGCGCCCGTTCGGTCCAGAGCCAGACCAGGCAGATCGCCGCCAGTCCCAGCAGCGGCGAAACCGATGCGCCCGCGAAGTCGAGCGAACGCGCGCCGCACCACGGGTGCAGCACGACGTTCAGGGTGTAGACGGCATAGTCGAAGGGGACGGTCGTGTGGGGCCGGGTGCCGAATGGATAATTCTCGAAACGGTGCTCGCGGACAACCTCGCCTGGGTGATCGCACACGGCGCGGACCCGCGTCATGCGGGAATAGCAGTCGGCATCGACGAAATGAACCCCGCCGTCTTCCATGAACACCTGCCGGTAATTGCCGCACGCCGCAGCCAGCGCGAGGAGCAGGCTGGCGGCCAAGACCAGCCATCGGCGGGAGGAAGCGTTCAACAGGGGCAATGAGAAAGTGGGCCCGCCGGGATTTGAACCCGGAACCAAGGGTTTATGAGACCCCTGCTCTAACCATTGAGCTACAGGCCCTAAACACTTAAAAATGAATTACTTACAACGGCATTCTCTATAAGTTCTTGACTAAATTCACGGTTCCGTTCACGGTTTATGGACAAATTGGAGGTATGACCGTGAAAACCTGGACCAAAACTAGAGTTCAGAATTTGATGAGGCATCGAAGTGGACTTTATTATGCCCGGTTCTACAGCAAAGGCAAAGAGCAGTGGATTCCTCTGAAAACTGAACTGTTTGAAGTTGCCAAGGCTCGGCTCCGGGAACATATCGGCGAGCTTAAGTGCCTATCCGGATAATGGCGTGGTGGGATGCGATACAGGTGGGTGAACACC
>CAXUGY010000072.1:0-14059 GCA_964250695.1 uncultured Chthoniobacterales bacterium | reverse complement strand
ACGCGCGCCGAGACCGTCGAGAAGGACCACGGGCGCATCGAAACGCGCCGGGCCGCGGCGCTCGTTGCCACCGCTTTGTTCGGTGGCATCCGCGGACTGGCGGCGTGGTCGGGCGTGCAAAGTATCGTGCTGCTCGCAGCGCGCCGCCGGCCTGCCGGGGGCGGAGCCGAAAGCGTGGAGCGACGCTACTTCCTGAGCAGCCTGGCCCCTGCTGCCGCGCGGCTGCTGCGGGTGGCGCCAGGCCACCGGGCCATCGAAAACAACCTGCACCGGATGCTCGACGTGCATTTCGACGAGGACCGCTGCCAGGTCAGGAAGGACCACGCGCCGCTCAACCTGGCCACCGTGCGCCGCGTCGCCTTGAGTCTGGCCAAACGCGACACCCAATCCAAGACTAGCGTGCGCCTGCGCCTCAAGCGTGCGGGCTGGGACGACGCTTCCCTCTTTCGCCTGCTCCACATTTAGATGCGTTTGCCCTGGGCGGAAGGGAGGCGCGATTGAGGTGGAAAGAAGAGGCCTCACCGCCCGGACGACGCGAATACGGGTCCGATGTACACTCCTGAAAATTCTGAAGCGTTGCGGTCCCTGCGAATCCTCGTGTTGGAGGACGACGTGGCGACGCACGATATGCTCATGTTTTATTTGGAGTCCACGGGCCACACGGTGTCCTCGGCGTTCACGGTGGGGTACGCCCGCCACCTGCTCGAAACCGTCCGCTACGACGTGTTCATTGCCGACATTGGCCTGCCCGACGGGGATAGCTGGGAGTTGATGCGGACCGTCAAATGGTTTCACCCGCTCTATGCCATCGCCACCAGTGGCTACGGCCTGGAGGAAGACCGCGCCAGGAGCCGGGCCGTCGGCTTCCGTCACCATTTGCTCAAACCGTGCAAGCTCAGCGCCTTGGACGAAGCGTTGCGGGAAGCCGCGCGGGAAACGGCCAGCGCGGGCAGCGTGGCAAACTAGGCTCGCGCTTGCGGGAATGACGGCCGAATGATCGGAAAACCAATCCTGTTTCCTGTCGTCCGTCGATTTGGAAAAACATTGATTTACTATCATGAGCACTTCCACCAAACCCCTCGCTCTCGTGACCGGCGCTTCCAGCGGCATCGGTTTTGAACTCGCCAAGCAGTTCGCGCAGAACGGCTACGATCTTTTCATCGTTTCCAACAGCGCGGCGATCCACGAAGCCGCCACGGACATCGAAAAACTCGGCGCGCAGGTCACCGCCGTCGAGGCGAACCTGGCGACGTTCGACGGCGTCCACGAGGCTTACCATCAACTGAGCGGCCTGGGCCGTCCCATCGAAGCCGCCGCGCTCAACGCGGGCGTGGGCGTGGGCGGACGTTTCGCCGACCCGAAGGGATCGAAGGACGCGACCGATCTGCACGAGGAAATCAACATGATCGAACTCAACTGCGTCTCGACGGTACACCTGGCCAAACACGTCCTGCGCGGCATGGTGGCGCAGGGCCGCGGCAAGGTGCTCTTCACCGCGTCGATTGCCAGCACGACCCCGACGCCCTTCGAGGCGGTCTACGGCGCGACGAAGGCGTTCGTCATGTCGTTCGCGGAGTCCGTCCGCAGCGAATTGAAGGACACCGGCGTCACCGTGACGGCGCTCCAGCCGGGCGCGACGGACACCAATTTCTTCCACCGCGCGGGCATGGACGACACGACCGTCGGGGCCGAAAGCGCCAAGGCCAACCACCCGGAAGACGTGGCGAAGGCCGGGTTCGACGCGCTGATGGCCGGGAAGGACAGCGTGGTCGGTTCCACGACGTTCATGACCAAGGTGCAGGGCGTCCTCAACGAGATTTTGCCCGAAACGCTCAAGGCCGCCCAGCACCGGGGAGAATCCGAGCCGGGTTCGGCGGAAAAGCAGTAACCGGCGGGATCACGGCGCGCTGCCGCCGCCGGTCTTGGCGTTGGCGTCGTCTTTTTCCGTCTGGGGATCGGCGGCGGGCCTGCCCTTGAGTTCGGAAACCTTGGGCGCGACCGGCTCGTCCTTTTTATCCACGGGCTTGTCGGTGGTGGCGTTCTTGAAGGCGAGGGTTTCCACTTTGACCCGCACCTCCCCGGTCTTGATGATGCCCAACGCCTCGGCGGCGTCGCGGTTCAGGTCGATCAACCCACCTTTGTGCTGAATGCCGGTGTCGGTGATGCGCACGACCACGCCCTTATCGGAGGGAGCCTGGCCGTCGAGCCGACTCACGCGGGCGTAGGAATCGAGCGGCAGCGTGTCGCTGGCGGCGGTCAACTCGCCCGCCCAGGCGCGGCGTTGCGGCAGGGATTGCGCGGGCACGTCGTACCAGAAAGCCGTGCCTTCGTGCGTGGCGACGGCGTCCACGGCGAAATCCGGCGGGGCGGATTTGCCGGGGCCGGGTGTCTCCTGGCGGGAACCCCGGGCAGGATGGGCGGGGCCGGCACGGTGGCAGGCGGACAAGCCGAGCGCCAGGACCAGCAAACCCCGCCGGATGGCCGGTGCGAGGGCGGGCGGCGGAGACCGGAAGGCGGCGGAGGGGAACAATCGCTTCATGGCAAGGAGGTGATATACACCTGCCGCGGCCGGTCCGGGCAGCGAAATCGTGGGGCAGCCGGGACGGTCGTATTATGGCCGGAGCGTGGCCGACGGGTTGAGCACCGCGCGCACCTTGCGGGTGAGCGCCTGCGGGGTGAACGGTTTTTCCAGAAATTCGAGGTCGGCGGCGAGGATGCCCTGTTCACTCATGTCGTCCTCCGAATAGCCTGACACGTAGAGCACCCGCGTTTCCGGGCGGCGCGCGGTCACCTCCCGCGCCAGCTCCAGCCCGCCCATCTGCGGCATGACCACGTCGGTGATCATCAGGGCGATTTTGCCCGGGTGAGTGTCGCTCAGGCGCAGCCCCTCGGTGCCGTTCGGCGCGCACAACACGTCGTAGCCGTCGTCGGCCAGCACCGTGCACACCAACTCGCGCACGATTTCCTCGTCCTCGACCACCAGCACCGTTTCCGCCTGCCGCGAGGGTTTTTGCGCGGGCATGACGGTCTTGGGCCGGTCTTGCTCCAGCTCGCCGGATTCCAGCGGCAGGTAGACGCGGAAAGCGCAGCCCGCGCCGGGCGTGCTGTCCACGCAAACCGTCCCGCCGCTCTGCCGGACCACGCCGTACACCGTCGAAAGCCCCAGCCCCGTGCCCTTGCCCGGCCCCTTGGTGGTGAAGAACGGCTCGAAGATGCGCGTCTTCGTCTCCTCGTCCATGCCGTGGCCGGTGTCGCTGACCTCCAGCAGCACGTAGGGGCCGGGCAGCATGTCGGGGGACTGCTGACGCGCCTGGGCGGCGGTGAACTCGACGTTGGCGGTGCGGATGGTCAGTTGCCCGCCCCGGGGCATGGCGTCGCGGGCGTTGACGCCCAGGTTGAGCACGACCTGTTCGATCTGGTTGGGATCGGCGCGCACGCGGGCGTTCGCGGCCTGGGGCACGTTGCGCAGGTCGATGTGCTCGCCGATGACCCGGCGCAGGATCTTCTCGAAATCGAGGATCAGCGCGTTGAGGTCGATCACGCGCGGCTGGAGGATTTGCTTGCGGCTGAAGGCGAGCAGTTGGTGGGTGACCGCCGCCGCCTGCCGGCCCGCCTTCTGGATGGTCTCGACGTTCTGGCGCGCGCCGGGATCGAGGTCGGGGCGCGCGGCGAGCAGTTCCGCGTAGCCGAGGATGGCGGTGAGCAGGTTGTTGAAATCGTGCGCCACTCCGCCCGCCAGCCGCCCGACGGCCTCCATCTTCTGCGCCTGCCGGAGTTGCTCGCCGCTCTGGCGCAGGGCCTCCTGGGCGTGCTTGCGCTCGGCGATCTCGGCGAGCAGGTTTTCGCGCTGCCCGAAGAAATCGCGGATGAGCCGGGCCAGGCGGCCAAACTCGCTCCGGTCGTGGCGCAGGGGTTCGACGGGCGCGAGTCGTTCGGTTTCGAGTGTTTGCGAGATGTAGCGCAACGGGCGGCTGACCCAGAAGATCAGCGCCGCGCTGAGCAGCACCAGCAGCACGAGCGCGAACGCGACCACCAGCCGCAGGAGCTGGCCGCTGGACCGGTTGAGTTCCCGGGTGATCTCCGAATCGTTGCGCACCAGCAGCCGCGCCACGGGGCGGCCGTCCCAGCCGGGGAGCGGGCGGGTGAAGGCGACGATGCCGTTGTCCACGTCGTCGGCCTCGGCGGCGATGGCGCCGGGCGGCAGCAGGCGGATGAGGTTGTCCGAATCGCGCGCAAAAGCTTCGATCACCGGGCTGCTCCAGAGTTTGCCGACGAAGAAAAACCCCTGCGGCGGAGTTTGCCGCCAGCCGTCGGCGGAGGGATGGATCGTGGCCGCGCGCACCTCCATGATGCCGTCGGGCACGGTCATGAAAAAGTAGAGCAGATGTTGTTGCTCCAGCGCGTCGAAGGCGGCGGGCGGCAGGGGGATGCCCTGGTCGCGGGCGTGGTAGAGCAGGTCGGCGGAAAAGATCAGGGAGCGGTCAGGACGATAAATCCAGACGGCGTTGGCGTTGGACTTGACCCAGGTCTGGTCGTTGAGAATGTTCTGCTCGATCCAGGCTCTGTCGGAGTCCTCGAGCGCCTTGACGAACGCGTCGGAATAGGTGGCGTCCTTGGCAAAGGTTTCCAGTTGTTCGCCCTGGCGGACGAGGAAGCTGTTGAAGAAGCGTTCGCGGTCCCTGGCGCGTTCGCTGGCCACCTGGCGGAAGTGGGTGTGCGCCTGTCGGCGAATGAGCGTCAATCCCCCCGCGAACAGGCCCACGATGGCCAGCAGGAGCAGGAAGATTTTGGTCTGGACCTTCATGGGCGGATCAGAGAGGAAGAAAGTCCAGCGGTAGGTGGGTGGCCGCCGGAGCGACCCGCTATTTGCCCCGGACGCGGGATTCCCTCATGGCGATGATACGAAAGCTCCCCGGGCCGGTGCGTTGCAGGGTGTAGGTGTTCATCATCTCGCCCGCCGGTGCATCATGGGACCGTTTGACCGCAAAGCGATAGTGAAAACTCACGACGATCTTTTCCGGGTCGTGGTCGGGGGAGGGGGCGACGGTGACCGGGTCGAGCAAGGTGAAATGACGCTCGGGCCAGCGGCGGTCGTAGCTGTCGATGTCCGCGCGGATAAAGCGTTGATCGACCCGGCCCTCGTTGAGGTAATCGACCTGCTCGCCGTAGAAGGGCATCTGCGCCTCGGTGTCGTCGGACTGGCCGGCGCGCAGATAGCTCGCCAGAAACCCGCGGACGGTATCGGCGCTGGGCCAGTGGAGCGACGCGGCGGCGGGCGGCGGGGCGACGGTCGGACCGGGTGGGGGATCAACGTTAGATGGAGCGGTGTCCGGCGGGGCGGGGTTGCGCCGGGCCACGTCGCTACGCAAGACCGGGGTGTCGGGCCAGGGGAAGGCGGTGGCCAGCAAAACCGGGGGCGTGACGCTGGCGGCGGGCGTGGCGACGCGGGGCGTGGGCGGCAAGAGGGTGAGCGAGCGCAGGGTGGTCTCGTCGGCCTCGCCGGTGGCAGCGAAGCCTTTGCGCTGCTGGTAGCGGCGCAGGGCGGCGGCGACCTGTTCCGTGCGGCGTCCGTCCACGTCGCCGAAGTACAGGTTGCGTTTGCGCAGTTCCTCCTGCACCTGCCGGGTGATCTCGTCCGCCCGCGCCACGGAAACCCAGAGAAACGCCGGGAGCAGCAATCCCGGCAGCGACCGGAGAAGGCGACGTAAGGGGTGAATGGCAGGCATGCTAATTAGATTCGGGGGTGCGCGGCGAATGGACTGGCAACACCTTACGGGCAGACCAGAAAACCTCACGCCAAGCCGCCAAGCCGCAAAGAAAGAGAAGAGATACGTACAGAAAAAGACTTCTTCTTGCTGGCTGATTTCTTCTTCCTTTGCGGCTTGGCGGCTTGGCGTGAGGTTTTCTGGTCTGCTGAGACGGCGGCGTTTGCACTCCGTGGCCGGATGGAGTTGAGTGACCGGATGATGCCCCGCTCCCTCTTTTGCCTGGCGGCCGTGCTTGGCTTGGGACTCACCCCGGCCCGCGCCGGGCGGATTGAGTTCACCGAGTACGACCTGCCCAACGGCCTGCACGTCATCCTCGCGCCGGACCACACCGTGCCCGTGGTTGCCAGCTACGTGCTCTACCACGTCGGCAGCAAGGACGAGCGGCCCGACCGCACCGGGTTCGCCCATTTCTTCGAGCACCTCATGTTCGAGGGCAGCGACAACATCCCGCGCGGACGCATCGACAAGCTCGTCAGCGGCGCGGGCGGCAACCTGAACGCCTCCACCAGCTTCGACCAGACGGAATACCACATCAACCTGCCGTCCAACCAGGTCGATCTCGCGCTGTGGATCGAGAGCGAGCGGATGCTGCACGGCAAAATCGAGCAGATCGGCGTCGAAACCCAGCGGCAGGTCGTCAAGGAGGAACGCCGCCGCTCCTACGACAACCAGCCCTACGGCAGCCTGTTCGAGGAACTCTCGAAGCTCGTCTTCAAAGGCAACCCTTATTCCTGGGTGCCCATCGGCAGCGTGCAGTACATCGACCAGGCCACGCTGGAAGAATTCCGCCAGTTCTATAAAACGTACTACGTGCCGAACAACGCGACCTACGTGCTGTCCGGCGATTTTGACCCCGACGCGGCACGCAAGCAGATCGAAGCGTACTTCGGCCCGATCCCCAAGGGGGAAACGCCGCCCCGGCCCGAGATCAAGGTCACCCCGCAAACCGGGCCGCAGACCGTCAACGTAGAACGCCGGAACACCCCGCTCAACGCCGCGCTCCACGCGTGGCAGGCCCCGAAGGAGACCGACCCGGATTCCTACGCGGTCGATTTGCTGACCAACATCATGGCCGTGGGACGGTCCTCGCGGCTGTACCGGCGGCTGGTCGATCAGGAACAGGCGGCGGTGCAGGCGAGCGCGTTCCCGTTTTTTCAGGAGGGCGCGGGGATGGTGGGCGTCTTCACGGTCGGCAATCGGGGCGTGACGCTCGCCAAGCTCGACTCGCTCATCGACGAGGAAGTCGCCGCCGTCAAAAAGGACGGCGTCACCGAGGAAGAGTATCAGAAGGCGCTCAACAGCAAGCAATCCGAACTGGCCAACTCCTACGGCACGGCGCTCAGCCGGGCGCGGGGATTGGCGGATTACCACGTCTTTTTCGGCGACACGAACAAGGTCAACACGGAACTGGACGCCTACCTGAAAGTCACGCGCGAGGACCTCAAACGCGTGGCTAACCAATACTTCACCGACGGCGGCGTGAACGTCCTGCATTACCCGGTGCCGGGGGCGGCGGAAGCAAAAAAATAACGAAAAATGCAGATTTAGTTCGCAGGCGTCGCAGGCGTCGCAGGTGCCCGAGACAATCTGCGAAAATCTGCGAAATCTGCGCATCACCTTTTCTCTTTTGTCATGAAACCCGACCTCCCTTTCCCGTCTTTCCTCGTGGCGTTGACTCTCTTCGGCGCCGCGCTCTCGCTGCACGCGGACATCGACCGTACCCAACCGCCCAAGCCCGGCCCGGAACCGAAAGCCGGCTTCCCCGATTTCAAGCAGGACGTGCTCCCGAACGGACTGAAAATCTTCACGGTGGAAGACCATCGCCAGCCGACGGTCAATTTCCGGCTGCTCATCAAGGCGGGCGACTCTTGCGACCAGGGCCGCTCGGGCCTCGCCGACACGACCGCCGCGCTGCTCAATCGCGGCACCAAGAAACGCCCCGCCGCGCAGTTTGCCGCCGAGACGGATTTCATCGGCGCGTCGGTCGAGGCGGGCAGCGGGCCGGACGCCATCACGGTCAGCGCCGAAGGGTTGACCAAGGATTTGCCGAAGATTCTCGACCTGTTCGCCGACGCCGCGCTGCACCCGGTGTTTCCCGCCGATGAGTTGGTCAAGCAGCAGCGGCAGGCCATCAGCGCGCTGGAGGAAGGCAAGCAGCGTTCGGCCACGCTCGCCGCCAAGCTGCGCGGCAAACTGCTCTACGGCCCCGGCCATCCCTACGGCGCGTTCCCGACCGAGGAATCGCTCGGCGGACTCAACCGCGCCGACCTGGAACGATTCCACGACGAGTTTTTCACCCCGGACAACGCGACCCTGGCCATCGTCGGCGACATCCGCGCGGCGGACGTGGTGCCGCTGGTGGAAAAGGCGTTCGCCGAATGGAAAACCACGGCGAGCGACACCGCCCGCCAGCCGACGTTCCCCGACCTGCCCAAACCGGCGGAAAAGTTGACGATTCACCTCGTGGACCGGCCCGGCAGCGTGCAATCGAACATCCTGGTCTGCGGGCGGGGCATCCCGCGCAACAATCCCGACGTGCCGGAACTGGGCGTGCTCAATTCCATCCTGGGCGGCGGGTTCTCCGGGCGGCTGTTCCAGAACCTGCGCGAGCGGCATGGATACACCTACGGGTCGAGCAGCGGGTTTTCGTACAACCGGGTGGCGGGCCTCTTTTCGGCCACCGCCGAGGTGCGCAACGCCGTGACGGTCCCGGCCATCGAGGAAATTTTCAACGAGGTCAAGCGGATCGACACCGACCCGGTGCCCGACCCGGAGTTGACCATGCAGCGCGAGTATCTGGCGGGCAACTACCTCCTGAGCCTGGAAAGCCCGGCGACGACGGCGGCGCGCGTGCAGGAGATCGACCTGTACAAGTTGCCCGTCGATTATTTCAAGACCTACGTCCGCCGGGTCACGTCGGTGAGCGCAGACCAGATCAAGACGCTGGCGGACAAGTACGTCAACCCGGCGGGGCTGACGGTGGTGGTGGTGGGCGAGGCGAAGGAAATCAGGCCCGCGTTGGAAAAGCTCGGGCCGGTGATCGTGTACGACACGGACCTGAAAGCGGAAGCAGCACCGTGACCGGCCCCTCCTTCACGGGTGCAGGGTGCCCAGCGTGCCGGTAAGCCGATCACCTGCCAGGGCCACCCGGCGCTCGGCCAGCGCACGGGCGGCGCTCAGGTAACCCATCGGCAGAGGGGGAGCGTCCTTGGCATCTTTGGTGACCGCCAACGCACCGTTTTGGTACGCGGCGGCGATGGCCAGCGCACGGCCTTCGAGACTCCAGGCCGCCGGGTCGGCTGCCCGCGCCAGTTCCGGCAAGGTGCCGCGAGGAACGTTGCTCGGGTGGAAGCTGGTCGTAGGCCATCGAGGCAATGATCATGTGCCCGGTGGGATTCCAGGCGCGTGCAGCAGGCACGACCCACAGAAGGATAACAAAAAAGAACAGGGAGCGAAGAGCGGTGTACAGGGAGAGACGGAGCAACGGGAAGACCATGTCGGCAAAGACACCGACGCTGGCGTTCATTCGAGCCGGACACACGCATCTTTTCGGCAAGGAAACAGCAACGAAATAAAATGCTTTCACCGTGAGGAAAATTCTTGCCTGCGGCAAACAATCCTGTATCAATGCGCTCGGGCAGCCAGTGGACCGTGGGAAAAACGGTGCCGCGAGTGACAACAACGTCACAACAAGGTGTTAGCACACCATGCCAACTTTGAATGAAGGTAGGGTTATTCAGTCAATCACACAGGGCGACAGAGCGAAGAAATCTTATGAAAAATCGAAAAATGGTCACACGAAGTCACCACGCATTATCCTCTTTAAGCGGCATTTGCACGTTGGCAGCCGTTGTCCTTTCAAGCGTCAGCTTGACACTCCCTGCCGCCCGGGCTGATCTGGTGACAGCGTTCAATTTCAATAATGGTCCAACCACCGGTTCTGCCAACGCGTTGACATTGGCTTCCACGAGCGGACAAACCTCGGCAATTACGACAACAGGCTTTGCCGCCGCAAACGTCGTGGTGTTCAGCGGGACGACGATCAACGCGGTGAGCGGCGACGTCGCCGGCGTTTCTCTAGCTCTTCAGGGTGGGACTGGCGCTGGAGCGGGTGGCACCGGCGGTAACAACGGAGGCTCCATTATTTTCAGTGTCAATGGGTCGCAGCTTTCCAATCTTGATGTGAGTTATGCCACCCAAGGCACCTCCACTGGGTTTAAAACCCAGGCGCTTTCGTACAGTCTCGATGGTACGACCTTCACACCCTTCGGTAGCAATACCGCTATTCCGACGGCGTTTGCAGCCGTGAATTTCGACCTGAGCTCGATTACGGGCATCAATAACCAGCCGACGGTTTATTTTGAACTCACGTTCACCGGCGCAACGGCTACTGCAGGTAACAACCGCATTGATAATTTGCAGGTAAACACGGTGCCCGAGCCCAGCACGGTACTCGGTAGCGCGTTATTGATCGGGGCCGCGACTTGGAGTCAACGTCGGAGACTGCAAGGTTTATTCGCTTGATTCTAAATCGGCTCAATCTGGACAAAAACTATCGCGGCGCGCTCGGTGGTTTTCCATCGGCGCGCCGTTTTGGTCTCTCAGTTGCGCGCCGGGCGAACCTGGGACAGGGTGCGGGTATCATCATGAGGGCTTTGCGTCTGTCTGCGTTCCTTCGTCCGGCGGCGACTCTTGGGCTGGCTTTGATTCTGACCCTGTTGGCGCATCCCTTGGTCGGCCAGGCGCAACGGCTCGAACCGAAGATCAGCCCGCTCGGCGCAACGCCCGCCGAGATCATCGAAATCTACGGCCCGGTGCTCCGGCACAATGCCCGCGTGCGCCACCACGAGATTCTCGACGGCGGCGATTCCATTTTCACCGGCGATCTGCACGGCAAGAACGGGATCATCGTCCGCACGGTCTACCACAAGGATCGTTGCGTGCTGTTGGAATACACCCGCGTCGATGGGGCCTTGAGCGTGGCGGACGTTGACGCGGCACTGGCCGCCAGCGTGGCAAATTTCAGTTGGGAAACCGGCAAAGACAGCACCGACACCGCCAAGCTGTACCACCGCAGCGACGGGAAAGCCATCGCGCATTGGGCCACCGGCTACGACGGCAGCCTGCTCGTTTCAAGCGAGGATTCCGACAGCGGTTTCACCACCAATCTCGTCCACTGAACACCCGCTGATCTCCCGATGAAATCCTGGATCGACATGGTGGCGGGAATCCGCCGCCGCACGCTGGCCGACGGGAACACGATGATGCAAATGCTCGTCACGTTCGAGGCGGGCAGCCGGTTGCCGGAACATCAGCATCCGCACGAGCAAATCAGCCACGTGCTGACCGGGCGGGTGCGTTTCAAACTCGATGGCGGCGCGGAAACGCGTGACTTGGGCGCGGGCGAATCCATCTATCTTGCCGCCAACCTGCCGCACGCGGCGGAGGCGTTGGAAGCGTCGTCCGTCCTGGACACGTTCAGCCCGCCGCGCGAGGATTTGTTGGCACGGGATCGGCAGCAGGAATGAACAGCCATCCGCTTGGCGGTTGGGGCCATGCCAATCGCCGGCGAACTCGCGCCAGGACCTCGTTGCCGGGAGCCATCTCTTCTCCCCGTGGCGTGCGGTCGGAAGCAATTCCGCGCTAACCGACCGCAACCGACCGCAAGCCAAGCGGTGGCAACCTTGCTACGTTGGAACCGATAACCTGCGAACCCGTGACAGCTTTCTCCACTCTTCCCAACGCGTGTTCCGCCACCGGGGCTCCGACTCTCGGCCCGTCTCCTGAACCGATGACCCGCGCCCCGTTTGAATTGGTTGGCCGCTTCGGAGGCGTCGTGTTCACGGAGTCGGGCAAACGCCGGATGCTGCTGGAGGCCGACCGCGAATGGCTGCTCAAGGTTCCGCGCATTCTGCGGCGGCGCATCATCGGCAAATTCCGCGTGGGTGATTTGCTCCGGGTGGCTGTCACGGAGGAAAGAGACCCCGAGACCGGCGTGCTCAAACCGGTGGTTTCGCACGTCTTGCCCGAGACGGCGGACTCCGGCACGGGCGTTTCGCGGCTGGCATCGGCCGCGCCGGTGGGATCGTGCGTGGTGCGGGTCTGCTCCAAGAAGAACTGCTGGCGCCAGGGCGGTCGCGAACTCTGGGACGCGCTCGCCCGGCAACTCGCGGCCAGCGGCCACGCGGAGCGCATCGAAATCCGGCAGGTGGGCTGCCTGGACCGTTGCAAGCAGGCTCCCAACGTGGATGGCGCGCAACGCGTTTATTCTCACTGCTCGCCCCATGAGGCTGGAGAAATTATTGCCCAGGCCGCCGGGAACTTGCACTTTGCTGGAAGTGGACGGAAGTGAGAGGCCGTTAGCCATCGACGAATCCTCCTACCGACCGTAACCTGATCATCATGAGCACCTCCATCGCCGCACCCGCCACTGGAATCACCCCGAAAGATACCCGCGTCATCGACGGCTTGAACCTCGTCCTGGCCGACTCCTACGCGCTGATGTCTTTGACGCACTTAGCCCATTGGAACGTCGAGGGCGCGGACTTCTTTCAACTCCACAAGGCATTTCAGGAGCAGTACGAAGACCTGTTTGAAGCCGTGGACGAGATCGCCGAGCGCGTCCGCGCGCTGGACGCTTATGCCATCGGTGGCCTGGGCTTGCTGGCGCGCACGGCCCAGGTGGATGAGTTCCGCTCTCCCATGCCCCAGAAGGACTACGTGGCCGCGCTGATCGTGGCGCACGAAAAAGTCGTGGATGATGCCACGCGCACGCGCGACGCTTCCGGCTTGGCCAATGACCTGCAAACGCAGGACCTGCTCATCAAACGGTTGGAATTTCACGAAAAGACCCTGTGGATGCTCAAGAGCTATCTCAAGCCCTGAAGACCCCGGGCAAAAACGCCGGGGTGAACTCCGTCGTTGCCGTTGCATCGATGCGTCCGTCGGCTCCCGAATGCACGGCCGCTACCTGTCGCTGGCGCTGTGCCCTCGAAGTGATCGACGATCTGTTGGGCTTGCCGCGTGCCGCCGTGTCGGGCGAAGAGGCTGATTTGTTGCTGGACCTGCGTTGGGAGCTTCGCCGACGCACGGAGGCAGAGACCGCGTTGCGCCTGTTTTGTGATTTGCGCGTGCGCATGGAAAAGAGGCATTACCTGGCCTTCTTCCGGCTCCGGCGTTGGCTGGAAAATCAGGTGTCGGCGGAGGTGCGCGTTTGCCCGGCAGCGCCAGCCAAGTCGGAAGCGTTCAAGTTGGATCATTATTGCGTGGAAGCGGTGCGGCGGGCCTGCCTGTGCGCCAGCCTGAGACACGGAGTGGTCCTGCTCGCCCCGCGCCTGAAGTTCAGCTTCCGGGATTTAAACCACCCTCCGGCACCGTTGGTCCCGACGTTTGTTTGACCTCCAAGGTCCGACGCGAATCCGGTCACCAGCGGTTCTTTTCTTCGTTTCCAAGCTCCCGCTTGGGAACGAGCACAAAGCATCCTGGTGCATTCGCGCTTTGTTCCCCACGTTTACCCTTACTCCCACGCTGCACTTGGAAAGTGCTGCGTTCTGAGAAATTTCGCTTCGTCAGTTCCGTCCGCTCTGGACCACAGAGGGAGTGCAATTTCCCAAACAAAGGCGTTCCCAAGCGCAATTTGGGAACGAGGGAAAAAGTGAGGCGAGAACTGCCTTTGCTTTACGCACCTTTGGGAACTTCTACGCCAAGACGCCGACAAATGCTGCGCGCCAAGTGCCGCTTTACTTCCAAATGCCGGGGCACAGTTTCTCGCGCGCCGGTTGCCGTACGCGCTGGCACCACGGGAGAGATAGTGGTTCTTGGCGCTCGTTCCGCCCGACCTGAAACTGGATTCGCAAGGGCCGGACATGACGGGTGGAAGCTATCAACGACCGGTGGAGTGTCAAGAGCAAGGACTGACCTCTGTTCCTGTTGGATTCACAGGGGCATTCCCAAGGGCAACTTGGGGACGAGGGAAAAGGGATTTGAGGAGCATTGCGTCGGAGGCAAGCATTACGCCGTGGAAGGCTGCCCAGATGTAATGCTAGACACCGGAGAATACCATCAATCCTGTCTCTCAATCTCTCCAATAGCACCGATGTTTTGTATATCTCTTAAAAAGCGTTCGGCGATTTCTAGATCGAGATTCTTGAACGTCACGATTTTATTCTCAAGCACTTGATCGGTACGACTTTTACCCTCAGCCAAGCCAAGACCTGTGTAAGCTCTAATCACTTTCGGGTAGTGGCTACCTGACTGTTGCTTTTTGCTGAATGGCGAGGTTGTAGGTGGTG
>CAXUGY010000071.1:0-14521 GCA_964250695.1 uncultured Chthoniobacterales bacterium | reverse complement strand
GCCTTTTCCTGGAACTCGGCCAGACGGATGAGCACCAGTTCCAACACGCCGCCGACCTCGCCGGCCTTGACCATGTTGATGTAGAGTTTGTTGAAAATCTTCGGGTGTTGCGCCAATCCTTCGGAGAACGTGCTGCCGCCCTGCACCGCGTCGCTGAGCTTGGCGATGGTCGCCTTGAGCACGGGGTCGCGCTCCTGTTTTTCGAGCACGACGAGACCGCGCAGCAGCGGCAAACCCGCGTCGATGAGCGTGGCGAGCTGCCGGGTGAAGATCATCAAAATCTTCGGCTTGACCTTTTTGTTGGCCACCGCCTTCGCCGCTTTGGTGGAAGCAACCGCCGGGGCCTTGGAAGCGGTTTTTGCCACCGTGCCGCCTTTTTTTGCTTTGGAGGCGGCAGGCTCCTTGCCTTCCTCGTGCACGCTGGTCGGGAAGTATCCCGCCTGCCGCAACTGGCCGACGGCATCGTTGGAGTTTGATGCTTCGACCACACCGACGGATTCCTGTCCGCGAGCGTCCAGAGCGACGTAGCTAAATTTCGGCATAGATTCGTGGGGAGAATGTCACTTTCGTCAGCTTAGGATCAACGGGGGGATTGTCGATAACAAATTTGCGTTTTTGCCCGTGCGGCGACGGTTCGGCGGCCGGACGCGGCGTCAGGTGTATTTGAGCACTTCCTCAATGGTGGTATCGCCATCGTAAATGCTGCGCAAACCGTCCTCGCGCAAGGTCACCATGCCCAGTTCGACCGCCCGCTGCTTGACCACCAGCGACGGGGCGCGCTGGTTGATCAACTCACGGATCGGGTCGGTGATTTCCAGGAGTTCGTAGATGCCCTTGCGGCCCTTGTAGCCGGTGTGATTACAGGCGTCGCAGCCGGTCCCGTAATAAAAATTCTTGTCGCCGATCTCGTGCGGAGAAAGCCCCATTTGCGTGAGCAGTTCCTCCTTGGGCTCGTAAGCCGTGCGGCAACTCGTGCAGATGCGCCGGATGAGCCGCTGGGCGAGCACGCCTTCCAGGCTGGACGAAATCAGGAACGGCTCCACCCCCATGTCGATCAGACGCGTCACGGCCCCGGCGGCGTCGTTCGTGTGCAGGGTGGAAAAGACGAGGTGCCCCGTGAGCGACGCCTGGATGGCAATCTGCGCGGTCTCCAGGTCGCGCGTTTCGCCGACCATGATGCGGTCCGGGTCCTGCCGCAAAAAGGCGCGCAACACCCGCCCGAACGTCAGGCCGATGCCCTCGTTGATGGGCACCTGAATCAGCCCTTCGATGTCGTATTCCACCGGGTCCTCGGCGGTGAGCAGCTTGGTCTCGACGTTGTTGATCTTGCGCAGACAGGCGTACAAGGTGGTCGTCTTGCCCGAGCCGGTCGGGCCGGTCACGATGAAGATGCCGTTGGGCTTCTCGATGGTCGTGAGCAGATAGTTGTAGAGCTTGGGCGGCATCCCGAGCGTTTCGAGGTCGAGGTTGACCGACGAACGGTCGAGCACGCGCAACACGACGCTCTCGCCGTACTGCGTCGGCAGGGTGGAAACGCGCAGATCGACGGCGCGGTCGGCGATGTTGCGCTGGATGCGTCCGTCCTGCGGCAACCGGCGCTCGGCGATGTTGAGGTTCGCCATGACCTTGACGCGCGAAATCACCGGCAGCGCGAGGTGCCGGGGCGGCGGGGCCATCTCGTAGAGCGCGCCGTCCACCCGGTAGCGGATCTTGAACTCGTACTCGAACGGCTCGAAATGAATGTCGCTCGCGCGGTCCTGGATCGCCTGGTAAAGAATCAAATCCACGAACCGGATGATCGGCGCGGCGTTAGCCTCGTTACTCAGGTCGCCCGCGCCGGGGCCGCCCTCGCCGTACTCGATGCCGCCGACGCTGCTCAGCTCCTTGAGCACGTCGTCCATGTTGGCCATGTCCGCGCCGTAGTATTTGCGCAGACGTTCCTCCACCTGATAGGCCGGGGCGACCACGATCTGGATGTCGCGCCCGAGGGTGAAACGTAGATCGTCCACGACCTGGGTATCCAACGGGTCGAGCAGCGCCGTCACGATGCTCTCGCCCGACTGGCCGATGGGCAGCGCGCCGTTGAGCCGCGCCGTGCCGCCGGGAATCAGACGCTGCACCTCGGGCGGCACCTCGTAATCACCCAGGTCCACGTAGTCCGCGCCGATGGAATCCGCGATGGTGCGGTAAAATTGCTCCTCGTTGACGATCTCGAAATCCACCATGACCTGGATCAGCGTTTTGCCCGAATTGTTCATCTCGGAGAGGATGTCTTCGGTCTGCGAACGCTGCACGAGGCTGCGGTCAACGAAGATGTCGAGAATTTGTTGGTCGGTGGTCATGGGGGGGGGACGGTGGGAAAACGGTCAACGCTTGGTGGTCTCGTAATCGGCGAGGAGTTGGTTGGCGATGTTGACATCCTGGGCGCGGTCGAGCACCTCCTGCCGGTTGATGATGCCGCGCCGCCAGAGATCGACCATGTTCGCCTCCAGCGAGACCATGCCGAACTTCGTGCCGGTGTGGATGTCGTTGGAAATGCGGTAGGTCTTGTTGTCGCGGATGAGCGCGGCGATAGCCGGGTTGTTGATCATCAACTCGAACGCGGCGACGCGCCCGGAGCCGTCCTTTTTCGGGATGAGCACCTGGCTGAGCACCGCCTTCAGGTTCCCGGCGAGCTGGATGCGGATTTGCTCCTGCTGCCCGGCGGGAAAAGAGTCCACGATACGGTCCACGGTGCGCGCGGCCCCGGTGGTGTGCAGGGTGGAGAAAACGAGGTGCCCCGTTTCGGCGGCGGTCACGGCGGCTTCCATCGTTTCCAGGTCGCGCATCTCACCGACGAGGATCACGTCCGGGTCCTGCCGCAGCACGCGCTTGAGCGCCTCGCCGAAGGTGGGCACGTCCACGCCGACCTCGCGCTGGTTGACGATGCCGCGCCGGTGTTCGTGCAGGTATTCGATGGGGTCTTCCACCGTGACGATGTGCAACCGGCTGGTCGAATTGATGACGTTGAGCATGCTGGCCAGCGTCGTCGATTTGCCCGAGCCGGTCGGCCCGGTGACGAGGATCAGGCCCCGCTGCAATTTGAGCAGATCATGGATCGCCGGGGGCAGGCCGATGGCATTGATGTCCAGGATTTTGCGCGGGATCAACCGTGCGACCATCCCGATGGAGCCGCGCTGCAAAAACGCGCTGATGCGGAAACGGGCGTCGTCCCGGTAAGTCAGCGCGAAATCCACGCCGCCGTTTTCGTAGAGCGCCTTGATCTGGACATCCTTGGCGATGCCGCGCACCATTTCTTCCGTGTCGGCGGCGGTCATCACCGGCAGGTCGAGCTTGATGATGGCGCCGTTGAGCCGGATCGTCGGCGGCGAACCAACGGAGATATGTAGATCCGAGCTGTTTTCCTCCAGCACGAGGCGCAGCAGGTCTTCGATGGGAGTCATGGAAAGGCAGAAGTCAGAATGCAGAACGCAGAAGTCAAAGAACAGACAGGGGCAGAAGGATCATGACACGCACGTCTTATTCCCTCTGACTTCTGCATTCTGCATTTTGACTTTAGTTCGCGTCGCCCATCGTTGCGCTGACGACTTCCTCGGCGCTGGTCATGCCGTTGAGGACCTTGCGGACCCCGTCCTCTCGCAACGTGCGCATGCCGAGTTCCCGCGCCCGCTGGCGGAGTTGGAGCGTCGAAAGGCGGTCGTTGATCATGAAACGCACCTCGTCGTTGATCTCGAAAATTTCGAAGATTCCGGCGCGTCCCTTGTAGCCTTTGTGGCGGCAAACCTCGCAGCCCTCGGCCACCATGGCGTTCGCGGCTTCCGCCTGGCTGTGCGTGATCCGCAACGCTCTGAGTTCCTCGTCGCTCAGGCCGCCCGGCTTTTTGCAGTTGGGGCAGAGCTTGCGCACCAGACGTTGGGCGAGGATGGCGCGGATGGAGGTCGCCACGAGGAACGGCTTGACGCCCATGTCCACCAGACGCGCCACGGCGCCGGGGGCGTCGTTCGTGTGCAGGGTCGAGAAAACGAGGTGGCCCGTCAAACTCGCGTTGATGGCGATGGACGCCGTCTCGAAATCGCGGATCTCACCGATCATGATGATGTTCGGCGCTTGCCGCAGCATCGAACGCAACGCCGCCGGGAACGTCATGCCGATGTCGGCGTTCACCTGCACCTGGTTGATCCCGGCCATCTGGTATTCGACCGGGTCTTCGACCGTGATGATCTTGCGGTCGGGCCGGTTGATCACGTTCAGGCAGGCGTAGAGCGTCGTCGTTTTGCCCGAACCGGTCGGGCCGGTGACCAGCAAGATGCCGTCCGGCAGGGTGATCAGACGCTCGAAGGTGCCCTGATCGTCTGTGAGGAAGCCCAGTTCCGGCAGGCCGAGCGACAGACCCGATTTGTCGAGAATCCGCATGACCACGCTTTCGCCGTGGTTGGTCGGGATCGTCGAAACGCGCAGGTCGATGGCCTTTTTACCCATTTTGACCTGGATGCGTCCGTCCTGCGGCAGCCGTTTCTCGGCGATGCTCATGGTGCCGCTCATGATCTTGAGGCGGCTGACGATGGCCGACTGCAATTTCTTGGGCGGGTTTTGCATCTCCTGGAGCACGCCGTCGATGCGGAAGCGCACCCGGAAACGCTTTTCCAGCGGTTCGAGGTGAATGTCGCTCGCCTTGATCTTGAAAGCTTCGAGGATCAGCAGCGACACCAGTTTGATGATCGCCGAATCGCCCGAACCGGTGTCGTCCGGCCCGCCGGTCGCCAGATCGACGCCGACGATCTCGCCCGCGCCGAGTTCACCCATCATGATGTCACTCGCCTCGTCGGCGCTGCCGTAATATTTGACCAGCGATTGCTTGATCTGTTCCGGGGTCGAGCAAACCATCTCGATCTCGCGCTTGAGCAGGAAGCGCAGGTTGTCGAGGGTGTCGAAATTCAGGGGATCGCTGACGGCGACCATCAGCACGTCATCGTTGAGGGCAATCGGAATCGCCTTGTAACGATAGGCTTTGTCACGCGGCAGCAGTTCGATCACTTCCGGCTTGACGAGGACCTGGCTCAGATCGACGAACTCCATGTTGGAGGCTGCCGCGACCGTGCGGGTGATGTCTTCCTCCGTGAGGAGGTTGAGGGCAATCAGCGCCGAGATGACGCCGCCACCGTGAGCGGTTGCCTGCTCGCGGGCTTCAAAAATCTGCGACCCGGTCACCATGCCCGAGTCTTGCAACAGCTCTAAAATATATTCTTCGTTGGGGGTCACCGTAGGAGGGAAGAAGTGACTAAAAATGAACGTGTCCAACGAAGATATGGACCCGCAGGCAGGGTGTCAACGCGCGAACACCGCCAAATTCAAGGAACTTCGAGGGATGACGAACGGCTGCCCCCAGCCGGCGGTCGCCCGGGGCTCATCCCGATTAGAATTCTGACAAAAGTCAGGGATGGTCCGCAGATTCCGCAGATTTCCGCCGATGGAAGAGCGAAAAAGGGTTCTGCTCTCCTGCCTTGGTTCCAAATCTGCGGAAATCTGCGGAATCTGCGGACAATCCCTGACTTTCGATGGGCACTTTGGTCAGAAGTCTATTGAATCAGCCGCGTTGTCTCCTCCTTTTTGCCTTTTCCTTGGCGACTTTGCGGCTTTGCGTGAGGTTTCAGGGAGGGTGAAAGAGGTCTAATCTTTGTGCAGCGATTTCGCGGCGCCCATGGCCGCGTTGATCATTTCGAGGAGCCGTTGTTTGGTCGCGGGCTTGGGAGCGGTGGGTCGCAAACTGAGGGCGAACATCGAGTTGAGCCGCTCGCATTCCTGAATGATGCGCTCCGCCGGTGGCCCCATTTCGTGGCGCATCCGCTCGAACTCGGTCAATTCGCTGTCGTCCAGCGCGCCGAGGACATACAGACGCGCCCTGCTTTCAAAGTCTTCAGAATTCATCTTTCATCCCTCGCAATGCTTCGCTGATTTTTTTGAGACCCAACTCCAGCCGGGTCTTGATCGTGCCGAGCGGGATGCCGGTTTTCGCAGCGATCTCGCGTTGGCTCATGCCGTGATAAAACGCGAGGTCAATGGCTTCGCGTTGGGCTGGCGGAAGGTTTTTCAGGATGGCCATGATGAGCCGCCGCGTGTCCGACATCTCGATGTCGTCCTCGGTCGAGTTGTGAACCCAGGCGTCGGGCTGCTGCTCGGTCTCGTTCTGGAGACGTTCCTCGGCGCGGGCGTAAGCTTGCTTTTTGCGCAGGCGGTCAATGGAACGGCGGCGGGTCAGGGTCACAATCCAGCCCAGGGGTTTGCCCTTCTGCGCGGAGTAATGCGCGGCCTGGTTCCAGATTTCCATGAAGATCTCCTGTAGCAGGTCGTCTGCCTCCGCATCGTTGTGGATGACGCCCATGATCAGTGATTTGAGAATCCCGCTGTAGCGGTCGTAGAGAGCAGCGAGGGCCTCCGGCTGGCGCTCTTGGATGCTGGCCATGAGGGTTTCGTCGCCCACGAGGGGCGGCTCCGGCGCGGAAAGGGTCTTTGCTTCCATAGGGATGAGTAAGGCGATAGACATAAACGCAAATCCCCAGGGTGGAAAGCAGCGACCTTCAAAGGAAGCATCGGACTTGTGGACGGGCTTGGATGCCTAGGGGAAACCCCCGATGAGAAGAAAGGCAAAAGTCAGAATGCAGAATGCAAAAGTTTAGAAACAAGCGATTAGATGGGTCTGGCACACTGGTTTCCCTGCCGGACTTTGCCTTCTGCATTTTGACTTTTGCCTTCCCCATATGCCCACGCTCAACAAACAGTTCCCGCGTCTGCTGCCCGACCCGATCAAGAAGAACGTGCGGGTAGCCGACCTGATCGACACCACTTTCAAGGCGTACAACGCGGCGCGGTTGGGCGAGGCCTGCCGGTTGTACACCGGGAAGATGCTCGCCGAGGATGGCACCGTCGGCCTGACGCTGACCGGCGCGCTGACTCCCGCCGGTCTGGGGCGCTCGGCCATCGTGCCGCTCATGAAGGCGGGGTTTGTCGATTGGATCGTCTCCACCGGGGCAAATCTGTACCACGATCTCCACTACGGCCTGGGCATGGAACTGTTCGCCGGGTCGCCGTTCGTCGATGACGTGGTGCTGCGCAACGACGGCGTGATCCGCATCTACGACGTGCTGTTCTCCTATGACGTGTTGCTGGATACCGATGCGTTCGTGCGGGAGGCGATCCAGGGGCCGGAGTTCCAAAAGACGATGGGCACGGACGAGTTCCACCACCTGCTCGGGAAGTATGTTTTTCAGCGGGAGAAAAAGCTCGGCCTCACTGAAACCAGCGTGCTGAGCGCGGCGTATCAGTACGGCGTGCCGATCTTCACCAGTTCACCCGGCGACAGCTCCATCGGCATGAACGTCGCGGCGATGGCGTTGCGCGATTCCAAGCTGGCGTTCGACGTGAACCGCGACGTGAACCAATCCGCCGCCATCGTTTACGACGCCAAGCGCCGGGGCGGCACGTCGAGCGTGTTCATCCTGGGCGGCGGCAGCCCGAAGAACTTCATCCTCCAGACCGAGCCGCAGATTCAGGAGGTCATGGGCATCGAGGAACGCGGGCACGATTACTTCCTGCAATGCACCGACGCCCGGCCCGACACCGGCGGCCTGAGCGGGGCGACCCCGGCGGAGGCCGTGAGCTGGGGCAAGATCGACCCCGGCAACCTGCCCGCGTGCGTGGTGTGCTACCTGGACTCGACGATCTCCCTCCCCCTCATCACCGCCTACGCGCTGACCAAGCTCGTCCCGCGCAAACGCAAGGGTCTCTATGCGCGCCGCGACGAACAACTCGCCGCCATCAAGGCACAGTATTTGAAAAAGGGCACGGTCGAAAAAATTGCCCACCGCACGGACACATCCGACGTGAAAAGCTTCGGCGAGGCCGCGACGGCCACCGGTGTCGCGAACGGTAAGAAGCCGGGCCGACGCCTCGCCAAACGCGCCAGCAGCGTGGGCTTGAAAGACTGAGCTTATGCGGATTTTTCGCCACGACGACCCCGGGTTTCCGGACGTGTTGCAAAGCTTGAACCGCCGTGCCCTACCGACCGACAGCACGCGCGAGACCGTTGCCGGGATCATCGCCGAGGTGCGTGCGGGGGGTGACGCGGCGTTGCACCGGCTGAACGCGAAGTTCGGCGGACCGGCCGCGGGGGTCGCGCCGTTGCGGGTCGCGCCCGAGGAGTTCGCGGCGGCGGCCCGGCAAACCGATGCCCGGACCCAGCGCGCCATGGCCGAGGCGCACGAAAACGTCCGTGCCTTCGCCCTCAGGAGTCTGCGGCACGATTGGAACATGCACAACCGGCAGGGCGTGGAAGTCGGCGAACGGTTCACGGCGTTTCCGCGCGTCGGCCTGTACGTGCCCGGCGGGACCGCGCCGCTGGTTTCCACGGCGATCATGACCTGCACGCTGGCCGCCGTGGCCGGGTGCGCGGAGATCGTGGTGACCACGCCCGCCGATCAGGACGGCCACATCGCCCCTGCCCTGCTGGCGGCACTCGCCCTGGCCGGAGCGACCGAGGTTTATCGCGCCGGCGGAGCCCAGGCCATCGCGGCGTTGGCCTACGGCACGGAGGCGATCCGCCCCGTGGCGAAGATTTTCGGGCCGGGCAACGCGTATGTCATCGAGGCGAAGCGGCAGGTGTTCGGCCCCGTGGCGGTCGATCAGTTGCCCGGGCCGAGCGAGATTCTCGTCATCGCCGATGGGAACGCCAACGCCGAATGGATCGCCGCCGATCTGCTTGCCCAGGCGGAACACGGCGCGAACAGCGTCATTGGTTTCCTGACGGATTCGGCGGGGATGCTGGAGGCCGTTACGGCGGCGGTCGAGCGGCAGTTGACCATGCTGGGACGGCAGGCGCATTTGGGACCGGTGTTGGAGAAGGACGCATTTTTTTGTCTGCTGGAAGACCTGGATCAGGCCGTTGCCATCGCCAACGATTTCGCGCCCGAGCATCTTTCGATCTGTGCCGCCGGGCCGGATGATCTCGCGGCAAAGGTCCACACGGCGGGCGCGATTTTTCTGGGGGATTGGTCGCCGGTGGCAGGCGGTGATTTCCTCGCGGGTCCCAGCCACACCTTGCCCACCGGAGGGGCAGGCAAATCGTTCGGCGGTCTGACGGTGGATCAGTTCCAACGGCGGACGAGTCTGATTCGCTTCGACGAAAAATCCCTGCGGCAGTCGGTGGCGACGATCCAGGCGTTCAGCGACCTGGAAGGGCTGGATGCGCACGGACGGTCCGCGGCGATCCGGTTTGATTAGAGCGCATCCCGATTGGATGAGCGACGTTGTCCTTTCCGAAGGTTACTGCGAGTCCAGCCGGGTTGTTCAATCGGGATAGTAATTAAATCCTTCTTTCGACGAGTACCAATAAGTGATTCCAGGCTGATTCATGAAATAGGAAATTCGGAACCCTTGCGCCTCGTCCGAACTCAATCTGTAGATGTGTGTCTTCACCTGCGGATTTTTGAAAACGTATCCCTCAAGATCGGAGGGGTAGTGACCTGTCTTGGTTTTTAGGTCCTCAGCGAACCGCACGATGGCTACAACGTCCTCATGGATCAACGCCCATTGGCGTATCTGGTATGCTTGCCACAGCAAAAGCGAACCTCCGAATAGCACCACGCACCACACCGCGACTTTGCGACGATAGAATCCGATGAGAGCGCAAGCAGCAACCAGTCCGACAAGTAACGTGAAGAGGCCCTGCATCACCTCGCCCTCGGTGTAAATTACGTTGTATTGCAGCAGCGAAAGCAAGCCGACCATCACTGCTGCGATGGTGAGCAGCAAGGGCCACGAGTTGTCTTGGGATGATCCGGGTTTCTGAATAGGTAAATTCATCGGCGTGTTCCGAGTGGCCTAACCTGGGATTATCCGCGCACCTGTCCATCGCCCCGGATCACATATTTGTACGTCGTCAGTTCCTCCAGACCCATCGGGCCGCGGGCGTGGAGCTTGTCCGTGCTGATGCCGATTTCCGCGCCGAAACCGAATTCGCCGCCGTCCGTGAAACGCGTGCTGGCATTCCAATAAACCGTCGCGGAATCCACCTCGTCGAGGAACTGCTCGGCGCGGGCGGGGTCGGCGGTGACGATGGCGTCACTGTGATGCGAGCCGTAGGTTGCGATGTGCGCGATGGCCGCGTCGATGTCGTCCACGATCTTGACGGCGAGTTTGAGTTCGAGAAACTCGGTGGTCCAATCGGCTTCGGTCGCCGGGACGACGCGATCACCCAGCAGGCGGCGGGTGGCGTCGTCGCCGCGCAGTTCGACCCCGCGCTCCCAGAGAGCGGCGGCGGCGCGCGGGAGATATTCGGCGGCCACGGCGCGGTGGACGAGCATCGTTTCGAGGGCGTTGCAGACCCCGGGACGCTGGCACTTGCCGTCCACGACGATCTTAGTCGCCATGTCCGGGTCGGCCGCACGGTCCACGTAGAGAATGCAGACGCCGTGGTAGTGCTTGATGACGGGCATCCGCGCGTGACGCACCACGGCTTCGATGAGGGCGGTGCCGCCGCGCGGGATGAGCAGATCGACGTAGCGGTCCATCTCGGCGAGCAGGCGGACGGCTGCGCGGTCAGGGTGTGCGATGAGCTGGATACAGTCAGCGGGCAGACCGGCGGAGGCCGCTCCCTCGCGCAAGGCGGCAGCGATGGCGAGATTGGTACGCAGGGCTTCGCTGCCCCCGCGCAAGATGGCGGCATTGCCGGTTTTCGTGCAGAGGACGGCGGCGTCGCTGGTGACGTTCGGGCGCGACTCGTAGAGGATGCCCACCACCCCGATGGGCACGCGCCGTTTGCTGATTTCGATGCCGTTGGGACGGGTCCAGGCGCGGAGCGTCTCGCCGACGGGATCGTTGAGCGCGGCCACGTCGCGGATGCCGTCGGCCATCGTTGCGAGACGTTTTTCGTCCAGGCGCAGACGGTCGAGCATCGCGCCGGTGAGTCTTTTCTCGCGGGCATCGGCGTAGTCCGCGACGCTGGCCTGGAGGATCGTGGCGCCGTGGCCACCCAGCGCGTCGGCCATGACGAGGAGGCTGGTGTTTTTTTGCGCCGCCGTCAAGCGGGCGAGCGTGCGCGCGGCGGTCCGGGCACGCTGACCCACGGCGAGAATTTCCGCGGCGAGGTCCATCAATCTTCGGGCGTTGATTTTTTTGCGACGAAGCGCGTGCCGATCATTTCACCACGCACGATGCGCTCCAGCAGGCCGGGGGTGCGGCCGTTGGCGATGACGGCGGGAATGTCCGCTTCGACCGCGCGTTTGACGGCTTGCAGCTTGGTCGCCATGCCGCCGATGGAAAGACGGCCTTTCGCGGAACTGGCGAGGTGGAGGATTTCATCCACGTTTTCGACGAGCGGGATCGGCTCGCCGCGTCCGTCCGGCTCGCGGGTGAGTCCTTCGGCGCTGGTGAGCACGATGAGCAGATCGGCCCCGGTCAGGATGGCGACCTCGGCGGAAAGCCGGTCATTGTCGCCGAAGCGCAGTTCCTCGACGGCCACCACATCGTTTTCGTTGATGATGGGCACGGCGCGGCGTTGTTCGAGCAGGCGGTTGAGGGTGTTCCGGGCGTTGGCGTAGCAGAGGCGGCTGTCGAGGTCGCGGTGGGTCAGGAGGACCTGGGCGACGGCGAGGCCGTGCCGGGCGAAATGCGTTTCGTAAACCCGCATGAGGCGCGATTGGCCGATGGCGGCGCACGCCTGGACGGTCGGCAGGTCGCGGGAGCGTTCCTTCAGCTTGAGCGCCATCATCCCGGCGGCGACTGCCCCGCTGGTGACGACGACGCACTCATGGCCGTCGCCGATCAAAGCCGCCACCTCGGCGGCCAGGCGGCGGAACTGCCGCACGTCAAGCATGTTGCCGCGCGGTGTGGTGAGCAGACCGGTGCCGAGTTTGATGACGATACGTGGGTACGGAAGATGCATCGGGCCGCCCAAACTAGCGCAATGCGGCACCGATGGCTAATCAGAGGTTGCAAAGGCGTGGCGGCCCCTCTAAAATGACGCTCCGTTTCGGCAAATCAGACGCCGCACTCGTAGCTCAATTGGATAGAGCGTTGGCCTCCGAAGCCAAAGGTTGTGGGTTCGACCCCCGCCGGGTGCAGTTACAGGTGAAATTATACATCTTGTCGGCCTAATTGTAAGAAACGCGGGATAAGCCGGTTTACCCAGAAATAAGCTGGCAGACGTTGAAAACACGGCACTTACAGAAGCTCTGACGCCGGAATAGTTGGAGGCTATTTGTAGGACCGTTTTGGCATCTGTAAGAAAAGCCTCCAACCCGTTTCCCCAAAAGTCGATTTTCATAAGTGTCTGGTTTGGCGAAATTTATCAAAACGCCCTCGGCCAGTTGGAACCTTTCCCTTACAATTAGATCGCTTCTTGATTTGGTAAGCCTCAATGGTAGCCACAATGAGCGAAGTAGCCGCGCGCGCGTCGGTGGCGCTGACAGCGCGCCGCCCCCCGCCGATGGCTTTGTCCAAGGCTTCGGTGGGGCGTGCGGCGGCTTTGCGCAGGGAGGTTTTGAGTTTTGACCAGGCCGCCTCGATGGGGTTGAAGTCGGGGCGGCAGGGCGCGAGGGAAAGCAGGCGCGCCCCGGCCGCCTCGATCTTTTCACGGACCCCTTTGACCTTGTGCGCGCCCAGGTCGTCCATGACCACGACCACGACCGCTCCCGGCCAGAGTTGGGGTGCCAAGTTAAGATTGCCCCGGTTTAGTAGACGCGGAGGGGCTTGGCTATTGGTTGGTTAGTTCAGGTTGATCTGTTTTTCAAATTCCACAGGGGAGATAAAGCCAAGGGCGCTGTGGATCCGCTCCCGGTTGTAGAAGGTTGCGATGGAGTCGAAGATTGCGTCGGCGGCCTGGGCACGGCTCGCAAAACGAGTGCGGTGGACGAGTTCTTCTTTGAGCGTGCTCCAGAAGCTCTCCATCGCCGCGTTATCGTAGCAGTTGCCTCGGCGGCTCATGCTCGGGCTCACCTTCCAGGCGGCGAGCGGCTCGCGGTACGCTTCGCTGGCATACTGGCTGCCGCGGTCCGAATGATGGAGTAACCCTGCTTGGAGCTGTCGCTGGCGTAGCGCCATCTTAAGCGCAGCCATCGGCAGGGTCGTCTCCAGGCTTTCGCCCATCGCCCAGCCCACAAGGCGACGGCTGCCCAGGTCGAGCACGCCCGCCAGATACAGCCAGCCTTCGTCGGTCGGAACGTAGGTGATGTCGGCGACCCATACTTCGTTGGGTTGCTCCACCGGTGCCTCCCGCTGCCCGAGCCGGTTGGGCGCGATAGGCTGCTCGTGGTCGCTGTCCGTGGTGCCCGGTCGGCGGCGGCCTCGCACTCGCCCGGCGATCCCGCGGCCCCGCCTGATCCGGGCGACCCGGTGCCGACCGCAGGCGTGACCTGCCCGCCGTAGCGCCCGGTGCAGACGCGGGCTGCCGTAGGTGCGCCGATGTCGCACGAAGAGCACGTCGATCTCCGCCCCCAGGACGGTGTCGGCGCGCTCCCGCTCGCTCGGTTCCCGTTGACGCCAGGAGTAAAAACCAGCACGAGACACGTCGAAGGCCGCGCAGAGATCGGTGATGGGGTAGGAGTCTTCCATGGCTTCAATCAGGGCGAAACGCTCCCGTTTGGACCGGCAAAAACCCCGACCGCTTTTTTTAAAATGTCCCGCTGGTTGGTCACGCTCTGGAGCTGGGCGCGCAACCGGCGCACCTCTGCCTGCAATTCCTGACTGGTCGGCGCGATGGCGGGCAGCTTGCCGTCTCCCGCCGTTGTCGGCACGGCATCCACATCGCCGAGTTACCGCCGCCACGTGCGCAGGCTCTCGGTCGTGATGCCCAGCCCCTCGGCCACCCGCCGGGCTGACACGCCGCTCTGCCACTGCGCCACCGCCGCACGCTTGAACGCTTCGTCGTAGGGCCGGTGCGTTGCGCCCATCTTCGTTTTGACTTCTTCGCTCATGGTGTTGATCTGCCTCCACCCCGAGTCGCTGTCTACTTTATCCGGGCAATCTCAGGTGGAGTTCGCGCCCAAGCCGGCCCTGGCCCGCCGCCTGGTCGAGCGCGTGCTGGCCGCGGGAGCCAGGCCGGCATGGGTGGTGGCCGACGCGGTGT
Source organism: uncultured Chthoniobacterales bacterium (assembly GCA_964250695.1). GTDB lineage: Bacteria > Verrucomicrobiota > Verrucomicrobiia > Chthoniobacterales > SZAS-18 > CAHJWO01. The sequence goes on along the minus strand of CAXUGY010000071.1, from coordinate 405 downwards.
ATGGAGCCGACAGCAAGCTGCGCTTCGCGCTGGAGGAGGCCGAGCAGTCCTACGTCCTGGCCGTCACCGGCCAGCAGTGCGTCACGATGGGCTTTGGGCGGAAGCGCGTCAAAACCCTCAAGGCGGAGGTGCCCGCCGGGGCGTGGGCCGAGATCCGCGTGGCCGCAGGCACCAAGGGGCCGCGCGTCTTTGACTGGGCAGCACTGCGGCTCAACCATCCCTACGATCCCGGAGTGTGGCAGCGCTTTGTGCTCCTGCGCCGCTCGCGCTCCGACGCGCAGGAGATCACCGCCTACCTGGTCTTCGGCGCAGCCGACACCTCCCTGGCAGAGATGGCCACGGTGGCCGCTCGCCGCTGGGCCATCGAGGAGAGCTTTGCCCAGAGCAAGAGCGAGGTGGGCCTGG
>CAXUGY010000070.1:0-14630 GCA_964250695.1 uncultured Chthoniobacterales bacterium | reverse complement strand
AAGTTTTTCCACCTGCTTTTCGGCCAGTTTTCGTTTAACTCAACAGTTTCTTAGTCGCATTATATCTCGATAGTCGCGTTATATTTTGATCCTCACAGTCGCCATCCACCTCGGAGTATCACACGCTACTGAAAAACGTTGTGGGACTGGCTCGGAGAGCCATCCCTACCCGGGTTTACAACGGGAAAACGAGCTGGTCCGGCGGTGGCGCCGCGATCAGGGTCGGCTCCTGAAACCGCACGCCCACGCCGAGCAGACGCACCACCCGCTTTTTCCCCTCGCGCCGTTGCCAGCCTTCCGCCAGGAGCGCGTAATACGCGGCGAGTTCCGGTGCGTCCCCGCCGCGCTCGACCGTCGTGTGGGTGAAATCGGCGAACCGCAGCTTGACGAACAGCTTCGTCACGACGCGCTCCTGACCCTGCTTGGCAAGGTCTTGCAACAGGTCGGCGTGGATTTCCTGCAACCGCTCGTGACATTCCGCCAGCGTGGTCAGGTTCGTGGAAAACGTGTTTTCGTTGGAAAGGCTCTTGCGGATGCGGTTCGGCTCGACGGCGCGCGGGTCCACGCCCCGGCAGCGGTCGAAGAGTTCCGCGCCGAATTTTCCCAGCCGGTCGCGCAGTTGTTCCCGGCTGTAGGCCTGGAGCTGCCCGCACGTTTCCACGCTCCATTCGTTGGCCAGCCGCTTGGCCGTGACCTCGCCGATCCCCGCGATCTTGCGCGCGGGCAGCGGCTCCATGAACGCCGCCACCGCCGCCGGTTTGATCGTGTACTGGCCGTCGGGCTTGTTGAGGTCGCTGGCGATCTTGGCGAGCATCTTGTTGGGCGCGACCCCGGCGGAAGCGGTCAGGCCGGTGACGGCACGAATGCGCGCCCGGATCTCCTGCGCGATCTGCGTGGCCGGGCGCGGCAGCCGGGTCACGTCGAGGTAGGCTTCGTCGAGCGAGAGGGGTTCGACCAGCGGCGTGTACTCCAGGAAAATCGCGCGGACCTTGGCGCTCTCCGCCCGGTAGAGGTCGAACCGGGTGGGGACGATCACCAGTTGCGGACAGCGTTCCAGCGCCATGAAGGCCGGCATGGCCGAGTGGATGCCGTACTTGCGCGCCTCGTAGTTACAGGTGGTCAACACACCGCGCCCGCGCGCGCCGCCGACCCCGAGGGGCCTCCCGCGCAACTCGGGGCGCTCGCGCTCCTCCACCGCCGCGTAGAAGCAATCCATGTCCACGTGGATGATCTTGCGCGGCTCGGCGGCGTTCGGCGATGGCGGGGGCGGGGGCGGCTCGATTCTGGCAATGTACCAAGGCCCGGCAGAAAAATGACCAATTAGTTTGCAGGTGTGGCATCGTTTTTTGGTTGTCTGACCAAATATAAACCCTTCACTGTGTCAAAAAATTCACCGCCAGGAGATATTTATCTATCTCGCATCGAAAAATTTACGCGTCTGACGGTGCCGCTGGCCGTGCGTTTTAACCGCATCGCCAACGCCCGGCTGCTCGCGGCGGCGTGCGCGGCCGGCTGCGTGTTCGCAGGGGTCTACTGGCCGCACGGGCCGACCGCCGCCGTGCTGTGGCTGGTGGCCGCACTCGGCAGCGCGGCCTGGTTCGTCGTGCTGCTGGCCGATCATGCGGTGGTCCATCAAGAAAAAGTGCGGGCGGAAGGGTTGCGCCGGATCAATACCCAGGCGCTCGCGCGGTTGGAGCGTGACTGGTCGAAATTGACGCCGCCGGTGGTCCCGGCGTTCGCCAGGGAAAGTGTGCTGGCGGGCGATCTCGACCTGTTCGGCCATGGCTCGCTGTTCCATCTCATCGGCACGACCGGCACACCGCAGGGGCGGCACACGCTCGGGTCCTGGCTGATCGCTCCGCCCGCCAACGTCGCGGGCGAGGTTCCCGCGCGGCAGGCGGCGGTCGTCGAACTGGCGCGGGAACTGGATCTGCGGCAGGAACTCGAACTCGCGGCGGCTGACCTAAATGCTGCGGGATCGACGGCCAGCGATCCGTTCCTCTCCTGGGCGGCGAGCGAGGCTTTTTTGTTGCGCCGTCTCTCCCTGGTGTGGGTGACCCGTTTGATTCCGGTCCTGCTCCTGATTGCACTGGGCTTGTTTTTCACACAACGGATGACGGTCGCTCTGCCGACGCTGCTCCTCGTCGCCCGCTGGGGGTTGACGTGGCGGTACGGCGGACCGGTGCGGCGGCGGCTCGATCAGGTCAGCTCGAAGCAGAGCGGTCTGCGCGGGTACGGCGAGTTGTTCAACCGACTGGCGAAATGGCAGCCTGCCGCGCCGTTGCTGGTCGATTCGCACCGGCGTCTGCAAGGGGCGGCCTCGGCGATGGATCAGCTCGAAATGCTCGTCGGACTGGCCGCGATCCGCACCACGCCCGCCAGCCCGCTCGCCCAGTGGTTTTTCATGTGGGATTTCCACACGCTGTTCCTGATGGAACGCTGGCAGCAACGCCACGGCGCGCAGGTGCGGGAGTGGTTCGAGGCGTTGGGCGAGATGGAGGCCCTGGCCGCACTTTCCACGCTGGCTTTCGATGAGCCGGACTGGGTATTCCCGGTTTTTACGGGCGAACCGGAAATTGCGGCGCGCGCTCTGGGGCATCCGTTGCTGCCGGGGAAGGGGCGGGTCGCCAACGACGTGACGCTCGGCCCGCCGGGGACGTTTCTGCTCGTGACAGGCTCGAACATGTCGGGCAAGAGCACGCTCCTGCGCACGGTGGGCATCAACGTCGTGCTGGCGCAAGCGGGCGCGCCGGTGTGCGCGGCGGAATTGCGGCTGCCCCCGGCGATCGTCCTGGCGACGAGCCTGCGGGTGCAGGATTCGTTGCAGGAGGGCGTGTCGTTCTTCATGGCGGAACTGCGGCGGCTGGCGTCCGTCGTGGCGCAGGCTGACGGGGTCGAAAACCAACCGGGCGGGCCGGTGCTGGTTTATCTGCTCGACGAGATCCTGCGCGGCACCAACACGCACGAGCGGCAGATCATCGTGGGCAAGGTCGTCACGCATTTGCTGCGGCGCCGGGCCATCGGCGCGGTGACGACGCATGATTTGTCGCTGGCGGAGGCGGACGCGCTGGCCGGGGCGTGCCGGGCGGTGCATTTCACGGAGGATTTCGAAGAAGGCGCGGGGGGGGCGGTGATGCGGTTCGATTACCGGATGCGGCCCGGGCTGGCCACCACGACCAACGCGCTCAAGCTGTTGCAGGTGATCGGGTTGAAATTGTAGCGTGGGTGGGGGGAAACCCGGCGCGGGGGGCCATCTGGACCTTGGGGGATCAGGGTTCGACGTGGAGGTTGAAGGGGGCGAAGATGGCCTGATCGTTGATTTGAACCTGCACGTACAGACGCAGGAAACCGGGTTTGGGCGGGTAAAATTTGAAGTCCAGGGAGGGACCGCCGCGCAGGGTTGGATTCGTGATCTCGCCGCCCGCCGGGTGGAGGTGGACCACCGTGCGACCGTCGTCGTAGAATCCGACCAGATGCGCAAAGGCAGCCATGACCGGCTCCAGGCGCGTCACCGGCTGGTTCGTTGATTCCTGGACCGTGATGCGGAGGTTGCGAGGCTGCTGAGCGTGCAGCGGGAATCGGTCCAGGTCTTCAACAAAGAGGCGGAAAATCAGGCCGTCGGCGGTGGCGAGGAAGGTGTTTTCCCTGCTGGCGACGGGGTGCGGGGCGGAGACGCCGGGGAGGTCGGTGAACGGGTATTCCTGCACGCCGCTCGCCGTCGGGACCACGTCGGCGAAGACGCGGTAGGACGTGGCCCGGGAGGGCGTAAAGGTGAAAGCGTATTCGCCGGGCGTCGAGGTCGGGGTGGGATGTTCGTGATGGTAGTCCTCCAGCGCCGGGTCCACGATCAAGAGGTGAATAGGCCGGGTGTGAGTGACGGTGAGGTCCGGTAGCGTGACGGGCGAACCGTCGCGTCGGCGCAGATGGATGGTGACCCGGGTGGGCCGGCCTGCTGCTAAAGGGTGGTCCGGGGAGGCCGTGAGCAGCAGGGAGGGTTCGCCCGGCGGCACGTAGACGAAACTGTAGGGAATGCGGCGGGGCGTGAGCGTCATGCCGCACCGAGGGCAGAGGGCCGTGGGGTCCGGGCGGAGGTAGTCCGGGTGCATCGGGCAGAAAAAGATGTCCGCGTGGACGGTCGTTGGGTCGAAGGACGCGGACGTTTTGTCCAGAGCGGCGCGCAAGGAGGCGAAGGCGGAGACTGCCGTGGGACGGTCGCCCGCGACGACCGCCTGGGCGAGCGAACCCACGGCGATGGATGCTTGGTTGGCCTGGACCGCGACAAAGGGTTGGTGTTCCGGCGCGGTGAGTTTTGGCAGGGCGCGCAGGGCCGGTCCGCAGAGGGAGAGTTGATCGTTGATTTCGGGGAGGCGGTTTTCCGTGAGGAGACGCTCGACGTTGGCGGTGGCGAGACGCAGGACGTTCCAGGCCTCCGGGGCCGTGTGCGGGTCGAGCACGCTGTCGGGCACCGGGACGTGGGCGGCAGCGAGCCGGAGGACGAGGCAGAGTAGGAGGCAGAGGGTCGCTGACGAACGGGGATGTGGCGAGGGGATGCGGGCGGGCGGACGGTTCATCGCTTGGAACGAGACGGAAGGAACTCACGCAAAGCCGCAAAGCCGCAAAGGAAGAAAAGAACAGACGGCAGGGTGTGTCCCTGGAAAAGAGGGGGTCTTGTCCGGTTGGCGGCTTTGCCTACCGGCGGTCGGAAGGTCCTTCGGCCTCGTAAAACTCGTCTCAGAGCGTGTTTATTCAGTGGTACTTCTTCGCCTCCTCGTTCTCCTCGTTCCCGAGTTGTCCTTGGGAATGCCCTTGTCTGCGAAGTTGTTCTTCGTCTGGTCAGCTGGTCCTTGCCGGGCAAGCCGCAGAGGAAGTGCAACTTCCAAGACAAGTGCGTTCCCAAGGACAACTCGGGAACGAGGAGAAACTTGGGAACGAGGAGAAAACCGGTGCATTGCCCTTCATAAACACGCTCTCAGAATGACAGAGCTTTTTTGGCGACGCGGGATGACGATCGACACGCCGTCTCAGGTGTTCATGAAACCGAGATCAGGCGCGTTGAAACGGCCCAGGTTGGGAAACACCGTGCCGCCCAGGCTCGGGAACACGCTCGCCTGCGTGGCGCTGTCCGTCATGAACCACTTGGCCATCGTCGCGGCGAACTGGTCCACCGCCGTGGTCGGAATCCAGCGACCCGTGCTGGTGTCGTCGGAACCGCCCACGACCAGCGCGGGAAATTTGCCGTAAGTGTTTTGACCCTTGACCGCGCCGCCGACCACGAGGTGGTGGCTGCCCCAGCCGTGGTCGCTGCCCAGACTGTTGCTCGGGAGAGTGCGGCCAAAGTCGCTCGCCGTGAAGGAGGTGACGCGTTTGTCGAAGTTCGCGTCGTTGGTTTGCACGCCGATCCTGGTCATCGCGTTCTGGAAGGCGTTCAGGCTCTGGCTCAGCTCGGCGAAGAGATTCGCCTGCGCGCCGACGATGACCTTCGAGTAGTTGACCGTCGTGCTGCCCGCGTTGCTCGTCTGGCCCGTGTGGAGGTCATAGCCGCCGACCTGCACGAAGAACACCTGCCGCTTCATCCCCAGGCCGCCCGACGCGGCGGAACGCTGGCCCGCTTCGATGATCCGCGCGACCATCTTCAACTGCGAAAGCAGGCTGGAGGTGAAAGTGCCCCCGCCGTTGGGGACGGTGATGGTGGTGGGGAACGCATTGAAATAGGTCGTCAGCGGACTGTTGTTGAGCGAAGTGGTCAGGCCGGTGCCGCTGGCGAGCGCGTGCTCGAAAGCGAGCGCGTAATTCTGCGTGAGCATGTTCTGCTGCACCGCGTCAATGCCCAGGATGGCGTTCATCGCGTTGGTCTGGGCGGTGCGGGCGGCACTCGGCCCGAGCGCGCTGTTGAGCGAAACCACGCCGCCGCTGGAAACCGAATATTGTTGGACGGTGCCGCCGACCTCGAAGGTGTTCGAGCCTGCCAGCGAGATGCACATCGAGAGCACATCGTTGCCGCTGACCTTGGGGTTGTACGTGTCCATCAGGTCCGCGCAACGCCCGCCCCACCCGGTGGTCGGCGCGCGGTCGGGGAGGGAGGTTTGCCACTGCACCTGTTGGTCCGCGTGGGAGAAAAGTTGCGGCGGCAGGGCGACGGATTTCGCGTTGTACTGCGCCTTGGTCACCGGATAAACCAGCGTGCCGACGTTGAACACCGTGGCGAGCTTGCCACCGTTGAAAAGGGCCGCCAGTTCCGGGCAGGCCGGGTGGATGCCGTAGGTGTGGCCGTCGTTCGACAGGGCGTTGAGCGCGAGCGCGGTGGCGGCGCTACCGTCGGTGTTGGGGATGGCGAGGACCGGCGTGCGGATGGCGGCGTAGTTGGCGTACTCCGAGGGGATCGTCGGGATGAAGAGGTTGTTGGAATCGTTGCCGCCGTTGAGGAAGACGCAGACGAGCGCCTTGTAATCACTGATGGTGGATGCCGCCTGCGCCGCCGCCGCGTTGATGAAACGCAGGTCGCGGATCGTGTTGGTGATCGCCGCCGTGCCGACCGCCGCGCAGAGCGCCTGCCGGATGAAGCCGCGCCGCGTGCGCAGGGACGAGGAAGGAGGGGGTGGCATGGGGTGCAGGAGGTTGGGCAGGGTGATGAAAACGGGCGCGGGTGAGCGGGCGGAAGGCGGTCTGGATGGAGAGGGCGGAGTTTTAACGCAGAGAACGCGGAGAACGCGGAGAATCGCAGAGGAAGAGGGAGGAGGGAGGAGGGGGTTTATCGCTGGATGGCGTACTCAGGAGAGATGAGGATGTTTTGCACCACGGCACGTACCTTGTCGCGCGCGCTGGTCGTGGGCAGGGTCGGCGCGGCGGGCGGGACCGTGGTCGTGCCGGTGGCGGTCTGCGTGGGGGGGAAGTTGGCCGTGTTGTTGAGGAACGCGGTGATCTGGTCCTTCACCCCCTGGCTGAGCCCACCGCCGGTGAGCACGTCGCCGAGCTTGTTGACGAGTGCGGTGGCGTTGACGGTGGTCGTGGTCACGGCGGTGACGGTCGAGTTGTTGGTCGTGGAAACGGTGTTGTACGTGACGTAGGGCGCACCCAGGTACGGGCTGAGATCGAAGTTGATCGACCCGCTCTTGAAGTTGCTCAGACCGTTGGTGTTGGCGGAAGAAAGCAGCATCGAGGCAATCGTGTTGGTGAGCGTGATGATGTTGGTGTCCGTGGTGAGCTGGAACTCGGGCGTCGTGACATTGTTCGCCGACAGGCTGCCGGGGTACTGGTAGTCCGGGTAGAAGAAGTTGAACACGGTCGGGGCGTCCAGCGGGGATTGGGCGATCTGGCCGTTGGTGTTACCCATGTCGAACTTGTTGGCCGGCAGCGCGACGTTGCCCGTGCGATTCACCAGCGGGGTGACGAGCGGATAAAGCGTCACGCCGCCGTTGCTCTCGGCCTTGAAGAGCGGCGTCGAGGTGTTCGTGAGGGTGAAACGCCGCTCGTCGATCACGCTGGCGACGGTCCAGACGGCATCCCTGAGCAGGGCACTCGTCCCGGCGACGATCCAGACGCTGTCGCCGACGTTGAGGTTGGTGTTGGCGTTGGTGCCGATGGTGATCGCGCTGCTGGCCGCGCCGGACGGATTGACGATGAAATCGTAACCGGTCGTCTTCGGGACGAGGACCGGGACCCATTGGGCGAAGGTGACGGCGGTGGTCGAGAGGGGCACGGTGAACGAACTGGTCGTAGGCACCGTGGCCACGGTGTAAACGCCGTCGGGAAAGCCGTTGCCGAGGAACTTCAGGTAAACCTGCCCACCCGCCGCAGGACCCGTGGTGTTCACGGTGAGCGTACTGTTATTCGCCGCCTGGAAACTATTCGGCGCGAGGACGGTGCCCGAGAGCGCCGTCGGCGAGGCTGTCGCCAGCGTGACGGTGAAGGAACTGCCGTTAGGCACGGTGGCCACGGTGTAAAATCCATCCGGGAAGACGCCGGTGACGAACTTCAGGTAAACATGATCACCCGCAGCAGGGCCAGCCATGTTCACGGTGAGAGTTTTGCTGTTCGCCGCCTCGGAGCAACTCACCACGGAAGGGACCACCAGAGTTGTCGTGCTGATGGCGAAGGTCGTCGCCGTCGGGGGAGGGTAGCTGAGGATCGTGTAACTGCCGGTCGTCGGATTATTCGCCGGTGCGGCGGGCGGGGTGCCGGTGTTGTTGACGCTGAAGTCCAACCACACCACGTCGCCCGCGCTGAAATGGTGAGGGTTGGCGGTCGTGATCGTCATGAACTCGGTGCCCGTCTGATTGTACGTGCCGCTGTTGGCGGTGAAGGGGAAGGTGCGGGCCGGGCCGGTGATGCGGAGCAACGGTTCGCGCTGCTTGCCCGAGGTCGCGGACGCCCCGGCGGCAGCGGCGTTGCGGGCCTCGCCGTCGAGGAGGATGGCGTTGACGACGGCGGTCAGGTTGCCGCGAACGTGCGCGGCGGTGCCGTCGTCGTTGAATTTTGCCACGACGCGATACAGGTAGGCCGGGCTGGGGTTGCTGGCAACGAGACGCTGGATGAGTTGGCGGCAGATGTACGGGCCGACGTTGGGATGGTAGAAAATGCTGTCGAGGGCTTTTTCCAGGTCCTGCGCGCCGTAGTCGTCGTAGGCGGCGGTCGAGGTGTCGGCCTGGGAACCGCCGACGGCGGACGCCGTGGGGCTGTACCCGGAAGCGGCGGGCAGCACGACGTTGTTCAGCAACGTTTTGGAGCCGAGTTCATGGTAATTTTTGACCATGACCATCGGATCGAACCAGTTCGTCGCGGGGGAGAAATTGGTGGGGAGCTGGCCGCTGGCCTGGAGGGATTGATGCCACGTCCAACCGGTGAAGGCGCGGGCAAAACCGTTGGTGATGACGCCCTGGTTATAGGTCGGCACGAGGTCGCCGGAGGAATCGAGCACGAGGCTGCCGTCGGGCCACAGGCGATTGAGGCCGATGGAGAAAAGCTGCATGATCTCGCGGGCGTAGTTTTCGTTGGGATGGTAGCCGGTGGCGAGGTTGCCCTTGGCGTTGCCCTGCATGTTGAGCCAGTAACCCATCACGGGGTGAAGCGTGACGGCCCGGAGCAGATCGCGGAAATTGCCGAAAGCATGGTCGGCGAGCGTATCGTAATAAGAAGCGAGGGCGTCGGGCCGGCTGCCGAGGGTGGCGTTCGTGTCGGAGACGACGAGGATTTCGCTCAGGGCAAAGGCCAGGCGCAGGCGGAGCTGGTCCGGCGCGGTGACGGCGGCGCGCCACCACGCGTTGTCGAACTGGGAGCCGCCGAGGTTCGTGTTGATGGCGGCGGCGATCTGCGCTTGGACATTGGGCAGGAGGTGGGTGGCGGGGAGCGCGACCTGGTCGTTGATCCACGCGGCGTACCCGCCCGACTGGACGGAGGCCAGATCCGCGGGCGCCGCGCCGAACGCGGCCTGGTTGAGGAAACGTGCCGCGCCCGAGTCGGAGGCGTGGTCATCGTTGTAACCGGGGTCGGTGACGGGCGCGGGCGGGTTTTGCGAGCCGTTGACGAGCGTGAGGAAGCCACGGATCTCGCCGTTTGGATAATTGACGGTGTGGACGTTAAAGTACGTGGTGCCTTGCCGGATGGCGGTGACGATCTGCGTGGCGGTGTACGCGCCCACGTCGGTGATGTTCCAGAGGTAGCCGCCGTCGGCGGTTTTCAACTCGGGGTGGAATTTGTCCACGTCGTCGAGGTCGAAAACGATGGGGCCGCTGCCGGTGGCATCCGGGGCGATGTGAACGTGGTAGGCCGTGCGCGGCGTGGAGAGCCCGCCGTAGTTGAAGTGCAGGATGGCCTGCGTGTTGCCGGGGAGCATCCGCAGGTTGGCCGAACCGGTGGCGGCGCTGGCGGCGACGCCCTGCGGCGAGAGGTTGGTGACGTAGAGCGTCCCGGCGGCGGCGGTGGTCGTCGGATAGTCGTACCTGGAAAGCACGTAGCCGGGCACGACGCCGCTGGCGGAGCCAACGACCGGGGTGATGGCGGTGCCCATCGGGTCCTGGAGGAAGCCGACCGCGAGGTTGCCCGACGCGCCCGCACCGCCGACGTTGTGCAGCACCTCGTAGTAATAGCTCTGTCCGGCGACGAGGGCGAGCCACGGCGAACGCTGGTGGGGTTGGTTGGCGTCAGTCCAGTTTTCCGCGCTGGTGCCGGGGGCCGTGACCCAGGCGCGGCGAACGAGGTTCACCGGCTCGGCGTCGTCGGAAATCCAGAGTTCGGCGTTATTGCTGGCCGCAAGCCAGAAATAGTAGTTACCCGTCGCGGGCGCGGTGAAGTAACCGCGCAGCCGTTCGCCGGTGTTGTTCGGATAGGCGGCGTTATCTTCGGGCGTGGTGAGGGTGGTGTCGGCGCTGCCTGGAGCGGTGGTGAGCGGGAGGTCGGAAACGTTCGGTCCGGGGAGGCTTGGCCAGAGTTCACGGCTGACGCCGCTGCCGGGGTTGAGAATTTGGATGTCCAGCACGGACGCGCCGATGCCCAGCGCGTTGGTGGCGGTCAACGCGACCTGGGAGTCGCCCGCCACGGTAGGCGTGCCGGTGATGAGACCTGTCACGGGGTTGAGCGTCAGCCCGGCAGGCAACGGCCCGCTGCCGGAGCCGAGCGCAAACGTTGCCGCCGCGCCGCCGGACGTACTGGCTGCCACCGTAAACGAGAACGGCTGGTTGACGAAGCCCACGGCCACCGGCGCGCTCGTGATGGCGGGCGGCGCGGCCGGAGTCGTGGCCGGGTAGAGCCGGGCGGCGGGGATGACCTGCTTCGGCTGGCTGTTGCTGTACCAGTAGAGATGCGCCGCGTCGCCGCCGTTGCCCTGGTAGTACTCCATCTTGATGTCGTACAACACACCCGCCTGGAGCGCGATACTGCCGATGCGGTCGGTGGACAAATACGACCAGCCGTCGATCAGCAGTTGGCCGTTGACCCAGAGCTTGACGCCGTCGTCGGTGTTCACGTCGAAATAATAGGTCTCCGAATACTGCGGCTGGACCTGCCCCTGCCAGCGCGCGCTGAAGTACGTGGCGGTGACGGTTCCGCCCGGCGAGCCGCTGTTCCAGTTGAAATCAACCGTGGGATCGACGCGGGTGAGCGTGGGTGCGCCCGCGAACTGGATCGCCGGGTTGTACGGCGACATGTTGTGCGAGGCGACGTTGTAGTAGGTGCCCGTCAGGCCGGTGCCGCTCGGGTTGCCCGCCGGGGCGATGACCGCGCTCGCGCTGCGGGCCGCGCCGACCCGGTAACCGCCGCCGGGCATCGCCACGAGGGTGACCGTCGCGCCCGCTTGCAGGTTGGCGTTGGCCAGCGGAACGACCGTCAGCGTGACGGAACCCACCTTGGCGGGGAACGTGACGGAAGTGGGCAGCGCGGCGTAATCCAGACCGGACACGGCGGTGCCGCTCCAGTTCAACGGCACGGTGATCGCGCTGAAGTGCAGCGTGCCGCCGCGCGTGAGGGTGAGCGTGGCATCGTCGGTCGCGGGGGTGGCGGCGTTGGCGGGTTGCGTGGCGGTCGATTTGGTGGCGACGACGGTCACGACGTTTTCCTGCGCCAGGTCGGCCGTGAGCGCGGTGTGGTCGTCATCGGATGCGCCGTGGGTGTGCGCGGTCGCGGGGTCAAACCCGGTGATCCTCTCGGCCCAATCGCTCAGGCCGTCGGCGTCGGTGTCCTGATCCTGCACCATGGCGCGGTAAAAGGTTGGGGTGCCGGGCTGGGAGGTGGTCAGAGTTTTCGTGGCGCCGTCGCCTGTGATGGGCGGAACGGATGACACGGCGGCCCAACTGCCGGGGTCGGCAAGGTCGTTGGTCGATTGCAGCACGTAAAGCTTGCCGGGCGCCGTGGTGAACGCGATGGCCGCATTGCCACCGCTCAGTGCGGTCGAGGTGACCGCCAAGCCGGAACGCGCGTCGAACGGGTTGGTCCCGGCGGCAAGCTCCGCCGCGTTGCTCAGGCCGTCGCCGTCGTCGTCGCTCGCCAGCCAAGCGGGGTCGTTGAACTGCGCGTCGCTGACGCCGTAGAGCATTTTCCAGACGGTCTGGTTGACACTTGCGTCGATCTCCGCCCGGCACGGGGCGGCAGCGGTGAGCACGGAGACCCACAGAAGCAGCCAGCAACGAACAAGCGCATGGCCGCGCGAAAACTTTGTTGGTTCGCGGTGCATAACAGGAGGGAGAGAGAAGCCCCAATCGGCAGCCAGGGTCGTGTATCTATAATAGATAAACGGGATTGGGCGCCCAGATGAGCGGCCTGTATCTGCGGCACCGACACGTTGAGTATGCGGACGGTCGCGGGGGAAGCAAGGCGATTTGCCCACCAGACGGTGGGTTCGTGATTCTTCACCGAACCGTAGACGCCCGCAACCGGGGGAAGTAGCGCCGCGTGTGGCCCTCCGAAAAAAGCTGCTCACCATTCTGCCCGACCCGACCCGTATCCCTCCACTTTACAGCCGTTTTTACAACGATTGAAACTGGTGTCATGCGCCTTTGCACCCCCTGCCTTCGCACCCCCTTTTACCTTTCCCTTGGCGGCTTTGCGGCTTTGCGTGAGGTTTCAGGAAGGGTGAGAGGTCTAAGCACTCGGAGTGTTGTCGCTTACCAAGTGCGGGCCGACGCTGGGATCGGTATCAGCTTCCGGCTCGGCGGCGCAGCAGCCCGGTTAGCCGATGCGCGTTCGGCCATCATTCGGTTGGCTTGCGCAATGCCCACAGTCACCCCACTGGCCGCTGCCCGGCCGGTACCGGCGCTGCTTTGCGCGCTGGCAGGCTGACCGGCTGGCACCATCACAACCGTTGAACCGGCTCCCGTGTAGGCGCCGGTCGAGCCGTAACCCAAGCCTGAAGACCCGGCGTTAAACCGCGATGTGCTCTCGGTCGAAAAGTAGCTCGTTCCAGTGTGGTCGCTCGTCGGCATGGCCGGCGCGTCCAGCGCGGAATGGAAGTATAATTTCGACGCGGCTGACGGGGCGGGCTTCGCCACCGCTGCGAGGGGGGCTGGTGGCGCGGGAGGCTGTTGTTGAACGGGCCAAAGGAGATAACCCAACGCAACCGTGACGGCGATGACGAGAAGATTTTTCATGGCGTGCCGCATTGCAGCACGGACGACCAAACCGGGTCAATATCTATTTTGCGCATCGTGGAAACGGAATGACGACCTCCAGGCGGACTTTTGGGGTTTCTCGGCAGGCGGTTCCGTCGTGACGCCGTAGGTCTCGCCAAGATCAGGCCTCGTGCCGAGCGGGACAGAGAAATCCGAGTGGCAAAGCCGTAGAAACGTTTTGTTGACGAAATTGCCCACTCCTGACAAATTTCCAGCCACCCGGATCTTATCGGGTAATCTTCCCGCGTGCCACACCTCACTTTTGCCGGGCGGCTTTTAAAAACATGACCACCATTCGTTTCGCTGCCATCCTCGCGGCCACGGGCATCCTTTCTGGCGGCATGCCGTCGCCTTCGTTGGCCCAGCCACCCGTCAGATCTGGCGCGGGCCAAGCCATCGCTACCGAAACCGCCTCTCTCCAAAATGTCGTCGCGCGACGGCCATTCAACCTTGACTTCACGACTTTTAGCAGCAGCGTGGACGCCGATCTCCTCAGCCTGACGGACCCGCTGCCTCCGCCGCGCCCGCGTGATGTGACCGTCGCCATTAGTAGTGTCACGGGCTCCGAGAGTAATCCCGGCACTCTCGAACTGCCGAAAAGTTCCCTGCAACAACCCGTCCCGAATGGAGCCGTCTTTGGTCTGTATCGCGGCAGCCTTTTCCGCGATTCCCTCCCGTTCTCGTCGCTAGGGGCCACCCATGACATCCTGGTGGAGGACCTCTCGACCGGTCCCAACGCCACGGGCACGACCCTGCCGATCATCTCGGCGCTGGAGCGCGTGGATGATAACGCCTTCGTTTTCAATGGCGATGGCACCTATTCCTGTGACTGGGCGGCGGAAAACACGGTGGTCAATGATGGTTATGCAAACGTCTACGCGGTCGAGATCAATGCAGCGACTCAGACCGCGACGCCGATTGCCTCGCGCCACCGTATGATCGACGCCGGTAGCCAGGCGGTTGCCGCGGCGACGCAGGGGTCCTGCTATATCCAGGCGCTGCCCGACAGTCGTTGGAAGGCGACGATTCATCCCAGCGATAGTCTGGCCCCCGGCAGCGGCGTTTACCGGTACGAGGTCGTGTCGCGCTATTCCCCGGCGAACTGGGGCGGTGGCAACACGGGTGATGGAGCCATGAGCGGGTTGATCCTTTCGGGCAGCAGCAGCGGCTACGGTTCGCTTTCGGGGCCGACCGCTTTCGTGGGCGACCGGCTGGCCATCCTGCACGCCACGACGCATGGCGCGGTGATCGGCGGCGGCAGCCTGCAACGCAGCGTGTTCTACGAGGCGGGTGTGTTCGGCGCGTTTGCCAGCGGCAGCGGCACGGCCATTCAACTTGCCTGGTATACACCCACCGGGACCGGCCTGAAGTGGAGTCTAAATCATTGCCTGTTCTATGCAAACACGGGCGACCGCATCCCCAACTTCGTCATCTCGCACACGAGCGATAACTCCAACTATGACCGGGGTGACATTGCCGACTGCGCGTTCCTGGGGGCGCGGTGGTCGGACGGCACGCTGCAAGGCACCGCCATCG
>CAXUGY010000069.1:0-14775 GCA_964250695.1 uncultured Chthoniobacterales bacterium | reverse complement strand
GCAAAACGTGGGCAACGACGGTTCCGCAGTTCCGCATCTCATAATTTGTCGATTTAGGCCGCGTGAGATGTCAAAGCACCGTGCAAGTAGCTCGGAATGAATGATCCGGCTGCATCCACCGAGTATGCCATCTCGCGCGGCCCAAATCGATATGCCTTCCGAAATCGACAAATTATGACTTTGACCCGCTCGCTATGAACGAAGAGCGGCGTCGCACAACCTGTTCAGCGCGGCCAGGCTCCGATTGAACCGCTCAGGCGTAGCCACACTGCAGGTTCCGCAGCCATGCCGACAAGTTATGGGCAAAGCCACACTTTTGTAGCTGCGCCGATAATTTGTCGATTTCGCGATGTCAGATGTCAGAGCTTCAGAGGTACTTCGAACACAGATCTCGCACTGGAAATCCTCGTAAGTGCTTTCGGATATGCTGCTTGCCTCAACATTCTGCAAGTTCCGCAGTTCCGTCTCCCACAAGTTGTCGATCTGGGCCGCGTCAGATGTCAAAGCACCATGCAAGTGGCTGGGGATAAATAATCCGGCTGCGCTCAGCGAGTTTGACATCTCGCGCGGCCCAAATCGACAGGCTTCCCGAAGTCGACAAATGATCGTTTCGCCTCCTCTGCTTTCGGTAAGGAACTCTGCCTCATAACCGTTTCAGCGCGAGCATGCTTTGATCAAACCACTCTGGCGTGGCCAAGCGACAAGTTCCCCGACCATGTCGACAAATTATGAGCGAGGCCACACTTTTGGAGCCAAATCCATTAATTCCTCAGAATTTACAATAATCACGCCTTTCGTAACGGTAGTCACGATTTTGTTTGCAATAATGAATATTACCTACTAGTTCAAAGCGTGTAACTTACGATCATATCTGCGAGAAGATTTTATTAGCGCCTCAAGCACAATCTCCGTGCCGCCCTCGACGGCCACGCAGCCATCGGTCGCTTCGGCCCTAACGCGCTCGCCCAAATGCGCGGCCTCGCGCCCGGGACGCTCAGCTTTACCCGGTAGATGGCCGAGAACCTGCGGACCCACGACCCGGAAGCCCCGAAGGGCCATCTGAAGGCGCGGGCGTAGTCGCCGCTGACCCCGACGAGGCGAAGGCCGCCAGCGCGCACGCCTATGGCATCGAAGTGGAGTAAGCTCGCCCGCGTGATGAATCCGTCGGCGAACGTCACCAGGTGGCGATCCAGATCTATCTACAGGCGAACGCTCAGCGGATCGAGAATCGGCTGGAAACCCGGATCGAAAACCAGCAGGCGGCTTTGGGCGAGTTGAACGCCCAGCGACCCGGATTTTTCGCTTCTTCGGCTACCAAAGCAGAGTGGTCGGCGGGGTGGAAGCGGCGCAAGACCGCCTCCAGACCTTGCGAGGCCGGTTGAGCCGCCTAGAGAAAATCAAATAGCAATCCGAAGAACTCGCCGCAGACGAGATGCGTGCACGTGAGCCGGAGCTCGCCCGTCAATGTTGCGCACCACCACCATCACCGCGCCGATCTTCAGGAGCTTGAGACGAAGGGTGCCCGCCAGCGCCACCCGGCGGATGCTCTCCAGAAGCACGTAGGCCGCCGCAGAGAGCAAGAGCCGGAACTGATTGGTGGTCGTGCCTATTTTACGCGTGGCGTGGTTGACGATTCGGCACCACCAAGGTCCAGCAGCTCCGCCGCACGCAGAGCAGCGATGAGTCGGGTTTCCGATCCCGTCTTGAACAAAATACTGGCCACTTGCTTTTTGACCGTTCCGAGGGCCGTTTGCAAAATGGCGGCGACCTCCGAGTTGCTCTTGCCGTGCGCGGCCCAAAAAAGCACCTCCGTCTCGCGTGCGGTCAGTCCCAGCGACAACAGGCGGGCGGGAGATCGGACCGTGGAAATCCTTTCTTCGAGCAGAAGCATCAGGGGGCTCCCGGTCTGACCGGAGCTGTATCGCTGTACCTGCAGAGATCCATCGGGTAGTTCAGTCCGCCACGACACGGCGGTGACACCACCGCAAAGCCAATTCACCAACGGTCCGGGGAGGGTGCGCAGATCCTCGTGTCCGGCGAAGTATCGCGCCATGAGCTGCCGGGCCAGGCGCGTACAGAACCCAATATTTCCTTGCGCGTCCGCGACCACGACGGCACGGTCGAGCGATTGCTGAAGTTGTTCTTCGGCTTCCAGCCGCCACGCCATCGCGGCCTCGAGGACATCGTTCTTTTCCTCGAGCGTTTGTTGCAGGGCCCGGATTTGCAAGTGAGCGCGCACCCGCGCAAGCAGCTCGCCCGGATGCAGCGGCTTGGCGATGTAATCCACCGCTCCCGCCGCAAAGCCCTGCATCTTGTCGACCGGGTCGCCCAAGGCCGTGAGGAACAGCACGGGGACTTCCCCCCACCGGACATCTGCCTTCAGACGGCGGCAGGTCTCGTAGCCGTCCAGGCCCGGCATGTTGACGTCCAGCAGGATCAGGTCGGGTTGCACCTGGTCCAGGCGAGCCAGCGCCTTGTCGCCGCTGGTCGCCACCAGGGCCTCGTAACCGGCGTCATCCAGGCAAGTGAGCAGCACCCCGAGATTGGCGGGCAGATCGTCCACGACAAGCACGCGGGTGCGTTTGTTCCCGGTTGAACCGATGTCAGTCATGATGCTTCTTCAGGTCCAATAGCCGGGCATGCAGCTCGTCCACCTGATAGCTGGCGACCAGCGGCATGAGCTGGCGCGCCAGTGCCGCGCGCCCCGGTTTGCTCTCATCCGCCTGCCAGGCTTCCAGTTGTTTGCGCACGCCAATGACGTCGCCCCGCCCCGAAGGTTCGAGCAGTCCATCCAGCTCCGCGGTCGAGAGGTGACTCGCTGCATTTTCGTCCCGCCCATCCTGAGCCTGTGCAGACGCCTCCGCGTACACCCATTGCAAGGTCAGCAGCCAGCCGAGCACGGCCAGAATCTGCCCGGTCCGAAAAGGCTTGGGCAAGAAGTCGTCGCAACCCGCCTCCAGTGCTTGTTGCCGATCACTTTCAAAGACGCTGGCCGAGAGCGCGATGACTACCAGATGCGCGCCGGCGGCCGTCCGTTTGCGCAACGTGCGCGCGACCTCGAAGCCGTCCGGTTGCCCCAGGCGCAAGTCCAGCAGCACGGCGTGGGGTAACTCGCGGGCGCATTCCTCCAGGCAAGCCAGTCCGTCGGCGGCTTCGTCAAGCTCGAAACCCAGCGGATCGAGCAAATCGCGCAAGACCCGCCGGTTCTCCGCCTGGTCATCGACGATCAGCAGTCGACGACGCGCTCCCTGATAGCCGGTCACCACGGCTTGGGTACCCGGGGGATCGTCAGGGTCGCGGGCGGCTGGCGGTGGTGCGGCGTCGGCCAGCGGGAGGTCAAACCAGAAGCGGCTGCCCTGGCCGGGGATGCTCTCGGCCCGGAGCGTGCCGCCGAGCAGCTTCACCAATTGCCGGCTGATGGCCAGGCCCAGGCCGGTACCCTGCGAGGCCAGGCTGCGGTCGCTCACCTGATGAAAAGCCTCGAAGATATTTGTCAACTCGCTGGCGGGAATGCCAACTCCGGTATCCACCACCACAAAGCGCAAGGTTTGCGCGCCTGCTTCGCCGCGCGACGACACCTCCAGCCCCACGCTTCCCTGCCGGGTGAACTTCACGGCATTGCTGAGCAAATTGAGAAGCACCTGCCGCAAGCGATCCCGGTCGGTGCGGACAAAGGCCGGCAGCCCGGGAGGGCGTTCATCGTGGAACGCCAAGCCCTTTTCGGCCAGACGCGGACGAAAGGCGGCGCCCACTTCATCGAGCATTGAATCCAGGGAGAAGGTCGAGTCGTTGAGGGTCAGCTTGCCCGCTTCGACCTTGGCGATATCGAGCACTTCGTTGATCAGGGATAAGAGGTGTTCGCCGCTTTGGTCGATGACAGCGATCTGCTCGCGGCTGCGCACGGGCAGCGCGGAGTTGCCGAGGAGGATCTGGCTGTAGCCGAGGATCGCGTTGAGCGGCGTCCGCAGTTCGTGGCTCATGTTGGCCAGGAAGGCGCTCTTGGCCCGATTAGCCGTTTCGGCATCGTCGCGCGCACGCACCAGGTCTGCCTCGCGCCCTTTCAGTTCGTTGGTGCGTGCATCGACGAGCTTTTCCAGCGCGGCGTTGCGGTGGCGCAGGGTTCGTCCACGCCACCACCCCAGCGCGGCGATGAGGAGCAAGAACGTTAACGCATACAACGCGTAAGCCCAGAGCGTCCGCTGCCAGGGGGGCAGGATGCGAAACGCCACCGACGCCACGTCGCCCAGCCGGCCGTCCAGATCGCGGGCGCGCACCTCAAAGACATAATTCCCCTCCCGCAGATCAAGATAGTCAATGCTGGTGCCCGCTCCGAAATCCGACCAATCCCCACGCTCCGACCCACGGAGCCGCGTTTGAAATCGCAGGGCTGCACTGCCCGAGTAAGTATTGGCGGCAAACTCGAAGTGAAGCGAATTGCGGGAGTATGGCTCCGTCGAAAGCGGCGACAGCCTACTCTGGGGCTCGCCTTCGCCGAGGGCCACGGCACGACGGATCAAGGTGGAAAAGCCGGGTGCCCGCTCGGCGGTCCATCGCGCCATATCCACGCTCACCAGCCCATAGGAACCCGCAACCCATGTCCCGGTGAGACCGCCCTCCGGCCCTTCGCGCGGCAAAAAGGCTCCGACCACGCCAATCTCTTCGGTAATCTGGTGGGGCAGGTGTTGAAAAACCGGAGCACCGCCTGCGCTGCCCGGCGTCACGCGGCCATAGACTTGTTGGGCCGCCGGATCCGCGCGGAGGTGTCCGGCCCACCACAGCGAACCGTCCGCGGCTTGCTTTGCCGCATCGAAAGAGAACGATCCATCGGTCAACCACCCACCGTATTCATCGGCGGTCCGGAAGCCCTGGGTCATTTCGTCGAACCGATACAACCGGGACCGCGTGGCGATCAAAAGCGGGCGGCCGTCCGCGGAAGCGATCGTCGTCCAGGGTTCGTCTTTGAGCGGCCCGGCTTCCTTGCGAAGCGTCGTCACCACCGGCGGCTGACCGTCCGCCGCCAGCCTGACTCGGAAAAGGCCCTTCCTCGCCGTGGCCAGCCAGAGGTCATCCCGCCCGGTGTTGACCATCGAGAAGATCGGCTCCGGGGTGTCCAGCGCGGCCACCTTGCCGCCATCGCTCCACCGGCCTGTCGCCGGGTCAAGACGTTGCACGCGCACCCGGCCCAGACCGCCGGCATAAATCTTCCCCGAGGATAAATACGATGGGCAAAGACGCAGCAATGGCACCGTGTGGTCTGCGGCGACCGGGGTCACCTGTCCTGCCGGATCGAGAAAAACGACGCCCTGCATGCCGGCGGCGAGAAGGCCGTTCTCCACCCCACGGAGATCGGAATAGTCGTTGACGCTGCCCGCGATTTTCTCGAGATGCATCCCGATTGCCCCGGAGGGGTCGGCAGGCACGACCCGGAAAAGCCCCGCGGCGCTGGACAAGTAGGTAATGCCGCCAAAAGTCGCCAGGCCGGTGAATTCGGGCAGGATCGACTTCGGGCCGGGGATCCGCAGCAGGGAAAACGGCGAATTGACCTCCGCGCGCACCACCCCGATTTGCGATCCCACCCAGAGGCCCCCCTCGGCATCCGCGCCGAGGCCAAGGACGGAGCCGGGCGGTAGGCCGCCGGACTCGTCCAGACGATTGCGAAAGTGCCCATCCCGGCCGATGACGACCACGCCCTCCTTCAATAAACCCACCGCCGTCGAGCCGTCCCGCAGGGGCAGCAGCGAGATCACCCCGTTTTCCTGGAAGAAGGCCTGACATTCCTCGACGAAAGGCGTCACGGCGCCGTCGCGCACCACGAATAGTCCTTGGTCGAGTGTGCCGGCCAGCACGGAGCCATCGGGTCCGGGCGCCATGGCCAGCACGAGTGTCTTCTTGAAGACCGGGTCGTCCGACGTGGCCACGAACGTATCGCCGTCGAGGCGCAGCAGCCCGGCCCCGGTGCTTTGCACGTACAGATGCCCGGCGGCGAATCCGCACTGGATGGCCCCGGGGCCGAAATCCTTCCAGACCTTGAAATGTCCCTCCCGCCACCGCAGGACCACGGAGCCGCTGGCGAAGAACACGCCCTGCGGCGTCGTGAACACACTGCGCACGTCGCCGACTTCGCGCGCCTCGGCGGGAAGTTCGTTGCGCAGCGACACGAATACCCGTTCCCCGCCCGCGACCAGATCCAGGTAGCCGACTTCGTTGCTCGCCCCCACGTAAACCCGGCCCGTGGCCGGTTCGAACTCCACCGCGAATACCGGCGTTTCCTCCGCCGTGACCGCGATCTTGCGCCACGTCGCGCCATCGTACTCGAGCACGCAGCCCTCGTTGCCGATGTACATGATGCCGCGGGCATCCTGCGCGATGTCCCAGCATTGGCTGCCTCCGCGATAGTCGCGGGGCAGGAAGGTGCGCACGAACGGCTGGCCTTCCTCGTGGGCAATCCCGGTCGCGCCGGGCGCTCGCCCCGGAGTACAAATCAGGATCAACAGCGCCATCCAGGGAGCACCAGCCGCGAAAAAGCCGCGCGTCATTTGTCAGCCTTAGCGTGCCGTGCCCGGATTGACAACCCCGCGCCTTTACCTGCCGTCCGGCGGCCGAACCGCTCGCGCCGCCGCTCCCGGTTTTGAAGCCTTTTCGCTGGCCACGTTCGCGCCCGGCACGGGAACCACGTTTAGATTCACCACGCCAGGCGCCAGGGCGTAGTGTCCTTGATCACTCACCGTGTAAGAAAAGGAGTCGCTGCCAACGTAACCGGAATTCGGAATGTACTTTACCCTTACCGGCGGAGCGGGGAATACAAGGGGCAGTGTTACCGCGCTCAGGTCGACGTAGGCGTTCATATAAAATAAATAGAGCTTCCCATGTTGCGGCAGAGCCGTGAGGTAGTAGACGAAATATTTTCCCGTGGGATCGTCGGGATCGGTCGCTGACAGCGTGATCACGACGTTCGAGTTTTGCGTGACCTGGTAACCGGGCCCGGGGGTCGGAGTCGGGGGAGTGTAGTTGTAACTAATATTGATCGTGTTCGCCGGGGCGGCGGCGCTCAGGCCCTGATCGTCCTGCACATAGTAACCAAAATGCGCGTAGTCATTCCCGTAGTCGCCCGGCTGCGCCGGTTGATACGTAAAGCGGGAGCCGCTGTACGCCTGCCCGACGGCCACTTGATTGCCCGCCACGGCATCGTTCCCATAGTACAGCGTGCCTTTCTCCGGCAGACTCGTGAAGTAAACCGTCAAATTCGTGGAGTCGATGTCACTGAAACGGAGGTCAAAAGACGCGGGAAACTCCCACTGCCTGAGCCCATAGATGGTCCCCGTGATCGTCGGCGGGTCGTCCACCGGATCCACGTCGATATACTTTGTGCCCAGACCGCCGCTGGCCCCATGACTATCGTAGGCGGTCCAAAGGAAGGATTCGTACGGCGTGCCGCTTTCATTCGAATAAGGCAGGTAGCACAGATAGCCACTGGGATTTGTCACGACGACATTTTGCGCGCCGGGGGAAATCACCGCCCCCCTGGTCTGGTTATCGGCGGCCACCTGATAGAGTCTTCCAACCTGCGTGGGTACGAGCACCTTGTAGGTTAATGTTTCCCGCGGATCGGGGTAGGTCGCCGTGAGCTGGAAGATGACGGCCGTATCTTCCAGCGTATGCACCCGGGAGTTGTCGAGGACGGGCAGGGCGGTACCGACGAAGAGCGCGACCGTCTGCGTCGCGGAAGTCACCCCGTTGCTCGACCGGCGCAGGTGATAGGCGAAGCTGTCGGCATAGTCGACGGTGGAACTGCCTTGCACGTAGATGACGCGATTTTGCGAGTCGGTCACCAGCGTGTTCGTGCGGCTGATCGGCGTGCCATCGAACTGCTCGAGCTTGCCCGCAGTGGGTAGCTTATCGATGAACGCCTGCAAAATGCCGCCCAGTGGATCGCTGCCGCCCAGGGTGATGGTTTGTGCGGAGCCGAAAGCGGCGTTGGAATAAACGGTCGTCGGGCTGATCGGCGGCAGCGCGCGTGCCCGGTAGAAACGCGAGGTCTGTCCAACCGAACCCGCGTCGGCGGCGAGATATTGGCCCGTACTACCGGTTGCCCCGGTCGCGAGTGAATTCCACTGCCCGGCCGCGAGATCGCCGCACCATTCCACCGCATAATCCTTGTTCGCGGCGCCGTTCACGGTCACCCGCACCCCGGCCGGGCTCCAGACGATGCTCGCCGAGTCTGCTCCCAGGCCCGTACGAGGTAGCAGACCGAACGCGACGAGGGCGCAAATCGCCAATCGGGGCACGATTTTCATAGGGTATTTCAGACGGGTTCCAGCGTAGTCGGCGCTCGCTGCGCGGGGCTCAGGTCGTCGGCGCTGAACGTTTGGACTACCGACCGGCGCAGCCGCGATCTCCAGCCCAGCGTGAAAACCAGCATCGTCAGCACGCCCGCCAGCCACGTCGCCGGCTCGGGCACCGCCACCAGTTCGAAGTCCGTGGAGGTGTACACCGCCTGGAACGCATTGCCGCCGAAGCTGTAGATGCTCCCATTGTTGATGCCCGCGAAGGAACCACTCAGTGTGCCGGTCGTGTGGAATAGATCGAGGACCTGGCCGCTGACGAACGCCGCGTTGGGGTTGACGTTGAGTGTCAGGGTGGCTCCGCCTAGGTTCACGGTGCCGGTGGCCGTCAGTTCGTCGTAAAGCGTGGGGCTGTTCACGTCGAAGATGGCATTGGCGGAGTTGTTCAGAGTCAGGGCACCGACGCTCAGGGTTCCTACGACGGAAGAAGCGCCTGCGACACCAACGTTGTTGCCGGGATTGAGCGCACCGCCGCTGGTCACGGTCACCGCCCCGGCAATGCTGCCTGTGCCCCCGAGGACGCTGCCGGAGTTCGTGACGGTGAAAGTGCCCGCCCCGCCGTTGGTGCCGTTGACCAGCAGCGTGCCGGTATTGACGCTGGTGGCGCCGGTGTAGGTGTTGGCCCCGCTCAAGGTCAGGGTGCCGAGGCCGAGCTTGGTCAGCCCGCCATCGATGGCGGGCGCACCGGCGGCGGTGTCGTGCAGGAGCGGCTGCGCGATGGTGATGGCGTTGGTGCCGGTGCTGATCGTGGCTCCGCCCGCGCGGACGTTGGCCGTCGTCAGGCCCTGGAAGAAGGCCGCGTTGCTGGCGGCGGCCGTGAGCGTGCCGCCGTTGAAATTGAACGTCGCCTGGCCGCTGCCTCTGGCCACGGCGTTGGTCGTCAAGGTGCCCCCGTCGAGGTTATAGGTCGCCCGGCCGCTATCCTGCACGGCCATGGTGATCGAGTTGCCGTTGGTGGTGAAGACTCCATCGGTTTGGTTGAAGGTTGCCCGGCCGGCGCGGCCGAGGGCAACGTCGCCCGTGCTCAGCGTACCGCTGTTCAGGTTGTAAGTGCTCTGTGCGCCGACGGCGAAATTTAAGCCGAAGTTGAGCCCGGCGCCGTTCGTCGTGAAGCTCCCCCCGTTCTGGGTAAAAGTTGCGATCTCGCTGCCGCCCACGAAAGCCGCCCCGGTGGAAAGTGTGGTCGAAGCGCCTATGGTCACGCTGCCCGGGGTGGCGTTCGTGCCGTCAATCATGAGGGTCTTGCCGGCGCCGGGCGACACGCTGCCGTTGTCGCTGATGGTCAGCACCGCGCCCAGGGTGCTGCTGCCGACCGCGATGTTCCCCCCGGTGATGCTGCCGGTTGACCCCACGACGAAGGTGCCCGCACTGATCGTCGTTGCGCCGCTGTAGGTCGAGGCCGCCGACAGGGTCGTCGTGCCCGGGTTATTGATCGTCAATCCACCCGTGCCCGTGATGGGACCGGAGAAGGTCGTCGAGCCGGTGCCGCCGAGGGTCAGCGTATTACCGCCGAGAGCAAAGGTGCCGCCTAAGGTGGTTAGCGCGGTGTTGTTGTTGGTCAGCGTATAGCTGCCCCCCAGGGTGACGCCGCCGGTAAAGGAAATCGCGCGCGCCGTGCCATCGAGGCTCGCGCCGACGGTTGCGCTGCCGTTCAACGCCACCGGGTTGGCAATGGTGCGGTTGCCGCCGTCCGCGGCCACCGTACCGCCTGCCAGCGTGAAGGTGTTGCTCCCCGCGGTGTTACCCAATACCGTATCGCTGGCCAGCGCCAGCGTGCCGGCATTGAGCGTGACGGCGAGATTCGGGTTGTTCGTCCCCGCCAGGCGCATCACACCCGCCCCGGTTTTGGTCAGCGAGCCAGACGTCATCCCGGCTTGCACGTCCAGATCGTAGATGGAAGAGCCGCGGCCCACCGTGAAGAGGTGGCTCGTGTTATTGAGGCTGAGATTGGAGTCGAAGGTCGTCGACGAGATGAGCGCGGCGGTAGCGGCGCCGTTGATCGTGACGTCAGCCTGCACCACAAGTCCGCCGTTGCCCAGCCGGACCTCACCGCCGCTCATGGTCACCGCATTGAAGCGCGAGGCGAAGTTGTTCCCATCGAAAAGCCCATCGGAATAGACGATGAGATTGCTGTTGGTCACATTGACGTTGGAGTGGCCGACCCGCGCCACCGCCCCGCCTGCCGCGCCCGGATTCACGCTGTTTCCAAGCACCAGATCTCCGTAGAGGATAGGCCATGCCCCCAGAGACGCCGTTCTGAGCAACAGAGTCCCACTCTTCACCGAGGTCGATCCGGTATAGGAGTTGAGCCCGGGCAACGCAAGGGTGCCCCCTCCGGTCAGGACCACGCTTCCTCCGCCCGAGATGTTCCCTCCGATGGTCAGCGCATTGTTCGCGCCGTTCGTGTCAAAGGTTGCTGTGGCACCGGTGAGAGTATCAACGAAGCGGCTAGCATCGAGCGTCAGCGCACTGGTGCCAAGTTGCAGGGTGCTGCCCGCGCCGGTGAACATCAGTCGGTTCGTCGCCGAGGCCGCCCCGAGGGCCGCGTCGCTGTTGATATTCAAGACGCCACCGCTGATGTTCGTTCCGCCAGCGTAGGTGTTCGTGCCGGTCAGATACAGGGCGCCCAGGCCGGCCTTGCCGAGCGAGCCTGCCCCGTTGACGATCCCGGCAATCGTCAAACTGTTGGAGCCACCGTTGGTGTCAAAGAAGCCGGTCACGCCGGAGTCGATCGAGATATTGCGATTGACTCCGATCGTGATCGAGCCCGCGCCGGCTGCCAACTGCAGCGTCTCCTGAGTTGCACTCTGGTTGCTTAAGAACTGGACATTATTGTGCACCGCTCCGACCGGGGTTCCCCCCAATGCCGCCAGTGAATTGATGCTGACCGTCCCGCCCGAGATCTGTGTACCACCCGTAAACGTATTGGTCCCGGTAAGGGTGAGTGTTCCATCCCCATATTTGTTGATCCCGCCTGACCCGCTGATGACCCCGGGAATGGTCAGGCCGTTCGTCGCCCCATTGGTGTCGAAAGTGGCTCGGGCGGCGCCAGCGGCGAGCTGGATGTTGCGGTTGGCGTTGAGCGTGACCGCGCCGGCATTGGCAGCCAACTGAAGCGAGGAAAAACCGGCGCTGGTGAAGATCAGGTTGTTGCTGGCGCTCGAGGGCGCGGCGCCCAGGGAAGCGTCCGAGGAGATGCGCACCGTGCCCTGGGTCCAGGTCGTGCTGCCGGTGTAGGTGTTCGCATTGGTCAGCGCCAGCGCCGCGGCGGTGCCGCCGTTGCCATTGATGATGAGTCCTCCGCTGCCGCTGATGACACCGCTCAAGGTGACGAGGCCAATTGTGGATGAAATGGATGTTGTATTGGAAAAAGTCAGTGAATTGCTCAACGTGAGATTGTTGCGAATCTCGATCGCCGAACCGGAAGATCGCGTCAGCGCGGGGCCAGTGCCGGAAAGGGTGTTGCCGAAATTCAGGTCGATGCCGCTGATGATGAAGGCACCCGCATTGGCGTCGAAGGTCAGAGCGTTCAGCAGGAAGGAGGGAGACAGGTCCTGCAGGGACGACAGGTGCCCGCTGCCGGTGAACACCAGCGCGGTGTCAAACGAATTGCTTGGCGGGCGCGAGTTACCGGACCAGTTACCCGCTTCGCTCCAGTCGGCCGTGGTGCCGCCGCCAGTCCAGGTGTACGTGGTCGCCGTGGCCGAGAGCGGGAGCAGGGTTGACCAAGCGATGATGCGAAAGACGCGGCCGAGCAGCGGGTGTGACTTGTGGTTTTTCATGGGCCAGATAGCGAAGATCTTTGTCAAGGCCGCGATCCTAGAGCCATCGGCTTCGGCGACAATACCCACTAGTAGGTAAACCCGTCCCAACCATGTAGCTTCGCGCTGACAACCTGCTCAGCGGACTCCCCGTTTCAGGTGGCAGGGTAAATTGCGCGCGACTCCCATTGAAAGGATAGCCAAGGTCAGCCACGCCCACGTAGATGGTTCGGGCACTAGGGATACACCGTTCGAGGAGATCCGGTTGCCAGCCACGTCGGTCATATAGGTCGTGAATACTCCACCGGCCGGTGCGTTTCCTGCGTAATTCCCGGTCGTTGTCAAAGTACCGGCGCTGAGGACATAGACCTGGCCGACAAAGAAGGAGTCGATGAGCGCCGTATTGTTGGAGGCCGTTACATCATTCGTCGCAAGGGAGTTTCCTGTTTGGCCCGAATTCAAGTTCCGAAACGTCGTGCCACTCGCTCCATTCAAGGAATGAGTGATGGTGCCGGTAACAGCGGGGAATGATCCCGCAAACAAGTTGCCTACTCCATTAAATAAGAAAAGTGGTCCAAAGGCATCGGACGATGACGTAAGGGTATAGGTGACGGGTTGACTAAGCGTGAGGGTCAATGGCGTGCCGAGTCCGCCGGAAAACGTCAGGGTGGCTTGACCGTGAGCGGAATGACTCAAGCCGACGGTGGCGAAAAAGAGGATCAGACACAGGATGGTTCTCATAAAAGCGCGGTAAGGAGTGGCGTATGCACCACAGAACACGGCAGAACAGCGACGACGTCCATACCTACTAGGTGGTATGAAGGCGGAAGGTAAAAGCGTCCTTGCCCGTGCCATTTTGCCCCTCTCCTCGCGGTTCCTCAGGAGGCCGCAGGAGAGGCATCGCTTGAGCGATGGGCGGACGCAAAGGGGAGAAGGCGTTCAGGGTTAATTGAAGCCATCACATCGGGATAACCGTGACCGCAAAAGTCGAGGCCGAAACGCGGGGACGAGACCTACTGCCGTTGGCAACGGCACGAGCGCGTATTGCGCGTAGGTTCCGAGCACGCTGCACCAAGCCACCCGTTTCCCGGTTGCACGGTGGTTACGCCCTCGCTGGCCGCTGCCAACGTTCCGGCTGTCTCTTGGCTTGAGATGAACGGCAGAGGACCGGCATAGCGCCCCCTCTCGGACATAGAGGTCGATGACATTCACCCTGCTGGCTGCGACGTGCACTGGGACTTGGCCAAGGCCGGAGATTGGCGTCGTCAAATCGACGAGCGTCCATACTCCGGACCGCCGAATTGTGAAATCTGGATTGCTCAAGCTCAAGAGCCGTCTGTGCGCAGCGGGTCTGCGCTGGAAACGTCCGCGCTTCGCCTTTGCCGAACCCGCCCCACACGTCGCCCGGAAAAAGGGGCGCTCGTGCGTGCCGAAGCATCTGCCCGCCGATGGACGACGGCTGGTCCTCGACGAAACGACGCTTCGCCACCTACCGCCCTTGCGTGCGGCGTGGGTGTTGCGCGGCCAGCAAGCCGAGATGCGCATCTGCGGCAAAAACGCGCGTCGCTCGCTCTTCGGCACGCTCGACCTGCGCACGGGCCGGCGCGTACTCCTAGTCAGGAGCCGCCAGCGTCTGGCGGATTACCACGGCTTTTTGCGTCGGCCGCGCCACGGCGTGAGAGCCTGCGGCGCGCTCTGGTTGTCGCTGGACCGCCACGGCAGCCACTGTAGGGCCTGTTCACACTATCGCAGGGCATCGAAGATGAGCGCGAGGTGAACGAAGGCGAGGAACATCACGTCGAGCTTGTCGTAGCGCGTGCAGACCCGCCGGTAGCCCTTGAGTCTGCGGTGCAGGCGCTCGACCTCGTTGCGGCGACGGTAAGTGACCCGGTCGTACTCCCACGGTTCGACCCGGTTGGGATTGGGCGGCACCACGGGCACGTAGCCCAACGCCACGGCGAGGCGGCGGGTTTCGTTGCCCTCGTAGGCGCGGTCCATGCACAAGGGACAGCCCGGCACGGGGGCTTGGCCCAGGTTGCGCAGCAATTCGCGTCCTTTGGGAGCATCGCCTGCTTGGCCGGGGGAAAGCGCCAACGTCAGCGCACACCGAGCAGACGCGGCCACCAGATGAATCTTGGTGTTCCAGCCGCCGCGCGACTTGCCAATGGCTTGCGGCCCGTTTTTTTTCGTGCGCCGGTGCCGTCGGGATGGACCTTGATGCTGGTGCTGTCCAGGCTGAGGACTTCCACCTTGATGGCGAGGATCTGCTCTTCTTGCAGGCGCGTGAACACCCGCTCGATCACGCCCTTTTTGCTCCAGCGGTTCAGGCGCGTGTAGATCGTGTGCCAGGGACCGAAGAGACCGGGCAGGCCCCGCCACTTGCAGCCTTGTTCCAGCGCGTACAAAAGGGCGTTGAGCAAGGTCAGGTTGGCGATGCGCACGTTGCCGCGCTGACGCGGCAGGCAATCCTTGATCCGTTCGTATGGCTGCTGGGTGATTTCCATCCCCAAAGATTGGCGGAAACGCCGGGCAATTGCAAGTAGTGTTAACAGGCCCTAGGGCAAGCGGCCTGCGCTTGGCCGAAAAGCTCGGCATCCGTCTGTTCTGGCTGCCACGCCAGCATCCCAAACTCAACCCCGTCGATCATCTTTGGCGGGCATTGAAGAACGACC
>CAXUGY010000068.1:0-14971 GCA_964250695.1 uncultured Chthoniobacterales bacterium | reverse complement strand
GCCGTGACAAACTTCATCCAACAAAGAACACCCCTTCACGGTGCGTAACTCCTGAGATGATAGAATCCTTGAAAGACCGTACTGCCAAGCACGGCGAGCGCGGTGCTGCCAGTCAGGAAACGCAGATCGGTAATCAAATAGGCACGCACGATCAACTCTTCAAAGAAAGCGTTGATCACGGTAAAAACCACCAACCCCCAAACAACGTTCGGGCCAACCATTTGGTCGATCACCGCCGCATGAGCCTCCCGTGCGGCCGGGGAAAGCAGACCGCCAAAGTAAAGAGTCCACTGGGTAGCCGTCATCGCCACCAGGCCCAGGATCATGATTGCCAGGCCGTAGAAAGGATCGAACCAGCGCACCACCAGCCCGATTTGCCGGAACGAACGGCCTTGCTTGTGCAGGATGTAGGCACACAGGCCGAGTGCGCCAGCCTCGTGGACGATGTTGTAAAGCCACCTTTGCGATGGCGCCCCGTGGGTACTGTACGTGGTGCCCGAGAGGATCTCCACGTTTTGCAGGAGCGCGGAACCGAGGGCCACCGCCAGCAGCAGGATCAGTTCGATCCAGCGCACCGTCTGCGGCGAAGCGGGCAGAACCGTTGGCACCGGCAGGTCGGGCACCGGCGACGACGGGGGAGTACCCGGGTCGGGCGCAGACGCTGGCTCCGGGTTCATGGTGGACAAGGCGATGGATCGGCGGGAAGAAACCGAGCCGCGGCGGCGCGCGAGGAAATTACCGCGTCACCCCGAACTCCGCGCGCCGGTTCTTCGCCCACGCGCTCTCGTTCGAGGCCGGATCGACCGGCATCTCCGCGCCGAAGCTCACCGTCTGGATGCGGCCCGGATCGACACCGTCGCCGATGAGAGCCTCGCGCACCGCCCCGGCGCGTTTCTCGCCCAACGCGCGGTTGTAATCCGCCGTGCCGCGCTCGTCGCAGAACCCGGCCACGATCACCTTGTTCGAGCCCGTCTGCATGAAGTCGGCCACCCGCCGCACCTCGCCCAGGTCTCCGCTGTCGATACTGAAGCTATCGAACGCGAAATGCACGGGCCGGAACCGGCTCTTGGACACGTTCGGGTCGAGAAAGGAGGTGCCCTCGTCGCGTCCGGCCAGCGGCGTGCCGTTGACGCGGTCGCTGTCGTTGCCGGTGTACGCGCCGCCGCCCTCGCCGTCGGGGCCGTGCTGGTGGTTTTTGCAGGCGGGGAGCGCGGCCATCAGCAACGCGGCGAGGAGGAAATGTCGGGGTTTCATACGGAGATTTTTCGAGGGGTAAAAGGTCGGGATATCCAGGCCATCAGCGGCTCCAGGTCGGTTCGGAAATCTTGCCCACGCCGCTGGCGACACGGGTCCGCTTGCCGGTGGGCACGTCGAGCAGATAGAGCGCGTCGCCGCTGCTGAAAACCAGGTGCCGCGAGTCCGCGCCCCACGCGGGCCGCTCGGCGTCGGCGGACGCCACCACCCGCGCGCCACCGCCCCCGTCGAGGTCCAGCACCGCCACCGCGAACCCGCCGCCCTCGCGCACGTTGAACGCCACGCGCTTGCCGTCCGGCGACCAGTTCGGCTCCGTGCAGTACCCGAACCCCGTCGCCAGGCGCCGCCCGCTGCCGCCGTCCGCGCCGATCCGGTAGAGCTGCGGCTGCCCGCCCGCGTCGGAAACGTAGATGATCTCGCCGCCGTCGGGCGACCACGTGGGCGAGCTTTCGACGCCGGGCGTGTGTGTGAGGCGTTGCGCGCCGCCGCCGCCGCCCAGACTCACCGTGTACAGTTCCGGGTTGCCATCCTTGCTGCAACTCAGCGCCAACCGGCCGCCGTCCGGCGAGAACGACGCGCCGGTGTTCGTGCCGGGGAACTTGACGACGCGGTCCCGGTTACCGGTGGCGATGTTGATGACGTACACATCGGGGTAGCCGCTCTTGTAGCCGGTGTAGGCGAGGCGGCGTCCATCGGGGCTGAGGGCCGGGCCGACGCTGAGGTTGGCGTCGTTGGTCAACTGGCTCAGGTTCGCGCCGTCGGTGTCGCAAACGTAAACTTCCTTGTGACCGGTGCGCGTGCCGATGAAGGCGATCCTGCCCCCGGCGATGCCGCGCTGTCTGGTGAGCGCGAGCACGATGTCATCGGCGAACTGGTGTGCCGCCGCCCGCGTCGGGCCGGAATACGTTTTGTCGAGCAGGCTGCCTCCGCTCCGGTCCACGAGCGTGCCCTGCAAACCGCCGCCGCCCCCGGCCTGCCCGCGCGCCGTGTAGGTCGCGGTCCCGCCCCCGACGCTCAGCGCGAACGCCCCGGCCCGGTTGAGATCGTCGGTGAGCGTCTTGGTGGCCGCCGCCCCCTCGGGGCCGGACAGCGGATTGAGCACGAGGTCGATCTGCCCGGCGTTCTTGCGCACGGTGATGACAGGCACCTCGTCTTCGGCGGCGCGGGCAGGAGTTCCCGGGCAGAGAGCCAGCAGCAGTGTCAGCGGAAGGATCGAACGGCGGAACATGGGTTTCACGTTAATCATGCGACGGGAATGAACAAACGTCCTTCAAAAAAATTCTGTCACCCTTCGCCCAGGATGACAGAAGCTCGCACGGCGATGGACCGGTGCGTGGAATGGCGGCGGCCATCATTCGGTCAGCTCGAACCGCACGCCCACCTCGTAATATCCCTTCGCTCTGGTCAGGCTCGCGGGCGGGGCCTCTATTTGCTTGACCCGCCCGGCAGCCGCCAGCGCCGAGTCGTCGATGGCCGCGTTGCCCGACGGGTGCAACAGCGAGAACTTCGAGACGCGGCCGTCCTTCTCGACGCGAATCCGCACCGTCGCGGCCTCGCCGCCCTTGAGGTCGGGACGGTCCCATTCGCTTTTGAAACGGGTCTGGATCATGTCGCTGTACCAGCCGACTTCGCTGGCCGAAGTGCCGCCGCTGCCGCCCTTGCCGTCGCCGTCGCCGGACCCGCTGCCCTTGCCCGCGCCGTGCCCGTGGAAACCGCCTTCCCCGGACGACCCATCGCCATCGTCGCCGCCACCGCCCGCGTTGATCCCGGCGGCCAGCGCGGCGGCCTTGGCGTTGGCTTCTGCCGGGGTATCGACGTGCGCGGGTCTGGCGCTTGCGGATTTTTTCCTGGCGGACGCGCCGGGTGTCGAACCGGCTTTGGCCACGGGCGACGCCTTGGGTTTCGGCGTGGGTTGGTCGTTGTCGCTGTCCTCATCATCCGCGTCCGCTTTCTTCTTTGCCTTCTCTGGTGTGGGGCTGGGCGGCTCCTTTTTTTTCTTGGGCTTGGGCGTTGGGGTCGGGGTCGCTTTCGGCTTGGGCGTCGGGGTCGGCTTGGGAGTGGGTTTCGGCGTCGGCTTCGGAGAAGGGGTGGGAGTCGGCGTGGTTTTTTTGGGGGGGGTCGGGGTGGGCTTGGGGGTCGGGGTGGGCTTGGGGGTCGGGGTCGGGGTGGGCTTGGGGGTCGGGGTGGGCGTCGGCGTCGAGCGGTGGGTGGTGGCGAACGGATCGTCGGCGGCAACGGGCGGGAGCGTTGGCGCGGGCGTGGACTCCTCGTCGGAAGCCGTTTTGTGCGCGGTGATCGGCGGCGTGGCGTCGGCGGCAAGTTTCGGCGGCGCGCCCGCCGGGCCGGAGGAAAACGTCCCGGGGTCCATCCACTCGACCTTTTCCACCGGCCTGGGCGTCTGGTCCGAGCGCAACGCGTACCACACCAGCCCGCCGATCACGAGCCCATGGCCCAGCGCGATGAGCACGACGTTGCGCCGGAATCGTGGGTCCGCGTCCATGCCCGGGTCAGGGAGCCGCGCCACCTCCGGCGGCTTCGGTGATGACGCCCACCTTCGTAATCCGCGCCGTGCGCAAAGCGTCCATCACGCCGACGAGCTTCTGCACGGTCAGGTTTTTGTCGGGCCGGATGACCACCGCCACGTCCGCGCCCTTTTCGTTCCGCAACGTTTCCAGCCGGGGCAGCAGCCGCGCCATCGGCACGGTCTCGCCGTCGAGCGCGATGACCTCGTTGCGGTCGATGGTCAGGGTGCGCACCTTGTCGGCCTCGACGGGATGGTCGCTCGCCGCGCCGCTGGGCAGGGCGAGATCATTATTGTTTTCGAGCAGCGGCGTCGTGATCATGAAAATGACCAGCAGCACGAAGCACAGGTCGAGCATCGGCGTGACGTTGATCTCGGAAAGGGTCTGCAAACCCTCGCGCTGGGAAAACTTACGCATGAGAAGGAGGAATTTGTCCGCAGATGACGCAGATTTCCGCAGATTGGGAAGAGAGCGGAAAGCAAATTCCTTTCTCTCTGCCATCTGCGGAAATCTGCGTCATCTGCGGACAAATTCTGTGTTCCGGGCGCATCACTTCATGGCCAGCCGCGCGGACCAGTTCGCGCCGTGGCTGACGTACTTGTGCTCGAACTCGCTCTCCAGTTCCGCCGCGAAGTTCTCCATCTGCAAGATCAGCGAGCGCATGCTGGTCAGGATAAAATTGTACCCGAACATCGCCGGGATCGCCACCAGCAGCGCGACGACCGTGGTGATCAGCGCGCCGGACACGCCCGGGGCCATCGCCGCGAGGTTGGGTTTGCCCGCCATGGCCACGCCGGTAAACGTGTCCATCACGCCCCAGACCGTCCCGAGCAACCCGAGGAAGGGTGCCCCGCTGACCGCCGTCGAGAGCAGGATCAACTGCGATTCGAGCCGCAGGGCTTCCTCGCCGACCGCGCGTTCCATGATGGCCGTGACCGCGCGCAGTTGGGCGGGGGTCACTTTGTCGGCGATTTCGAGCCGGTCGTGGAACGTGTCGTCCACCTCGGTCGAACCGAGCAGATGATAGGTCATTTCCTGGCAACCGGCGTGGTACACCTCGTAGAGCGGCGCGCCGTCGTAGGTGACGCCGCCCTCGTACATGCGCAGCGGCAGGCGGTCAGCGCGGAATTGTTCGAGGAATTCCCCGGTGCGCCGCCGGGCGAATTGAATGACGCGAATTTTCGTCACCATCACCGACCAACTGAAAATCGAGCCGATGAACAGGCACCCCAGGATCAGTTTGCCGGGCAGCGTGGACTCGCGGAACGCAAAGAGCAGCGGGTCCACGGCCAGCAGCATGATCGGCGGAAAAGGCATGGCCGCAGTTTAGACGGGATTTGCGGGATTGGGAAGGCGGTTCAGCGCCCGACCAAACCTGATGGCTTCACAAACGTCGTCGAAACCGGCTTCAATAGGATTCGTGCCCGAAATAGATTTGATCCCCGTCCTCCAAAGTCATCTGTTCTTCCTTGGTCCGGTCTCTCGTGAAACGAACGATTTGCGGCAGAGAATCCGTGTGTGAAGGCCGCAGGATTCCCGAATACGATTGCCACCATGCTAACCGGGTCAAGCCTTGTGCGGCTTCGACCGCTTGGTGAACGGCGGAGCCGCGAGGTAGATAGTAGGCGCCGGGTTTCTGCACCTGTCCGAGCACGTAAACGCAGATAGTGTCCTTGGTTGCCACACCAAAGACGGGTGAGTTGGGCGTTGGCCACGCGGGTACAAACGCTGGCGAAGGGCTTTGTGCCGATGCGGAGCACGCACAAACTAGCAGCAGGTAAAGAGCGTAGCGAAAATCCTTGGGCATAGATGGGTGCGGTTTTCCCTCGCTCCCAAGCAGGAGCTTGGGAACGAGGGGAGGTGTCGAAACGGGTTCGTTCTGCTATCCTATCAGGATGAAGGCAAGCCTGGAAGAAATCAACGCCCTGGACCGCGCGGCCTTTGTCGAGCGGTTCGGCGCGGTGTTCGAGCATTCGCCGTGGGTCGCGGACGCCGTCTGGGACCATCGCCCGTTCCGCGCCCGCGCCGACCTCCACGCCGCGATGTGCGCCGCCGTGCAAGCCACCCCGCCCGAACGCCAACTCGCCCTCATCCGCGCGCACCCCGACCTCGTCGGACGCGCCGCCCGCGAAGGCCGTCTCGGCGCGGCTTCGGCGTCCGAGCAAGCGGGCGCGGGGCTGGATCGACTCACGCCCGAAGAGGCCGCCTGGTTCAACCAACACAACGCCGGGTACCGCGCCCGGTTCGGCTTCCCGTTCATCATCTGCGTGCGCGCCAACCGCAAACAGGCCATCGTCGCCGGGTTCGAGACGCGGTTGCTCCACACGCCGGAGCAAGAGCGCGCCGCCGCCCTGGCCGAGATCGAAAAGATCGCCGCGTTCCGGCTGGCGGACCTGGTGGCGGATGGAACGCCGTCCTCCCGGATCACTGCACGATTTTGACGCTCGCCTTCGCCGCCCCGCTGACCGCCCACCCGTCACCCGGCAGCAGCTTCACGCGCACGCCCTCGAGCGAGATAACCCGGAAGCCTCGGGGCTTGTCAAAACCGGACAATCGACGGATGCTCGGCGGCGATGTCCACCGGCAAACTCACGACCCATGCGCTGGACCTGACCCGGGGCCGTCCGGCGGCGGGCCTGGAGATCGAGCTCTGGGTCGTGCGGCCCGGCGCGGAAGGCTCCCGGGAAAAACACCGCCTCAAGACCGTCCGCACCAACGCCGACGGCCGCACCGACGCCCCGCTGCTGACCGGCGACGAGTTCACGCCCGGCATCTACGAACTGGTCTTCCGCGTGGGCGATTTCTTCGGGCTGGCGGTGGCGGACCGTTTCCTGGACCGCGTGCCGATCCGCTTCGCCGTCACGGATGCCGCGGCGCACTACCACGTCCCGCTGCTGACGACCCCCTGGGCTTACCAGACGTACCGGGGAAGCTGACCGGCGTGCTGGACAGCCGGGCGGATTTGCGGCAAGCTGAAACGATGGAATCCGAAAGCTTTGACCGCAGCTTGCGCGCCTTTTGCCGCCGCGTCCCGTTCCAGCCTTTCACCGTGGAATTGCTGAGCGGCACGCGCTTTCGGGTCGAGCATCCCGAGGCGCTGGCGGTCAACGGTGGCACGGCGGTTTACATTGCACCCGACGGCACGCCAAGTTTGTTCGACCACCGGAGGATCAGCCAACTCATCGGCACGGCTGATCCGAAGTCGGCGGAAACCGTTTGAAACGGTGGCATGACCGCCGAAACCGACCGCGCCGCGCTCCTCCTGCGGCGTATCGACGAACTCGCCGCCATCAGCGAGACCACCGACGGCCTGCTCACGCGCACCTTCGGCTCCGACGCCCTGCGCCGCGCCAACGCCCTCGTCGGCTCTTGGCTCGAAGGGGCCGGGCTGCACGCCCACACCGACGCCATCGGCAACCTGCGCGCCTTCCCGCCGCGTGACGGACGCCCGCTGCTGCTGCTGGGCTCCCACCTGGACAGCGTCCGCGAGGCAGGCCGCTTCGATGGTCCGCTCGGGGTGCTCGCCGCCCTGGACCTCGCCGAGCAAGCCGCCGCCGGACGCTACGGCGCGCTGCCGTTTCGCCTGGGCGTGGTGGGTTTCAGCGACGAGGAAGGCGTGCGCTTCGGCACGAGCTACCTGGGCAGCGACGTGCTGGCCGGTCACCCCTTCGATGCCGCCCGCCTTGCCCTGACCGATGCCCACGGCATCCCGCTCGCCCAAGCCATCCGCGATTTCGGCGGCGACCCGGACTCCCTGGCCGCCGACCGGCTCGACCCCGCCGCCGAGGACGGCCTGCTCGGGTACGTGGAGGTTCACATCGAGCAGGGTCCGGTGCTGGAATCACAAAATCTGCCGGTCGGGATCGTCAGCGCCATTGCTGGACAGAGTCGTTTTGCGTTCCGCTTCGAGGGCCGGGCCGGGCACGCGGGCACTACACCCATGCCCTTGCGCCGCGATGCGCTCACCGGAGCCGCGCAATTTATAACCCTCGTGGAAAGCTACGCCCTGGCGTTCGAGGACGGTCTGGTCGCCACCGTCGGTCAACTCGACGTTCGCCCCGGCGCGGGCAATGTCATTCCCGGCTCCGCCACCGGCTCGCTGGATGTCCGCAGCCCGGACGACGCCCACCGGCTCAAAGCTTGCGGCGATTTGCGCCACCTGGCCGGAGAGGTCGCCGCCCGGCGCGGCCTCACGCTCGATTGGCAGCCGGTCCAGGAACACGCCGCCACGCCGCTCGACCCCGGCCTGCGCGCCCTCCTGGCCGATGCCGTGCGCGCCGCCGGTTTCCCCGTGCTCGCACTGCCCAGCGGCGCGGGCCACGACGCCGTCGCGCTCGCCCCGGCCATGCCCACGGCCATGTTGTTCGTGCGGTGCAAGGACGGCCTGAGCCATCACCCCCTCGAAAACGTTGCGCCGGAAGATGTTGCCGCCGCACTAAAAGTGATGGACAATTTCCTCGGTTTTCTAGCAGAATCCCCGCGCTTCCCACCCCCGGCCATTTAGAGAACGCGCCAACTTTCCCCGCCCCTCCTCTCCCGTTTTTTCATGAGCGACTTCGATTTGATCATCCGTGGCGGCAGCGTGGTCCGTCCCGAGGGCGTCGCCAAGCTGGACCTCGGCATCAAGGACGGCATCGTCACCGCCCTGGGTAACGCCGTGTTCGGCTCCACGGATTCCGATCTCGACGCCAGCGACTTCCACCTTTTCCCGGGCGGGGTCGATCCGCACGTCCATTTCAACGAGCCGGGCCGCACGGACTGGGAGGGTTTCGACCACGGCAGCCGCGCGCTGGCCGCCGGCGGGGTCACGTCGTTTTTCGACATGCCGCTCAACGCCCAGCCGCCCGTGCTCGACCGGGGCGGCTTCCTGGCCAAATGGAACTTCGCCAAATCCAGCTCACTGCTCGATTTCGGCCTGTGGGGCGGGCTGTGCGACGAAAGCCTGACCCACATGCAAGACCTCACGGATTGCGGGGTCATCGGGTTCAAGGCGTTCATGTGCAACAGCGGCGTGGAGGATTTTCCCCTGGCCGACGACGGCACGCTGCTCGAAGGGATGCGCCGCGCGTTCGACCTGGAGCAGATCATCGCCGTCCACGCCGAGAACGAGGGCATCACCGCGCGGCTCGCCCGCCGGGCGGTGGCCGACGGACGGCTCGCCCCGGCGGATTACCTCGCGTCCCGCCCGGCCATCGCGGAACTCGAAGCGATCCAGCGCGCGATTTTTTTCGCCTGGGAAACCGAGTGTTCGCTGCACATCGCCCACGTCAGCACGGCGCGCGGGATCGAACTCGTCGCCGGAGCCAAGGCCCAGGGCCTCAACATTTCCTGCGAAACCTGCCCGCATTACCTGATCCTCACCGACGCCGACGTCGAACGCCTCGGCCCGCTGGCCAAGTGCGCCCCGCCGTTGCGCACCCGCGCCGAACAGACCGCCCTCTGGGAAGCGGTGGCCGCCGGGGGCGTGGACATGATCGTGTCCGACCATTCGCCCGCGCCGCCGGAGGTGAAATACCGCAAAGACCTGTTCGCCTCGTGGGGCGGCATCGCCGGGTGTCAATCGACCCTGCCGCTGATGCTGACTGCCGCCGAGGACCCCAACCACCCGTTGCCGCTCGAACGCCTGTCCGAATTGCTCGCCACCAACGCCGCGCGCCGCTTTCGTCTGCACCCGGCGAAGGGAGAGATTCGTCAGGGATCGGATGCCGACCTGGTCATCGTCAACCTCGACGCGACCGACGAGGTCAAGGAGGAGTCGCTGCTGTACCGTTACGCGGCGCACTCGCCCTACATCGGACGGCACCTGCGCGGGCGGGTGTTGCGCACGATCCGGCGCGGCGAAACGATCTACAAGGACGGACGCATCGTCGCCCGGCCCGGCGGACGCTTGCTCCGTCCGGCGGAAAATGCGTCGGAGGAAACTGCCGGGAGTTGAAAAATGATCGTGCCGCCAAGGGATATCATCACAGGAGGGGAGACCCGGCGCAGGGACCCTTACGGCACGACGCGCACGTCGGTCCAGGCGCGGCACGCCCTGCTCGCACCGGACGGGTGCGTGCCCTCGGCGCTGCCTAACTGGACGGGCGCCACCTGTTACGTCGTCATCTCGGAGGCCCTGGGCGCGGGGTTCCGCCAGTACCGGATCGAGCTGGGCTTCGGCGGCGGCGGCTTCGGCGGGACGCGCGGTTGCGAATGGTTCGTCTACGTGCTCGACGGCACGGTGGAAGCCGTCGTGGACGAGCAGCGCGTCGAGCTGACCAGCGGCGGCTACGTTTACGTGCCGCCCGGGACGGACTACCGGTTCCGGGGCGCGGCGGCAGGGGCCAGCCTGCTCATTTTCGAGAAGACCTACGAGCCGTTGCCGGGGACCGATCCGACTCCGGTGCTCGGGCACGAGCAGGACGTACCCGGCACGCCGTTCCTGGGCGACCCGGCGGCGATGTTGCAAGTGCTCCTGCCGGACGCTCCAGGGTTCGACCTGGCGGTGAACATCTTCAAGTACGCCCCCGGCGCGACGCTGCCGTTCGTGGAAACGCACGTCATGGAACACGGCCTGCTGATGCTCGCGGGCGAGGGAATTTACCGGCTGGAAGACCGCTGGTATCCGGTCAAGGCGGGCGACGCCATCTGGATGGCCCCGTATTGTCCGCAGTGGTTCGTGGCGACGGGCAAGACCCCGGCGAGCTACATCTATTATAAGGACGTGAACCGCTGGCCGGAATAAGTGCCCGGGCCATCCCGGCGTCGGCTCCGTTTTCCTCGGACCCGGCCATCACACGGAAAGATACCAGCCCTAAAAAGGGTAGGCGCGGCCACGCGGTTAGCTGCCGATCCGTGGGAGGCGTTGCCCGTGGTTTCCTTCGGCCATGCCTCGAAACGAAAGGTCTTCGTCCAGGTCGGGCCAGTGCAAGCCAAAAGGCGAGAGCTCAATGTGGTTGAGCTGGATCGGCGTGCCGTCTGCAAGCCGCGGATTTTCCGCGACGGGAAAGCGTAGTTCCACGCCGCTTTCCATCGAGACGATGATGAACCCCTCATGGAAGCGTGCAGTTCGGGCGGTATCAGTCAAGGTGTTCATGCCACTTCTGGATGATAAGCCCCTGGTGAGCACGCGCAAGCTCTTCGGCGTGGGACAATTCGCGGACCTTCAGGCCGACGGATTCTCGAAGTTCAATCGCCGGATCGACGTTGAACACCGCTTCACCGGCACCGTAGCGGACGTGAACGTGGATGAGGCGATGCTCGTTGCAGTAAAAGAAGAAACGACACCCGTCCTTCTCAAAAACCTTAGGCACGTCGGCATGATCGCTGATCCATCGAGAAAGGCGAGTGTTTTGGGCCTGACGGACCTGGAGCGCGCCTCTGTTGGATCAGCCGCGTGGCCCGTAAACTCTGTCATTCTGAGTGGGGTGTTTCCCTCGTTCCCAAGTTGCACTTGGGAACGCAATTGCCCGGGCCGTTGGACCGCCCAACCCAAGTCCAAGCGAAGTTCAACTTCGCACGCAATCGCGTTCCCTAGTACAACTTGGGAACAAGGGACGAAAACGTTCGCAAAAGAATCTCTTTTCGCCTGATAGCCTTTCTGCGAGCGCCCCACAAACCGCTCGTTGGCGCGACGTTTGCAGCCGGATTACCCCAATAACCCCGCCGCTTTTTTGAGCAGGTCGTTGACCTTCCCCGGCTCCTTGCCCGCGCCGCGCGCCAGGTCGCCCTTGCCGCCGCCCTTGCCGCCGACCACCGGGGCCAATTGCTGCAACAACTTGCCCGCGTTGAATTTGCTCGTGAACTCCGGCGACACGCTCACCAGCAGCGGCACCACTTTGTCCTGGTCCGACGTGCCCGCCAGCACCGCCACACCCTTGAACTTGCGCGCCTTGAGCGTCTCGGCAATCGCCGCCAGCATTTCCGCGCCTGCCGCACCCACCGGCACGCGCTCGACGAGGCGCGGCACCGTGGCGGCGGCGTCCACCTTGGGCAGCGCGGCG
The DNA here is from genome assembly GCA_964250695.1 of uncultured Chthoniobacterales bacterium. Lineage (GTDB taxonomy): Bacteria > Verrucomicrobiota > Verrucomicrobiia > Chthoniobacterales > SZAS-18 > CAHJWO01. The sequence continues at coordinate 3,213 of CAXUGY010000068.1, read as the reverse complement.
TCCACGAACGCGTCGGCGTCGCGCTTAACCGTGTGGGCCTTCTCTTTTTCCTGCGCCTTGTTCAACTCGGCCAGCTTCGCTTCGAGTTCCTCGATGCGCCGATCCTTCGCCACGCCCTGTTCCTGGAAGTAACGCAACGCGGCCGACCCGGCCACGGCTTCGATCCGGCGCACCCCGGCGGCAATCGCCCCCTCGCTCACGATCTTGAACGCGCCCAACTGCCCGGTCGCCCGGACGTGCGTGCCCGCGCACAATTCCATCGAATAGCCGTTCAGATTGCCGGGGTTGCCGCCGATCTGCACGACGCGCACCTCCGCGCCGTACTTGTCGCTGAAAAATTGCATGACGTCCGCCCGCCCGCGCACCTCGGCGAACGGCACCTCGCGCCATGCCACCGGATCGTTGGCCAGCGACCGCTGGTTGACCAACGCCTCCACGTCCGACACCTGTCCCGGGGTCAGCGCCGCGCCGTTGAAGTCGAACCGCAGCCGGTCCGGCCCGACGAAGCTGCCCTTCTGGGTGGCGTCGGGTCCGACGATCTCGTGCAGCGCCCAGTGGAGCAGGTGGGTCGCGGTGTGGTGCGTCTCGATGCTGCGGCGGCGCGGGGCGTCGATCTCCAGCGTGAGGAGCCGCCCCCGGGGCACCGTCGCGCGGTCCTCGGCGCTCGCCAGCCGCAAAAAGTAGCTCGGCCCGCGCTGGACGGTGTTGGCGATGGGCACCGGGATCGAGTCGTTGACCAGCAGGTAGCCGCTGTCGCCGACCTGTCCGCCCATCTCCGCGTAGAACGGCGAGCGGTTGACCACGGCGTAAACGTGGCCGCCGTCCTCGCGGATTTCCTCAACCGTGCCGACGCAACTATCCCGCACGTAGCCCACGAACTCCGTCTCCACGGCGTCGGCAGACGGGTCGGTTTCCTCCGGCGTGGCGGTTTTCGCGGTGATGACCTCCGTCACCCGCGCGCCGCGCGAACGGTCCTTCTGCTCCTGCATCGCCGCCTCGAAACCCGCCGTGTCCACGGCCAGCCCGCGTTCGCGCGCCATGACCTCGGTCAGGTCGAGCGGGAAGCCCTGTTCGTCGTACAACCGGAACGCCGTCGCCCCGCTGATCGGCTCGCCGGGGGCCAGCGCCGCCGACTCCTTCTCAAACAGCGCGATGCCCCGGTCCAGCGTGCGGTTGAAGCTGTCTTCCTCCGACCGGAGCACCGCCGCGATCTTCGCCTGCTGCTCGACCAGTTCCGGGAACACCTCGCCCATGCGCTCGATCAACCCGGGCACGAGTTGGTAAAAAAACGGCTCGTTGAATCCCAACGTCCGCCCGTAGCGCACCGCCCGGCGCAGGATGCGGCGCAACACGTAGTTGCGGTCCGTGTTGGCGGGCAGGATGCCGTCCGCGACGGCGAAGCTCAGCGTGCGCAGGTGGTCGGCGATCACGCGGAACGCCACGTCCATGCGCTGCTGCCCGGTGTCGCCGGTGGACCCGGCGGGCGGCAGGGTCGAGCCGTACTTTTGCCCGCTCAACCGCTCGATTTCATCAAAGATAGGCCGGAACACGTCCGTCTCGTAGTTGGAAATCTGGCGCGAGAAATCGGTGAAATGGTTGGTGCCTTGGATGATGCTCGTGACGCGCTCGAAACCCATGCCGGTATCGACGTGGCGCGCGGGCAGCGGCGTGTAGGTGCCGTCCGGGTTGGCGTTGAACTGGATGAACACGAGGTTCCAGATTTCGATGCAGCGCGGGTCGCCCTGGTTGACGAGTTGGCCCTGCGTGTCGCCGTCCGGCGTCAGATCGACGTGGACCTCCGAGCACGGGCCGCACGGGCCGGTGTCGCCCATCATCCAGAAGTTGTCCTTCTTGTTGCCGGGGACGATGTGGACCGTCGGGTCCAGCCCAGCGGGAATGAACCGTTGCGCCCAGAAATACGCGGCGTCGAGATCGGCGACGGTCGTCTGATCGGTGGCGTCGTCGGGCAGGGGCACGAGCCCTTGGCGCACGGCGTCGATCACGGCGACGATGTCCAGCGCCCAGCGCGTTTCCCAGCCTTCTTCGCCGAGGTACGGGCAGAACACCGTGGCGTACAGGCGTTGCGGCGGGAACCCCCAGCGTTCGACCAGGAGTTCCCACGCCCAGGCGATGGCTTCGGGCTTGAAGTAATCGCCGAACGACCAGTTGCCCAGCATCTCGAAAAACGTGTGGTGATACGTGTCGAGGCCCACGTCGTCGAGGTCGTTGTGTTTGCCGCCCGCGCGGATGCACTTCTGCGTGTCGGCGGCGCGCGGCGGCTGGTAGGGGGCCTGTTCGTTGCCGAGGAAATAGGGGACGAACTGGTTCATCCCGGCGTTGGTGAAGAGCAGGTTGGGCGACGAGGGCAGCAGGCTGGAGGAGGGCACGACCGTGTGCTCCTTCTCGCGGAAGAAATCGAGGAAAGACTGGCGGATCTCGGCGGAGGTCATGGTGGGACGAAAAATTACGACGGGCGCGGGGAAAATGAAAGCGGGTCCGCAGCCTACGCAGATTTCCGCGGATTACAGAGAAAAAAAGCGGCCCGTCGGACCGGAGTTTTCAGGCCGCCCACGGCTACCGGCCGTAAATCCTGACCTCGACCTTGCCCGTGGTCCCCACGGTGTAGCCGGTGCCTGGTCCGCCGAGCACGAACGCACCCGCGCTGGTGCCGCACGTCAGGGAGTTGAGCATGAACGTGCCGAGATGGCCGTTGCTGGTGAGGCCGCGGCCAGTGTTGAAGTTCAGGACGGTATCCGAGCCGGACCGGGGCACGCCCGCCGTCCGGTTGGCAGACTGGTTCCAGAGCCCGTTGCCGGTGCCAGTCCAGGTGCAGGTGGCCTGTCCCCGGGGGACGTGGGCAGCGTGCCGCCGAAAGCCAGGGTGGCGGCGAACAGCGCAAATGGCCTCGCCCTGCCAGAGACGGACTTCCTTCCCGTGGCGAAGCGTTGAGCCTCGACCTCACACACCGTGCGCCAGTGTGCCGGTTCATGCAAAAAGTTCGCCGTGACAGGTTTTACAATGATGCTATGATGACGACCCATGACCACGACCCTGCGAACATTGCCGATGGTGGCAAAGCTCGTGCTCGTCGTTGGCCTGCTTGGCGGCGTCATCTTCGCGCAGGTCGCTAACGCACGACCAGCCGCGCTGGCCTGCACGGTCGCTGGCTCTTCCCAGGCGCGGACCGTCGCCGCTGCGGCGGTCAACTGTCAG
>CAXUGY010000067.1:0-15067 GCA_964250695.1 uncultured Chthoniobacterales bacterium | reverse complement strand
TCGCTGGCGATCACCTCCGACAGCCTGCCGCTGGACAAGGTCAACGATTTCGCGGACACCGTGCTGGCCCAGAAGCTGAGCCAGGTCAGCGGCGTCGGCCTGGTCTCGATCCAGGGCAACCAGAAACCGGCGGTGCGCGTGCGGATCAACCCGGCGGCAATCTCCTCGCTCGGCCTGAGCCTGGAGGACGTGCGCACCACCCTGGGCCAGGCCAACGTCAACGCGCCCAAGGGCAGTTTCAACGGCAAGCAGCAGTCGATGACCATCGGCTCGAACGACCAGATTTTCAGCGCCGAGGCGTACAAGCCGATCATCGTCGCTTACCGCAACGGCGCGCCGGTGCGCCTGAGCGACGTGGGCAACGTGGTCGATAGCGTCGAGAACGACCAACTCGCCGCCTGGGTGGCCGACGGCCGCAACGCTTACAAACCCGCCGTGCTGCTGGACATCCAACGCCAGCCCGGCGCGAACATCATCCAGACGGTCAACCGGATCAAGGCGCTGCTGCCGCAGTTGACCGCGACCATCCCGCCTTCGGTCAAAGTCGCCGTGCTCACGGACCGCACCGAGACGATCCGTGCGTCCGTCGAGGACGTGCAGTTCACGCTGTTGCTGACGGTCGTGCTGGTGGTCATGGTGATCTTCGTTTTCCTGCGCAAACTCTGGGCGACCGTGATCCCGAGCGTCGCGCTGCCGCTTTCGATCATCGGCACGTTCGGCCTGATGAAGCTGTGCGGTTTCAGCCTGGACAACCTGTCGCTGATGGCGCTGACGATCTCGACCGGCTTCGTCGTGGACGACGCCATCGTGATGATCGAAAACATCGTCCGCTACATCGAAGCGGGTGACCAGCCGCTCGACGCCGCGCTCAAGGGCGCGCGCCAGATCGGGTTCACCGTGATTTCGCTGAGCGTTTCGCTCATCGCGGTGTTCATCCCGCTGTTGTTCATGACCGGGATCGTGGGCCGGTTGTTCCGGGAATTTGCCATCACGCTCAGCGCGGCGGTGGTCGTTTCGGCGGTGATCTCGTTGACCCTGACGCCGATGATGTGCGCCTACCTCCTCAAACCCGAGGAAAAGGAAGACGCCACCGGCAAGGATAAACCACGTCACAACTGGTTCTACCGGACCACGGAGAAGTTCTTCGACGGGATGCTCGCTTTCTACGAGCGCGGCCTGAAGTGGGTGCTCAAACACCAGTTCACCACGTTGCTCGTCGCCCTCGGCACCCTGGTTGCCACGGTCTGGCTTTACATTCTGATCCCCAAGGGATTGCTGCCGCAACAGGATACTGGCGTCATCATCGGGGTGACCGACGCGGCGCAGAACATCTCGTTCCAGGCGATGCTCGCCCGGCAGCGGACGGTGTCCGAAGTGGTCCGGCGCGACCCCGACGTGCAGAGCGTGGCATCGTTCGTCGGGGCGGGTTCGGTCAATCCGACGATCAACACGGGCCGTTTGACCATCGTGCTCAAACCGCGTTCCGAACGCCGGTCCAACGCCGAACAGATCATTGAGCGTCTGCGCGAGAAGACCGCCAGCCTGGAAGGCATTTCACTCTACACCCAGGCGGTGCAGGACCTCCAACTCGACAGCCGCGTCAGCCGCACCCAGTACCAGTACGTCCTCCAGGCCGCCGACCCCGCCGAACTGGGCCAGTGGGCCGGCAAGCTCCTCGCCAGGATGCGGACGTTGCCGGAACTGACCGACGTGGCCAGCGACCAGCAGGCGGGCGGGATGCAGCTTAATGTCGTGGTGGACCGCGACCAGGCGTCGCGCTACAGCGTGCTGACGCAGGCCGTGGACGACACGCTCTACGACGCGTTCGGCCAGCGGCAGGTGTCGGTCATTTACACGCAGCTCAACCAGTACCGCGTGATCCTCGAAGCGGAATCCAGCTTCCGCACCACGCCCGACGCGCTGGAGAAAATTTACGTCAAGTCCACCACCGGCCAACTCGTGCCGCTGAGCGCCATCGCCCGCGTCGAGCAGTCCATGGTCGCGCTATCCGTCCCGCACCAGGGACAGTTTCCGTCCGTGACGATCTCCTTCAACCTCAAGCCCGGCAGTTTCCTCGGGCAAGCTATCCCGGCCATCCAGCAGGCGCAGGAGCAAATCGCGTTGCCGGACACGGTCGTCACGAGTTTTACGGGCAGCGCGGCGGAATTCCGCTCCTCGCTGGCCAGCGAGCCCTACCTGATCCTCGCGGCCCTCGTGGTCATCTACATCGTGCTGGGCGTGCTCTACGAGAGTTACATTCACCCGATCACGATCCTTTCGACGTTGCCCTCGGCGGGCGTCGGCGCGCTGCTGGCGCTCTTGATTTGCGGGATGGATCTATCCCTCGTGGCGCTCATCGGCATCATCCTGCTCATCGGCATCGTCAAAAAGAACGCCATCATGATGATCGACTTCGCCCTGGAGGCCGAGCGCGACCAGGGGCTGTCCCCGGAAGATTCGATCTATCAGGCGTGCCTGCTGCGGTTCCGGCCCATCATGATGACCACGGCGGCGGCGTTGCTCGGCGCGCTGCCGCTCGCGCTGGAAAACGGCACCGGCTCGGAACTGCGCCGGCCGCTCGGCGTTGCCATCGTCGGCGGGTTGCTGCTCTCCCAGGTGCTGACCCTCTACACGACGCCGGTCATCTACCTCTACATGGAGCGGATGGCCGGATGGTTCCGCGCCCGGCGGGCCGCGCCGCCGCAAATGCCTGCCGGTTTGCCGCCCGCCGGTCACGCGTTGCCGGAACCGGCGGGAATGGCCCACTGACCCCCGGACATGAGCATCTCGGAACCATTCATCCGTCGTCCGGTCGGCACGTCGCTGCTGGCGGTCGGCCTGCTGCTGCTGGGTCTGGTCGCCTACCAGTTCCTGCCCATCGCGCCGCTGCCGCAGATCGACTTCCCGACGATCCAGGTGTCCGCGTCGCTGCCCGGCGTCGATCCCGAGACGGCGGCCACCTCGCTCGCCGCGCCGCTGGAACGCCGTTTCGCGCAGATCGCCGGGGCCGCGGAAATCACGTCGAGCAGCAACATCGGCGGCGCGCAGATCACGATCCAGTTCGACCTCGACCGTTCCATCAACGGCGCGGCGCGCGACGTGCAGGCCGCCATCAACGCCGCCGGGGGCGAACTGCCGCTCAACCTGCCCAACCCGCCGACCTACCGCAAGGTCAACCCGGCGGATTCGCCCGTGATCATCCTCGCCCTGACGAGCGAAACCGTGCCGCTCTCGCAGGTGTATAACCTCGCCGATCAGGTGCTCGGCCAGCGCATCAGCCAGGTGGAGGGCGTCAGCCAGGTCAGCATCATGGGTGGCGCGAAGTCCGCCGTGCGCATCCAGGTCAACCCTGCCGTGCTCTCGTCCATGGGCATGAGCATGGAGGACATCCGCAGCGTCGTTTCCAAGGTCAACCTCGACTCGCCCAAGGGCCAGATCAGCAACGACCGGGAGAGCTACGTCATCGCCAGCAACGACCAGCTTTCCGACGCGAAGGATTACCGCCCGCTCATCGTGGCCCAGCACAACGGCACCCCGGTCCAGCTCGGCTCCATCGCCAGGGTGATCGACGCGCAGGAAAATCTCTTCCAGGCGGGTTGGAGCGGCTCGAAGCGGGCGGTGCTGCTGGTCATCCGCAAGCAATCGACGGCCAACGTCATCGAGATCACCGACCAGATTCGCGCGTTGCTCCCGCAACTGGAGAAATGGCTGCCCCCGGCGGTGCATCTGGCGGTCATCAGCGACCGCACGCAGACCATCCGCGCGTCGGTCCACGACGTGCAGTTGACGCTGCTGATTTCCATCGCGCTGGTCATCATGGTGATGTTCCTGTTCCTGCGGCGGCTCTGGCCGACGTTCATCGCGGGAGTGACCGTGCCGCTGTCGCTCGCGGGCACGTTCGGCTTCATGTACCTGTGCGGCTACAGCCTGGACAACCTGTCGCTCATGGCGCTGACCGTCTCGGTCGGCTTCGTGGTGGACGACGCCATCGTGGTCATCGAAAACATCGTCCGTTTCATCGAGCTGGGCGACCCGCCGTTCGAGGCCGCGCTCAAAGGGGCACGGCAGATCGGCTTCACCGTGGTTTCCATCAGCATTTCGTTGATCGCCGTGTTCATCCCCATTCTGTTCATGGGCGGGTTGATCGGGCGGCTCTTTCACGAGTTCGCCGTGACGCTGAGCATCTCCATCCTGGTGTCCGCCGTGGTTTCGCTGACGTTGACGCCGATGCTCTGCGGGCGTTTCCTCCAGGCCGAGCACCCCGACCGTTCCGGTGGCTGGTTCTACGAAACGATGGAGCGATTCTTCGACGGCCTGCTGCACGGCTACGAGCGTGGCTTGAAGTGGGTCTTGCGGCACCAGGGTTTCACGCTGGGGGTGGAATTGGCGACGGTCGCGGTCACGGTCTGGCTGTTCTTCCAGTTGCCCTTCGGGTTTTTCCCGCAACAGGACACCGGCCTGCTCCAGGGATTCTCCGAGGGCGGTCAGGACATCTCCTTCGACCTGATGGCGAAGAAACACCAGCAGTTGTCCGACCTCGTCGCCGCCGATCCCGCCGTGGCGACCATCGGCGGGTTCCTGGGCGGCGGCGCCAACAACAACGGGTATGCGTTCGTCTCGCTCAAACCGAAGGGCGAACGCAAGGAGACTGCCGACGAAGTCATCAACCGGCTGCGTCCGAAACTCTCGAAGGTTGTGGGCGCGTCGTTTTATCTGCAAGCCTCGCAGGATTTGAAGGTGGGTGGCCGCACCGGTCGCTCGCAATACCAGTACACGTTGCAATCGTCCAGTCTGGACGACCTGCGCCATTGGACGCCGCTGCTCGTCGATAAACTCAAGACGGTCAAAGGTCTGCTCGACGTGAACACGGACCAGCAGGCGAGGGGATTGCAGCAGAGCGTCATCATCGACCGTGACGCCGCCGCCCGCCTGGGCATCCAGCCGCAGGCGGTGGACGACACCCTCTACAGCGCGTTCGGCCAGCGGCAGGTGTCCGTCATTTACACCCAGCAAAACCAGTATCGGGTGGTGCTCGAAACCGAGCCGTCCTTCCAGCAAGAAGCCACCTCGCTGGACAAGGTCTACGTGCGGTCCGCCAACGGCCAGCAGGTGCCGCTGAGCACGATAGCGCGCTACGAGATGACCAACACGTCGCTCTCGGTCAACCACCAGGGGCAGTTTCCGGCGGTGACGCTGACGTTCAACACCGCTCCGGGCACCTCGCTGGGCGAGGCCACCAACCTGATCGAACAAGCCCGGCAGGACATCGGGGTGCCGGGCAGTATTCACGGCGGATTCCAGGGGACGGCCAAGGTGTTCAAGGAGACGCTCACGACGCTGCCGTGGTTGATCCTCGCCGCGTTGGTGGCCGTGTACATCGTGCTGGGTGTGCTGTACGAAAGCCTGATCCACCCGATCACCATTCTCTCGACGCTGCCGTCCGCCGGGTTGGGGGCGTTGCTGGCCCTGCTGGCTTTCGGCATGGAAATGTCGCTGGTGTCGATGATCGCCATCATCCTGCTCATCGGCATCGTCAAAAAGAACGCCATCATGATGATCGACTTCGCGCTGGAAGCCGAACGCAACGAAGGGCTCTCGTCGGAGGACGCGATTTATCAGGCGTGCCTCACCCGGTTCCGGCCCATCATGATGACCACGATGGCCGCGATGCTCGGCGCGGTGCCGCTGGCCATCGGCATGGGCACCGGGTCGGAATTGCGGCAACCGCTCGGCGTCGCCATCGTGGGTGGGTTGATCGTCTCGCAGATGTTGACGCTTTTCACGACGCCGGTCGTCTACCTGTTCTTCGAGGGCTGGCGTTCCGAAAAATCGAAGCACGCCAGGATCAACGAGGCGAGTGCGCCGCTCCCAACGGTGCCCGCCGAAACCTGACTCAGTGGGCCAGGATGTTCTGGTGTACACAGAGGTTGCGCTGTTCCGAGTCCATGGTCTCGAAGGAAACCTGCCCCGCGTTCTCGCGCACGATCAGCGTGACGCGCGGCGTGACCTCGTGACGCGTTTTACGTCCGCGCCGGGCGCGCCGCAGCCAGGCGGAAACCTCCTTGGCGGTCGGGGTCGAACGCGTCACCCCGGGGGCGTCCGCTTCGGAAATGGCTTCGACGGAGGCCGCTTCGAGCAGCTTCGGCCAGAGCTTGCGGAAGAGTTCCGGCGAGGCGTAGAGGTCGGCGCTGTTGAGTTGGCCGTTGATCGCAAACGCAAAGCCGATGGCCTCGGGATTATCCGCGAGCAGGTTGCCGAACGTCAGCAGATAATGCGACAACCAGCGACGCACCGCCGGATTTTCCATCGCCAGCGGCAGGCTCGACGGCGAGTGCTCGGCGCGCACGTCCTGGCCCACCGTCCGGCTGAGCTTGGTCTGCGCGGCGTCCACCGACGACCACACGGCGGCCTGCGAACGGTCGCGCCGGATGGAAAGCTTCAGGTCGCGCGACGCCGCCATCTGCCCGGCGGACTTGAAGGTGTTCATCGCCTCCTCGCCCGCGCGGCGGTTCCAGCGTCCGCGCTCGACGCAGAACGTGCGCACCCGCATCCGTTTGGAGCGGCGCGGGTTGGGCGGCACGATGAAATCCTGGCCTAGCGCGCGGTCCTGCCAGCCGCCCTTGACCACGTCGCCCGCCTGCGCGTAGAGGTCGGCATCGACGAGGTTTTCGATCTCCAACTCCCCGACGCGCCCGGTCTCGTGTACCCGCGCGCTCCCGGCCCGCAACGCCTCGTCCAGCGTCAGGAACGGGCGGTCCGCCACGGCGTTCGGACGATGCAGCAGATAGATGGCGAGGTTGCGGTGCAAGTAAGGTTCGGAGACGCGGTGGCTTTGGCCGAGGGAGAATAATTTCATGGGATGATGCGCTGGTTTCAGGCAGTCTTGCACGGGGGGTATGACAAATACGGTCATACGCCTGAATATTTCTGAAGAACTTTCATGAGCGTTAAAAGACAAGCGTCGCGGCCTCCCATGGCCCGCATGTTGCAGATTCACGAGCGCCTCCAAACCGGGCGTCGCACGAACTGCCGGACGCTGGCAGCCGCGTTGGAAGTCTCGCCGCGCACGATCCAGCGCGACATCGATTTCATGCGCGACCAGTTGGGATTGCCCGTTGATTACGATGTGGTTGCGCACGGGTTTTACTACACGCGCGAGGTCGTGCAGTTTCCGACCATGAAAATCTCGGAGGGCGAACTGGTCGCGCTCTCCGTGGCGCGCAAGGCTCTGACGCAATATCGCGGCACACCCTACGAAAAACCGTTGCGCGACGCCTTCGAGAAGTTGACCGCCGGATTGCGGGACCAGATCCAGTTTGCCTGGAACGGCGACCTCGACGCTTCGATCAGTTTTCGCGCGGCGGGCCACGGGGTCGGCGACCTGGGGACGTTCGAGGTGGCCAGTCAGGCGGTGTTGCACCTGGAAGAGCTGGAGTTTGCCTACCACAAACTGGGTGGCGACCAGGCGGAAGCCCGGCGGGTCCAACCGCTGCACCTCGCGTGCATCGACAACCAGTGGTATTTGTTCGCGTCTGACCAGGACCGGGGCGGGAGCATCCGCACGTTTGCGCTGACCCGGATGAGCGGGTTGCGGGTGACGGGCCAACGGTTCGAGCGGCCCGCGCATTTCTCGTTGGACGAACATCTGGCGGATAGTTTCGGCGTGTTTTCCTCGCCCGCCGCCGAGCGCGTGCGGCTGCGGTTCGATGCCTTCAGCGCGCGGCTCATCCGGGAGCGCGACTGGCACGCCTCCCAGCACATCGCGGCGGCGCCGGACGGCGCGGTGGAACTTTCCATGCAGATCGGGGTGTCCCCGGAGGTGGAGCGATGGGTGCTCGGGTGGGGGGCGCACGTCGAGGTGTTGGAACCCGCCAGCCTGCGCGCCGCCATCGCCCGCACGGCGGCGCTGGTCGCCGCCCAGAACGGAAATCAACCGGCGAGGCACTCCGAACGGGAGCCCGCGCTGGCGTAACGGGCAAAGTTGGGGCAGGGTAGCGTTCTCCTGCCGGGAACGATGAACTTCCACACCGCAGACGCAACAGAGCCCGCCGTGGCGGCAGCGCCGTCCGAGGATGAACAAAAGTCCCACGCGTTGCGCCGGTACGTGGCGCGGCACAATCAGCAGGCTATCCTCCTGGCCTTGTGCTCGCTGGCGGCGGCGGCGGTTTTGTGGGGGATCATCTACGTGTTCGTGTACTGGTTCAGCCTCGTGGCGATGACGATCTCGCGCGGCACCAACGTGGACACGATCAACGACATCAACCGGCCGGACCTCGTCAGCGTGTATTTTCCGCTGTGGTTCGGCGTGGGTGCGCTGGTCACGCTGCTGGTGGCGTGGGCCTTGCGCCGACGGTTGCGGGTGGAGCGTCTGCGGGAAGCCCGCTGGTACGGGTTGTGGGTGCTCGCGGAACTGTTCCTGGCCGTGCCCAACGTCACGTTTTCGATCTGGGGCAATTTGATGGCGCTCTGCCGGTTGCGACGGCAGGAAGCCGTGGAAGCCTGGCGGTTGCTGCGGCGCATGAACGAAGCGGGCGGGCGGCTGAGCATGGCCAGCCTGCGCACGGAAATCGAAGATGAGCGGACGCTGAGCCGGGTGATCTTCGTCCTGCAACTGGTCGGTCTCGTCGGCGTGCGCGAGTACGCCCAGGGCTGGTTCCTGTGCCTGCAAAGCCGCGACGCTCTCGCGCTGCTGGGCCAGACCGCGAGCTAATCCGGGCGGGCCAGGGCCTGGCGAACGATGTCCGGGGCTTGGCCACGGGCGTTGAGCGTGAGCAGGTTCCCCTGCCGGTCGAGCACCCAGACGGTCGGCAGGGCGTTGATGCCCAGCGAGCGAACGAGTCCGCCTTCCCACCCCCGCCCATCGCAATGCACCGGCCAACGCAAGCCCGCCACCTTGATCGTCGAGGCCAGGGCCGCGCGGTCCCCGTCCAGACTCACCGTAAAGAACTCGACCGGCTGGCCTGCGAATTGCGCGGCGTCCTGTTCCAGCCGCGCCAGTTCGTGCATGGACGGCATCGACCACGAAGCCCAAAAGAGGAGCACCACGACGTGGCCCCGGTGGGCGGCCAAGCTGATCGGCGGTCCGCCTTCCCAGGGCTGCAACCGCACGTCCACCGGACGCCCGAGCGACGCGATGCGTTTCAGATCGTCGTTGATCCGCTTGCGCACGTTTTCGTCCGTGGTGCGGGCGGCGGCTTCTTCGAGCAGGGTTTTCTTGGCGGCAGGTTGCGCGTCGAACAGCGTGGCCAGTTCCGTCAACAGGTTCGGCGTCCGGCGGTCCGAAGGGTAATCGGCGTCGAATTTGCGCACCGTCTGGAGCAGACCATCGCGGGCCGGATCGTCGATGTGGCCCGACACGTCTTCCATGGATTGACTCACCCGCGCGAACCCGGCGTCCGCTTTGACTGGTGGTGGCGTCGCGGGATCGTTTTCCAGACCGGAGAGGATGGTGCGCGCCTCCTCCAGAACGGGCAACTGCCGGGTCAGACGCCCCTTGGCCGCCAGCACGGTGGCCAGACGGATTTCCGCGCTGTAATGGCGGGCGTCGTCGGGATACAAGTGCGCGAAGTCGCGGAGCGTGGCCTCCTGCTTGTCGAGGTGTTCACGGGCAGCCTGTGTGGCCTCCCCCTGCGAACGAAACCGGTTGCCCGGACCGGAAGCCTGCTGGAGAACCAGTTGCCAAGTTTTGTCCGCTTCGACCGTCCCGGAGGGTGCCGCCCATCCCGGGCGCGCCGCTAAAAAGAAGCAACAGCCAACGGCAAGCCGAACGTTGCGGCCTAACCGCCCGACGACGTAACGACCCGGGCTCACGGCAGCGGTCCAACGCTTCGAGAGCACGACCGGAGCAAGGAAACCCAGCCGGGTCAATTCACCGAGGCCGGAGCGTTCCGCTTCTGTTCTTCCGCGATACGAAGCTTCTGCTGAAGCTCGGCGATTTGCTGCTGAAGTTCCTGCTCGGAAGCAGCCACCGTGTTCGTCGGCGTGCCGTAAGGGAGCGCCTGAGCGGGGGCAGCGGCGGGGACAGGCGGCGCATAGGTCTGCCGGTCGGCGGCGGCACGCGCCTGTGGGTCCTGCTGGGTGCCACGCAATTCGTGGTCGAAGTCCTCGCGCGCCTTTTTAAATTCGTTCAAGCTCTGGCCGAGACCACGAGCGAGTTCGGGCAATTTCTTGGCGCCGAACAGCAACAGCAAGGCCAGGAAAATGAGAAAGCCGTCCATGCCCATCAGATTGCCGAAGCTTGCGAGGAGGGTCATCATGCCCGTTAGATTACGCGAAACGCTCGGACTTGCAAAAATAATCGCGGGTGTTTTGCAGCGTCAGGAGCGCGCGGCCACCAGAGAAGGGGCGGGAAGACCCCAGTCGCGCCATTTTTTCTGGTACTCATCCCAGGGCAGCAGGACGTAGTGCGGGTTGTCCTCGGCATGGAGGAAACGAATGAGATTGACCAGTTCCGGTTCGGCCATCGTCGTGCAGCCGCTCGTCGGGCGGAGTTCGCCGTTCTTGATGCGCCGGATGTGAAAAAAGATCGCGCTGCCCGCGCCCGGCACGGGAGGGGCGGCGTTGTGACGGATTTCGACGAGCCAACGATAAGCAAAATCGCCGTGGCGCATCTTCGCTTTGTCGAACCACGCGGGCGGATGGGCGGGGTCGGGAATGGTGACGAAGCGGTTGTAGTTCGGGGAATCGGAACGGTCGATCCAGGCGTCGGCGGTCGTGACGGTGTGAAAAGGGTACTTCGCGCCGTCCGGCAAGGCAGAGTCGTAGGTGTAAATCTTGCCGATCTTGAAAACGCCCGCCGGGGCGCGGCCGTCGTGCTCCTGTTTGTGCAGGCCCGGCTGATCCGTGCCTTCGACCCCGCGGCCCCAGGCCAGACCGTTCTTGCCGAACAGCACGGGGACCGCGCCGGAAACCGGGGTCCACGCCCCGTTGGCCCCGCGCTGAAAACGCTGGAGGTGGCCGTGCAGCGAGTTCCAGTCAGGGGCGATGCCGACGACGAGTTCACGCACGTCGGCGTCGAGCGCGGTCGCCGGGCGGCCCAGACCCAGGCAGCCGACCACCAACACTAACAGGAAAAGGGCGCGACGTTTCAAGGTTGGAGGAGGGCGCGGATTTCGTCGGCCAGGGAGGCGTGACGGGCGTCGTCAATGACCGGATGCATGGCGCCGGCCTCGGCGGAGAACCCGGGCAGGGTGATCCACGAACGGCACCCGCCGAAGGACGGGCGGTCGGGGAACGTCCACTCCGGGTCGAGCCGATAAACGCGCCCGAACGCGCACTGCAAGCCGCGCTGGCCGTCGTACTCGAAACGCTCGCGGACCACTTCCTCGCGCCAGACGTGGAAAGGTTCCAGGCGCTGCAAGGTGGGCCAATCGTCGATCCACGTGGCCCAGTCGAGCGCGAAAAAGGTTCGGATCGCCACGGTGCCGGTCGGAGCGGGTGGCAGCGGCGTCAACGTGGGCAGAATTTCCGGCCGGATGCGCTCGGACTGCTGGTGAAACTGCGTCGGAAAGAGGAAAAACGATTCGTGCTTGAAACGGAAGCCGTCGCGTCCCTCGGCGATGCCGCCCTTGCGGAGAATCAGACTCTGCCGCCCTTCGCCCAGCGCGGAGCAGACGAGCGACCAGTCCTTGAAGCCGATAGCGGGTGAGGAGACCGGGCGCGTGATGGGGGAACCCGGGTCGGTGAGTGGGTCGAGGACGATGCTCATGGAAACGCGTGGATCCATACGCCCGACCCGGCGGATTAGCAAAAGCCAAGAGGCCGAAAAGGGGACCGGCGATGACGAAATCGTCACGGGGCCGTGTGTTTTAGCGATTGCGCAATCAGCGTCTGAATTTAGGTTTGCGGTTGTGCCGTATCAAATCGATTTGCATTGCCACTCGTTTTTCAGCGCCGACGGGGTTTCCAGTCCGGAGGCGTTGATCGCGGCGGCGAAGGAAAAAGGTCTGCACGGGTTTGCGATGACGGATCACAACACCTGCGAGGCGGTCGATTACATGATCGAACGAGGGCTGATGCGCGCCGACGGTCAGCCGGTCGATGGATTTCTCATCATTCCCGGGCAGGAAGTCACCACCGACGAGGGGCACCTCCTCTGCCTGGGCGTCACGGTGCCGAATAACCTCAAGGGCAAACCGGCGTTGGAAGTGTGCAAAATCATCCACGAGGCAGGCGGTCTCGCGGTGCCGCCGCATCCCTACGACATTTTCCGGGCGGGCATTCGCCGGGCGGTGCTCGACACGTTGCCCATCGACGCGCTGGAAGTGTTCAACGCGGCGACCACCTTGCACCGTTACAACAAGAAGGCGTTCAAATACGCGCAGGAACGCGGGCTGCCGATGACCTCCTCCAGCGACGCGCACCACGAAGCGGCCATCGGCGCGGCCTACACCATTTTGGACACGGCGGATTTTACCGTGCAGGGCGTGTTGCAGCAGATCGTGAAGCCCAACCAGCTCAACCAGACCTATCTCAAAACGAAGGACAAGTTCCGCAAGACGTGGAACAACTGGCTGCGCTTGCGCAAGAAGCGGCCCAAGGTCAGCGCGTCACCGGCGAAAAGTGGTTAGGTTAGCGCGCCGCCAGCCGCACTGCTCGCTTTTTGTCGAGTTTGAGGACGCCGCCCGCCGCAAAATCAGGTCGGGCCTTGGCATCAGTGATCTTTTCGCCGCGCCACTGGACGCTGCCGCCTTCGATCAAACGTCGCACGTCACCGCGGGATTTCTCGGTGTCAAACGCCTGCGCATACGCGGCGACCACCGCCGAGAGCAGGTCGCTCTCGCCTTCCGGCAAGGTCACCGCGGGAAGCTCGGCGTGTTCGCTGTCGCGCTTGCTGAAACGTTGCTCGAAATCTTCGCGCGCGGCGCGGGCTTCGTCCTCCGAGTGGTAACGGGCCACCAGCCGGGCGGCGAGGGATTTCTTTGCCTCCATCGGGTGCAGCGTCGAAGGAAACGGCTCGCCGAGCAGCACTTCGTAGTAACGCGCCATCAGCGCGTCGGAAATGCTCATCGTCTTGCCGAACATCTCCACGGGCGGCTCGGCCACGCCGATATAGTTGCCCAGACTTTTACTCATCTTCTGCACGCCGTCGAGCCCTTCGAGGATCGGCATGACCATGACCACCTGCGGCGGCTGGCCCTCCTCCTTTTGCAAGTCACGCGCGACGAGGATGTTGAACAACTGGTCGGTCCCGCCGATTTCCACGTCCGCCTGGACTTTCACCGAGTCCCAGCCTTGCAGCAGCGGATACTGCAACTCGTGCAAACTCACGGGCGTCCCGGCTTGGAAGCGCGCCTTGAAATCCTCGCGCTGCAGGATCTGTTGCAACGTCACCCGGCTGTTGAGGCGGATCACTTCCTCGTAGTTCATCAACTCGAACCATTCGCCGTTGAACACGATCTGCGTGCGCGCCGGGTCGAGGATTTTGAAAGCCTGCCGCCGGTAGCTTTCGGCGTTGGCCATGACGGCGTCGTGCGTCAGCGGCGGACGCGTGACGGAGCGTCCGCTGGGATCGCCGATCATCGCCGTGAAATCGCCGATGATGAGGATCGCCGTGTGCCCGAGGTCCTGGAACTGCCGCAGTTTCTGGAAGACGACCGTGTGCCCGAGATGGATGTCGGGCGCCGTGGGGTCCACCCCGAGCTTGACCCGCAACGGACGCGGCAAGCGCAATTTTTCGAGCAGTTCGGTCTCGTTGATGATCTGCGCTGCGCCGCGCCGCAGGATGGCCAGCGATTCTTCCGGGGAGCGGGGGCGAGGGGTTTCGGACGCTGACGGCACGCCGCTGGAACTGCTCATTGGACGGTAGCCGAAGCCACGGGCAGCGCGCGCAGAGCCGGGGCGACGCCGGTCTGGGGCCTCGGCGCACCGGGCCGACCGTTCGGCTTGTTGAGGATTTCGCGGACCTCGTCGATGCTGAGGTCCTTCTGGGCGCGGATGTCGTCGAGCGTGTCCTGGCGCTTGCCACGGATGACGATGCTCTTCTGCCCGGGCACGTAGTCTCGCAGCAGCGCGTTGGCGGACTTCTGACCGGCGGCGGCGTCCGTCACCGGCAGCGCCTTGGTGGCGAAACCCCGGTCCTTTTGCGCGAAGGCGTCGCTGCCGCTGGCGCGGTCGGTCTTGGTGGCGAACTCGCGAGTGCGGAAACCGTCCTTGCCCGCGAAGGAACGTGTCCGAAACGACCCGTCGCCGGAAGACAAGCGCGCCGGATGACCGAAGGCGAACGCGTGGACATCGGCGTGTTTCCCGCCGACGGTGGCGCTGGACGCGAAAGACCTGTTTGCGAAGTCGGAAGTCTTGTTCCGGTCGGCGTGCAGGATTTCGTCCAGGCGTTGCTCTTGAACCTGGGCGTTTGCGCGACCGGCGGCGAGCAGCGCGAAACCTAGCAACGCCAGCCGGAGGGAAGCGGACGCCAGGAGCGCCAACGGGGAAGGGACGAAAGTCACGGAGCCTAGGTTGGCAAATTCGCCAGTGGTCTGTAAAGCGGTTTATCGCAGCCCGTGCAGGTCGTGCGTCAGCCGCCGATCAAATCCTCGACCAACGATTTTTCTTCTTTCAGTTCGGAAACCGTCGCGTCGATCTTCGTGCGGCTGAACTCGTTGACCGGCAATCCGGGCACGATTTCCCAGGTTTTGCCGTCTTCCGTGCGGATCGGGAAGGACGTGATCAGACCGGCCTCGACGCCGTAAGCGCCGCCGGGCGAGCAAACGGCGACGCTGTTCCAGTCGCCGACCGGCGTCGGCGTGACCAGGGAGCGCACCGTGTCCACGACCGCGTTAGCGGCGGAGGCGGCGGAGGACTGCCCCCGGGCCTTGATGATCGCCGCGCCGCGCTGCTGAACGGTGGCGATGAACGGACCTTCGAGCCACGCCTGATCCGTGATGACCTCGGTCGCGGGCTGGCCGTCGATCCTGGCGTTGTAAAAATCCGGGTACTGCGTGGCAGAGTGGTTGCCCCAGATGGCGAGGTTCGTCACGTCCTTGACGGCGACCCCGGCTTTCTGCGCGAGTTGGGCCTTGGCGCGGTTTTCGTCGAGCCGGGTCATGGCGAACCAGCGGTCGGCGGGCAC
>CAXUGY010000066.1:0-16634 GCA_964250695.1 uncultured Chthoniobacterales bacterium | reverse complement strand
GTGCGCATGTTGGCGAGGATGCGCTCGCGGGTGACGGTGGCGCGGCCCACGTACTGCACCTCGATCTGCTGGACGACGGGGCCGGAAGGGACGATCTGCGCCTGGGCCAGGGCGCGGGAGGCCGTGCCGGCGAAGGCCAACTGGAAACACAGCGCCAGCAGCGGCAGGCTGAAGAAGCGGCGCGAACGAGGGGCGAATTTCATAAAAGCGGGGTCCGGTCGCCCGGCGGCTGGCACGGCGGGGAGCGACGTGCGGGCAGGGTGGCCGGGCGGTGGAGCGGCGTCCAAACTCGAAAATCCGGGCGCAAACGTCAAGAAGCGATTTTCGCCGGGGGGCCAAGCCCGGGCCGCGGGCCGGGAAAACGGGAGTTTGCGCCGGACGTGCGCGCGGTAAGGCCAATCGGGTGAATAGAATCGAAACGAAAAGCGTCCACCGTGAGAACCCGAACCCAACCATCCACTTAGCCTCCTTCCAATCCTCATGAAATCATTGCGTTCCACCTGCGCCGCGCTCGCCGCGTGCGGCCTGTTGTTTTCCGCCGCCTCCTCTGCCTTCGCCGCCGCGCCGAAGGATTATCAGATTACGGGCACCGTTTCGGAACTGACCGAGACGACCGTCACCCTGACGACGAACAAAAAAGAAACCTGGGGTTTTGCGCGCACCGCCGACACGAAGCTGCCCGATGGCGCGAAAGTCGGCGACAAGGTCACCGTGCATTACACGATGACGGCTGGCACCGTGGACGCGAAGCCCGAAGCCGCCGCCTCGGCCAAGAAGGAAAAGGCGGCCCCGCCCAAGACCTCCAAGAAAGCCAAGGGCGACGCCGCAACCGAACCCGCCGCCTCGGGCTCGCCGAGCAAGCCTGCCGCCGAGGCCGCCAGCCCGACGCCGTAACCACACGGCGTCTGCCACTAGTTTTCAAAGCGTGACCGGGTAACTCCTGTCACGCTTTTTGTTTTGACGGATGCAAGCGCGTGATTTGTCCCGTTTCGCCAAAACAAGATGGATGCTCGTCAAAGACCTCTGTCATCTTGATCGGACAGAGTTTGAAGGCGACGCCGACGATTAGAAATGCTTCACACCAGCCGATACCAATTATCCCGTTTCCTCGGCTGATACCCGGCATCCCGGATCAACCGCTCGATCTCCTCCGAGTTCAGCCGGAACGACGTGCCCGCCTTGCTGACGACGTTTTCCTCCATCATCACGCTGCCGAAATCGTTCGCGCCGTACTTGAGCGCGACCTGCCCGATCTTCGGCCCCTGCGTGACCCAGGAGCTTTGCACGTTCTCGAAATTGTCCAGAAACACCCGGCTGAGCGCCTGCATCCGCAGGTATTCCGCCGTGCCGACCGGCGTGGCTTTGAGCCGGGTGTTGTCGGGCTGGAACGTCCAGCAGATGAACGCGGAAAACCCCTTCGTCGCGTCCTGCTGATCGCGCAGCCGCTGCAAGTGTTCGAGGCGTTCTTCCACGGTCTCGACGTGGCCGAACATCATCGTCGCGCTGGAGTTCAGCCCGAGTTCGTGGGCAATCGCCATCGCTTCGAGCCATTGGTCGCTGTTGCACTTGAGCGGCGCGATGCGGTTGCGCACGCGGTCCACCAGGATTTCCCCCCCGCCGCCGGGAATCGAGCCTAGCCCGGCTTCCTTAAACTTCGTGATGACCTCGCGCATCGGCATCCCGAACACGCTGGCGAAATGGTTGAACTCCGGCGGGCTGAACGCGTGGATGTTGATGTGCGGGTACTTTTCCCGGATGTGGTTGAGCAGGTTCAGATACCAGTCAATCGTCAGCTTCGGGTGGTGCCCGCCCTGCATGAGAATCTGGATGCCGCCGACCGCCGTCAACTCGTCCAGCTTCTGGTCGATCTGCTCGAGCGACAGGACGTAATGATCGTCGTCGCGCTCGGTGCGGTAGAACGCGCAAAACTTGCAGTACACGTTGCAAACGTTCGTGTAATTGATGTTGCGGTCGATGATGTACGTGACCGTCTCGTTGCCGTGGCCGTCGTAGGCGGCGGCCTTGGCCTGGTTGCGGCGCGCGTCGGCCAACGCGGCGAGGTCGGCGGGCCGAGCGTGCCGGTAGATTTCCAGCGCGTCGGCCTGGGAAATCCGTTCACCGGCCAGGACTTTCGGGAGGATGGAATCTGCCAGCGTCGCGCTCATAGGTTGTCCTTCGACGGGACGGTCAACCATAGGCCGTTTTGGCGGCAACCGCAATTCGCGTTTGCGTTTTTCGCGGGCCGGTGGCACGATGGCAACCTCAGTCGGTGGTCGTAGCTCAATGGTAGAGTCCCAGATTGTGATTCTGGTTGTTGCGGGTTCGAATCCCGTCGATCACCCCATCTTCCACTCGATGTCCCCTCTGCACCCGGCGGCTGCCCGAAGCGCGGGAAGTCATCTCGTCGTCAAGAAATGAACGCGTGGACGATGTTTGGCGTCCGATTCAGTAACAACTCCACCCTTTGCCTTCCTTTGCCATGCACCTTTCCTTTCTACGTCCTCTTCCCGTAATGCTCTGCGGTCTGGCCTTGCTGACCGCCCCGCTGGCCAGCCGCGCGGCCCAACCTCTCTCCGCCGACGACCAGAAATTCATGACGATCTATGAACAGGTGCTCAAGGCGCTCGTCATGGACAACGTAAACGCCGCCAAGGACGCCGCCCACGCGCTGCCGGGCGGGGCGGGCGAGGACATTCTCAAGTCGGGCAACGACCTCAAGGCCGCGCGCGACGCCTTCGCCGTGCTCAGCCAAACGGCGGAAAAGAAGGTGGCGGGCAACCCGGACTTCCACGTTTTCTACTGCCCGATGATCAAGAAGGATTGGGTACAGAGCACGACGGCCATCGC
The DNA here is from genome assembly GCA_964250695.1 of uncultured Chthoniobacterales bacterium. Lineage (GTDB taxonomy): Bacteria > Verrucomicrobiota > Verrucomicrobiia > Chthoniobacterales > SZAS-18 > CAHJWO01. The sequence goes on along the minus strand of CAXUGY010000066.1, from coordinate 13,787 downwards.
CAATCCCTACATGGGCAAGGAGATGCTGACCTGCGGCGTGGAAAAGAAAAACAGTTGAGCGGCTTCTTCGACGGCCTGCGCGAGCCGGAATATCTCCACGTCCTGCTGAACCCTTTGCCGGTCTACGGCCTGGCGACCGGGGCGCTCGCGCTGACGGCGGCGCTGGTTGGCCGCAGCCGTCCGGCGATGGTCATCGCACTGGGCATCGTGGCGCTGACGGCGGCGTCCGCGTTGCCGGTCTATGTCCTGGGCCGGCAGGCGTATGAATCCGTCAACACCACGGTGGACCCCGGGGGGCAGGAATGGCTCGAAGCGCACCGCCACCGGGCCGAGGGCTTGGTCTGGACGTTCTACGCGCTCGCCGTGCTGGCGGCAGCGGGGGTCGCCGTGCCGCTGAAATGGCCGAAGACGCTGTTCCCTCTGGCGATAGCCGCGTGGCTCGGCGCGCTCGGCGTGCTCGGCGCGGGTGGCTACATCGCGTATGCCGGCGGCAAAGTCCGGCACCTCGAGTTCAGGAAAGGGCAGTCAGGTGCGGAGGATTAGATGGAAATCTCTCTTCGCAAAAAGAGAGAGTCAACAAGGGCTCCTCACTCAATACTTGAGTAACGCCGTCACCGGGGTCGTCCCCATTTTGGCGCGGCCACCGAGGAATTCCAGTTCGATCAAAAACAGCACCGCCAGCGGTTCGCCGCCGAGTTTGGCGATGAGCTGCAAGGCCGCCGCCGCCGTGCCGCCGGTCGCCAGCAGATCGTCGATGAGCACCACCCGGTCGCCCGGGACGAGCGCGTCGGCCTGCATCTCCACGACCGCCTCTCCGTATTCGAGCGTGTAGGCGTGGAACTCCGTCCTGCCCGGCAGCTTGCCCTTCTTGCGGACCGGGATCACGCCCAACCCCATCGCATACGCCACTGCCGCCCCGAAGAGGAACCCCCGCGCGTCGATGCCGACGATCCTGGTGGGCGGCCCGCCCGGCAGGTCGCGGCAGATGGCGGCGAAGCTGTCGATGGCCAGCTTGAAACACGCCGGATCGGCCAGGAGCGGCATGATGTCCTTGAACAAAATACCCGGCTTGGGGAAATCCGGCACGTCGCGGACCGCCCGGTGCAGCGGCGTCAGGTCAAAGGGGGATTGGGGAGAGGTTTCCATCGCGCCCGCCAGCGTAGCGGGTCCGCCGCAAAAGTAAAAAGGAAGAAGTGCGGCCTTTGCGCGCCGTGTCAAAGGCGGGGATCGACCGGTTCGCTCTCCAGCGCCGGGACCCCGAAAGGCCCCCCCTGCGTCGTGTCCATGGATGAGCGAGATAACGCACGCACCCGATCATTGTGACAGAAATATCACAACGCATTTTTCGACGGCGGGAGCCGGGCGTCGTATCCATCGCCTCCCAAATCCTTTTGTAACCAACACCGCCGAATATGCCCCTCTCGTTCCGTTCCCTTTTCCCTTTGCTGGCTGGCACCTTTAGTTGGGCCGCCGCCGCCTCCGCGCAGTTTTCGCCCTACGGCAGCGCGACCATCAACACCACCACCAACACGGCCCAGACCCTGGCCACCGGCACCGGCACCATCACCGGCAGCGGCGCGATTTCCGTCTCGTCCACCGCCGTTTCACTCACGCTCAGCGGCACCGGCACCACCCTGCTCAACTACGGCACGATTGCCAACACCAACGCCGGGGCGAGCGGCAATCCCCGTGCCCTCCTGGCCGACGGCGCCAACCTCCAGCTCACCAATGAAATCGGCGGGGTCATCCAGACGGCCGGCAACGACGCCGTGCGCTCCAGCAACGCGGGAACTTCCGTCACGCTGACGAACTACGGCGCCATCACGGCCAGCAACACCACCACGACCAACCCGCAGCAGGCCATCGACTGGAACAGCATCACCACCGGGGCCAACACCCTCAACAACTACGGCACCATCACGGCCACCGGCAACGATGCCGTGCGCCCGGGCGTCAACGGCGTCGTCAACAACTACGCGGGCGGCACGCTCAAATCCATCAACAACGCCAGCGGCACTTCCAGCGACGGCATCGACGCCCAGGCGAACTCCGGCGTGCAGGTCACCAATAGTGGCACCATCGACGCCGGGCGGCACGGCATCACCGGGGGCAACACCACGGGCACCGGAGCGTTCACCCTGTCGGTCACCAACAACGCCAACGCCACCATCCAGGGCAACAACGGCTCGGGGGTGAACATCGACGGCCTCAACGGCAACGAGACCGTCACGGTCGTCAACCACGGCACCATCACCGGCAACGGCTCCGCCCTCAACGGCGCGGAAACCGCCCACGACGGCGACGGCGTGGACGTGGACGGATTGGTCAACCTGACCAACACCGGCACCATCCAATCGCTCAGCGCCATCAACGACACCAGCGAGGGCGTCACGGTCGGCGGCGGCACCATCACGAATTCGGGCACCATCCTGGGCACGGTCAACGGCACCGCTACCGGTACCGCCACGGGCAAGGGCATCACGATCCTCGGCATCGACAGCGTGAACCCGATCACCGCCATGTACGGCAACACGGTCATCACCAACAGCGGCCTCATCCGGGGCACGACCAACTCCGGCATCACCATCGGCTACAGCGCCACCACCCCGGTCGTGGCGAGCGGCTTCACCTCCACGATCAACAACCTTGCCACCGGCACCATCGAGGGCGGCGGCGCGACGGCGGCGGCGATCCAGACGGGCCCCGATAACGATACGGTCAACAACTCGGGCAAGATCATCGCCGACAACAGCAACCTCGCCATCGACCTCGGCGCGGGGAACAACACGCTCAACCTCCTCGGCGGCAGCGCGTCCATCACCGGCAACGTTTCCGGCGGCACGGGCGGCACCAACGCCCTGAACGTCAATCCCGGCAGCGGCAACCGTTTCACCTATGCGGGCAGCTTCTCGAACTTCGCCGCAGCGCAGATTCAGAGTGGCCGCGTGACCCTTTCCGGGGCGAGCACCTACACCGGCGCCACGACCGTTGCCAACGGTGCCACGCTGGTGGCGAACACACCCGTTGCGGTCGGCAGTGCGACGGGCAGCGGCCTCGTCACGGTCCAGAACGGCGGCACGCTCGCCGGTTCTGGCCGGGTGGCCGGGAGCGTCACGCTGGCGGGCGGCGGGAACCTTTCTCCCGGCGACAATGGCGTGGGCACCCTGAGCCTGGGCTCGGATTTGAACGTCGGCAACGGCTCCGCTTTCAACTTTGACCTGGGCTCGGACGATCTGCATTCCGACCGGCTCACGCTCGCGGGCACCCTCGTGTTTACCGGCTCGGGTCAGTTGATCTTCAACCTCACCAGCCAGGGCCTCGTGCCCGGGACGTATGCGCTCATCGACTTCGCGTCGAGCACCGGGCTGACGACCGCCAACCTGGGATTCGGCACGGTGCCCGACGGCTTCTCGGGAACGTTCACCTTGTCGGGCACGGAAATCTCGGTGGTCGTCAACGCGGTGCCCGAGCCTGCGGCCTGGGCGTTGTTGGTGGTTGCCGCTCTGGCCGTTCTGCTCGTTCGGCAACGGCGGTCGCACGACAAGGCTCGCGCCTGACGGTCACCGCTTCCCGGCCTGAAAACGGGAAATGATCGGGTGTCCAAGCACGAAGGCATTTACTGCGCAACGGCATCGTCCCCAGGTAGGGATGGCTCTCCGAGCCAGTCCCTGACGGTCTGCCGCTGGCTGGACGCACTTTGGCCGCGCCAAGTGCTCCCCGAACCCGGCGAAAAATGGGACTGGCTCGGAGAGCCATCCCTACCTGGGGACGATGCCGTTGCGCAGTAAAGAGGCTCGATCATTTTGCAACTGGCTATAGTAGGCTTTGCTCTCACGTTCGAGCCGCCAAAAGGCAACCGGCCCCCGGAAATATCTCTCCGGGGGCCGACGCAAATTCTATCCGGCAACAGGTTAGCCCTTACGCTTCCTGCAAGACATCCACCGGACGCTCCTTCTTCTGAAGGGCACGGCGCAGCTTGCTCAGCGCGATGTTCTGCAATTGGCGGATGCGCTCGCGCGTCACGCCGAATTTCTTGCCGACCTCTTCCAGGGTCTTCGGCTTGCCGCCGTCGAGACCGAAGCGGGAGAAGATGATCTTGCGTTCGCGCTCGTCGAGCACGTCGAGGAGGCCATCCACCTCGTCGCGCAGGTTCTTGTCACGCAGCAACTCGAACGGCGTGAACGCATCCTCGTCGCCGACGATCTCGCCGAACTCCGTCGAGTCCTCGTCGCTGATCGGCGCGTCCAGGCTCGCCGGGCGGATGCTGACCGTCTTGAGCTGCGAAACCTTGCCCGCCGCGATGCCGATTTCTTCGGCCAACTCGTCGTCGCTCGGCTCCCGGCCTAGCTCCTCGCTCATCTGCAAGGACACCCGGCGCATCTTGCTGATCTTATCGACCAGATGCACGGGCAGGCGGATCGTCTTGCTCTGGTTGGCCAGCGCGCGCTTGATCGACTGCTTGATCCACCACGCCGCGTAGGTGCTCAGCTTGCCGCCCTTGGCCGGATCGAAACGCTCGACCGCCTTCATCAGGCCGATGTTGCCTTCGCTGATCAGGTCGAGCAGCGGCAGGCCGAGGTTAGCGTAATCGTGCGCGATTTTGACGACTAACCGCAGGTTGGAGCGGATCATCAGGGAACGGGCTTCCTTGTCGCCCTTCTTGATGCGCGCGGCCAACGTGATTTCGTCCTGCGGCGTGAGGAGAGGGATCTGGCCGATCTCCCGCAGGTAAATTTTGATTCCGGTATCTGAGTCTTCGACGCCCATAGGTGTGAAAGTTGAAAATTCTTCGGTTGATTTCGCCAGCGCACCGGCGAGGTTGGTGCATTCCTTCGTCCTATCTACGAACCGGAGATGCGTTCCGGCTTTGTACAGTCCTTACGAGTCCTGAAAGACATTTGAGGCCCGAGGCACTCTGGTTTTGACAGGTGCCCAGGAGGTTTGTTCAAATTTTTCCAGACGGTGGGAGCGTTGGCTCCAGGAATAACATAGGCAATTTTGGATGCCGCCCCTTTTTCGGCGGGGTGGTGAGTTAATCAAGGTTTTCGCATCTCGTCAAACAAAAAAGCGTAAAAATCGGAAGAATTTCCGGTTTCCATGGTCTTTTGCGGGAGAATTTGCCGAAAGTTCCCGTCACGCCCTTCCCACCGTCGCCTCGATCTGGCCGTGCGGTTCGTCGGTCGGGTAGAAAATCGTGTTCGTGTTTGCCAGCCCGAAGCGCGTCAGGTCGAACGGCAGGTAGTGCCGGTTGGGCATCCGCAACGTCACCTGCGCGATTTCCGGCACACCGGCCAGAGCCGCCCGGGCCATCGAGAACAGCGTCGCCTGCACGGAAACGCTGTGTTCCCGCGCAAACACTCCCAGCATGGCCTCCAACACCGCCACGTTTCCCGCCTCGAACGACGCCGGCACCTGCCGCCAGAGCCAGCGGCCCGTCAGCAGGGTGGAAAAAATGCGGTCGTCCGTTTCCGGCAGGATGGTCAGGTCATCCTTCAAAAATCCCTTGAACTCCGAACCGGTGGTTTTCAGCAGGCAGAGGTCGTTGATCCCGGATTCGACCTCGATTTCCACGTCACGGGCCACCGTCACCCGGGCCATGGGCAGCCCGAATCCGGGGGCGCGGAATCCGTGCGGGTGCGGGTGGCCATCGACCGTCAGCCGCTCCCAACGGGTCTCACGCAAGGTCAATTCCACGCGGCGCATGGCCGGGTTGCGCTCCAGGAAATATCGCCCCGCCAGCTCGCCGAACGCCTCCGGCCCTGCCAGCCCGTGCCGGGCCGCGAGCACGTAGAGCGTATTTTTCATCGTGTCCGTTGGCAACACCATCCCGTTATCGCCCTGGAGGAAACTGGCGGCGAACTCGCCTTCGGCCAGCACGTCGACGCTGCATTCGCGCAAGGATTGGGTCCCCTCCGCGCCCCTGACGACCTGCGCCACCCGCACGCGGGCCTTCCCGTAGCGGCTGCTGATCAACCGCGCACCATCGGCGGTTTCACGAAAATCCTCGTTTTTCTCGTCCATGAATAGTGATTGAATGATACATCCTTTCCGGCGATAATTTACGTATTATATTAACCGTCAGTCCCGGTCAGTCCGCGTCGGAAAGTTCCCTGATTTATTATGGCCAACCAACCTATCACCCGTGACGAAGCCTTGGAAATCGAATTACTCGAAAACACGGGCCGGGGGGACCGGGAAAGTTTTCGCCAACTGCACGAACGTTACGCGGGGGTGCTCTTTTCCACGGCTTATCAGGTGCTCAACGATCAGGCGGAAGCCCAGGACGTGATGCAGGACGTGTTCGTGCAAATCTGGGACAAGGCCAAGCTTTACGACCGCAGCCGGGGCAAGCCGCTCACCTGGGCTTTGACGCTCACGCGCAACAAGTCCATCGACCGGCTGCGGAGCGCGCAACGCCGTCACCGGCTCAAGGACGAGGTCGAAAAGGAAACCTCGGTCTCCGAGCAGCGCGGCGCGGGCGGCGGACAGAACGGCGGCGATTCGTCCGAGCGGGTGTACACTCTGGAAAAGAACCGGATCGTCCGCAACGCCGTGCTGCAACTTTCCAACGAGCAGCGGCAGGCCATCGAGATGGCGTTTTTCGGCGGGCTGACCCAGAACGAAATCGCGCACCGTCTCTCCGAGCCGTTGGGCACGGTGAAGGCGCGCATCCGCCGGGGGATGATTAAGCTCAAGGACCTCATTGAGCCGAGGTTGTAAGCCCTCGGAGCGGTAAACGAAGCAGGCCGTCCGCCTCGAAAGAGACGAACGGCCCGTTCTTTCCCGGCGCCTGCGCGCGGGGAGGGCGCAACCTACGAACCGCCCAACAGGGTCTGGAGGTCGAGCGCCACCGTGTTGTTGCTCTTGCCCGACTCCGGCAGGTCACCCGCCGGGTCCAACACGAACAGGAGATAACGGTACTGCCCGCTCTGCACCTGCGTGGGCAGATCGGCGGACGACACTTTCGCAATGAGGTTGAGCGTGTAGGATGCCGCCGCCTTGCCGGTGGCCGCCAGCTTGACCGGCAGGATGGCCGTGGACGCTGTCTTCGTGCCGCTCGGCACCACGACCCTGAGCGTGTAGCTGGCCACCAGCCCCGTGCTCGTGTCGTACACCGGGGCCAGAGTCAGCGAGAGCGGCAGCAGACCCGCCGCCGCCGGATCGCCCACCAGAGGATAGGAGAAGGTTTGGCTGTTGGAGAGGTAAGCACCCAGGACGAGCGGCGTTTTCAACGGATTGACGGCCTTCGTCCCGAGGTCGGTCAAGGTCACGCGGCCCGTGATCTTGTACTTGCCCTTGTCGGCCAGAAGCTTGATGGCCGGGTTGTCCAGGTCGCCGGTCACGTCGATGACCTTGGCCGTCGTGGGCGGATCGACCACCGTGAACGTGCGCGTCGCGTTGCTGGCCCCGGCTCCGTTGGCCACCCGCAGGGTCACCGTGAAAGAACCCGTGGTGACGGTTCCCTTCGCCAGCGTGCCGCTGATCAGGCCCGGGGTCGTCGTGCTCACGCTCAGGCCGGTAGGCAAGCCCGTGGCCGAGTAGGAATCCACGGCGACCGTGCGGTCCGTCGTGATCTGGTAAGCAAACGCTTCCCCGGTGATGATCTCGCCGCCCGGAGCCGCCGTGATGACCGGTGCGTGCGCCGCCGTGGTGCCCGCCCTGGCTTCCGTGGTCTCCAGCAAGCTGTTGTCCGCCGTCTCTCGCTCCCTCCGCTGGCCAGATCGGGCAGCGAGAAGGAGAGCACGTTGGTGTTGGCCGTGGTGACGCCCGGGACGCTGGCCGCAGACACCAGCGTCATCTTGGAGTCCTTGACGAAGCCGCCCTGTAGGTTCGTCGCCGTATCCGGCCCCTTGTTGCTGACGGTGAAAACGTAGCGTACCTGGCCGCCCACGAGCACCGGGTCCGGGTTGTCCACGACGCTGATCGTCAGGTCCGCCGTGCCTGCGCTGGTCGGCACCGGCGCGACCGTGATCGTCAGGGTCGCCGTCCCGGTTCCGCCGCCGTTGGTGGCGCTGATGGTCACGGGGTAAGCGCCTGCCGTCGTGGGGGTGCCCGAGATCAGGCCCGCCGCGTTCACGCTCAGGCCATCCGGCAACCCGGTGGCCCCGAAGCTGGTCGGCGAGTTGCTGGCCGTGATCTGGTAGGAGAACGCGGCGCTCACGACGCCGTTCGCCGCCGTGGCGCTGGTGACGGCAGGTTTGGCCACCGCTCCCGCGTCGTTTTCATTGATGGTGACCGTCGCCACCGCCGGGCTGCCCAACGTCGCGCCGCCGGTTGCCGCGGACAGAACCACCGTGAACCTACGCGTGCTGCCGTCAATGGTCCCTAGGTCGTAAATGGGCACCGTGATCGTCTTGGGCGCCACGTCACCGTCTGCCCATTCGAGCGTGAGCACACCGGGGAGGGGGAAGGTGTAGTCGCGGCCAAACACTGCCGTGTCGTTTTTAAAGTTGTACTGGATGCTCAAGGGGCCGGTGTTGCCCCCCACGCGGCTGACGCTGAGCGTCACACTGCCCGCGTTTTCGTCGACGCTGTAAGCCGACGCGGCAAACTGCAACGTGCCGTAGGCAGGATTGAGCATCACCTTGAAAGCTTGCTTGTCGGTGGTCCCGTAGAAATTTCCGTCCGTGCCCACGGTCAGGCTGACTCTGTTGGTGAAGATTTGGCTATTTTCCAGTGTCGACGCGGCCAAGACGGTCTCCTCCATCCGGCGTGATCTTGTAAAACGTGCCGTTCACCCCGTAAAAATTGCCGTCCGGCCCCAGCGTCAGACCGGTGAGAGAGTCCGAGCCATCTTTGGAGAGCGTGCTCTTCGTAGGATTGAAGCTGTACAAACTGGTGAAATCGCCGGTGGGCGTAATCTTGAAAACTGTCCCTTGGCCGGTGCCGCCCCCCGGGGTGGTGCCGTAGAAATTACCGTCGGGTCCTTGGACCAAGCTGCCGTACGGCTGGGTACCGCCGGGGCTATCCGTCCTGTTATAGGCCTCGCCGGAGGTGTGCAGGATGGTCACCGTTCCATCTGGGGTCATTTTGTAGACTGTGCCCACGTTGTTCGTGCCTCCATCTGCGGTCGTACCGTAGAAATTGCCGTCATTGCCCACGATCAAGCTTGCGACCGGTCCCAAGCCGTCGACCCCACCGGAAACAGGGTCGATGAGGAAGCGGTGCAGGACCGTAAACACCCCGGCGGAAGTCACTTTGAAGATGATGTCAGAACCGCTGTCAACCCCGTAGAAATCCCCGTCCAACCCTTTGACCAAGCCGGGTAGCGCCCCAAACCGGAAGCCATCATCCTCAGGCAGGCTGCAAAGCACGGCGTAACCCCCGGCGGGCGTAAGTTGGAAGACCACACCCGCCCCGTTATCGCCACCTCCGTTGAAGTGCAACTTCGCAGACAAGGGCGTTCCCAAGGACAACTTGGGAACGAGGGAACCGAAAATTCAGTTCAACGGGATGGCCATCAGAAAACCGTTGCCCTCCGGCGCGCGGACCGTCAGGCTGAATAGCCGCGTGCCCCCGCGCGTCCGACAGACCGCTTCCGCATGGCTTTTTCTCCCACCGACCGCGTCCGCGTCCAATCCAAGTTTTTCTTCCGGGGCGAAGACAAGTTCTTCCTCAAGGGCATCACCTACGGCCCGTTCCATCCCGACGCCGCCGGGGATTTCGTCGGCACGCCGGACAAGGTGCGCGCCGACCTGGCGCTCATGCGCGAGCTGGGCGTCAACCTGCTGCGCGTCTACCACGTCCCGCCGCGCTGGTTCATGGACCTGCTCGCCGAGGCCGGGCTGTTCGTCTTGATTTCGATCCCTTGGGCCGAGCACGTCGAGTTTCTCAACGACCGCACGATCCGCAAACAGGTCGTCCAAACCGTGCGCGATTCCGTGGGGACCCACCGGGGGCATCCGGCGGTGTTCGGCTACCTCGTCGGCAACGAGATTCCCACCACCATGGTCCGCTGGCTGGGCGTGCGGCGCGTGACCGAATTCCTGGAAGAGTTGATCAACCTCGCGCGCGGCATCGACCCGGCGGCGCTGTACTCCTACGCCAGCTACCCACCCACGGAATACCTGCTGCCGCAAAACGTCGATTTCTGCACGTTCAACGTCTACCTGCACCAGCAGCGCGACTTCGAGAACTACCTGCTGCGCTTGCAAAATCTCGCCGACGACAAGCCGTGCATCATGGGCGAGTTCGGCATGGACACGGTCCGCCATCCCGAACAGGAACAGGCCGACATGCTGAGCTGGCACGTCGAGAGCGTGGTGCGTTGCGGGCTGGCCGGGACCATCATCTACGCCTGGACCGACGAGTGGTTCACCGGCGGGATGGACATCACGGACTGGGCGTTCGGGCTGGTCACGCGCGAGCGGCAGCCCAAGCGGGCGTTCGATGCGCTGAAGGAAAAGTGGAGCGGCGACGCCGATGCGCACGTCACCCGCCGGGTCAAATTGCCCGCTTATCCGAAGGTCAGCGTCATCGTGTGCAGCTACAACGGTGAGCAGACGCTCGAAGCCTGCCTCGCCTCCCTGCTGCAAATCGACTATCCCGATTACGAGGTCGTGCTGGTGGACGACGGCTCGACCGACCGCACGCCCGAGATCGTGGCCCGGTTCGCGCACGATCCCCGGCTCGTGCCCGTGCGCCAGCAGAACATGGGGCTGAGCTACGCCCGCAACGTCGGCGCATGGACGGCCAAAGGAGATGTGTTCGCCTACACCGACGGCGACTGCATGGCCGACCCGGACTGGCTCTATTACCTGGTCGGCACGCTGCTCAGCGGCCCGTATGCGGGCGTGGGCGGGCCGAACATCTCGCCCCCGGCGGCGAACTGGGTGCAGGCGTGCGTGTCCGCCGCGCCGGGTGGGCCGAGCCACGTCTTGCTCACCGACGTGGTGGCCGAGCACATCCCCGGCTGCAACATGGCGTTCCACCGCTGGGCGTTCGATCTGGTGGGCGGGTTCGACCCGGAATACCGCAAGGCGGGCGACGACGTGGACTTCTGCTGGCGGCTGCAAAACGCCGGGCAGGTGATCGCGTTCAGCGCGTCGGCGGTGGTGTGGCACTACCGGCGGTTCACGCTCCAGGCGTTCAAGCGGCAGCAGGAGGGCTACGGCGAGGCCGAGAGCATGTTGCGCTTCAACCACCTGATTTTCTTCGGCCCGACGGGCACCGCGCAGTGGAAGGGCAACATCTACGGCGCGCCCCGGTTCACATGGCTGGTGCGGGAGCCGACCGTTTACCACGGTGTGTTCGGGCACGGGCTGTTCCAGTCGATCTACCCGACGCCGCGTTCGGTCGTGGCGGACTACGTCAGCAGCGTCGAATGGTTCGTGCTGACGGGGTTTATCTTCGGGCTGGCGATTCCGTTCGAGCACCTGCGCATCGTGCCGTTTCTGATGTTCGGCGCGACGTTCATGGTCGCGCTTTCCTACATGATCCATGCGCGGCTAGAGGCGCGGTTCGACACGATCCCGGCGCGGCTGCTGGTCATGGCGCTGGCGTTCACGCAGCCGCTGGTGCGCGGTTGGGCGCGGTATTACACGTGGCTGCGGTTCAAACGCACGCCGGGGTCGGTCATCATGGCCCGGCACGAGCACGAGACCACCGCCCTGCGCTGGCTCAACCTGACGCGCCGCCGTTACTGGAACGAGGCGGGCGTGGGCCGCGAGGCGCTCCTCACCGAGATCGCCGCCATGCTCGAAACCGAGGGCTGGCGGTACTCCACCGACACGGGCTGGAAATCCTGGGACGTGCAGATTTACGGCAACCTGTGGTGGAACCTGCGCCTGCGCACCGTCACCGAATACCACGGCGGCCCGAAGTGCCTGACGCGGGTGCGGCTCAACTACTCACCCGTGGTGACAACGGTGCTGGTCAACGCCATCGCCGCGCCGATCCTGCTTTACCGGCAAATCTTCACCCACGCCGACCGCCACCACCCCTGGGGGCTGCTCGCCTACGCGCTGTTCCTGTTGTTCATCATTTACAAGGGCTTCCGGCTGAAGTTGCGCGTGGCCGACCTCGTCGAATCCGCCGCTCACAAAGGCGGCTTGACGCGCATCACCGGGAACGGGAAGCCAAGGCGCGCACACGGGAACGTGGCGGCGACTGCTGATCGGACGAAAACGCCGGTGAGCGAAACATGCACGAGCATCTCGTCCCAGCCTTCCACTTCCGCCGTCTCGCCCCAACCTGCCAGCGAGTAGGCAGGCCGCCGCCGCCTCGGAATGGCGAACCATTTAGCCCCTCCGAAAATGGCTGCAACTTGCGCCCGGACAAGCCGCGTCAAATCCAGCGCAGATACCGCATCCGATCCACAATTCCTTCCGGGACCGTCTTTGCTAGAACAACCCGCTGCCCTCCAAGCGCAAAAGGCGTCCTAACAGGGGTGGCAGGGCGTTGGTTCCCAAGCAATCCGGAAGGCCTAACTTGCTGATTATACTGGGCAAGTTTGCCCAACAGATACCTCTTCAAGTCGTCAGCACCCGTCTGAATGCCTCGTTCCACGTCGGGGGCATAGCCTAAAAGGTATTCGTCATGATCGGGTTTAATCGCAACGATGTCCTGACCGAGTTTGACCGTGATCAAGTTGCGGTTCGCCTTTCTCATGGCACGACCGATGGCGCCGGCGACAGAGCGCGTCATCTCCTCCGCAACCGCTTTCATTTTCAGAGGCTGGTTCAATACATCAAGATCGCTGAGGACGCCGCCTTGCGTCAGATTCGAGCTCATACCTTTTGCCTCAAAAGTGTCCAATCCAACCACTTTGACGCCCTGCGCCGTTTGTTGGAAAAACAAATTGCCTTCATTTACAATGCTGCCGTTTAGAGCGAAACGATCATGATTACCGTTGAAGGCATCAATGGCTAACACCTTACCGAAGCCGAGCCAGACGTTCGCATCGGCAAATTTTTTCAATAGCTTGGTGACTTCCGCCGCATCGACCGTATAGTTGTTCTGGGCGTCTTTTTTCCAGACGTCAGCGTCGGTCAGATTGTTTACAAACGGCATCTTGGTCCAAACTAAATTCTGACTGACCGCCTGAAGTTTGGTTGTTTGACCCTGGAGAAACCGCTGTGCGTTCGTTTTAAACGCCGCGACCTCAGCCAGATCCATGATCTTAATGTTGACTTGATCGTCATTGACGTTCTTCATCATCTTCCCTCCCCATTTGAGGGAAATCTCCGCGTCCGAAGTCGAGTTGTTATTTGTCAGTTTCAGCTCGCCCTTGACGGTAATCGAAGGACCGGCTTGGCCAATCAGCGTCAAAAAATAGACTGGTCGTCCTTCGACCCCGGACATACCAACAATGGAATTGGCAGTGATTTTAGGAATACTGTTCATGGTGGCGGCAATTCATCGAAAAGTGAGCAAACATTTCATAAAAAGCCCTTTCGCATGTCAACAGTTTTTTTGGTGAATCCTTCCGCAGAAGTCAACCGGAGCGAACCGCATCCGTCACGCCGATTGAAAAAAATCCTGCGCTCAAAGGATCACCATCGAAGCACACGTTCTCTCCCAATCCACTTTGCCAGCTAACCCTCCGATCTGTCCCGAAGCGATAGGTTCCCACCTCTGTTGAGCCTATGCCCCCAGTACCTTGTCCGGGGTGATGGGCAATTCGCGCACCCGCACCCCGGTCGCGTGGAACACCGCGTTGGCAATCGCCGCCGGGGCGCCCACGATGCCGATCTCGCCCACGCCCTTGACCCCCAGCGGATTGATGTGGGTGTCCTCCTCGTCCACGAAGATCACGTCGATCTCGGGCACGTCGGCGTTCACCGGGA
>CAXUGY010000065.1:0-17070 GCA_964250695.1 uncultured Chthoniobacterales bacterium | reverse complement strand
GGACAAAATCGTCCGAAACCTACCCCTGCTCAACCCTCACGGTGCGTAACTCCTGACACGCTGAACGCACGACGAAACAGTTGCGTGCGGTTTGGCAGCGCAACATTCATTGCCAGCAATGCGCTCAGCGAACCACGGTGGAAGACCTCCTGACAGCCAGTGAACCGGCCAACAAACAAGACACAATCCTTACCCTATGAGCCAATACTTTCATGTGTTTGTCCTTAGCGACAACACGCTTTTGAACTACCCAGTCCCAATGCTAGTACGCACCCGGCGTCGTCCAGAACAGATCGTTTTTGCATTTCCCGACGCCGTTCTGATCGTGAATGAATCGGAAGAGAAACTCAATCTGATCGAACTGGAACTGCTTCACAAAGGTTTTGTGACCGAGCCGATGCGAGCAATCCTGCTCGAAGAAAAAACTGTCAAAGACGCTTAAATGCGCGTCGGAAAAAAGACCAATAATGAACCCTGAGCACCGAGAATTCCTCAATTTAAGACGCCTGCCCGCCACTATTAGTGTCGAGCAGGCAGTAATCTTACTGGGTATTGCGGAGGCCAATATTCCGGTGCTCGTTTCCAAAGGATTCTTGCGCCCGATTGGAGGACCCCTCGCGGTAAACGCACAACGTCGATTCTGTTCCAAAGAGATTGAGCAAGTAGCTTGCAACTCTGATGAAGTGAATCGAATGCAGCAAATCTTGACGAAGTATTATCGGGGCCGCAACGGCACCGCCGTCCGTCGAACGGCAGGTGCCGCGAAAGTGGGGCGATATTGAGCTGACGAAATTAAGCTAGTATTTCCCGACGCTGCGTTTTACGGAGCATTCGGGAATGAAATGTCTCACTCGTCATTCGCTGCGTGGGCGCGTTTCCCGTCGAGTGGGAAACCAGAGTGGAAGGAGATAATTTTGAGTTTGAGTAGTCTTCAAGTGCTGGCACCGTGACCCTCGCGTGCTTCGCATACTCAATGTGCACGGCTGCACTTTTATGACCTAACGCCGCCTGCGCGTATCGTTGCGGGTAACCAATTTGTGCCGCTCGGCCTGCCCAAGCATATCGGTACGAATGGAGACTGATCCCTTTGATTTTGAGAAGCCGGCATCGACGGCTAAACTCCGCGGCACGTTGATTAGAATCTCCTTTTTCCTTGCTCAACTCGCGTTTGGCGAGGGTTGGGAATAACCATCCACTCGTGGGTAAATCTGTGAGCAGGACGCGCATCGCAGAGCCCACGGTCATACTGCAAGGAGTCGCGGTTTCGTTGAGTTTGCGACGTTGATAAACGAGCACATCGTCTTGTATATCCTCACATCGGAACAATGCGACATCGAGTTGTGAACCGCCCGTCGCCCAAAGCATTTGGTAGTATGCGCGTCGTTCAGGATTCTTTTCGGCGGCAATTATCTGCTCATGCTCCTCCGGGGTGACGCCGCGTTTGCTCGATTTTTTGGGCTTCGGCCACGCATCGGGTGCCATGATCATCCAGTGCAGCCACCACAAGTTTTCCGCGTGATGGACGAGTCGCCGCAGGTAATGATTGACGGACGGTTTGCCGGTGTGAAGGACTCTCAACAAATCCTCTGCTTTCGTCTCAATGATCTTCGTTGAGCGGAGCGAATCGAAATCTTGGCCTGAGAACGCTTGGCGGCAGCGGCGGCGTGAGGAGTCACGTCCTCGTTCCGAAAAGCCGGTCATCACCATTTTCCAAGTGCGCTCGGTACTGTCGCTGTCGTGCGCCTGTAAATAAATGCGGGCGAGATCGAGATTGAGTCGCGGTTGTGCGACTGATTCGTTCGCCGCCCTCAGTTTTTCTTGAGCCGTGTGCTTGTCCTTCGTGCGAAGGCTCAACTGCGCCTTGGTCTGAGTGTCCTCTTGGTAATAGATGCCGTTCGCACGGCGATACAGGCGGTATTTGATTGCTGGCATGGTCGGTTTCCTTTTCCTGGTGGTTGCCAGGGAAGAGCATACCGATCCGACTGCCGAGGCCGTTAATGCGTAGAGGGCAACCGGTCGCAGCCTAGTGGCTGTCTAGTCGTGTCCTCGTGGGCGTGCCAGCGATTTACTGGCAATTTCACTGGCAATGGGCCGATTTTCGGCCATTTTTTTGAGCAAGTAGCTCTTTTCCAGCGTGTTGTGCATTGGCTTCAGCGGTAGGATTCGGTCGCTCCGACTCGTGTGTTTGCAGAGAGAGAATGCACGCCTTTACCTCGCAGGGCAAGCCTAGAGGGCGTCTGGAAAGGGGGATTGGGGGGCAGATTGGAGGATGAAAGTCCTTGGGGCGGGAGCGTGGAGGTGGTGCGGCCGCCCCGCCGCCGGGGCCGTTCTCCCGGGGGCGTCGAACCACCGCCGATGCCGGCTTTTACGGTGCCCAAGCGACGCCGGGTGGTCGAGCGCACCTTCGCCTGGCTGGGCAACTGCCGGCGGCTCCGCAAAGACTGCGAGTACTTGCCTGCCACCGAAGAAAGCTTCATCTATTTGGCCCTGAGCAGGCTCCTGCTGCGCCGACTCTGCCACCCGGCAAAATGATGCCCAAATCCCACTTTCCAGACGCCCTCTAATCAAGCAAGATGAGATTGCCCGGATAAAGTAGACAGCGGCTCGGGGTGAAGGCAGATCAACACCATGAGCAGCGAAGAAGTTAAAACGAAGCGGGCGCCACGCACCGGCCCTACGATGAAGCGTTCAAACGGGCGGCGGTGGCGCAGTGGGCCAGCGGCGTGCCGGCCCGACGGGTGGCCGAGGGACTGGGCATCGCCACCGAGAGCCTGCGCGCGTGGCGGCGGCAACTGGGTACAACGGAGGCTGCGGCGTCCCCGGCGGCTGATGGCAAGCTGCCCGCTATCGCGCCGACCAGCCGGGAGTGGCCAGCGGAGGTGCGTCGGCTGCGCGCCCAGCTCCAGCGTGTCACCAACCAGCGGGACATTTTAAAAAAGGCCGTCGGGATTTTTGCCGGCCCAAACGGGAGCGTTTTGCCGTGATCGAAGCCATGGAGGAGACCTATCCTATCACCGATCTCTGTGCGGCACTCGACGTGTCACGCGCGGGCTTTTACTCCTGGCGTCAACGTGAGCCGAGTGAACGGGACCGCACCGACGAAGCCCTGGGCGCAGAGATCGACGTGCTCTTCATGCGACATCGCCGTACCTGCGGCAGCCCGCGCCTGCACCGCGCCCTGCGCCGGGCAGGCCACGCCTGTGGACGGCACCGGGTGGCCCGGCTCATGCGGGGCCGTGGGATCGTCGGGCGAGTGCGAGGCCGCCGCCGCCCGGGCACGACGGACAGCGATCACCTGGAGCCCATCGCGCCGAATCGACTGGGGCAACGGGAAGCACCCGTGGCACGACCCAACGAGGTGTGGGCAGCGGACATTACCTATGTGCCCACCGGCGAGGGCTGGCTCTACCTGGCTGGCGTGCTCGATCTGGGCAGCCGCCGCCTCGTGGGTTGGGCCATGGGCGAAAGCCTCGAAACGAGCCTGCCCATGGACGCGTTACGCCTGGCGTTGCGTCAGCGACGGCCCGCCAGCGGGTTGCTCCACCACTCGGATCGAGGAAGCCAGTATGCCAGTGAGGCGTACCGCGAGCAGCTCGCCACCTGGGGTGTGATGTCCAGCATGAGCCGCCGAGGCAATTGCTACGACAATGCCGCGATGGAGAGCTTTTGGAGCACCCTCAAGGAGGAACTTGTCCACCGCACCTGTTTTGAGAGCCGCGCCCAGGCCGCGAGCGCGATCTTCGACTCCATCGCAACCTTCTACAACCGCGAGCGACTCCACAGTGCCCTCGGCTTTCTGTCTCCTGTGGAATTTGAAAAACAGATCAACCTGAACTAACCAACCAATAGCCAAGCTCCACGGTGTCTACGAAACCGGGGCAATCTCAAAGGGTGGGTGGCCGCGCGCCACGCCACGATCATTGAGGAGCACCGCCAAAGCCTGGCGGTCGCGGGCCGCCCACCGGCCCACCGGCCCACTCGACGCTCGGGCACTGGCTGCGCCAGCTCGGACTCACCCGGAAAAAAGACTCCCGGCGACGACGAACGCCAAACCGAGCGCGTCCAAGGCCTGCGCCAAGCCTTCCAGGCCGAGATTGCGACCGCTGCCCCCGAGCAGCGGATCTTCCTGGACGAGAGCGGGGTCAACCGGGCCATGACGCGCACCGACGCGCGCAGCCTGCGGGGCACGCGTGCCTACGCTTCGGCCCCGCGCCACTGGGGGGCCGACGTGAGCAGCCTCGGCGCCGCCGTGCCTGCGCGGCACCTGGGAGCCGATGGGCGGCAACGGGGCGACCGACGGACCCGGGGTGGCTGACCTGCCTGGAGCACTGCCTGGCACCCCAACTCTGGCCGGGAGCGGTCGTGGTCGTGGTCATGGACGACCTGGGCGCGCACAAGGTCAAAGGGGTCCGTGAAAAGATCGAGGCGGCCGGGGCGCGCCTGCTTTCCCTCGCGCCCTGCCGCCCCGACTTCAACCCCATCGAGGCGGCCTGGTCAAAACTCAAAACCTCCCTGCGCAAAGCCGCCGCACGCCCCACCGAAGCCTTGGACAAAGCCATCGGCGGGGGGCGGCGCGCTGTCAGCGCCACCGACGCGCGCGCGGCTACTTCGCTCATTGTGGCTACCATTGAGGCTTACCAAATCAAGAAGCGATCTAGGGCCGACGCGGCATGAACAGTTTCAGGCGGATTGCAGCAGATTTTTAGGGTCGCGGACGATGACCACCGCGTCACCGGTGCCCTCATCGAGAGCAGACGAAGGCGACGGTTCGTTCATGCTATGGACGAGGCGGTAGAGCGCGGGCAGAACAAGCAGGGTTAGCAGCGTCGAGGAAATGATCCCCCCGATGACCACGGTGGCGAGCGGCTTTTGTACTTCTGCCCCCCTGCCATGGGCCAGTGCCATCGGCACGAAACCTAGTGCGGCCACCAGGGCTGTCATCAGCACGGGCCGCAGCCGGGTCAGCGCGCCGTGTTCGATGGCTGCCTCCACGCCGTCCCCGCGTACCCGCAAGTGCGTGATGAATGAAACCATTACCAGACCGTTGAGCACCGCCACGCCCGAAAGCGCGATGAAGCCGACGCCAGCCGAGATCGAAAGGGCAATGTCCCGCAGCCACAGAGCCGCGATGCCGCCGGTCAACGCCAAGGGTACGCCGCTAAAGACCAACAACGCATCCTTGACCGAGCCGAGCGTCATAAACAGCAGCAGGAAAATCAGCAGCAGCGACACCGGCACCACGATAGTGAGCGTGCGCGTGGCGGATTGCAGATTCTCGAACTGTCCGCCGTAAGCGAGGTAGTAGCCGGGCGGCAGCTTGATGGACTCGTTGATTTTCTTTTGGACTTCCTCGACGAAACCGCCCAGGTCGCGTCCGCGCACGTTGGCGGAAACGACGATGCGCCGCTTGCCGTTCTCCCGGCTGATCTGGTTGGGGCCGGGCGCAAAGTTGAAGTCCGCCACGGCGGAAAGCGGGATGAACGCCGGCATTGCCCCGCGCTCCGTGCTGCTGCCGTGGGCCGCAATCTGGCGCACGCCGCCGCCATCGGGCCTACTCCGGTCAGGCAGGGGAACAAAAATACGTTTGATCGCCTCCAGGTCAGTGCGCTCCCCCTCGGGCAAACGCACGATCAAATCGAACCGCTGGTCGCCCTCGTAAACCGTGCCCGCCGCCTTGCCGCCGAGCGCAATCTGCACGATTTCCTGCGCGTCGGAGACGTTCAAACCGTAGCGGGCCATCGCCGGGCGGTTGAGTTCCACCGTCAGCATGGGCAGGCCGCCGACTTGCTCAACTTTCACGTCCGCCGCGCCGGGAACCCGTTCCAGTACCTTGCCGATTTCTTGTCCCTGGCGCAGGAGTTCATCCAAATCGTCCCCGAACACCTTGACGCCCAAATCACTGCGGACTCCGCTGAGGAGTTCGTTGAAGCGTAATTGAATGGGTTGGCTCACTTCATACAGGTTGCCGGGCATTTGTTCGGCGGCCTCCTGCACGTCCTTGGCGACCTCCGCTTTCGGACGGTCCGGGTTGGGCCATTCCTGCTGCGGCTTGAGCATCACGTAGCCGTCCCCGATGGAAGGCGGCATCGGGTCGCTGGCGACCTCGGCGGTGCCCACGCGGGCGAACACGTCCTTGACCTCCGGGATTTGTTTGAGCCGCTTTTCCAACGCTCCCTGCATGGCGACGGACTGTTCCAACCCTGTTCCGGGCATCCGCAACGATTGCAAGGCCAGATCGCCTTCGTCCAGGCTGGGCACGAACTCCGTGCCCATGCGCGAAGCCGCCAGAAAACTCAACACCACCAGCACCACGGCGGCAGCGGCCACGGGCAGGCGATTGGCGACGCAAAGCCGCAGCAGCGGCACGTAGAGGGCCTTCGCTCCGCGCATCAGGATGTTCTCCTTTTCGCTGATCTTGCCGGACAGGAAGATCGCCACCGCCGCCGGCACGAAGGTGATGGAAAACACCATCGCGCCGACGAGGGCCAGGATGACCGTCAGGGCCATCGGGGTGAACAGCTTCCCTTCCACGCCGCTCAGGGTCAGGATCGGCAGATATACGATCATGATGATGAACGAGCCGAAAAGGCTCGGGCGCACGACCTCGACCGTCGCCTCGCGCACGACGGCGAACCGCTCACCGACCGGCAACCGCCCCCCGCGATGGCCCTGCTCCTCGGCCAGGCGGCGGATGCAGTTCTCCACGATGATGACGGCCCCGTCCACGATGATGCCGAAATCCAGCGCGCCCAGGCTCATCAGGTTGCCGCTGATTTTGCCTTGGACCATGCCAGTAGCCGTAAAGAGCATGGACAGCGGAATGACCATCGCCGTAAGGATCGCCGCGCGAATGTTGCCGAGGAGCAGCAGCAGGATCACCACGACGAGGATCGCGCCTTCGGTGAGGTTCTTTTCCACGGTCTTGATCGTGGCGTCCACGAGCGTCGTCCGATCATAGACGGTGCGTGCCTCGACGCCGGGCGGCAGGGTGCGGTTGATTTCCTCCAGCCGTTTGGCAACCCTTTGGGACACCGTGCGCGAGTTCTCCCCGATCAGCATGAAAGTCGTGCCCAACACCGTTTCCTTGCCGTCGATGGTCGCGGCTCCCGTGCGCAGCTCCTTGCCTATTGCCACCTCGGCCACGTCGCGCACATAGACCGGCGCACCGGCAGAGAAGCCGACGATGATCTGCCCGATTTCTTCGACCGTGCGAACCTGGCCGGGCACGCGGATCAGGTACTGCTCGCCTTTGCGCTCGATGTAGCCTGCCCCCACGTTTTGATTATTCTTGGAGAGTGCCTCCATGATGTCGCGCAGGCTCAGGTTGTAGGCGAGCAGGCGATGCGGGTCCGGGGTGACGTGGTACTGCTTCTCGTAGCCGCCGATGGAATTGACCTCGTTGACGCCGGGCACCTGCCGCAGTTGCGGTTTGATGATCCAGTCCTGGACGGTGCGTAGCTCGGTCGGGCCGGGCACTTCGCCCTGAGCATCCTTGTAACCCGGCTTTGGCTCGACGGAGTACATGAAGATTTCTCCCAAGCCCGAGGACACCGGCCCCATCTGCGTCTCCACGCCGGGCGGGAGTTGGTCGCGGACCGAACTCAGGCGTTCGCCGATCTGTTGGCGAGCGAAATAAATGTCCACGCCTTCCTTGAACACCACGGTCACCTGGCTCAGGCCGTAGCGCGAAAGGGAACGGGTGTAGTCCAGGGACGGCAACCCGGACATGGCTGTCTCGATGGGATAGGTGATGCGCTGCTCGCTTTCCAAGGGCGAATAGCCCGGCGCGGCGGTGTTGATCTGCACTTGGACGTTGGTGATGTCCGGCACCGCGTCAATCGGCAGACGGGCAAGGTTATAGGCACCGAGCGCGGCAACGCCTGCGACGGCAAGGAGGACGAGCCAGCGCTGGCGGATGGCGAAGTCGATCAGTTTGGCGAGCATAAGAAGTAGGTTGAAAATGGCGAGGTTGCCGGAAATCAGCACAGGGGGAGCGACGGCGCGTCTCAGTCCTCGTGTCCGGCGCCTTCCTTGCCGATTTCTGCTTTGAGGATGAAGGAATTGACCGCGACGTAACGGTCGCCAGCCTTCACGCCGGAAAGGATCTCGGCCCACTCGTGGTCGCGGCGGCCTACTTCGACGGAGCGCGCCTCGAAACGGTCGCCCTCCTCGACAAACACGACCTCCTTGCCGTCCAGGGATTGCACGGCAGCCTCGCGCACGGCGACGAACGCTTTCACCTCGTCCACGGCCACTTCGCCCGTGATGAACAGGCCCGGCCTGAGCCGCCCGGCTTTGTTTGGAACGTAAGCGCGCGCGAGCATGGTTTGCGTGTTTTCCGCACCGAAAGGCGACAGGTAGGCGATGGCGCTGTTCACCCCTCCGGTCGCGCTTTCTGCATCCTCCGCAGGCTTCTCGTGGGTGTCCGTCGCGGTGATCGTGGTTCCCGGTCGTTCTTGGGTCAGAGGCGGAGGAGTGCCGGGCGGCGCGTCGTGGGCGGCGCGATTCCCTGTAGTGATGTGTACCGACTGACCAACGCTCAGTTTGGGAAAATCCTGCTGATAAATCTGGAAGTCCACCCAGACCGTGTTCAGGTCCGCCACGGTAAAGAGGCTTTTGTCCGTGCCGACGAACTCGCCGACCGAAACGCTGCGCTCAATGATCGTGCCAGGGAGCGGAGCCTTGAGGTCGTAGCTTTGCAGACTCTCGTTGCTCTCGACCGTCGCCAGCACATCGCCGGTGTTCACGCTCTCGCCCAAGCGTTTGTTGACTTTTTTGACGATGCCTGCAAAGCGCGGCGAAACATGCGCGAGCTTTTCTTCGTCGGGGATGATCTTGCCGAAGACACTCAGATTGATGTGAATGGTCTTCGGCTCGACCGTCTCGATTCCCAGGTTGGCGTTCTTGAGCTTTTCGGGGGTCATTTCCACGCGGCCCTTTGCCTCGTGTCCATCCTGCTCGTCGTGCCCGTGGCTTTCCTTGGCTTTCTCTCCCGGTTTGGCTTCTCCTCCTGCGACTGCTTCTTCCCCGTGTGCCTCACCAACGGGCATTTTCTTCTCACTTCGCAGGATGAACACGCCAGCCACCAAGCCGGCGAGCAAGATGCCGACGATGAGCAGCGTTTGCAGCACCGGCGAGGGATGGCGTCTGATGAGCGGCGATGATGACAGGGAGTTTGCCGGAGCGACCGCCGCCGACTCCTGGACGGTGGGACTGGCGTCGGCGCGTTGTGATTCAGACGTGTTCATTTGCGGTGAGAGGATGGAAGGTTGCGGGATGAGGAACGAAGGGGAGCCGGAGCTTGTCGCACCCGGCCAGTCAGCCCTTCGATTTCGCTGAGAGCCGACTGGTAGGCAACCTGGGCATTGAGAAGTTGCAGGCGTGCGCCGACGAGCGTGCGCCGGGTGTCGAGCACGTCGAGCAGACCGAAACGTCCCGCCGCGTAGCCCTCGTTGATCTGGCGAAAAGCGTTCTCGGCACCGGGCAGCAGCGTGCTTTTGAGCGTGTCCACTTCCTGTCGGGCCGCGAGCAAGGCACGGTAGGATTCATTCAGGGCGACCGTGAGTTGGGTGGCGGTGGCTTGTTGGAGCTGCCCCACCCGGACCCACTCGGCTTGGGCAGCCTGGATGTTGCCTTGGTTGCGGTCGAACAGCGGCAACGGCAGCGAGACGTTGAGCCGGATGGCCGTGTCGCCATCTTCCGCGAGGTAACGCGGTCCGAGAGCAACCGTCACGTCGGGCACTGCCGCCGCGCGGGCCTGGGAGAGTTCTGCCTTGCGCTGGGCCGTTTCGGTGGCGAAGCGGGCCACGGCGGGGTTGGCGTCGAGTCGCGCGGCAAGCACCGGAAAGGCGGGCGTTTCGGGAAGTTGCTCCAAATCACCGACGACCGACGTAAAGCGCGGCGTGTTCGCTCCCCAACTCGCCGCCAGCCGTTGACGGGCCGTGGCCAAGTCGCGTGCCGACTGCTGAACCTCGATGCGCGCGGTCGCCACGGCGTTCTGTGCGCGGGTGACTTCTACCGGATTAGCCGCGCCCGCTTCCATCCGTCTCTGGATGGCGGGCACGAAATCCTCTGTCAGCTTGGCTGTTTCCTCGGCGAGAGCTTGCCGCCGTTGAGCCGCCAAGGTTTGGATGAAGGCCCGCGTTGCCGCCACCAGCACGGCGAGCCGTTTTCCTTCGTAGTCGAAACCCGTCAGGTCACGCCCATGAGCGGCCACCCGCACCCTCGCCGCGCGCTTGCCACCCAATTCGATGAGTTGGCTGATTTGCAGGGTGGTTTCCGAAAGTCCCGTGCCCCGGTAACGACCGGAACCAGTGAGGTTATCCGCCTCGGAAAAGACGCTCGGATTTGGCGCTAGCCCGGCTTGCAAGAGTCGGCCTTCGGCGGCACGGATTTCCGTGTCGGCGGCAGCCAGTTCCGGGTTTTGGAGGACCGTCAGGCGCAACGCTTGCCGCAAGGTCAGCGTGCCCGATGGGTTCTCGGCGGCGGCGTCCCCGCCTGCCTGCAAAGCCGGGGTGGTTGCGAGCAGGATCAGCGTCGATAACGCCAAGGAAAGAAGCGGTTTAAAGTTCACAAACAAAACGGAAAACGAGTAGTCAGCGGAGTGAAGGGGTTGCCCATACGCTGACGGCGCACGGGCACGAGGAAGCCCCGGCGCAAGCGGGCGCAGGGACTAAGGAAACTTGAGGCGCCGGCTGCCAGACCGTGCCATCAAGGCACGGGGGCACACCTCAAGCGCGGACGGATTTTGGCGGATATTCGATCTCGGCGCACGGAACTTCCGGCACACGGATCGACCGCTCGATCACCCGCACTTGCCGCGCGGAACGCAGAACGGCGAAGGCATGGGGAACCTCGAACGTGGCGACGCTGAAATGGCACTGGCAGTCGCAATGACCCGTTTCACCCGTGGGTGTTGGATTACCTTTGGCAGGTGCCTTCGCGCCGACATCAACGGCAACCGAGTGGCAGCCGGTTAGCTTGCACTCGATCTGCTGGAGATGCCCGAGCACGACGCAAAACGCAACGGTGGCAAGCAGCCATTTCGGCAGATTGAACACGGTTGCGGACATCGGGGGATAAGGTTTCTTCGAGGGCGCGGCTTTGTCAAGTCGAAGTCGTTACCACTTCGGTGAAGCTGCACACTAAAATCGCTTATTTTTCAGCGATAGGTAGCGCGCGTCGTTTCCACAACACATAGATCACGGGGTAGAGCAACAGTTCCAAGATGGCGCTGGTGACGATGCCCCCGATCATCGGGGTGGCGATACGTTTCATCACGTCCGACCCGCTTTGGGTAGCGGGCGACCACAGGATGGGCAGGAGGCCAAAGAGGATGGCACAGACGGTCATGATCTTGGGGCGAATGCGCTGCACGGCACCCTCCTTGACGGCAGCATACAGATCATCCATCGAGTTCATCTGGCCGCGGGCGCGATGCGCCTCCCAGGCATGATCGAGGTAGAGCAGCATGACGACGCCGGTTTCCGCGTCCAACCCGGCGAGGGCAATCAAGCCCACCCAGACCGCGACGCTCATGTTGTAGCCCAGCAAGTAGAGCAGCCAAAAGGCACCGACGAGTGAAAACGGCACTGCCAGGAGCACGATGGCGGTCTTGGCGACGGACTGCGTGTTCATGTAAATGAGCACGAAAATGATGAGCAGCGTGAAGGGGATCACCAGTTTTAGACGCGCTTCGGCGGCCTTGAGGTACTCGAACTGTCCGGCCCATTGCGTGTAGTAGCCGGAGGGAAAGCGGACGCTCTGTTTGATTTTCTCGGAGGCAGCCTGCACGTAGCCCTCGATGTCGCTGGTGGTCAGGTCGATGAACACGAAGCCGACGAGTTGCCCGTTCTCGTCGCGGATGGACGGAGGGCCGGTCTTGTACTGAATGTCCGCCAACAGAGAAATCGGCACCTGTGCGCCGGTTGGCGTGGACACCAGCACGCGCTTGAGCGCATCGAGGTCCTCCCGGAAATCCCGTGCGTAACGCACGTTGACCGGGTAGCGTTCCCGGCCCTCGACGGTGGTAGTGATCGTCTTGCCGCCGATGGCGCTCTCGATCACGTCGTTCACGTCGCCGACGCCTAGGCCATAGCGCGCGGCAGCCTCGCGGTTCACGTTGAAGTCCAGAAAATAACCGCCCGTCGTGCGTTCGGCGAAAACGCTGCGGGTGTTCGGGAGATCCGCGAGGGCTTTTTCGATCTGGACCGCCACGTCCTGGATTCCCGCGAGGTCCGGCCCAAAAACCTTGATGCCGAGCACGCTGCGAAAGCCCGTCGTGAGCATTTCGGTGCGCGTCTGGATCGGCATCCAGAAAATGTTCGCCATGCCCGGCGTTTTGATGTTGGCGTTCATCTCCGCGACGATCTTGTCCCAGGTCATGCCCGGCCGCCATTGGTCGGGCGGCTTGAGGCTCACGACCGTCTCAAACATCGCCAGCGGGGCGGGATCGGTGGAAGTCTCCGACTGACCAGCCTTGCCGAATACCCTTTCCACCTCGGGAATCCGGCGAAGCTGCCGGTCCTGGATTTGCAGGATGCGGGTCGCCTCCCCCACGGCCATGCCCGGTACGGCGGTGGGCATATAGAGCAGCGTGCCCTCGTTGAGCGGCGGCATGAACTCGCTGCCGAGGCGGCGAAAAGGAATGATCGTCAGCGCCAACAGCACAACGGCGACACCCAAGGTCAGCCAGCGGAAATGCAACACGAAGTTGACGAGCGGCTGGTAAATCCAAATCAGGAAGCGGTTGACGGGATTTTTGGTTTCCGGGGTGATCTTGCCCCGGATGAGCAGCGTCATCAGCACGGGCACGAGGGTCACGCCAAGGAAAGCAGCGAAGAACATCGAAAACGTCTTCGTGTAAGCCAGCGGCTTGAATAGCCGACCCTCCTGTGCCGTGAGAGAGAACACGGGAATAAAACTCACCGTGATGACCAGCAGCGAGAAGAACAGGGGGCGGCCCACGGTTTTAGCCGCGCCGATGATTGCTTCGATGCGCTCCGTATTATCCGGTTCCCGGCCCTCCTTTTCACGAAAGTGTTCCAACGCTTTGTGGGCGTTCTCCACCATGATGATCGCCGCATCTACCATCGCGCCGATGGCGATGGCGATGCCGCCCAAGGACATGATGTTAGAAGTCAGCCCCAGCCAGAGCATCGGCAGGAACGACAGGAGGATGGCGATGGGCAAGGTGATGATCGCCACCAACGCCGAGCGCACGTGCCAGAGGAACACGAGGCAGACCAGCGCGACCACGATGCTTTCTTCGATGAGCTTTTCGCGCAACGTGTCGATGGAGCGTTTGATGAGGCCGCTGCGGTCGTAAGTCGGAACCACATGCACCCCGGCGGGTAGAGACGACTGGATTTCGGCGAGTTTCTTCTTGATGCCGTCGATGACAGTGAGCGCGTTCTCGCCATACCGCATGACCACGATGCCGCCCACGGTTTCGCCGCGCCCGTCGAGTTCCGCCACGCCGCGCCGCAGGTCGGAGCCGAGGTGGACCGCGCCCACGTTCTTGACGTAAACGGGCGTGCCGTTCTCGACCTTGAGCGGGATGTTCTCGATGTCCGCGACACTCTTGATGTAGCCGCGCCCGCGCACGAAATACTCAGTGGACGCCACTTCGAAAATCTTGCCGCCCACGTCGGCGTTGCTCTTTTTGACAGCCTCCACGACGACGCTGAGCGGCAGACGGTACGCGGCCAATTTATCGGGATCGAGGTCGATCTGGTACTGTTTGACGAAACCGCCGACGCTGGCGACTTCGGCAACCCCCTTCACCGACTCCAGCGCATAACGCAAATTCCAGTCCTGGAACGAACGCAGTTGCGCCAAATCATGCTGGCCCGTGTCGTCCACCAGCGCGTATTCAAAGACCCAACCCACGCCGGTCGCATCCGGGCCGATCACCGGGTTGACGCCTTCCGGCAGGCTGCCGCGCACGCCGTTGAGGTATTCGATCACCCGCGAGCGCGCCCAGTAAATATCCGTGCCGTCCTCGAAGATCACGTACACGAAGCTCTTGCCGAACATCGACTCGCCGCGCACGAACTTGACCTTGGGAGCCGCGATGAACTTCGTGGAAATCGGATAGGTGATCTGGTCCTCCACCAGATCGGGCGAGCGGCCTTCCCAATCGGTGTAAACGATCACCTGCACGTCGCTCAAGTCCGGGATGGCGTCGAGCGGCGTGCGCTGGAGCGCGTAGATGCCGCCCGCGACGGCGAACAACGTGAAGATGAACACGAGAAACTTGTTTCGCGCGCTCCAGTCGATGAGTCCTTCGATCATCGTTTTGCCTCCCCTCTGGCGTCGGCGGCCACCGGCTCCTCGAAGCCCTTGAGCGCGCCCTGGACTTTCGCCTCGGCGTCGATCAGGAAATTGGCGCTGGAAACCACCCGCTCGCCCTCGGCCAAACCCTCCTTCACCTCGTAACGGTCGCCGTACTTTTCTCCTAACAACACGGCGCGCGGTTCGAGACGCCCCCGGGTTTTGTCCACGAAAACGAGACTGCGCGTTCCGGTGGGCATCACCGCGCCGATTGGAAGGGTGAGCGCCTCGCGGCTGCCGCCGGTCGCCAGCACGGCGCTGACGTACATGGCGGGACGCAGCCGGAAGTCCGGGTTCGGGATGTCGATCCGCACCTTGGCCGTGCGTTGCGCCTCGTTGAGATAGGGGTTGATGAGGCTGATTTTCCCCTCGAATTCCTGGCCGGGATAAGCCGCGGTCGTCAGCTTGACCTTCTGCCCCAAACGGAACAGCGACAGTTCGTTCTCGTACACGTCCGCCCACACCCACACGCTGGAAAGGTCGGCCACGTCCACCAGATGGTCACCCATCCGCACGTTGCGCCCCTGGTCCACCGGCACCGCTTCCACGATCCCGCGAAACGGGGAGAGCAGCGTCAGGAACTCGCCTGGGCGGCGCGTGCGTTCCAGCTCGGCGATTTGGGCTGTGGTAACGTTCCATTGCGCGAGCCGCCGTTTGGCGGAGTCCACGAGTCCCTGCGCGGTGCGCCGCGCTTCGGTCGAACGCGCTTCGTCACGCATCTGGAGCAGTTCCACCAACTCGCGCTCGGCGGTGAGCAGGTCGGGACTGTAGATGGTGAGCAACGGCTGGTCTTTCTCGATCAGTTCGCCGGGTGAGGTGACGTGGAGGGTTTGCACGTAGCCGTCCACCCGGGCGACGAACTCCCAGTGCCGCGCCTTGTCCGGGGTGACGACTCCGACCGCGCGCACCTCTCTACTCAACATCTCGCGGGTCACCGTCGCGTAGGTGACGCCGATCTGCTGCTGGCGTTCGACGGGCACGGTGAACTCGTGCGAGGCGTCCGCGTCCTGCCGGTCGCGGTGGGATGCGACATCGTCGGCCGGTGGAACCCCTCGCTTGACCACCGGGACCAGGTTCATTCCGCAGATGGGGCACTTGTCCTTCGGATCGTGCAGATGAACCGACGGGTGCATCGTGCAGGTGTAATAATCGACGCCGGCATTCCCAACGTCAGAAAGGGACGGGTTCGGTTTGGAACACCCGGCGGTCCCGACGAAAACGGAGAGCGCCGCGCCCCCCGCCAGCCCGAGAAACCGGCGGCGGTCCCACGATTTTTTGAAATGCGGATGGTTCATCATTTGGAAGAGGGCAAAGAGTGGAAATCCACGCCGACGACCGCCGCCAGTTCGGCAGCAGTGGTTTGATATTCGGCGAGGTGCATGAGGCTTTCGGCCTCGGCGTCGCGCAACGTGCGCTCGGCGGCGATGAGTTCGGCGAAGCTGTTTTTCCCGCTTCCATAACCGCTGTGGCTGGCCGCGACTGCCTGCCGCGCCAGGGGCAGGATTTCGTCGCGGTACACCTCGTAGTGGTGATGAACGGTTTCGAGCTTGGTGAGGGCGTCGCGCACCCGGCCAAGGGTCTCGGTGCGCAGTCCCTCCAGCTCGGCGATTTTCTGGGTCAGCCCCGCCCGGGCCTCGCGGTTCTCGGCGTGGTATTTGCGGGCGTTGAGCCAGGGCACGGTAAAGGTGATGCCGACATCCACCTCGCTGACCGCCTGGGAACCGGCGTTGTATTGCTGGCCGTTGACGCGCAGGGCCGGATCGGGCACCCACGAGCGGCGGGACAACTCCACGCGGGCCTGCGCGGCGTCGATGCGCTTCTGCGCGATGCGGACCTCCGGCCGGTAGGCCAGGGCCAAAGCGTCCAGCCGCTCCGCCGAAGGGAGATGGGAATGGGTAAAATCTTCCGTGCCGGTAAGCGCCGGTTGGCCCAATGGTGAACGGGCGGGACGATTGAGCAGCACGTTGAGCGCGCTCTGGGCATCGTCGCGGCTGCGCTGGAGATCCGCCCGCGCTTCCACGAGCCGCGCGCGCTCCACAGTGGCGGCGAGCACGTCCGCCTGGGTCTGCGTGCCGGCTTCGTAGCGGGCGCGGCTCAAATTCGCGGCCTCACTGAGAAGCATTTCGTTTTGCCGGTTGAGGTCGAGTTGCGCGAAAGCGTTGGCGAGCCGCCAGTAAGCGGTTGCCACGTTGGCGCGCAGGTCGAGTTCCGCCCGGCGCAACTGCTCGTAAGCAGCGACGGCCTCGGCGGTGGCCGCCCGGGCGCGGCTGATGTTCTTGCCGTTGAGCGGAACCTTTTGTTCGACGGTAAGCTGATTGTCGGTAAAGGCGTTGGCAGGCACGTCCACGAAGCGGCCCACGCGTGCCTGCAACGACACGCTTAAATCCTCCCACGCGGCGGCTTGCGGCACGCGGGCCTTCATGGCCTCCCAGTTGGCATGGGCGGCTTTGAGCGAAGGATTCTCCGAGACCGCGATGCGGGTCACCGCATCGAGCGAAAGCGCCGGGGAATCTCCGCGGGATTGATTGTCACCGACTGCGGCACGCTCAGCGTGCAAACCGAAGGTCGGCCATAAGCCGCACACCAACAGGGAAAGGAACTTCATTGATCATGAGTTTGAAACGGACAACAAAGAAACAGGGGGCAAGCGCCTTGAAAAAAGGCACACCTCGTCTGCTGTTGTCCGAACTCAGATCAACCAGATGCAGCTAACCGCTCCGCGCGGAGCGCCTTCCC
>CAXUGY010000064.1:0-17292 GCA_964250695.1 uncultured Chthoniobacterales bacterium | reverse complement strand
GGGAAGGCGCTCCGCGCGGAGCGGTTAGCTGCATCTGGTTGATCTGAGTTCGGACTACAGCAGACGAGGAGGTCGCTGACCGTGCGCGCCTGCTGGTCCTTGATGAGCTTGGCGGTGTAGTCCGTGGTGCTGAAGGGCGTGTCGAAGAGGCTGCGGTCCCCGAGCAGTCCCAGGTGTCCGCCGGCGGCCACCTGCCCCCCGGCGTACTCGGGCGTCGGCGCATCAAGCGCATCGGCGGTGACGACGCGCTCGGTTTCTCCCGTGGAAGGATCACGGACCAAATCCCGGGCGTCGGCGTGGTGCAACCCGGCCCGGGCGCAAAGCAATATCAGAGCAATGGCTCGAAACAGCGACCGATGGACAGGAAACTTCATGGAGGCGCGGAGACTAGCAGTCTCGCAGACTCCGCGCGCGCGGCTGATTGCTACCAATTAGCGCAGGATTGCACTCGGCAAGTGACGCTCGCTGGTCTGGATCGTGCGATCTGATCTCGGTGCACGACCGGGTTGTAGCTGCGTCGACAATTTGTCGATTTCGAGATGTCAGATGTCAGAACTACGTGGGAGTCGCGAGAGTGTCCGCTGTGCGTCCATTGCCCGCAAACGCTTCCAGGATTGGAATCAAACATGGAGTTTGGCAGTTCCGCTGTTCCGCATCTCATAACTTGTCGATTTGAGCCGCGTGAGATGTCAAATCGCAGTGCAAGTAGCTGAGGATGAGAAATCTGTATTCATCTAATCGGTTTGACATCTTGAGCGGTCCCAATCGACAGATCTTCCGAAGTCGACAATTCATCGGTCTGGCCCGCCCAGCCACCGGTGAGGAGTTTCATCGTACAACCTTTTCGGAGTGAATAAGCTGTAGTCGAACCACTTTGACGTAGCCAAGCTAAGGATACGCCGACCATGTCGACAAATTATCGGCGAAGCCACAAAACGATTGCCACTCGCATCAAAATCTGGCGTGCATATCATTTGCGTTCGCCGTTTCGTCCGTCAAGCCTTCCACCACCTCCAAGCTCCTAAGTTTGTTTCCATGAGCGACCCCACCACCCAGACCACCGTTGCTGCCGAGGACCCATTGGTTCCCTTTATCCTGGGCGTCACGGGTCACATGGATTTGGCGAGCGGTGACATGGATGCGGTCAAAGAAACCGTGCGGCAGACCATCGTCTGGCTGTGTCCGGCGCTCAGGCGGCTACACTCCCGGGGAGAGGATGGGCCGCCCAACCCTGTCGACGGCCTGACCGTGGAACCGCTCGGTTTGACAGAAAAAACCCCGCTGGTCCTGCTTTCTTCGCTGGCACCGGGCGCTGAT
Source organism: uncultured Chthoniobacterales bacterium (assembly GCA_964250695.1). GTDB lineage: Bacteria > Verrucomicrobiota > Verrucomicrobiia > Chthoniobacterales > SZAS-18 > CAHJWO01. Next base: position 15,975 of record CAXUGY010000064.1, on the reverse strand, counting down.
CACTGGGTGGCCCAGGTTGCCCGGGAATATGGTCTCCGGGTCGTTGCTCCGCTGCCGTTCCCGCGCGAGCAATACACGCGCGCTTCCACGTTCGAGCCTTCCGGCCCCGAGGAGCCGCCGCCCGGCGACAAGCAGGCGCGGGAGCGGTACGAAAAAAAGCTCGCCCGCTGGCAGGCGGAAGCGCCGGAGCGGGAGAGGCTTGCCAGACCGCCCGCGACTTCCTGCGGCAAATGCTGGCGGACGATCTGTTCCAGGTACGCCTGCCCCGCGACGCGGACTTCTCCGACGAGGAGCTGCGCAAGAAGTTCGAGGACCCGAAACTGCTTACAGGGCCGGGCCGCCGGGTCGAGCGCAACGAGCGCTACGGCGCCGCCGGGGAATACATCGCCGCCTACAGCGACCTGCTCCTCGTGATCGCCGATCCCGAGGACCGGAAAAAGTTCGAGCAACAGCGGGCCGAACAGCCGCGCCCGCGCTTCCCGGACGTGGGCGCGCACGGGATCGCCGACGTCCGCCGCCGCGGGCTGACCCCCGGACGGCTGCCGATCCGTCCGACGCTGACGTGGGCAGACAGTGGTCCCGTCCTGCGCATCGACGCCTATCGCCGGTCCACGCGGATCGACGAAGGGGCTTCGCTACCCCCCGCCGGGCAGGTCGCGTGGCTCTTTCCCCTGGATTCTTGCCCGTCGAGCCCTGCAAACATCCCGGATGACAACGAGAAATGGCAGGCCCGGGGCATGCGGGAACTGCGGGAGATCGCCCGCAACATCGAAGGTCTCAACGGGCAGCAAAGCCGCAGCGCCCCGGGTCAGGGGACAAAACCCTCGGCCATCGAGCGGGAATGGATCAGCCGTCTGAGCAATCCTTCCCACGGTGATCCGCCGCCGGCTATCCGTCCGCTGGACGCCGCCGGGCAACCGCCCGCAGATGAACCCCCGGCGACGGATGAACTCCGGCGGGCGCTCCAGCAACTGGGCCGCCTGCGCCGCCGCGTCGCCGACATCAACGCCTACTACGACGGCACCATCAAATGGCTGCGCCGCGCGCTTTTGCCATGGCCCTGCTCGCCGCCCTCTGCCTGGCGGTGTACGAGGGCTGGTCGTTGCCGGTCAAGCCGGGACCGTGGTTCTTGGGCGCGATGCCGGTTTACCGTTGGGTCTTCTTCGGCGCTTCCCTAGTTTTCACCTGGTTCTCCTTCGTCCTGATGCGGAGGTTCCGCGCCGACGCGGCCGAGCGCACCCGCACGGACTACCGGGCCATCGCCGAAGGGTTGCGCGTGCAGTTTTACTGGACGGCTGCCGGCACGGGCCAGTCGGTATCTTCCGCCTACCTCCAGCGGCAGCGCGGGGCGACCGCCTGGATACGCACTGTCATCGCGTCGAAGGCGTTTCCCTACGAACGCAGCGCCGCCGCCTTCGCCGCGTTGAAGGAAGAGGAGAAACGCGGCCTGCTGGTCAACGTCCGCCACGGCTGGGTGAGCAAATTCGCTATGTCGAGAAAAACGCGCGAATCCTCGCCGACCGTCGCCACGGTTCCAACGAAATGAGCCTGACCCTTCTCTGGGGGACCGTGGCTTTGGGCGGCGTGGGATTCCTGCTCAGCGCCTTTCCGCCGCTCGGCCGATTCTTTCATGCCTGGTGCGATTGGCTGCTGCTGGCCGGTTTGTTTACCGCCGAGGGCCTCCTCCGCTGGGCGCAATGGTCGCTTTCGCCCTCGTCCGAACAGGTCTCCGCCACGGCGGCGGCACCCGGATCCTGGCGCAAGCGGCTGGCCGAAAAAATTGGCAAATGGAAACAGATGGCCGCCACCCCGTCCCTGCTAGTGGCGGATTGTTTTCCGCGGCCCGAGTCCGGGAAGGGCGTGCGCGCGCGCTGGAAGGTCACGGGGCTGGCGGTGACGGCACTCACCCTGGTGATGATCGGTCTGGTGTACCGCCTGGACGGAGCGTTTCCCCGCTGGCTGGTGCCTCCCGCCGATAAGCTCCTGGGTTTCTCCAAAGCGATCCTCCTGAGCCTGGGTTTGCTCGCGGGATTGTCCTCCAGCGTACATTTCCTGACCACCACCATCCGCAGCTACCGCGAGATGGGCGACCTCTTCAAGGCGGCCCGCCGCCGCCTGGACGATCACCTCGCGGACCTCGACAGCGCATTGAAAGAAAAGGACGACCTGGCGAAACTTCTCGTGGAGACCGCGCACGACGCGAAAGAACGTGACGACATCGAAAGGCAGCGTCAGGAAGCGGTTCTGCACGCGCAGGAGGCACTGGCCAACTGCCAGGAGTTGCTCGTGGATTTGGGCCGGGAGGCGCTCACCGAAAACGCCGAGTGGCTTTCGATGCACCGCGACCGCCCCATCGAACTGGCGAGTTTGTAAACGCCAAGCATGGTCACCAGCGGGGCTTTGGATTTCGTGAATGCCGCCCCTTGATGAATTTGCGTTTTGCCCTCCGGATCATCTCACCACGACGTTTCCGAAACGGCCATCTTGCAGGAAAACTGCCCGGCATTGTACAAACGGCAGGGTCGAAGTTTTTATCGCCTAATCGACACCCATGCCAACCGATCTCCATAATAACCGCTGGTTCATTTCTTGCGTTACCGCGGAGTACGCCGACCCGTCAGCCACGGGCGAGTTCGCAAACCTGCACATCCGCTTGCGAGAAAACCTGATCCGCCGGAGCCGCGCCGTCATGGATAAGGAGAAACCCGGGCTGTCGACAAGCGATAAGTTTGCCCGCAGGGATTTCTGTCGCGGTGCCGTCCGGGCCAACTCTGGAAAATCCTGTCGCACGGTGGCTGGCGTTTTGGTAGGCTGGCGGCGGGTGAACGGAACGCGGGGGATTGCCCGTTGGAAGCCGTCCCCGAGGATCCATGCTCCCGACCCCCGCCGAGATCGTTGCCTACCTGGACCGCTACCTCATCGGCCAGCCGCGGGCGAAGCTTGACCTGGCGACCGCCGTTTACGACCACTACCTCGCTGCCGCCTGGCGTCAGGGACAAACCCGACCCGACGCAGCCGACTTCGGCCGGCAGCACGCGCTCCTGATGGGGCCGACCGGCTCGGGCAAGACCTATCTGGTCCGCAAGCTCGCCGAACTGCTCGACGTGCCTGTGGCCTTTTGCGCGGCGACCTCGCTGGTAGCCGCCGGCTATCGCGGGCAGGAGATCGAGACGATCATCGAGCAACTCGTTTCCGCCGCTGGCGGCAATGCGAAAAAGGCGGAGGGCGGGATTGTTTTCCTGGATGAAGCGGACAAGATCCGCCGCCGGGACACCCACGGCACGCGGGATATCTCCGGCGAGGACGTGCAAAACGGCCTGCTGACGATACTGGACGGTCGCGTGCTCCACCGGGTGAATACCGCGCGGGTGTTGTTCATCGCCGCCGGGGCGTTCGGGGAACTGGCGGACATCGTGCGTCGGCGGCTCTCGGCCGGGAGGGAGAAACACATCGGCTTCGGCACGCTGCCGCCGCCGGGTGGGACGCGGGACGATACGCCGGGAGATGAGTTGAACGTCTTCCAGGCTCTGAGCCGCGCGGAACTCGTCGATCTGGTGGGGTTCGGTTTGATCCCGGAATTCGTCGGCCGCTTCGCCGTCGTCACCGCGCTGGAGGAATGGACCGCCGCAGGCCTTGCGAACGTGCTCCGTCACAGCCGCCAATCCATCGTCGAGCGGCAGCGGCTGCTTTTTTCCCTGCACGGGATCGACCTGCGCTTCGAAGACGAGGCGCTGCTCGCCCTGGCCGAGGATGCCCTGGCACTGGGTACCGGGGCGCGCGCGCTGGATCGTCTGGTGCTGCGCGCGTTAGATCCGGTGGATTCGCGTTTGGTGGAGTTGTCCGGCGGGGGCGTCACCGGCATCGTTTTCCCCGATGCAGCCAGCGTGCCGTCGTCGCGCCGGGAAACGCCTCCGGCCGCGACGCCGGGGGAGGCGGGTTCGACCCCGGAGCGGCTGAAACGATTGAAGAACGGCGCGCTGTCGTGGAACGTTGCCCCGGAACCGGTCCGGCAGTGGTGGCAGGAACTGGAGAAAAAGGCGGTGCGCCGTCCGGAGGGTCTGCTGCTCTTCGCGGAGGAACTGGCCCGCCGCCGTGCCACCTTGGCCGAGGCGTTTCTGGCCGCCGGCCAGGCGCAGACGGATCGATTGCCCGCGATCCTGCACTACTTGGATTACTGGCGGGCAAAGAACACGCCGCCGCCGGACGATGAAGACAACAACGGGGATCGGCCGTCGCCGCAGCCTCGGACGACGACGCCGGAGGAAAGCAGCGATATGCCAACTGACCCTGCCTTAGCAGAGATTCTTCGGTTGGCGCGGAACGAACCTTGGCGGGAGAAACGTCAGCGTCCTAAACGTTGAGGAGGAAGGTTGGCAGAGATTGCCCCGGATCGGGAAATCAGTCACTCTCATTTCTTACACGGTGAACGAAATTGAAGCGCAAGCATACCAGGATGCCTTGGCACTCATTCGAGAGTCGATTCGCTCCAAGTCGACCGAACTGAAAATAGAGCATAAAAATTTATCAGGTTTACCAGCCGAGATCGGTGCACATTCCTATCTGCTGCGTCTAGATCTCTCGTGGTGCGGCCGATTGCGTGACGTGAGCTCGTTGACTAGCTTGATGGCTCTCCAAAGCTTGAATCTAGAGCGGTGCGATGAATCGATGGATCTCAAAGTCCTGGCTGGTTTGACGGCCCTCCAAACGCTCGATTTATCAAATTTCCTTAGACTAGGGGATCTCAAAGTCTTGGCTGGCTTGACGGCCCTCCAAACGCTCCGTCTCTCAGGGTGTCGTACTCTATCTGACCTTAGCGCGCTGGCTGGTTTAACAGCCCTTCAAACGCTCGATCTTACGGGGTGTGCTTACTTTAGGAACCTCGACGTGCTGGCTGGTTTGACGGCCCTCCAAACACTCAAGGTATCGTGGTGTAGTGGACTTAATGACATCAGCGCGCTGGCTGGATTGACAGCTCTCAAGAACCTCATTCTCTCGAGGTGTGACAAAATTTCATCTATTGGTATCCTCCGAAATCTGTTCGAGCACCTCGACACATTATACATTGAGGGATGCTCCCTGGCCGATGTCCCCGAGGCACTCTGCGCACCCCGCGCTGGCCATGTTGCCGCCGAGGTGCGCGCCCATTTCGTCGCGCAGGAGCAGCAGGGAAAAACGGAGCACCGCGAGTGCAAAGTACTGCTGCTGGGCAATGGTCAGGCCGGCAAGACACAGCTTGCCCGCTACTTTCGCAACGAAAGGTTCGACGAGAAGTGGGACTCCACCCACGGCATTCATTTCTGCGAGGCCGAGCGGACCATCCAGATGGAGAGGGCACGCGCGAGCGTATCGCGGCCTGTGCGGCTCAACGTGTGGGACTTCGGTGGACAGGATCTCTACCACCACACCCACCGCGTTTTCTTCCAGGCGGATGCCATTTACCTCATCCTGTGGGACGCGTTCGCACCGACGGAAGGCCAGCCGCTGAGTTCGGAGCCGGGTGAGCATCGGCTCGATCGTCCGCATCCGCTCACGTATTGGCTGGATCAGGTGTTCTCTTTGGGCAGCCAAGGCAAACAGCCGCCCCAAGTGCTCATCGTCCGGAGCAAAGCGGACGACGACCGGGGCCGGTCTTTCGAGCCGTGGCAAAGTCAGGTGCCCGAGGCATACCACGATATAGTGGACTATGTGGAAATCTCTTTGCGCGAGAAGACCACCTACCGCAAAGGGCTGACGGCGTTGGAGAACTGGCTCAAAGGAGCGATCACCAAGGAACTGGGCCCGCCGGAACGCGCATACATCGGAATCGGACGTGCAGCGGTGATCCAAACGCTGCGTCAGCGACAAGCGAGGGTCACCCGTGCCATGGAACAGGCCGCATCCCCGGATCGGGCCACCAGTCGCCCCGAGCGCGAAGATACTTGGCTGTCGCGCGAGGAATTCGACGAGGTGGCACGTGATTGCATCGCCCAGGCAACGGACAGCGAGGACTCGGAGCAGATCGAGGATTACCGGGATGCCACCGCGCTGCTCCAGACCCTGCACCGCATGGGCGTGGTCCGGTACAAAGCAGGGACGCTGGGAGATCGCGTCATCATTGACCAGCGCTGGGTGGCCGAGGGGATCTACACGCTCTTTCGCCGGGCGGACTGCTACAAAAAGTTGCAGGGTGCGGACGGCGTTTTCACTCACGGAGACCTGCGAGCATGGGCGTGGAATGACTCGGGCTACACCGAGGACGAGCAAGCGGTTTTCCTCGAGTTCATGGTGGACTGCCGGATTTGCTTCCAGCTTCTCTCGGCTCAGGAAGCCGCGCGTGGTGACACGGTGTACGTGGTGCCGGCGTGCCTGCCGGAACCGGATCAAGCGGGCTTCATCCCTCCACGCATCGCGGAAGGCATCCGCGAGATCATGGCAGCAGGCGGCCCGAGGCAATGTGTCATCTCCGTGGAGAACCAGTTTTTGAGCGAGACATCCATCCAGAGCTTGCTCCATCGGATCGGCACACTCTTCGGCCGGTCCGCCACGCTCTGGAAATGGGGAGCCGCCTTCCGCACGGTCGGGCGCTATGACCGGCCCGATATACAAGCAGGCGCGGCCAAAATCGAATGGCGGGAAAGCCGCCCGGGGAGCTACGGAGGCAAGCTGACCATCACGCTGCACGCGCGGGAGACCACCGGCGCGCTTGAACTTTTCAAGAAGATCCGCCAGGAGATCTATGACCTTCCTGCCTTCCCGGATTTGATGGCAGAAAGTTGGCGTTTCGAAGAGTTGCCGCCCGACGCTTCGCCGGGCACGAGCGGAGACTCTGCCGGGGAACCCGCAGAGCCCCTCGCGGCACCGCCGACCGATGAGCCAAAGCCGGGCTCACCGGAAGCAGCGCAATCGGGATTGCAAGACAGCGTGGGGGTGCGGACGCCAAAAACCATCAGCATCTCCTATGCAGGCAAGCCCGAGCATCACAAGGAAGCCGTCCACAAACTCTCAATGACACTACGAAGGGTCACCAGGGGTGCTCGACGAACAGGCCTACCGGATCATTGACTATGCTGCAGAGCACGGCATCGGGCATACCAAGATCTTGATTGACGAGTTGGCCAAGGGTGATCTGATCCTCATGTTCCTCGGAGAGAACTATTATGGCTCGTCGTACTGCATGGCGGAGTTCATCCAAATCTATCGACGCATCCCCGAAGACCAATTTCCTGGGCCCAATCTCTGGGTGTTTGCTTTCGACGGAGCCCGAAACTTTAAAGATGAGTGGGTCCACGGATGGATCGATAAAGCCAGGGCGCTCGGTGCAAAAATCGCGCAGGACGCCGGTGGGTCGCCGGGCGCCATCGCAAAGTTGTACGAGCAGTACGCTGACCGCGCGTGGTTTTATTACATCGAAAATGGGCCATCGGCCCTGGCTGAATTGTGCAAATTTATCAAAGGGATCATCATGCAGCCTGCCGAGTTGACCCCCGATGATATTCAGACTTATCCGGGAATGACGTGGGAAGAAGTGGTTACCTTGAAAATCAACCAACGTGCGGGAATTCCTACCTCCACCGATCTTCAACGCAGATGACGATCCGCCTCGCCGATGAGCCGTCTTCCACCTGCCGACGCATCCTCGCCCTGGACGGTGGCGGCCTACGGGCGTTTTTTACCCTGGAAGTGCTTGCGCGGGTGGAAAGCCTCGTGCGCCAGCGCTTGCACCGGTCGGACGCGGTGCTAGCCGACTATTTTCATCTCATCGCCGGCACCAGCACGGGAGCCATCGTCGGCGCGCTGCTCTCGTGGGGATTGTCGGTCGCGGTCGTGCAGAGGCTTTACGGGGACGCGGCGCGCCTCATGTTCAACCGCTACCGCAATCCGCTCCGGCAGTTGTGGACGCGCTACAACGAGGACCGGCTTTCGGGCTACCTGCGCAAGTTCTTCGTGGAAGAAGGCGGCGGCGAGGCCCTCCTGGGCACCTCCCGGCTGCGGACGCTCTACCTGGCGGTCATGCGCAACGTATCCGCCGGCTCCGCCTGGCCGCTGTGCAGCCATCCGGCGCTCAAGTACAATGCCGCCGCGCGGCCGGATTCCAACCTCCGCATCCCCCTCTGGCAGATCGTGCGAGCCAGCTCCGCGGCCCCGACGTTTTTCGCGCCCGAACGCATCCGGTTCGGCGGACGCGCCTTCGATTTCGTCGATGGCGCGGTCACGCCCTACAACAATCCCGCGCTGATCGCCGCCCTCATGGCAACCGAACCCGCCTACGGCATCGGCTGGCCGTCCGGGGAGGAGCGGCTTTACGTATTGTCCGTCGGCACGGGGCACCACCGCGTGCGCTACGCCGACCCGCAGCTGGGCCGCTGGAACTGGCAGGGCAGCCTGCCCATCGTGGTGGCCAAGACCATCTCCGCGCTGATCGACGGTGCCAGCCAGCAGCAGGATTTCCTTTGCCGCGTGTTGGGCCGCTGCCTGCACGGACCGCAGATCGACCGGGAGGTCGGCAGCCTGATCGAGCGCGCGGTCGAAAGCGAGGCCGTTGCCCGCGCGACCGTGGAGCGGAGGTTCTCCTATGTCCGCTACAACACGGATTTTACCGACCCGGGTTTCGCCGCCCTGCTCACCCGCTACCGGGGCGTGGTGCCCATGGATGTGCCGGGGCTGATCCCGCATTTCGAGGCGCTGGGGCGGCGTTACGCGACCGCAGAAGTCCGCGGCGAACACCTGAGGTGAAACGGCACGGCACCCGCACACAAACCATTTCGCTCGTGCCATGCGTCTCGATCCGGGACTCACTCCGATTACCAGAAAAGACCGGGATAGTTGCCCGGCAGGGGTGCCGCCCATGCCGCACCCGTCGTGTTTCATCCGCCAGCTCAAAGATCTTTATGCCTATTCTCGCCCACAAAGTGTTTATCAGCGCTGCCAGCCGGGACCTGCGTAGTTTCCGCGACTCGGTGCGAAATGCGCTCGGCGCAAAGCACATCGTGCCGATTTGGCAGGAGGCTTTCCCAACCGAATGGCGACGCGCGGCAGTATTCCTACGTGCGGAACTGGAAACTTGCGACGCCCTGCTCCACATCGTCGGCTTTGCATGTGGTGATCGTGTGGACGCCCGGTTCCCCGGCCTGGACGACATTTACGGCGACCGGCCATCCTACACCCAGTTCGAATACCTGGTAGCCAGAGAACTTCAGGAAAAGGGGCATCCCATCAAGGTGTTCACGTTCGTTGTGTGCCAGAAAGATCAGCTCGATGGCCCGCGTCCCACAGATAAAATCGAATCTCCCGAAGCCCTCGCGCTTCAGGAGATGCACCGGCAGCGTCTTCTAGCCGTACCAACTGAAGTTTCCGGAAGTTCACAGGCCGCGAACGAAGCCGGATCTGCCGAAGCCCTCGCGCGGAAGGAGGCAGATCGGCAGCGCCTGCTCGCCGGTCAGCCGATGCGGTATCGATTTAACACCCGCGAGCAACTCGTCAGCCTGGTCGACAAAATCAACTTCGAGCAACCCGGCGACGCGTCACCGGACTGGCCGTCCCGCAAGCGGGTAAACGAAGTGGTGCAGAGCCTGGCGTTCCACCGGTTCAAGGGCCGCCACGAGCCGTTGCGGACCCTCCAGCACTACCTGCTGGATGAAAACGTCCGGATAATCACCGTTTGGGGGCAGGGCGGTATGGGCAAGACGGCCCTGGTTTCCAAGTTCATCCTGGAACTGGAGCGGAAGGAGTTTTTCCTCGTCGAGGAAACCGAAGCTGCGGGGGCGGCGGGGCGGTCCCGCCGGCAGGCCGTTTCCGCCGTGCTCTTCGTGAACTTGAAGGCGGAAACCCGGCGGTCACCCGACCAGATCGTCGAGTTGATTTATAGCTTGGTGGACGAGAAAGCCGGGCGGGAGTTGCAACGTAACTGGGCTCAGCCGATTTCCCTGGAAGCCAAGCTGGATTTTCTCTTCGGGACAACCTTGGGTAAGCCGGATCAGCTTTTCCTGATCGTCCTCGATAATTTCGAGGACCTCCTGGACAACGACACCAACGACGTAAGGCCCGAATACGTCTCCGTGCGCGAGTTCGTGGAGGCCGCGCTCAAACACGGTAGTCGCGCGGCGCGCTTGATCGTGACCAGTCGGCGGTCCCTGCGCTTGCCACCCGCGATCATGGGGACACTGGGTTCCACCCAGCGCATCGAGATTCCCCTGCATACGGGGTTGTCCGAGGAAGAGGCTGTCCAGCTCTTGCGCGAACTCGACGGGGACAACCGGTGCGGATTACGCGAGGCACCGCGAGCGGAACTGGCCGAGGTGGCCCGACTCACCGGGGGCGTGCCCCACACGCTCGAAAGCATCTACGGCAAGCTCTCGAACGAGTATCCCCTGACCTTGAGCGAACTGCGCGAGGATCAGGCGGAGTTTCGTGCCTTATTGGAAGACCCTGCGCGCAGCCTGTACGGGAGTTTGCGCGCCGACCTGCGGCAGGTGATGCAAGGCTTATCGATCTTCGATGCCCCGGTGCCGCCGGCGGCCGTGCAGGCGCTCCTGCCGGCCCTCCCCGTCCCTCGTCTGCTGGGGCAGTTGCGCGCCCTCTGCGCGGTGGAATACGACGGGGAGATGAAAGTCTACGCGCTTCACCGCCTCAATGGAAATTACGCCTATAGCCAGATCGAGGCGGCTGCGCGTTCGGATTCGCACCGCCGCGCCGCCGAATACTTTCGAGGCTCCGCCCTTCCTCTCTCCTCCATGGAAAATCTCGTTGGTCTCCAACCCCGCCTTCAGGAATTCGACCAGCACTGCAAGGCGTTCGATTACGATGCCGCCGCAGGCGTGCTCAACGAGTTTTCTCCGCTGCTGCAGCGTTGGGGGAAGGCGACGCTGGCCGAGGAATTGCACCTGCGTCTGTTGGATCAGCCTTTGAGCCCGACGGCGAGGTTGCTCAACCTGCTTGGGCTAGGCCGTGCCCGCCTGGCCCTAGGAAATGCGCCTGCCGCCGTGGCCGGGTTGAAAGAGGCACTCGCGCTCAGCTGCCAACTCGGAGACCAGGCGCGTGAAGCCGACGTGCTTAACGAATTGGGCAACACCGAGGTTTCCGGCGATTACGGGCGTGCCCAGGAGTTTTTCCAGGGCGCGCTCGATCTCCATCGCCGGTTGGGTGACCCCACCGGGGAGGGGGGCGACCTGCGCGGACTGAGTACGTTCTACTGGGTGAAGAGTGATTTCCCGCAGGCCTGCGGACACGCCCGGAAAGCGATTGAGATGCACCAAGCCGCCGGAGATGCTGCCGGGGAAGGCAGTGCCTGGTGTTGCTTAGGCTACGCACTCACTGGCACCGGCGATTACCCGCATTCCACTGAGGCTTTCCAGGAGGCGATCACCTTGCAAAAAAAAGCTGGCAACCGGCGGGGGCTGAGCGAGGCGCTGTGTGGAATCGGCAGCCCGTTCTGGTACACCGGTTGATTTGCGGGCGGCTCACCGGTCTTACGAAGAGGCCTTACGCATCCGTCAGGAGATCGGCGATTACCGCGGCGTGGGCGACGACTTGGCTGGACTGGGCTTTAGCTGCTGGGGGCAAGGCTGGTTCCAGCGTTCACTGGACCATTTCCAACAGGCTCTGGCCATCCATCGGGCGGTGGGCGACGAGCACAACACGGCGACCGACCTCTGCGGCTTGGGCTTCGTTTACGCCAGCTTGAACGACACGGCGCGGGCAATCGAGCACCTCAACGCCGGCGCGGACCTCTTTCGCCGGATCAAGGACCGGTCCTCGGAAGGCATGTGCAAGTATGGGCTGGGGATGGCGCACCTTGGCGCTGGCGACCTGTCGTCGGCCCAGTTGGAGTTCGAGCGGGGTGCCGCGCGCAGCCGGGAGCTGGAAGACCCTAGTGGCGAAGGCGACCACCTCGCCGGCCTGGGAGAAATTGCTTTTCATCGCCAGGACATCGCGGGGGCGTTCGAGCGTTTCGGGCACGCGCTGGAGCTGCACCGCCAAGCCGGCAACCAGTGGGGGGAGGGCTGCGATCTTCACGGACTGGGAAATGCGTGTGTGAAGGCCGGTCGATTCGCCGACGCGGTGGAGCACTGTGAAAAGGCGATCACGCTTCTGCGGGCCGCAGGAGATGCTTATCACGAACGCGAAGCCTGGCGCACCCTGGCGCAAGCCCATCGCGGGCTGGCTCAGGAGGAGCAGGCAGCCGGCTGCCTGCACTCGGCCGAGCAATTGAGCGCCGAGATCTCGGCGATGGATCAGGTGCCCGGGGCGGACGCAGCCGAGAGTGAATGAGCAGGGAACGGATTGTTTCCCCGAACCATGCTTGGCGGACATTTGCGTAGCTTCGCCGATAAGTTGTCGATTTGAAAACGCCAGATGTCATAGGTCAGCCGACGCAGAGATCGGCGGGGTCGGCGACGAGGAGCCAGTCCATCGGGGCGCGGATCTGGGCGACAGCATCCTGCAGGTCAGCGAACGTAGCTTCGGCGCGGCTGCTCTTACGCGCCAGGAACCGGGCGGCACGGAGCGTTTCCGTGATGCCCGAGAGGTTGACCTTGGCGGCCTGGGCGTAGCGCACCAGCAGTTCGTGGCAGTCCGCATCGCCTTCGGGCAGGTGGTGGCAGGCCACCCGGCGCAGGTCCTCCTCGCCGAGTTGGACGGGCAGTTCCTTGACCATGGCCAATCGCCGGTTGAACTGGGCATCGGACCAACCGCTGGCCTGAACGAGCGCGCGCTGGAGCCGGAAGAACTCGGGTAGGGCGACCAAGCCCACCGGCACGCCGGCGTTGACGAGGGTCGTCAACCAGAGCAGACGCATCGGTGTCTGAGCGGAGCGGGCGCGTTGCGGCCATAGACGTTGCGCCTCGTCTAAGACCAGGGTCAGGCGGCTGGTCTTGAGCACATCAATGATGCGCAGACTGGTTTGCTGGCCGTTGTAGGCCGCCCCGCGCGGGATGCCCAGTTCCTCGGCGACGGCGCTGTAGAAGCCACGTTCGTTTTCCACGGCGGGTGTCTCGATGTAGCGGGCGATACCCGGGCGCTGCTCGCACCAGTTTCGCGCTGCCGCCGATTTGCCCACGCCGGGTGGGCCGAAGCAGAGCGTCAGGCTGCCGGGACTCGCCTGCGCGTAGTCCAGTGCCTCGTGCACGGCTTGGGTGACCTCCGTAGGGCAGAGCCGGGCTGCGGCGCGGGCGACTAGGCCCGCGCGGTACGCTTCCAGGTCGGCGATGAAATCGCCGCTCCAGACACGCTCGCCCGCCGGGTCGAGCGAGTGGGACGGGCTGGTGCAGGCCCTTTCCAGGTGCCGGTGCAGCCAGCCGAGCGCGTCCACGTCCCGGTAGGTGAAGCGCTGGTAAGGTATGCGGGAGGGGAACAGGGCAACGAGTTCCTCGGCCAAGGCGCGCAGGCCACCGGGCTGCCAGGAACACTGCTGGAGCATCCAGAGCAGCGGACCATGCGCTTGCTCGCGCAAAAACGAGCAGCGCCGGGAGACTTCCAGGGCACTCAAGCCCGGTAGGTAAGCTTCCGCGCCGATGAGCGGACGGGAGAAGAGCGGGGCCTTTTTCATCGGGCGGTGAGATCAGATGAACCGGCCGGTTCCCGGCGACCCAGAAGCGCCACCAGTTTGCTTTGTGCCTCCAGACGGCGCGGATCGTCGGTTGGCGGCAGACGCAGGCCCACGCGCGCCGCACTTTCGTGCACGGCTGCGCGGGTACGTTGCGTTTGGATGGCTGCTGCCTTCATCGTCGTCTTCTGCCGGTCCATCTCTGCGCCCAGTTGGCGGGTGTTCTCGTCGGCAAGAACGGGGCGAGCGATGCTTCGGCCCAGTTCCTCCGGGCACTCTTTGCGCAACGTGCTGTAGAGCTGTCGGATTGGTGCCAAGTGCGCGGCGTTTTCCCGTTTGGCCTGCGCGATGGCTTCCGTAGACGCGCGCCAGGCGGGTAGCACCGTTTCCTGTGCAACGGTCACCGGGTCTTTCTGGTCGAGGGTGGTCAGCGTGATCAGCGACGGATCTTCCACGTCGAACCACGCGAGCACGCGCTGGCCGATCATCCGACCGGTGGCCTCGCTCTTGTAAGTATAGGCGGCCTTGCCGATGCGGACCGTCAGCCCGCGGGCCGTCACCTTCTCCACGCGCCGGTGGCTGGCCAGCAGGTAACGGGTGGTGTCGTCCAGACGGATTGGCGGCTCGGCTTGCAGCTTGACGAAGGCCTGCCGGGGCGAGAGCCCGGCGAGCATCTTGCCGTCTTGGGCTTCGTCGTTGTAGGCGTCACACAAGTGGTTGAGCCGCGCGACCCGCTCGGCGTAGGAGTAAAAGCACTCGCCCGGATGGCAGTGGCCCGCCTCGACCGCACGCTTGGCTTTGGCTACCGCTTCGGGGCAGTCGCGCCACTCGTCCCGGCCGCAGTAGCCACGCTCGCGCTCCATCCGGTTTTGCAGTGCGCCGAGCACGCGCTCGACCACCTTGGCCGAGGGATCAAGCGCGTGGGAGAGCCGTACGCCCAGGTCGCGCAACCCGTACACGCGCTGCTTCCAGGGCACCTCGTCGCCGCGCCCCGAGATGACGAGCGAGCGTTGCCAGATGCCGCGCTCGAAGTAGAGTTCCGGCGGCAGGCCGAACTCGTCGTGCAGGCGCACCACGCCCCGCACGATGTCCAGGGAGCCGTAGCTTTCCGTGGGCAGGAGCTGAAAAAGCAGTGGATGTAGGTCGTGCGCGTGTCAATCCAGGGCAGGAACTGGCCGCGCAAGAGCTTGAAGCGTCCGTCCTCCGCCGGCACCCAGAAGTACACGGGCAGGGTGCAGTCGTCCGACTGCGCCTGCACGCCCGCAGGCATAGCCGACCAGTCGCGGGTGCATTTCGGCCCATGCAAGGTGGTCACCTTTTTGCCGAGGTGCTCGCGTTGCAACTGCGCCAGGAAGTCGACCGGGAAGAGAGCACGGACGGCCTTTGGCACGCGCGACTTGTCGCAAGCGTCGCGGGTGTAGGTCTGGTAGAAGGCCGCCGGCAGCCTCCCCTCGTCCCACAACTCGCGGTAGGCCTGGGCGAGTCGCCCGCCGCACCCCAGCGCGCGGGCGAGCAGACGCTGCCGATCCTGCGCTGGCAAGTCGGCGGCGCGGAAGCGACCCGAGGCTTCCAAGCGGTGATCCTTCAGGGCATTCGCTCCATCGGCGCCCTGCCGCCACTGACGGTGCTTGCGTTCGAGCGATCTTTGCAGCGCCCGGCGGTTGCGGCCCAGTGGCGCGCCCGTTTGCATGAGGACGGCGAGCACGGCGGTGCGGGCCTCGCGTTCGCTTTGTCCATGCTTCACCCGGCGCTCGATCTTTTCCATCGCCGCGCACCAGAGACGCGGCTTATCTTCCGGGTCGGCCTTGGCAGGGTCGGCGAGCAGTCCCAGCGCCTCGCGCAAGACCCCAGCTGCCGAACCCACCGCACGAGGTGGCACCCCGGCAGGCTCTGGCCGGATCAGTCGATCATCCAGGTAAAGTTCGAGCCGCTTCCATTCGCCGCGTCCACGGTCCCGGACCCGCGCCCGCTCCAACCAGCGGCGCACGGTGCGCTCATCCTGACGTTCTTCCGGGTAGAGACGAACCAGGGAGCGCACCGCCGCCCGCGTCAAGGCGGCCACGCTGTCCGACGCGCTGGCGGTTTGCAAGACCGGGGCAAGGGCGGCGCGCCGATGGACCGCCCTGGCCACGTTGGCGGGATGCCATTCGGCCAACGAGGGGTCCGGCTGCCCGGGATTGGCACACCGAGCCAGCCATTCGGCCGCGTCCTGACAACCCGCCACGGCGGCTCTCGCGGTGAGCCGTTCCATCACGAAAAGTGGCAGCGCACTGACCGGACAGACCCGGACGCGCCGACCGTTGATCAATCTGACTCGACCCGCAGCGTGCAGGCAGACGCCAAGCGCTTTGCGGGCAGCCCGGACGCCGATGCCCAAAGCGACGGCATACTCGGAGGTGGTGTAGTGATCTTGCCCCGGTTTTGAGGACCAGACGGAGTGCCGGGTTTTTGTTGTT
>CAXUGY010000063.1:0-18504 GCA_964250695.1 uncultured Chthoniobacterales bacterium | reverse complement strand
CCCGGTTTTTGCCGCAACGCGGCTCCTGCTGGCGCAACGCCGCCGTCACACGCGGGCAGCCGTAGGTCTGGCGGCTGGCCGCGAAGATCGGTGTGATCTGCGCGGTCAGCGCACGATCCGCTTGGCGGCGGGGCTGCTCGCCTTTGCGACGGTGGGCAAAAAAGCTGCTTCTGCTCACCTCCAGAGCTTCGGCCATGGCGGCAATGGGATCCTCGTTTTTCATCGTTTCCATCAGCACACGGCGTGCGGCGGCATCTCCGCCGACAAGATGCCCAACGCTTTTTTCAAGATGTCCCTTTGCTGGCGCAGGTAATCGACCTCCTGGCGCAGGCGGCGCATCTCGCGCGCCTCCTCGCTCGCGGCGGCCAGCGTCTTGGATTCGCTCAGCGCCTGACCGCCGTTGGCGGCCTGTACCCAGCGACCCAAGGCCCACGTGGACACGCCCAGATCCCGGGCCACGGCGGTGATGCGTCTGCCGCCACGCACCAGCGCGACGGCGTTATCTTTGAACTCGCGGTCGTAACGACGACCGCACGGACTTTTTTCGTTCATAGGCTGTGTCTTTCTCTTTGCACAGCCCAGTCCGCAAAATCAAAGAAGGATCAAGCGGATGAATGTCCTGCTTGGACATCGGCGGGGAGTCGTCGCATGATTTGCACAGGAAGCTGGCGAACGGAACAGCGGCTTTAGGCACCCGAGCGCGGCTTTCACCCGCCACCCGAAGCCACCGCCTTCAGGCGGTTGGAGCATTCACTTCACTTCTCTGCCACAGCATTCTGAGATTGCCCCGGTTTAGTAGACACGCTGGAGCGTGGCCGTTGGTTAGTTAGTTCAGGTTGATCTGTTTTTCAAATTCCACAGGAGAGAGGAAGTCGAGGGCGCTGTGGAGCCGCTCGCGGTTGTAAAAGGTTTCGATGTAATCGAAGATCGCGCCGGAGGCCTCGGCGCGGCTGGCGAAGGAGCGGCGGTGAACCAACTCTTCTTTGAGGGTACTCCAAAAGCTCTCCATGGCCGCGTTGTCGTAACAGTTGCCTCGGCGGCTCATGCTCGGGGTGATCTTCCAGGCGGAGAGGTACTCACGGTACGCCTCGCTGGCGTACTGGCAGCCGCGATCCGAGTGGTGGAGCAACCCTGCTTTGGGCTGCCGCTGGCTCAATGCCATCCGCAAGGCGTCCATCGGCAGGCTCGTCTCCAGGCTCTCGCCCATCGCCCAGCCAACGACGCGGCGGCTGCCCAGGTCGAGCACGCCTGCAAGGTAGAGCCAGCCCTCGTCGGTCGGCACATACGTGATGTCGGCGGCCCATACTTCGTTGGGTTGTTCCGGCGCGCCCTCGCGTTGTCCGAGCCGGTTGGGCGCGACGGGCTGCTCATGATCGCTGTCTGTCGTGAAGGGCCGCCGCCGTCCGCGCACTCGCCCCGCGAGCCCCTGTCGGCGCATGATCCGGGCGACCCGGTGTCGGCCGCAGGCGTGTCCGCTCCGTCGCAACGCTCGGTGCAGGCGCGGGCTGCCGTAGGTGCGTCGACCGCGCGCAAAAAGCGCACCGATCTCCTCGTCCAGCACGGCGTCGGCATGGTCCCGCTCGCTCGGCCCGCGTTGACGCCAGGAGTAGAAGCCGGCGCGTGACACGTCGAGGGCCGCGCAGAGATCGCTGACAGGATAGGAGTCTTCCAGGGCCTCGATCACGGCGAAACGCTCCCGTTTGGGCCGGCAAAAATGCCGACGGCTTTTTTTAAAATATCCCGCTGGTTGGTGACACTCTGGAGCTGCGCGCGCAGCCGGCGCACCTCCGTCTGCAACTCCTGGCTGGTCGGCGCGACGGCCGGCAGCTTGCCGCCGGCAGCCGTGGCCGGCGTGGACTCCGCCCCGCCCAGTTGCCGCCGCCACGCGCGCAGGCTCTCGGTGGTGATGCCCAGCCCCTCGGCCACCCGTTTGGCCGGCACACCGCTTTGCCACTGTGCGACCGCCGCCCGCTTGAACGCTTCATCGTAGGGCCGGTGCGTTGCTCCTGTCTTCGTCTTGTCTTCTTCGCTCATGGGGTTGATCTGCCTCCACCCCGAGCCGCTGTCTGCTTTATCCGGGCAATCTCATTCTCTCCGAAAAACAAGACTTTCAGGCTTTGTTCGCAATCAGATCTCACCCGTAAAAGGTAGTATCCGCTAAATGTTTGCCGCAGACCGTCCGAAGGTTCGACTGAGCAACTTACTTCTTCGGAACCGTCGCTCATAGCCTTGATCTCGGCCTTTACCTCGTTGGGCAAACTGCTTTGGATGCCAAGCACCTTGATGGGTGCCCCGGAGGTGGACTTCAACCTGAGGCGAGTGTGCTGGTTTGATGCGTCAACTCTTCCAAAATTGATGGCAGTGGGCTCAGGAGACACGTCGCGGACAATCCGACCACCTACCAATATCGTGATGCCGCCGGTCTGAACCTTTCCTCCTGCAAGGAAGCGAATGGGGACTGGTGCAGTGAAAGTACCAGAGGGAAGTGAACTCAAATCAAAGTTGCACTTTAGCTGCCATTCATCCGTACTAATTCGAATAGATTGCCACGAGAGACTAGCCAGATCGGATGCCACTGCAACGCTGTCCACGGCGGGACCAGCATCAGAATAGACCGGGAACTCGGCGACAGCTTGCTTCCGTGCGTCAGTAGCCAAGTTGATCGTGCCCAAGTCGACGCGTACTGCCCCGGCGTGACCAAAAGCAGGTAGCGGTACCGAGACGAACGATAGAGCGGATGATGGTGGCGAGAGATCAACCAGGCAACCCGTCATAGCTGCTTCCCAAGAGTAGAACCAATTAGTCGCGTCGCTGTTCAGACATCCGGGAGCGGTTTCCACGAAGCGGGCACCAAGCTCGGCCACTCGAACGAGCGTCCCCGCCGACATGCAAGTGACGGCGTCCGAACCGGCAGACGTAAGACCTATCGACGATCCTTGAAGGCGCGCGATCGCTACGCAGAGAAAACCTTCGACCAAAGCTGAACTCTGTCCTCGGTCGTAGTCCTTGATCCGTTCAATCGAGAACTCCCATGGGGCAAAGTATCTCCGGCCCTCGGCAAACAAGGCAAACATGTTGTCGAACGCGGAGTGACCCCGGTCAGACGCCGCCACCAGCAAACCGGGGATAGCCGCCGCCCGCCCGGCCAGCGGCACTTGGTGCAGCGACCCGCCCATGGTGAAAAAAGCCGCCGTGCGCTCGGGAGCGTAGGCGCTAAAGTCATATGCGAATTGGCCTGCCTCGCAAATCCCGCCGATCACGATGCGGGACTTGGCTAGTTCCGGCACGCCGCAGGCTGCGGCGACCTCGTCCAGCGTGGCAATCAGTGCGCGTCCCGAGCCGCCGAGAGCATGGCTCCAGTTCTTAGCCTTATCGGGAGCGTCGACGAACGACAAGCTGAGCAAGGCGCACTGGTACCGCCCCGCCAGATCGATCCAAGGCTGGGCATTGTCGAACCTCACCCCGGTGTCCCCGTGTGGATGTAGCACGACGCAAAGCACTCCTTTGGTTTCGGTGGGTTTCTCCGGCAACCAGCAGGCATACTGTGCAAAGGAAAAGTTTTCGCCCGAGCGGGGTTCAATCTGTCCCTCACAGTAGGTGATGCGTTCCGAGTGCGCGCCAACAGGAGCTGCTAAACAAAGTAGGGCAAGAGGCAGCCGCACCAGTTTCAGCAGTGTAGAAAAAAGGTTCGAAAGGTTCTTCATGGGTGCTGTCCGGGAATGGCATCGCCG
This sequence comes from uncultured Chthoniobacterales bacterium, assembly GCA_964250695.1. Taxonomy (GTDB): domain Bacteria; phylum Verrucomicrobiota; class Verrucomicrobiia; order Chthoniobacterales; family SZAS-18; genus CAHJWO01. The sequence continues at coordinate 14,773 of CAXUGY010000063.1, read as the reverse complement.
ACGCGACGGGCAGTTCGCTTCGAAACAAAAGCGATGAACGGGAGCGTGAGGTTGATGCCGGAGGCACCGTCCTCGAGCACCAAATCAAAGTGACCGGATTGGTTGCCAACGACCTTAGCCGCATCGAAATGACACACGAGCGTAGCGCCTTCTGGTTGGAGCGCCCCCGGCGCGGCGGTGGCGAATGCCGGGTTGGAAGATTTGATCGAGCGGATCTTCCAGGGAACCTGGATGCTGCCGGAAGGGATCGTTACGGTTTGTTCACGGATCTCCCCCCGGTCGATCACACCGACATAGAGAGAAGCGGGCATCGTCCGCACCGCCGATGGCACCCGGGCGAGCAGGGACACGGCGGACTCGCAATGGGCGTTCTTCTGGTCGTAGGCGACGACGTTGACGGTCGTCCGGTAGAGACCCCCCGCCAAGCCAGCAGTGCGCAACCGCAGGTCCAGACGGTAGCGGTCGGGTTCCAACGCACTCGCAGTGATGGTCAATCGAGGGTCGGTAGAATGAAACGTGCATCGCGAGGAGTTCGCGTGTTGGACTTGGATGACCACGCTGCCTTGCATCTCGTCGGGAGCGATCGAGGTAAGAGCGTTCGGTTCGAGGTTCAGCGTGGCGGGTTCAATTTGCAGTTCAGCGGGTTCTGCCGTTGTCACCTGGGTCGTCAGGGCAGCTATCCGAGCCGGCTGGGTGAACTGCGCCCACGCGTTCGCGCTGGTCTCATCCGGCAGCCAGACAGTGTCCGCCGATGCCCGAGTGCTCGAATTTGCCGCGAACGGAGCCGCCAGATTTCTGAGACAACCCGCTGCCGGAGGTGACCCGAAAGGGCGCTCCACCCGAGCACCCGGCAGCACCGGCGTGGAAAGCAGGGCATGGAAATAAATTGCAATCAATGCGTTGTCAGCGGGCGTCCAGTCATGGCCCGCCTGGCGTTCGACCGCCAGCGCCCAGGCCGCAGGGTGACCGGCACCCGCGAACACTTTGGCGGCGGCCTGGACCCGAGCGTCCAAGTCGTGTTCACCCACGATGAACAGCGTGGGAATTGCCGCGATCCGAGGATCGGAGTTGACGGCAATGGGTCCAGTTTTGACGGCCACGAAAGCGGCGACCCGTGGCGGTGCCCAACCGGCGAAATTGAAGGCAAACATCGCGCCCGATGAATGTCCAACGAGCAGGAGCGGCGCGCGGGCAATGTGGGCGAGGCCGGTGGCGACTGCGACCTGCTCGATCATCCTGAGCAACGCCGCACCCGAGCCTCCGGCGGCGGACTCATAAGGTTCGCCTTCCCCGCGGAGGTACACGCCTAACAATCCGAGACGCTCCCGTTGTGCGAGCGTCTGCCAAAATGGGTCTGACACCTTTCCCCGCGCGTCGGAATCCGTCCCTGGCAGCAGCACCAGCACGCCGCGCAGTTCGGAACTACCGGCGGCAACCCAAAACCGGCTCTTAGCTTCGTAGAAATTGTCGGATTCCGCAGGCTCAACGGAGGCCTCGGCGGTACGGCCCGGCGCAGCCGCCGAAGAGCGAAGGAGCAGGCAGAGCCCGTAAATCAGGGCGAGCGGCGGGATGATCCAAGATTGCGGCCGATTCATGCTTGAAAAGGGAATAAGGTTGGGATCATTGCGCAGCTTTATGGACTGGCGGTATTGCTGGTACTTTGGCATAGCGGTCGGTAAAGGAGCATGGACTAGCGAGAGGTCCTGTCCGGGGGGGCCGAGCTATGGCGTAGCGAGGCATCGCAGGCCTGGAGGATGGTATTCAAACCGCTATGCCCATCCCGTTTGAAAGTTTGCCACCGCTCGCCAGCAACGACCGTCGTGCCTACGGTGAAACCTCGGGCGCTACTCTGGTCGCATTCCCCGAGCGCCGAGAAAAGCACTGGGTCCACAAAAACTAGATGCGGACGCTGCGATAAGTCCAGAAGCTGCGTGACCCTTACCGCTACCCGAGCACGGGCCCCCTCAGCCAGAATCAGGGTGGGACCCGTCAGACCGTGCAATACCTCGATCACTTGTTCGGCGGCTTCCTGGTCGTACATGCGCAGGTCCAGCACCATGGCCTGCCACCCGCTTTGCGCCAATGGACGGAGGACCTGTCGGCCCAGGGTTGTCAACGGTTCGGCGGAGGCCGGCAGGAACAAGAGGATGCCCTTGGGCGGCACCAGCCTGCCGGGCAGGTACTCGAGCCGGGCTGCGGGAAAATTCTTGCCGGAAACCTCTTGAGGCACAGGGCCGATGGCCGGACGCGCCCAACCCGTGCAAACCACCATGCCGACGAGCAAACCGCCAACGGCCAAGCCGGTAACGGCAGCCGGGAGCCAGACTTTCCCACCAGTGACACCCCCGGCAGTGCGTTGGCCCCTTCGTTCCAAAGCAAACCTCAGGCCGCAGTAGATGGCCAAGGTTCCCAAGATCAAGCCGTACAGAAAGCGGATTTGCCCGACGAATTCAACGCTGGAGAAAACCGATGAAGTTCCTAGCGTCAGCAATGCGCTGACGACGGGTACTACCCAGACGTCCCCGTAACGGCACGAGTAGCCAACGGCGGCCACAGCCATAATTACGACGGCACCAACTACCCCTAAGACGCCAACTCCACCTCGCTCGGCGCCGAAAGTGAGATAATCGTTGATGGCCGTAGTATATTCATCTTTGTGCCACGGTTCCTGATAGGCAGTTTGGAACACTTGGCCAAATTTTCCGGCCCCCACACCGCGCACTGGATGATCGGCAATCATCTCCAACGCGCCGCGCCACACCAGCAAGCGGTGACTGATAGACGCGTCTTCGCCGAGGGCACCCGCCGACGCCGCGCGCTGCATGCCCGCAGGCAGGAACACGATCAGACCGAGGAAAACGAACACCGCAGCGGCCAAGGCAACCCGGTGTCGCGGCATCAGCCAAAGCATCAGCCCGAGTCCCACGCCGAGCGCAAACCAACCCCCACGTGAATACGTCCTGACAAGTAGCCACATACCAAGGAAAGCACCGAGACCCGCGCTCACGGCGAGAGTTCGCCAAAGCAACTTGGGCTGATTGCGGTGGCTCCCCAGTAGAAGGCTGCAACCCAGCAGCAACAAGATCAGCGGACTCACCACGGCAGCGGCCAGGTTCGGCGTGTTCCACCATCCCTGCCAACGTTCATTGCCTCGGAATACGTAGGTGCTGAAATTGCGCTTCGTCGCGTTGCGCGAGAGCATACCCTCGAACGCAATGACAATCTCGGGTTGAACCTGATTGTCCGTCTTGAGACGGACAGACCGCTGGATAAATGCCCCGAAGGGAGCCTTCGCCTTGAAGTCGTCTTCCGAGAAACGAACCTGCAGTTCCTTGCTACCGTCCGCTTCGTTTCGGATCTCCCACTGCACGTGCGGAAATGCCGAGGCATCGACACCAGTAATTTCCCACGCGATGTCAGCGGACAACCGCACTTGCTTTTCCAAGACCCGGGCGGAAGGCGTGCCATACTCAAGCGACCCCAGAAAAATGTGAGCAGGCGAGGCGCGGATCAAAGGTTTCACCTCGCCGGTGATTGGGACCGATCCTAAAACGGCTCCTGATGAGTCAACCACATCCACCTGCCCGTCCACCCGGCCCTTCTTGGTGGTGTCCAACTCGATCAGGAAGAGACGATGAGTCGGGTCGATCTGACGCACCTCGCGTTGCACGCGCAGCCCCACCACCCGCAAATCGACTGCGGCGTCGGGTTCCGTCGTGGTGACCTCCAAACGTAGCACAATGGGATCGTGAAGATTGGCCGCGACCAGCAAGCGGGCAGGTTCGACCTCGACGCTGCCAGCCGCTTGGGTCGGTGACATGTCCGCGAGCAAAACCAAGGTGAATCCGAGGGCTGCACAAACCCAGAGATGCCCCACCCGGCGAGAGCATCGTGCGGCGACGGAGAATGGCACCGGTGGCACGAAGTTCATGCCGCTTCTCCCCTGAAGGTTGGTGATCGCGGGACGAATAAAGCCCCGGCGATAGTCAACAAAACCAGGTTACGCACGAAGGCGGTCCCGATGCTCGCGCCGCCAAAGAATTTCCCGAAGCAGCCACAACCGCCGGTATAACCGTTATACCACGCGTAGCCGAGCCCCCCTTCGAACATGACCAGCAACGTGACGCATAGAAGCGTCGCGCCATCCCTCGTGCGCCGGATGAACAACGCCAGTCCGCACGCGATTTCCAGAAAAGGAAGATAGTGAGCAAATGCTGTGGCCAGCACGGGGTTCTCCAGCCCGAAGTGTTGTGCCTGCCCCGCGAAGGCAGGCACGTCCGTCAGTTTGGCCACTCCAGCGTACACAAACAAAGCAGCGAGAATCACCCGCAGCGCCGGGCTTAGTTTAGCGATGATGCGTTTGCTTGATTCCATGCTTCAAATCCCCCCTCGTAGACCTTGATCGGCTCGAGACCGAGCGCGGCCAGCCTTCCGGCAACGTCGGCGGCAGACGAGCAACCGACAGAACAGTAGACCAGGACGGGACGCGGCGGCTGCCAAGTGGCAAATACCTGCGCCAACGCCTTGTCCCAATTGTTGTCGTTGAGGTTAAGCGCACCAGGAACGTGCCCGCGCACGTATTCCGCCTCCGGCCGTGCGTCGATCCATAATGTTTCTTCCGGCACGGGCTGCACCATCAACGTACGGGCATGCATCGCGCCATCGCCGCAGTAGAGGGCGAAGGCTGGAAACGCCGCACAGAGCGCGATGAAGATGGCTTCTTTCAAGCCCCTCCTGACACGGTAGCGCCAAGCCAGATCGAACACGTGCGGGCAATCGGTTGAAGGTGTTGAGGTGCTGCTCATTTGATGATGGTACCGCGATGGCCCTCGACGAGGTCTGCGAAGGAATCGTTGACGACCTCGACAATCTTCTGCGCGTTGCGCTCCTCCGAGTCAGCGGAAGCCGGGATCTGGATGACGCGAGAGATCTGGTGACGCTCCCGGCACTTGGCGATGTAAGCGTCGATCTGGTGGGCCGCCGCCAAGTTCTCCTTTGCTTCCGTTGTGGTGGAGACGTTGAGCAATTGCGCTTCGTCTTCCACAAAGAGCACGGGAAAACGGATGGGATGACTCCCCATGGTCAGTTTGGATTCGTCGAACAGGTCGCGGGGCTTGAACTTCAGCAACACCATCGCGCCGGGGCTGAGGCTGCTTTTCGAGATTTCCTGCCAAAGCTGGGTAGCCCGCTCGCCCACTCCAACCAGCATGACGGGAAGCTCCTTGAGGAGAGGAATACCCTGCACGAACTTCATTGTGGAAGCAAGCGTCTTGCCTTCCGACTGCGTGGTGTAGGGACACAGCACCAGATAACCTTTTCCGGCGAGAAAGTAGACGTCGTTGAACATATTGGTGATGCCCTTGTAAGAAGCCTCCGGAGCATAAACCAATACGCCACGCGGTCTGCCTAGTGGAGGCAGCCCGACAAAGCATTTCACGTGGCTTCCGTCCGGCTGAGGTAGCAGCAGCACCTGGATGGGCACCGGCAGGGACTGCAGGCAATGCGCCATTGCCGCCGACGGCAGGAACACTCTTTTGGTAGGTGCAATGCGGTGGAGGTCCGGCGAGTTCCTCGACAAAACGAGGTAAGGATGATCCTGATCACGGACGAAAGGCCAAGTGGCAGGGTCGATGTTTCCAGAAGCGTCGCGCTGACTCGCCACACCATCCAAAAAACTGCGGTTCGCCTCGATGTCGAGAGCGCTTTCTCCGTGGTACATGTTGCCGCTGATTCCCCGCCACCCGTAGTCCGGCGGAAAGATGTCGAAGAGCACCTTGGCGTTCTGGTTCAGCAGGGCATTGTACAACATGTTGTACTGGGCTTGCATGCTGTCGCCCCGATTGATCTGCATGTACCACACGGTGTCCGACGGCTGTTTGGGTAACGAAACTTCCGGCGCGTTCATGAGCGCAACGGCGGCTACTTTGTCGGGCCGGGCGGCGGCGATCCGTTCCGCGAACGACGCCCCGAGGGACGCGCCGGTGATCATCAGTTTCCGGGGTGCCAACTTGAACCTCCGGGTCAGTTCGTCCTGCGCCCTGAACACCAAATCCACCCATTGTTGCCCGGCGAGAAAGTACGTTTCTTGCGGGTCGTTCCACGACCGCGTCACGCAGTGCATCGAGAAGGCCGTGTAGCCGAGTTCCCGGGCGTAGTACCCTAGCCAGTTGTAGAGACCGCTTTTCTTGCAGACCAGTTTGCCGTTGACCATCTCCTCTTCTGGAGGCGCCATGCCTCCCGGCCAGTCGCCCCACATCATGATATTGGAAGCACGAGGCCCCACCGTGGAGTTTTTGTACATCGGAATGGTGTAGACCACCTCGACGTGCGGATTCCAAGCCAGGCCCGTATCAAGCACGAACGAACCTTCGCGGAGCGTGATGTTGGGATCTGGCTTGCTGACCGAGCCAGCGGCGTTCACCGGAGTCGCGGCGAAGCGTTCTGCCAGCACGTCTATCAACTCGCGGGGGGTGATGCGAGGGGTTTCAAACAGCTTCTTCTCGCCGCTTCTCCCGGACGCCGTTCTTTGTTCGTTCCCCGGCGAAAATCCGTCAGAACTTCCGACGTGGGGTGTCGCCGATGTGTTTGCGGGAACCTCATTGAGGCGCGGGGAAGCAACGTCCTTCGCTTCGGTGGTGAAAGCTGCGCTGACCTGGCTGGCTTGCTCCGGCGTGGGGGCAGCCACCTGCCCGAGAACTACCGGGTCCGCCGGCTCATGGATGTCCGGGTGGGGTGCAACCGAAGCCATGCTCGCGGCTAGAAGCGGAGAAGACGTTGCCCTTTGCCCGGACGAAATTTGGCTGGTTTCTATGGCAACGATGTTCGCCCGGTGCAGGAACCTAGTGCGGCCAATCACCAGCGCGAGGCCTGCCGCCATGAACAACAGCAGGCCAACTGCGGCGCAGATGGTTGCCAGATCCTTGAAGCGGTTTGTGGAAGGCTCCGTCTGAACATCCTGCGGCTTGCGGACGAAGGTAGGCAGCGGCGGCGAATCTCCCGTCCAAGGCATCAACTCCGGCAGAATTGGTTCCGGCAGGATGCGCGTCGCAGCCGGCTCCGGGACAGCGGGAACCCCGAGGTCCGGTGAATGGACGGCGGGCTTTTTGCCACCAACGCCCAATTTGCCAGTGAGCAGTTGCTGGAGCGGCTTCCATTCGTCGCTTCCCTCCACACAAGCGGCGTCCTCGTTGGTAAAGACGCCTTTCTGCAGACCCGCAAAAATCTCAAACCGGCTGAACGGTCCGCTCACTTCGCCGTGGCAATGGACGAAAATCTTCATGCGAGATTATCCTAATGATATCTGAGGGCGGCAGCTTTTCTTGGCGGCGGGGTGGGATGAGCGCCGCCGCCGCGTGGCAGCGCGCATTTCATGGTCCTTCGTGTGCCGAAGCCAGCACGAATCTTTTGCGTTCACCGGCTGGAAAGACCAACTCGCGTAGACGGAAAGAAGCTTCGTTAGCCTGTTTGCTTGCCGGGTAAATCCGTAGCGCCGCGACGTACCAGTTCAAGCTGTAGCCGAACTGCTGCCGCGCTTCGGCGTCCCGCGCCCGCCGAATTGCTTGCACATAATCCGCGCTTTCCTTGGAAAGCTTGGCAAACCACTCCCGCGCCCGTGGGTCTTCGGGCCATCCCGTCGTGGCGGCCTCCGCCAGTTCCCAAGCACCATTGATTTCGCCGGCACGGTGCGTGTTTTCGATCTTGCCGAGGGCCAAGTCCAACAGCTTGATGGATTCCACAATTTTTTGCAGTTGCTCTAGACGAGCCGTGTCGCCTGTCAGCTGATCGGAGAAAAGTTGCCGCTGGTCGCCGATTTGGCGGTAACTCTTCGCGGCGGCCAACTGGTCGAACTCCGCCGTTCTCTGCTCGGCGTCCCAGGTGGTGCGCACGACTTCGGGAAAGTCGTCGAGGACGGGGTTGTCGCTCCACGCCTTCTTCGCACTCCACCACTGCTCCCGGGCAGCCTCCAACTGCTTGGCCCGCCAAGCTTGGTTGGAGCTGTCGGCGTGGAAGCCGCTCTCCAGTTGGCAGGTGTGTACCAGAGTAAGCACTTTTGCCGGGTCAAAATCAGGCGCACTTTGGTGGATGGCTTCGAGTTCGCCCGCCACGCCGTTGAACTCGCGGCGTTTCACGTCTTGCCGGATCTTGTCCACCGATTTGAGGAAGGCTCCCACGGCAGTTCGCAGGCCACTTTCCAAATCCACCAAGCCGGACTGACACGCGCCGTTGGCGAAAGCCTTGCGTAGATCGTCCGTGGCAGCAGCCACCCGATGCGCCTTCCACTTGGTCAGGGCGAGCTGGAGCCGCGCGTTGAGCTGCCGATTCCTGGCCTCCGCCTCGGCGATCTTCCCCGCGACGGCGGGCGGGCAGTTCGCATGGAATACCTGTTCGTAAAAGGGTCGGGCCAGCACGGCATGTTCGAACTTTCCTTCCGTGCAGAGCCGATCGATAAAGGCGGCGAATTCCCGGTCTGCCCGGGCGAGTTCTTCTTTGATGTTTTCCTTCGCTTTATCAATGCCCTGTCGCGCCTCTGCCGCTTCCAGTTCTTTGAGTTTTAACTCAAGCTTTTTTTCCAGCTCTGTTTGGCCGGTGACGACTACCCAATTCGGTGGAGGCGGCGGGGTGGGCACCGCCGTGACCGGTTTGGCCGCAGGGGCGCCGGGCTTGGCCGCAGGGGCGCCGGGCTTGGTCGCAAGTGCAGCGGGCTTGGGTGGTCCTACTGCTGGGTTGGGATTCTTGAGGAGGGCCGCCAACCCGGCGGCATGGATTTCCGCCGTACGCGTTTGTTCGACCTGGGTATCGAGTTGATCGAACGCCTTGTTCAGGTCCAGCCCTGACTTGACCCAGGTAGCGAGTTCCCGGCTGGCGTGAGCGTCCACCGAGTCATAGAGGTCGGCTGTCTCTTGCAGCGCCAGCCAAGCCTCCGTCGTCTTGCGGTCCTGCAGCCGCGCTCGCACCCGGTCGAGTTCCTGCCGGCAGGTAGGGTTCTGGCTCCCGGTTTTGAACGGTTGCGCGTCGAGCGCCTGCCGGAATCGTCGCTCCGACTCCTCGTTGAAACCGCCCGGCGTGCCGAGCGCCTCGTCGAGTTTGAGTTCCTCGGGAGACCGCGCTGCCTGCGCGGGTGCGGCGCTCCTTGGCTCTGACGGAGAAGCGGCCCCTGTCGTCGGTGTCATGGCACCGGCAACCTCGGCCGTCGTTGTCCCATGTGCTTGCACGACTGCCTCGGGCACCACGGATGGGGCCGTCGTTCCAAAGTACGAGTCAGCCGCCTCAACGTGCATCGCTTGCACCGTGAGCAACGCCGTGATCAGTCCGGAACAGATGCTACCGGTACATTTTAGCATAGATCAAGCCCTCCTTCGCCACGGTCACTTTCATGGAAACGGCTTTATCCCGGACCAGCTCCGCTTCATTGGTGAGTTCCTCCGGCACCGCCACCGTGATCGGCCAAGCCGTTTTTTCCGACTTGAACACCGCCATCCGCACGCCGGCCTGACTCCAGAGCTCGTTCACATAGGTCCAGCGGCACTGGAAGTCCGCTCCTGCCAAGGGTGAGTAATCACGCAGGTACTCGTCCAAGGGAAATTCTTTCAACCCGTACAACGGATCGTACCAGCGCCGGCTCAAATACCAGCCGCTCGCCACCGCAGTCAGGGTCAGCCCCAGCATCAGAGCCAGGATCGGCTTGGTTTTTGTCATGGGTTGCCACGCTCGCCCTCACGTCTTCTTTGCCGACCGGTCCGCCACGTTGAGCTTAGCCAGCTTTCAAAAGCCCCGTGTATAACGTTTATAACACAACCCTGGCAAGCATTTTTTGACTGTTTTGATCTTCAGGCGTTTTAATCTATTCCAAGGCGGTGACTTTTCTGGTCACAAACCGCCGCACCATCGCCAGAGCGATCAGTGAATGCGCCACCAGCACCACGAGGCAGACCCAGAATGGCGCGAGCGACGCGTTGGTGGCTTCGCGCACCACATCGTAGTGGCGCGTCGCCTGGAGCGTACGCAGGTAACCCGCCCAGCCCCAGTAAGCCGAGATCACCGGACGGGTCAGCCAGCGCACCGTCTCGGGCAGCGCCAAGATGGCACCCGAGAGTGGCAGTTGCAATCCCACGAGGTAGATCGAGAGCAAACTGGCGCGTTCCGGCGAGGGCGAGAAAGACGAGATCGCCAGACAGGTGCAACTCATGGCCAGCGTCGCCAGGAACAGGGTGACGAATTGCAACAAATAGCTGCCCGGAAATCCGCAGCCTACTTTCACAAACGCGCTCATCCAGAACGCCTGGATCAGGCTCAGCAGCCCCACGAGCAGGAGCTTGAGTCCGAGGTAAGCCCAGGGGGACAGCCCCGCACGCAACTCCTTGTCCAGGACGCCGCGCTCCTTGGCGATCTCGCGCGCGCCGTTGTTGGCACCCATCAAGGTGAGCAGGATCACCTGGAACATCGTCAACCCAGAGATGAGCGACGCCGCATGGAAGCTCTCTTTCAGGTAATAAAGCTGCTCGGTCAATCCGCCGAGCACGTTGGAGTCCAGTGCGAGCGAGAGCTTGCGGACCTGCGGCAGCCCGCTGGACGCGAACACCGTCACGAGAGCCGGAAAAGTCAGCAGCAGGATCAATTGCAGCCGCACCTGCCCCCGGTCACGCCAGAACAGTTGACCCTGGCGTCTGAGCAACGCGGGCAACTGCTCCATGCCGACAGGCGGCTTCGCGGTTCGCAGTGGCTGCGGGGTCGGCGGGGCCAGTGCCTCCCGGTTCGGCTCCGTGACGGCGTAGGGCGGGAGTTGTCCTTCTTCGGCGAGGCGGTACACATCCTCGATGGTCGCCGCCCCCCCTTTTGTGAGCATCGCGTCATAATCCCCCTGGTAGAGCAGACGGCCCCGGTGCAGAAAAAGGACGAGATCACACAACGGCAGATTTTTGACCGCGTGCGTCACCAGCATGATGGTCTTGCCCGTGCGCCCCGCCAGATCGGCTAGCCAGTGCATCATTTCCTCCTCGGAGTGCGGGTCGAGGCCACTGGTCAGTTCGTCCAGAAACAGGAACTGCGGGTCACCCACCAGTTCCTCCGCCAACGCCACTCGCCGCCGCTGCCCGCCTGAGAGAGTGCCGCAAGGCTGGTCGAGGAATTTCTCCAGCCGCGCCAGACTCACGAGGTGACCCAGCCACTCCTCCCGCTGCCGCACCGGCACCGTGCGGGGCAGCCGCAACGCCGCGGCGCAACGCAAGGTCTCGCGTACGGTCAGTTCATCGTAGAACGCCGCGAACTGTGGCAGATAACCCAGGGCCAAGGGGTACTCGCGCCGCAGTTGCGCCACGGCGTAACCGCCCACCAGCAACTCGCCCGCGCTCGCCGTCTGGATCCCGCACAGCGTTTTGAGCAGGGTGCTCTTGCCGCAGCCCGAGGGACCGATCAACCCCACGAAACTTCCGGCGGGCACCGCGAGCGAGACTTCGTCCAGCAATCGGCGAATCCCTCCCGGTGCCCCGGATTGATTCTCCCGCACGCTGACGGTTAACCCGCGCGTGTACATGGCCGCGTTTGTCCCGGGTGCTGCCTCCATATCGACGAATGCCTCCAAGGTATCATCGGCTGGCCAGCCACTGTTCATCGTGCCCCTTCCCTCGGTCCCGTCTTCCTTACGGGTTGACGGCCAGCGGCGGCTTGTTGCCGAGGATCTGTGCACTCAAGCGCGTGATTGCCTCGTTGGCCATCTGGCTGGCCGGATAGCGGTGTTGCGCCTGCACGTAGAGCGTCAGGCTGTAGCCGAGTTCCCGGCGCGTCTCGGCTTCCTGCGCTTTATTGATGGAACTGACGAACTCGGCGGCCTTGATCGACATCTCCGCGCGCAGCTTGTTGAGCTTGCCGTCGTCCGGCCAGCCTCTCGACGCCGTTTCGAGAGCTTCCCACGCGCCGCAACTATCTCCGTTGCGCGCCAGCAGGTTGGCCTTCTCGGTCGACACCTCCGCGTCGCGCACCTTTTCCAGCGCATTCTTGAACTTCTTTTCCCGTTCCGCGTCCCCCTTCACTGACGCCAGGAACGGCAACTGGTTATCGTACACCGCCCGGTAGTTGCCCTCCGCGATGTCGCGGTCGAACTCCGCTACCCCCTTGTTCTTGTTGTCCTGACTCTCGAAGTACGTGTTCGACGCCGTTTGCAGGTCGGGGTTGCCCGGCCACGCCACCGCCGCCGCCTTGAACTCGTCGAGCGCCTTCTGCTGGTCGCCCTGTTGCGCCGCGATCTTGGCTTGCCCCAGGTGCATGCGGCTCTCCAGCTTCACGCCGTTGACCAGAGCCTGCGCCTTGGTCGCATCGAAGTCTTTTGCCAGCTTCCGGGTCTCCGCGATGACCGGCTCCAGGCCGCCGAACTCGCGGGCCTCGATCAGGTTCTGCATCTTCTTGAGTTGTTCGTAGTAGGCCGCCACCTTCAGCTTGGTGGCGCGCTCCAACCCCTGCAACGCGGGATGTTCGGGGTCCAGCTTGAAGGCGCTCCGCAGCAGGGCTCCCGCTCCCGCCACCTGGCCCATGCCATGCTTGTAGCGGACCACGTCCACCGCCTGGTTGACCTTGCGGACGATTTCGCTCGCCGCGTCCGCCTGGTTGGCGATAGCCGTTGGCAGCGTGCCGTCCTGGAAGATGACCCGGTAGAAGTCCGCCGCTACCACGGCGTGCAGCAGCCGTCCACTCTGGTAGAGAGTACCGATGTAATCGGCGAACTCGCTCCGGGCCCTGTCGCCGATCCCTTTGATCTTCAATTCGTTGAGCTTGAGCCGTGCCGTGCCGTCCAGGCTCTGGATGTATTCGTCGGTCATCCGCATCTTGCCCGCGATGACCCCGCTAACGCTGGCCGCCGTGCTCGCCGTCGCCGTGTTGGGCACCCCGCTGCCCCCGGTGGCCGGGGCGGTGGCGCCCCCGGCGTCTTTCTTGCCTGGTTGCCCCCCGGCGTCGTGGAACTTGCGCTCGCCGTTGTCGGCGTACTGATCCACGTTCCAATTAGCCGTCTTGACCTGCTGCTGGAGCCGGGCATTGTCGGCCAACACGCCCCGGGTCGTCGCGTCGGCGTCCCACACGGTTTGCACCCGGTTGGCCAATTGCCGGCTGATGCCCGCGTCACCCTCGTAGGTTGCCATGGCGAAGAGGACCTGATAGGCGTCCGCCGGTTTTCTTTGCAGGAGCAGCGCGACCACCCGGTCGTAATTGGCGAGGTACGCCCGCAGCTTGGCCGATTCCGCCTCGGGGGCGTTGAGATACTGCTCGAACTCCGGTTCCAACGAGCTGTCGCTGCCCGCCAACGCCTCCAGCGCGCGCGACTTGTCGTCGTTATGCAACTTGTCCTGCGCGGCCATCGCCGCCACCGAACCCTCTTGCGGCTTCTTGTTGTATAAATAATCCAGTGCCGCCGCCTCGGAGTTGGCCGGCTGGCCGAGCGCCGCGGCTCCGGGTGCGCCTGCGGCCGCCGGCGCCGCGCCGCCCGGGGCTGCGCCCGCCGGGCTGGCCGGCGCGGGCTGGGAAATTGTCGTAGCGGCGGATGTCGGCGCATTTCCCGCCGGAGAGACGGGAGAAGTCTGCGCCCCCGGTTGCTGCGCCCGCGTGGTCTCCACCACTGGTATCACGCCCAATCCCACTAGCACGAGTAGGCACGCGCCGCCCCATCCTCTGTTCGGCCTGCGTTTAGTTCTTGGCATAACGATTGACTTGGATGATCCCACCTTGTTCCACTTGGAGTTCCGCCGTATAAAGTTGGCCGCGGCTGAAGAGCGTAGTCGCCAGTCGGGCAGGAATGAGCACGGCCAGCGTGCGGCTATCCCCTTCGATGGAAAACACCATCAAGCGTCCCACCCCTGGGCTGTACCCCAGGTCGTTCTCCACCCGCAGGTTCGCTTTGAAATGCGATCCCTCTAACGCGTGGTAGTTGCCGAGGTAGGTCTCTAGTGGAAAGGGTTCAAGCGTGCGGTAGGGGTCAGCGGCAAATCCGTGGACCGCCCAGGCTGCCCCCGCCGCCAGCGCCAGAACGGCCAGGGCGATTCCGATCCAGGATAGGTAAGGTTTGCGCGGTGCGGGGGGTTGCGGAGCGATGGACGAGTGAGCAAACGGAGAATAGTTTTCCGGCGGGGTTGGCACTTGCGTTTTAGATGTGTCTGAAGAGTTATTTCATTACACGAGGTTTCCATCATGGAAAGGGCGCGCTGGATTGCAACACAATTCTGTGATCTCTGCGGTTGGATGATTGTGCCGCCGCGCACGAGCTGACTTGTTGCTTGGCTTTTCCTGGTCGGCCGTACGCAGGCAGCCGCCAAGAGCCGTGTGGGCAGCCTGAACGCCGATGCCCAAAGCGGGGCGTACTGAGCGGTGGTGTAGATAGCAGTAAAACTTTCGGGCCGGTTTTACCATCGATGCACAGACTTTGAAATCGTCCAGAAATAACATGATACAGATCGTGGGTCAAGGATGGATGGTATAGTTCCATTCTCCGTGAAAGTCGGCGCGGATCATCCTGATTGATTCCATCTGCTCTGGAGTTGGTTTGATGTTTGTTTCGTAGTGGGACTGGTCGGACTCGGCTCGCACTTTCAAACCAGCTTGCGTCGTCGTGGCAGCGATCAATTCCACGGTGACTTCATGGCTCACCAAAGCCTTGCCCCGCCAGTTCTGGGTGATGTGACAGAAGAGCCGATGCTCGATCTTGTTCCACTTGCTGGTCGCCGGGGGAAAATGGCAGACGTGATCTTGCCCCGGTTTTGAGGACCAGCGGATGTGCTACAAACAGGAAGCACAA
>CAXUGY010000062.1:0-18826 GCA_964250695.1 uncultured Chthoniobacterales bacterium | reverse complement strand
CCAGGAGCATCACCCTTGACCATCCCACCGGCAACAGTCAGGTTTCCACTACCAAAGCGAGATCTGTCCGTGGTGCAACGGAAACGCGGGCACGCGGCGGGCTGCCGAGAAGTTGCCGAACCGCGCCGACCAGCACTTCCCCACTCGCGGGTTTTCGGATGAACTTGTCAGCCCCGAGTTCCATCGCGAGCGATTCGTCATTGAACGACGTGAAACTGCTCGTGTAGAAAATGAACGGCAGAGCGTTGAACCTTGGGCGGCCTCTTGCTTCCATGCAAAGCATGTAACCGTCCATGTTCGGCATGAGGATGTCGGAAATAATTGCATCGACGGGTTCCTGCTCCAAGAGGCGCAATGCTTCGATGCCGTCGCTGGCTTCGCACAAGCGAAATCCTTCACGTGATAAGACAATGTTGATTAGCTCCCGGTTCGCAGTGCGACCATCAACAGCGAGAATTGTCATCATGATTTGGAGAATCAGGATATCGGTTTGCTCACGCAACAAGGAGGAAAAATATTCGACCTCGTTCGAGGGATGAGCAGAGGTAGCTTTTGACGAGATCGACGCCACACTCACGTAATCGATCTACATGGCGCTACCCATGCCACCAGGTATTTCTAGCGTATTTTACACACCGCTAACCCTGACAGCATTCGCTCTTCGTTGGCGCGTATGGGAGAGCAGTATAAAGTCGGGGAGCCAGCGGTTTGCAGAAGGCTTTGACATTTCGAGAGGCCAAAAGCGACAAATTGTACGAGGCGGAACCCAGGAACTGACGATCACTTTTCTTAACCACACATTTTGAGTTACTGACGCACTGTCACGTCGAAACAAGCGTTCGAAACGCCCTGCGTGGCTTTGACATCTGACTATTGGCGAAGCCGCACCGTGCGCGCCGCCGGCTACATGCTCGTCAGTCCGGACGCTCCGTCATTGCGTTTCTTGCTCCAATCGTCTGCCAGTTCACAACGAGCGCAACCGCTCCTCGACCTCGCGGAGGCTGCGGGTCATCGGCACGCGCTGGCCGCCGGAAAGAATCGCCAGGTGCTCGCCGGGTGCCACCGATTGCAGCTCCTTGACCCGACGCAGGTTCAGGATGGCGGAACGGCTCACCCGCAAAAACCCCTCGCCCGAGAGCTGTTCCTCCAGGCTGCCCATGGTTTCGCGCACGATGTGGGTGGCGCTGCCGACGTGCAGGATCGCGTAGTTGCCGGCAGCCTCCACCCAATCGATGTCCTCCACGGCGACGAAGATCACGCGTTCGCCCGTCCGGACGGCGAGCCGGCGCACGCGCGGCGCACCGACCGGCGCTTCCCGGTCGGCCAGCAGGTCGAGCAGGGCCTGGGGTAGTGGCGGCACCGTCTGGCGGCCGGCCAGCTTCTCCCGGACCCGCGCCAGCGATTCCGCCAGCCGCGCCCGCGAGGTGGGTTTGAGCAGGTAATCGAGCGCCCGGGCCTCGAATGCCCGCACCGCGTGCTGGTCGAAACCCGTGACAAACACCACCTCGGGCACATGGCCCGTTCCCAGCGCGCGGAGCGTCTCGAATCCATCCATGCCGGGCATCTGCACGTCGAGCAGGAGCAGGTCGGGGGCGTGGATGCGGACGGCCTCGACGGTGGCCGGGCCGTCGGCGCACTCCGCGACGATTTCCACGTCCCGCTCCGCCGAGAGCAGGCGGCGCAGCCGTTCACGGGCGAGGGGTTCGTCGTCGACGAGGATCACTTTCATGCCGGACCGGTACAAAAGGGCAGGGTGATGTTCACCGTCAAGCCCTCGCCGGGCTGGAGTTCCAGGCTGGCGTCGTCGTCAAAGAGCACGCGCAGCCGCGCCCGGGTGTTCGACAGGCCGATCCCCTCGCGCAGAGGCTTGTGTGCCGGGATGCCGACCCCGTTGTCCGACACGGAAAGACGCAGGTTCGCGCCGTCCCGGCGGGCAGCGACTTTGACGACTCCCGGCCCGCCACGTCCCTCCAAACCGTGACGCACCGAGTTCTCCACGAGGGGTTGCAGCAAAAAGGCGGGCACCAGCGCGGCCTGCGTATCCGGGGACACCTCGAACGTGAAACACAGGCGGTCGCCGAAGCGGATGTGCTCGATGGACAAATAGCGCCGAACGAACTCCAGTTCCCGACCGAGCGGCAGCAACTGCTCGCCCGATGTTTCCAGGCTGAGGCGCAGGAGACTGCTCAGCGCGACGAGCATCTCGTCCGCGGCGTCCGGATCGAGGTGGACCAGGGCGGCGATGGCGTTGAGCGAGTTGAAGAGGAAGTGCGGCTGGAGCTGCATCTTCAACGCCGCAAGATTCGCCTGACTGAGACTGTGCTCCCGCTCCAGCGAGCGTCGATAGAAATAGAGGGCGTGTGCGACACTGACGACCGCCAGATAGATCGGGACCCGGAAGAAAAGGATGGCGAACGCCCAGGGACGATGGTGGGGCCGTGAGTCCTGGTGCCCGGCTTCGCCCGCGGCGGCATGCGCCGCTTGCGGAGGATGCGGGGGCGGCAGCACGACTTCCCCCCACCAGGTGTAGAATCCCACGACCACGATCCCGCACAGAAGATGGACCGGCAGGGCCAGCCGCCAGCGGGAGTGTTCCAGCGGCAAGCGGGACACCAGGCGAAAGAGCAGCGGCGACACCACGGCCCATGGCAGCCAATCCCGCGCGGCCATACTCCACGCTTCGCTCAGCGGCATCGACACGGTCCAAACCACCTGACCGGCGACCACCAGGGCGATGAGGCCGAAGCCGAGGAAGCTCCAACCCCAGGCTTTCAACGACCAGGATGAGGGCTGGAGAACGGCGCGCATGACAACGAGGGCTTTACGTTAGCCGTCCGCGGTGGCCGCCGCGAGGCTTTTGGGACCAAACGCCGTTCACCTGCCGCCAACCCACCGGGCCAGTGGGATGAAGGGGCCGCCGCGTCGCTGGCGTGGGTTGAAATTGAGTGGCGCAGGAGTGCGCGAGCAGGCCAGAGTGTTCCGGGGCCGCTTTCATCACGCTGCGAAGGCTGCTCATCCCGTTCCGGTGGCGGTTGATCCCAAAACCGTCGCCATGCGGTCCGCGGACGTTAGCTTTGGCCATGCTCGCAACCGCTACGACGCCTCCTCGAACCGATGCCACCTCCTGGATCATGACACGAACCTCTTCCTCGCCCAGGAAAGCCTTGGTGGTCGAAGATCGACCTTGTCTGGCCATGCTCCTGGGACAAATCCTGGCCCGCCAGGGCATCGAAGCAGAGATTTTACACAACGGAGCGGACGCCCTCGTGCGCCTGAAAAACGGAGCCGCCGACCTGGACCTGGTGTGCAGCGACGTGGAGTTGCCCGGGGCCAGCGGTTGGACGGTGCTGGAATGGGTCCATACCTATCGCCCGGGACTGCCGTTCCTGCTGATCTCCGGCATCCAGGACGGCAATTTTTCCCGTGAAGCCGACCGCCGCGGCGCGGTGGCTGCCTTCCGCAAACCCTTCAAGCTCGCCGAAGTCGAGCAAACGCTGGCCGGATTTTTTCCCTATCTGTGAAACGCCGTTGGAAACCTGTAGAAATCTCGATCCTCCAAACATGAAAAGACCATTCCTCGCACGAGCGGCCCTCCTCGCCCTGCTTTCCGTCGCTCCGTGGTGGCTGCCGGTCGTGAGCACCACGCTGGACGCCGCCGCCGAACCGGCTCCAAAAGCGACCGATGCCGCACCAGCGGACGCGGCCCGGATCGTCGTCGTCGCCGATGCGTTCCTTGGCACCCTCGATGAAAAGCAGCGGGCCAAGGTATTGTACCGCTTTGACGACCAAACCCAGCGCGCCCGCTGGTCCAACTTTCCGACCGGATTCGTGCCGCGCGGCGGCATCAGCCTACGCGAGATGAGCGAGGAGCAACGCAAGGCCGCGATGGCGCTCTTGGCAGTGGTGCTTAGCCCGAGGGGTTTTGAGAAAGTCCAGCAGATCATGGAAGCCGACGAGGCGTTCAAGGTCAGTGACCATCGGCGTCCACCGTCTGGCAATGACAAGGGAGGCGACCACGGCGGCCCACCGTTTGGGAACGACAACGATCACGACCGTGGGGGTCCGCCGGGCGGAGGCTTCAAACCGGGCGGACAGGGTAGTGCGATGTTTGGCAAGGACCTCTATTATATTTCGATCCTCGGCACTCCTTCCGAGAAAGAACCTTGGATGTTGCAATACGGGGGCCACCATTTGGCTCTCAACCTCACGGTCGTCGGTGAACATGGCGTGCTCACGCCAACCCTGACGGGGGCGCAACCCGCGACCTACACCACGGCTGATGGCAAAACGGTCCGTCCGCTCGGGCCGGAGAACGACAAGGCGTTTGCTCTGATGGGCGCGCTCGACGAGACCCAGCGCCAGCAAGCGGTCCTCAAATACCGCGTCGCCGACCTCGTGCTCGGCCCCAGCCACGACGGGCAGACGATCCAGCCCGAAGGGATGAAGGCGTCCGCCATGAACGAAAAGCAGCGCGCGATGCTGCTCGACCTAATCTCGCAGTGGGCGGGGATTGCCAACGACCGCTACGCCGCTGCCCGCATGGAGGAAATCAAGGCGGGTCTCGACGACACCTGGTTGGCATGGAGCGGACCGATCACGGTCGAGCCGGGCAAGAACGGCACGGCCTACTACCGGATCCAGGGACCAAAGCTCGTCATTGAATACGCGCCACAGCACGGGGAGGATCACGTCCACACGATGTACCGTGATCCCACCAACGACTACGGTCGCGCGTTCATCGCCCCTGCCCCATGAAGGTGTGCCTGACCCTTTTTGCTGTTGGGTTCTTGTGGTGGGTCGCTCCCGCCGGCGCGCACCGGCTCGACGAGTACCTCCAGGCCACGACGATTGAGGTGGAAAAGGACCATCTCGTGCTGCAACTGCGCCTGACGCCCGGCGTCGCCGTGGCGAGGCAGGTGCTCGCCAGCCTTGATGCCAACGGAGACGGCACGATTTCGGACGTCGAGCAACGTGCCTACGCGGAGCAGGTGCGACATGACCTGTCGCTGGCCCTCGATGGCGGCAGCCCCTTGCCGCTCCGATTGGTCTCGTCTTCTTTTCCGGGAGCGGAAGAAATCAGCCGCGGTCTCGGCGACATCGTGCTCACCTTCGAGGCGGACCTGCCGCCGGGGGGCGCGGCCACCCGGCGACTGACTTTCGAGAACCATCATCAGAGCGCCAGCGCCGTTTACCTCGTCAACTGTCTGGTGCCGCGCGATCCCGGCATCCACGTCGTCGCCCAGGATCGCAGCTACGATCAAGCGCGCTACCAGCTGGATTTTACTGCGGGGGACTCGCCCCCACCGCCGTCGACCGCCAGCGTGCCTGCCAGCGCGCTGCACCAGCGGACGACCACGGCCGATCCACCGGTGTTCACGACTTTCTTCGGGCACGGTGTTCACCACATCCTCACCGGCTACGATCATCTCCTCTTCATCAGCGCCTTGGTGCTCGGGGCGATGACCCTCTGGGACCTGATCAAAGTCGTCACGGCCTTCACGCTGGCGCACTCGCTCACGCTGACGCTGGCAGCCTTGCGCCTCGTGCATGTATCCGGGCGTGGTGGAGCCTCTGATCTCGGCCAGCATCGTCTGCGTGGCGCTCCAGAACATTTTCTGGCCGGAACGCTCGCGGGGATGGAGCCGACTTGCCATCGCGTTCTTCTTCGGCCTGTTCCATGGGCTGGGCTTCGCCGGCGGCCTGCTCGATCTCATGCACCGGATGCAGACAGAGACGGTCCTTTTCGCGATCCTCGGCTTCAGTCTCGGCGTCGAGGCAGGGCACCAGATGGTGCTCCTGCCGCTGTTTGCCGCGCTGAAGGCGGCACGCGAGACACGGGTAGACGCGGTCGCACGCACACGGCTTGCTTCGGTGCTTCGGTGCGTCGGTTCGGCCGGGATTTCCGTGGCCGGTGTTTACTATCTGTGCGTGGCGCTCACCGAGCCTTCGTAAACCTTGGCGAACCGATTTGAAATATTCTTGTCCAGAGCGCAAACCCCGCAGAAATTCAACCACATGACCCGTTTTTCCTCCCTCTCCCTGATCGTCTGCGCGCTGCTGGCGTGCGGTGCCCCCTCATCGCCCGCGCAGGACTGGGCCAAAGCCAGGCTCGAACAGAGCGAACGCCACCGCGAATACGTGCCGGTCAAGCACGATGGCCGCACGATCAACACGCTGGTGATCTACCCGGAGGTCAAGGACAAGGCTCCGGTCGTGGTGCTCATCCACGAGATTTTCGGACTGACCGACTGGATGAAACTGCAAGCCGACGAGCTGGCGGCCCAAGGCTATATTGTGGTGGCACCGGACCTCGTGAGCGGCCTCGGCGCGAACGGCGGGGGCACGGATGCTTTGGGCGGACAGGACAACGTGATCAAGGCGGTGATGGCCCTCGATCCCGCACAGGTCACCGCGGACCTCGACGCGGTGGCGGACTACGGCAAGTCGCTGCCCTCGGCCAACGGCAAGCTTTTCACGGGCGGATTCTGTTGGGGTGGGGGCAAGACGTTCGCATTTGCGACGCACCGCCCGGACCTGAGCGCGGCGTTCGTGTTCTACGGAGCGCCCCCGGCGGCGGCCGACATGGCAAAGATCAGGGCTCCGGTCTACGGCTTCTACGGCGGCAACGACAATCGCATCGGGGCTACGGTGCCGCAGGCCCTCACAGACATGAAGGCAGCCGGGAAGGTCTATGAGCCAATGACCTACGAAGGCGCGGGCCACGGGTTCATGCGCGCGGGGCAAGCTCCCGATGCCAAGCCTGCCGACAAGCGGGCATTCGAGGAAGGATTTACGCGGCTGATGAAGGAATTGAAGGCGAACACGGCTGGCGAAAACAGCAAGTAGACACAACGAGAACCGCCCCGGTAACGAACGAGGTTTCTTTGTCCCGTAATACGACGTGCGTTCGGTTTGCTTCTTGTCAGGCACCAGCCCCGTGTCGGCACAGTCAATGTTGAAATCCTTTAGCGCGGCTAGCAACGATCCATCTCACCTCCCATCAATGAAAAATCACAGCTCGAGGGAAGTTTCCAGGCGGCAGTTTCTCAAGGCGGCAAGTGCGGTAGGCGGTTCCATGCTGGTCGGACCTGCCTGGCTCCCGGCAGCCGACGAAGCAGACCCTCGGGTGACAAAGCTCGTGGCCGGCACGCTCGGCATCGACACGCACAACCACATTGATGTGCCGCAGGTCGCCGCCGACGTGCCGGGACCGGATTTGGAACCTCGCGGGCGAGATGAAGCGTTCGAGCTTGTCGGCGATCTGCGCGACGTTCGCGGTCGATTACCAGCGGCTCGGCGTGCCGGGCCTGGCGTACGAGCGGTTTCAAAACGCGCTCACCTCCATGGACGCGCAGCTCACCCGCAACCACATGGAGCGCGCGCTGAATTCTGGAAGGCAAGTTGGAGCGCGTCCAAGCGGCGTACCAGCGAGGGTTACGGCTGCTGGACCTGTTCCACGACAGCGACGCCTCGGTGCCGTTGGGCGATCTCTACACGGCACCGGCTCACCTGGGCGGGCTGACCGAGTTTGGGGCAAATGTGATCAAGGAATGCAACCGCCTCGGCATCGTCGTGGACCTTAACCATGGCAGCGCCGACACCGTCGCAGCCGCGCTGAAGGTATCGACCCAGTCGGCGCTCTTCTCACACACCGGGCTCGATACGCGACTGGGCAGCAACGAGCGCATGGGGCGATGATGCGTTCGCGTTTGCTCAGCAAGGAGCACGCGAAGGTCATCGCCGATGCCGGGGGCGTGGTCGGGGTGTGGACGCACCTGGTTGATTCACCCGCCGAGTGCGTGCAGGCGGTGCGCGACATGGTCGATGCCGTGGGAATCGACCACGTCTGCATCGGCACCGACACGAAACTCACGCCGGGGAGTAATCCCTGGGGCGGTCCGCCTCCTGGCCGACCGGAAAATGGTGCCGACAAGGCTCCAGGCGGGTCCGGCGGTACCGGAGGTGGTCCCGGCGGCGGACCCCACGCTCCCGGTGGCGGACCGGGGCGCGGCGGAATAGGCGGACGCACCGACCAGGCTTGGGCAGACCAGAAGCTCGGGTTCTACTACGCGGTCGTGGGCGAGATGGTCAAGCAAGGCTTCACGGATGACGAGATCGGCAAAATTGGCGGCGGCAACTTCTGCCGGGTTTTCGGCCACGCGACGACGAGCAGTTCCTGAAGGAGACCTGGGGTCACACGGTACGGCGGCAGTCGGCTCAGTTGAATCGTGCTCTTCCGCCTGCTCGCCGGTCGTTCTCCGGCTGCGCGAACAGTTGAACAGCGGCGCCGAAAAAAGCCACTGAAGTCACCGGATCTGGCCAGGACGTGTAATCCAGGGCGACACGCGCACGGCGAACCGCCCTCTCCGGCTGCGGACTTCGCGGAGCTCTCGCTGCGGACGGACACCAACCAACAGTTTTGTCGGCTAGCGCAGCAACTTTCCGCCGACCAACAATGCGATGCCGACAACGAAGCTGATCGCGCCGATAATCGCCCATTTGGTCTGGCCCGTCATGAAGCTGCCGGGCAGCACGTTGATCCCCTGCAAAAACCACACCGCGCCGACGATGATGAACACGACTCCAAGAATGGGAAGAAAGGCTTTCACGTAGAGGTATTCGTTGAGCTACGAGCCGGAATCGTCGCAACCAATCTGCCATCAGCGGACGAGCTTTTCGACGAGAATTTTTGCATCGAAGGGTTTGGACACGTCATCCTTTGCGCCGAGCGCGAGCAGGTGTCTGCGGGTCTGGCGAATGGCGTCACCACGGGCACGATCATGAACATGATAGCACAGGGGAGGGTAGCGGTCCGCACGACCGACAACTCACCCACTCGGGCGGACATGGTCGGAGGTTGGTTGGAGACGAAGGCTTGATTGCTTCAACGAGTCGGGACGGCTGCGGGCGTCAGCGTTTTGACGATCTGGCGCGTGGCGGTGTCCACCACGGCGATGCTCAGGTCCTTGTTGAGCACGTAGGCCGTCTTGCCGTCCCTGGTGAACACGATGGCCTGGCGCGGCTCCTGGAAGCCCGTGATGGTGCCGACCACCTTGCGTGTCTCGGTGTCGATGATCGACAGGCTGTTGTCGGCCTTGTTGCCGGAGTACACGAACTTGCCGTCCGGGGTGAGCGCCGCGCCGTAGGGGTCTTTGCCCACGGGGATGCGCTCGACGACCGCGCGTTTGGCTAGGTCCACGACGGCCACTTCGTTCGCGCCGCTGTTGGCCGCGTAGAGCGTTTTGCCGTCCTTGGAGATCGAGATGGCGCGCAGGGCCTTGAAGCCTGTGATCTCGCCGGTGATCTTGTGCGTGGCGAGATCGACGACCGTGATCTTGTCGCCGAGGAAGTTGGTCACGAACGCTTCCTTGCCGTCCGGTCCGAGGCGGATGCCTTGGCGCGGCTGGGAAAACCCGGGGATGACCGCCCGGGCTGAGCCGTCCGTAGTATCCACCGCCGTCACGGTGCTGGCGGCTTCGTCGTTGGCGTAGAGCGTGCGGCCATCGGCGGTGAGCACCGTGCCGAACACGCCGTAACCCACGGGGTAACGGGCTATCGTCTCGAAGCTGGCCGCGTCCACCACGTTGACCGTGCCGAGGCTGCTGTCGGAAACGAAGAAGCGTTTGCCGTCCGGCGCAAAGACGATGTTGCGTGGGTTGACGTAGCCTTCCAGTGTTTTGATGGACTTGCCCGTTTGGAGGTCGTACACAATGACGTGCTTCTCGTCGCTGTAGGAGACGGCCGCCAGATGTTCGTCGGGGCTGACGGCCAGCGAGTTGTTTTTGATGTCGGCGTCGAAAGGCGCTTCGGCCTGGGCGAGGGAAGTCAGACTGCTGACAAAACCAAGGGCTGCCAAGGCTTTGACGCCAAGGGAAGAGCGGAGGAAGGAGCGAGGCTTGGAGTGGTGAGCAGGATTCGTTTTCATGGTTTGCTGGTTTTTTGGTTTCTGTACTGATTGGAAAGAAGGAGAGCGCAGGCGGGGGTCGGAAACGAAACTTCAAACGAAGCGCAGGATGATCCCGAGCGAGGCGACGCTGATAAAGACCCAGAGCAGCACGCCCTGGAGCAGCGGACGCCAGCCCACCTGGCGTAGCGTCCGGGCGGACAGGCCCGCGCCGATCAAAAACAAAGTCAGCGTCAAGCCAACGATCGCGGTGTGTGAGAGCGCCGGAGCTGCCGCCGCTACCCTCGGCACGTAGGAACGCAGCACGCTGGCCAGCAGGAAAAATCCCACGAACCAGGGAACCTTGACCTTTGGCTGCTCGGCCGGTGCCGGGTCAGCGCTGCTCGTCACCACGTCTTTGCCGGGACGGAAAGCGTAGACTGCGCCGAAGGTCACCGGGATGATCCACAGCGCGCGGGAGAGTTTCACCGCCGTGGCCGTCTGCAGGGCGCTCAGCCCGTAGTGCGACGCCGCGCCGACGACCGAGCTAATGTCGTGGATGGCTACACCGGCCCAGGTACCGAACTGCGCCTGGCTCAAGTGCATGGCGTGCCCGAGCACAGGAAACAAATAAAGGGCGATGGCGTTGAGGATGAACACCGTGCCCATCGCCACGGTGACTTCGCCTTCGGCCACGCCGAGGACGCTGCCAACCGCCGCGATGGCCGACCCACCGCAGATCGCCGTGCCCGCCGAGATGAGCGCGCTTGTCTTCGGCAGGATGCCCAACACCTTGCCTAGCCACCAGCCCAGGCCGAGGGTTGCCGCGATGGTCAACGCCGCGAAGCCCGCACCGTTGGCTCCCGCTTTCAGGACCACCGGCAGGTCCATGCCGAAGCCGAGCAGCACGACACAGATTTGCAGCAGATGGCCGGAGGCCGACTTGCCCAGACGGGCGAAGGGGTTCTCGTGGGTGAGGGCCAGGATCGCTCCAAACGTCAGCGCGAGCAGCGGCGACGCCCAGGGCGTCAGACAGAACGCGGCGGCGCAGAAAAAAAGCGTTTGCCGGAGCCCAAGCGACTGAGTCCAACCAAACAAAGACCGGGTCGCGGGCGAGGTCTGGTCACTGTTTGTTTGTGGTTGTTCACTGGCGGCAGAGGGGACGGCGGGTTCGAGGACGGCATTCATTGGTGAGACGAACGATGCCGGTTCGGTTGGAATGATAAAAATATATCCTTTAGATTGCTGCCATCATTTCTGTTGATGCCATCATCTCGGTCGGTTCGTCTGCTCCTCCATGATCAATCGCAATCACCTCGCTCTGTTCCGGGCCGTCGCAGAAGCAGGCGGCTTCTCGCGCGCGGCGGAAGTCATCCACGTCAGCCAGCCCGCCATTTCGATGCAGGTGGCCGAGCTGGAAGAATCGTTCGGCACGCCGCTTTTCGACCGCTTGCCGCGCGGCGTCCGCCTCACCGATGCAGGAAGAACGCTGCTGGGCTACGCCCAACGCATCGCCATCCTCGAAGGCGAGGCCGAACGAGCCATGCGCGAGTTGCGCGGGCTGGAGCGCGGCCGGCTTGCGCTCGGGGCCAGCAAGACCATCGGCGGCTATCTGCTGCCTGCTGCGTTGGGAGAGTTCCGCCGTTTGCATCCCGGAGTCGAACTCCTGCTGGTCATTGCCAACACGGAAGCGATCAAGACCCAACTGATTGACGGCGCGCTCGACCTTGCCCTGACCGAGGGAATGCCGCCACAGGACGAGGAACTGAGCACGCGGGTGTTCCGGGAAGACGAACTCGTCGTGATCGCGCCAGCCAACCATCCGCTGGCCAAGCCCGTACCGGGCAAGCGGCAACCCCGGGCGATCACCGCCCGTCAACTTTGCGCGCAGCCGCTCATTTTGCGCGAGCCGGGCAGCGGCACGCGCGAAGTGCTGCTGCGGGCGCTCGCCGATTGCGGAGTGGAACCCGGCGAGGTCGTGCTGACCCTTACTAACACGGAGGCCATCAAAGGCGCGGTGCTCGCCGGGCTGGGACTGGCGGTCATTTCCCGGTTGTGCGTCACGTTGGAGTTGGCTGGCGGTGTCCTCGTCGAGGTGCCTACCCGCAGTCTCAAACTGCGCCGCTCGCTATACGAAGTGACGGTGCGAGGACGGCAGCCAAGCCCGTCGGTCCAGGCGTTTGCGGCGTTGCTGGCCAAGCGGCCCCGCGCCTGAACTTGGCTTGAGCCCGCCGGACGACCCTACTTGTGAAGAGTGATCGGCGGGATTCAGCGAGATCGTTTGCGGTTCCCCTCAGCCGGGTAAACACCACGTTAAGATATATTTCGCACCAATGCCACCGACGCCTTTCGATTGGCGGCGGCTGTGGAGCCAAAATTGTCGCGCTCGCAGCCGGGCACGAGCTACTTGGAACCGGTGATTCCGTCAATGTTTGGGTGTTCTGCTTATTTGCGTCACGCGCAAAAGGGGCCTATGCTCCCCGCAATCGCGGAAAGCCGTTGGATTCTGCGACTTATCCTTAAATCTGGCCCTTTCGTGTCAGATCAGATTTACCGCGGCGGAATACGGGGATGCAGATAGTCGGGTGCGGGGTTTGCGTCACCAAACACCTGCGCAAGCTGCCTCGGAAATCTCTCGCCCATGAACCCGGAAGATCCATTTACGCCTGGGCGCGAGCCGTTAGCGGGCATCCCCCCAACGGCACCTGGAAGCAGCAGGCCAACGGCAACGGAGCAGGCCGAGACGCGGGAGATTCAGGAAAGCTCCTCGATGGTGTTCGAGCATGCACCCATCGGCATGGCCTTGCTTTCGCCCGAGGGCCGGTGGCTCAAAGTCAACCAGGCACTCTGTGATCTGGTCGGTTACTCCGAAGCGGAGTTGCTTGCCCGCACCCCTCAGGACATCACGCCTCCGGGGGAAATCGAAGCCGGTCGGGAGGACGCGCGTCGTCTGATGGCAGGAGAAGCCCGCTCCTGTGAATTCCAGAAACACTATGTCCACCAGCGTGGGCATCTCATCGCGGTTTCGATCAACCTCTCGCTCGTCCGCGATGGCGAGGGCCAGCCGCGTTACTTCATTGCCCTGACTCAGGACATCACCGAGCGCGAGCGCGCGGAATCCGCGTCGCAGGAGTCGCAGCGCGTTGCACGCGCCACGCTCGACGCGCTTTCGTCTCATGTGGCGATCCTCGATGAGCACGGGGTCATCGTCGAAGTCAACGCGGCCTGGAATCGCTTTGCCGACCAAACCTGCTTCAACGAGGGGCAATGTGGGGTGGGTGACAACTACCTGGAAAGTTGCGATGCCGCCGATTCTTCGAAAGGTGCGGCGGCGTTATCCGGCGGCATCCGCGCCGTCATGGCGGGGCAGAGCGATGAATTCCAGTTGGAATACCCGTGCCACGCTCCGAACGAGCAACGCTGGCTTCTCGTGCACGTCACCCGTTTCTGCGGCGACGGTCGCCCGATCTGGAGTCCATCGAAGCCTCCGATTACTTGCGCACCCTCTCCCGGAATCTCTTCGAGACGCTCGGGATGGAGTTGCGGCCGTTGCATGAGCGGAGCGTGTCGCTCGACTTTGCCTTGGAAGACGGCCATACGCTCGGCACCTCCACGGCGATTGCCTGCGGGTTGATCGTCAACGAAGCTCTGACCAACAGCTTCAAGCACGGGTTCCCCGAAGAGCGGACCGGCCGCGTGACCGTTGCGCTGAAGGAGTTGACAGATGAGCCGGTCCCGGCGGTGAGCCGTGGTCCGGCTGGAGCCAGCGGACCAGCCGGTCGTTGGCTGCGATTGGAAATTCGTGATAACGGCGTCGGCTTGCCCTCCGCAGCGTTCACGGCCGCCGGGACCCTCGACCTGGCATCCAAGTCGCTGGGCATGCGTTTGATCCAGGACTTGAGCGAGCAGATCGGTGGACGGTTGGAGTTCGTTCCAACCGACGCCGGGACGGGAGCGGGTTTGTCGTTGCATCTGACGTTCCGTGTTTTCGTGGGGCGAACGGTCGCCCCGGAAGAAACGGTTCGCGCGAGTTCCGCAGCGTCGGCGACTCCCAAGATTTCCTAGCAATTTCTACACAATCGCCCCGGACTGGCTGGCATTGATGCGGCTACGTCAGAACGCGGAACTTCGTAGCCAAAGCGGAGCGTCGTAGGCCTCGCAGCAAAATTCACCGATTTTTCTCCTCCTTCCATGACCCTCAACAGCCAACGCGCTCGCCTTCTCGTCGTGGAGGATGAAATCATCACCGCCCGGGATTTGCAGGATACCCTCGAAGAACTCGGCTACGACGTGCCCGAGATCGCCTCTACGGGTGAGAAGGCGCTCGCCCTGGCCGCCACTCTTCGGCCCGACCTCGTGCTCATGGATGTCAACCTCGGGGCCGCCGTGCGTGCCGGGGTGGAAATCGCCACCGAAATGCGTGACCGCCTGGGACTGCCGGTCATTTACCTGACGGCCTACACTGATTCGGCTACCCTGGCCCGGGCCGGTGCCACGGCTCCCCTGGGCTATCTCACCAAGCCTTTCGAGCGGCGCGCCATGCACGCCACGATCCAGATGGCGCTCGTCAAATGTCAGAAGGATGAACAGCTTCGCCAGAGCGCAAACTGGTATTCCACCAGCCTCACCAGCATCGGCGACGGGGTCATCGCCACGGACGCGGCGGGCCGGGTCAAATTCATGAATCCGGTGGCGAAAACCCTGACCGGCTGGTCGAACGAAGAAGCCGCCGGGGAAATGATGGACGAGGTGTTCACGCTTTTTGACCAGTCCACGCGCGTGGCGCAACCCGGCGTGGCGGCGCGCGTCCTCACGGACAAAGGCACCACGTTTCAGGAAGAAGGAACCCTGCTGCGCTCCCGCAACGGCACGTTTGTCCCCGTGGACGAGAGCGCGGCTCCCATCCGGGACCACCGGGACGGCAGTGTGCTGGGCGTGGTGGTCGTGTTCCGCGACGTGAGCGAGAAGCAGCAGGCCGCCGCCGAACTCGAACGCGCCCGCTGCCTCGAAAGCCTGGGCACGCTGGCGGGTGGTCTGGCGCACGACCTGAACAACACCCTCGGCATCATCGCCGGGAACGTCTCGCAGGCCGCCTGCGCGGGGGGCGTCCGCGGAGACGCAGGCGCACGCCTTCGCCACCGTCGAAACGGCCCTGCGCCGCGCCAAGGCGCTCACCAGCCAGTTTCTGACCTTCTCCAAAGGCGGTGAACCGATCCGCCGGACCACCGATCTGCGCCCGCTGCTCACCGAGGAGATCGACCTGGTTTTCGGGAACGTCGAAACTGTGGCTTCCCCCATCGAGCGTCGCCTCGAAATCGCGCCCGACCTCTGGACCTTCGAGGCGGATGAGGGACAGATCCGATGCGTGCTCCAGAATTTCCTGCGCAACGCCGTCCAATCCCTGCCGGACCAGGGCGGGTGCATCACGACGCGCGCCGTCAACTGCACGCGCGAGAGCCTGCGGGCATCCCCGTCGGATGCCTATGACCTCCCGGCGGGTTCAGCGACGCATTTTGTCAAGCTGGAGGTCAACGATACCGGCCGCGGCATCAGGCCCGATCACCTCGCGCGCGTCTGCGAACCGTATTTCACGACTCGCACCACGGGCGACGGCCTGGGACTGAGCGTCTGCCACTCGATTGCGCGCAAGCATGGCGGGTTCCTGCGGATTCGTTCCACGGTCGGCGAAGGAACGACGGTGGCCATCCATCTGCCGGCGCACGCGCCGGAAGCCGCGGAACCTGTCCACGGCGAGCAGCTACTCCCGTGCGCCGGGCATGAAGAAGCGAGCGGGAGCACCGGCGTCGAGGCGGGCACGGTGGCAAGAAACCAGCGCATCCTGGTGATGGATGACGATCCGCTCATGTGCGAGATGCTCTCCAGCATGCTGGAGAGCATGGGGTACGGGGCCGTGACCGCCCAGACGGGTGAGGAAGCCTTGCGGCTCTACGCCGAAGCTGCGGCCGCAGGGAACCGGTCCGACGTCGTGTTCGTCGATCTGGTCAACAAGCTCGGGATGGGCGGCGAGGAAATGATCAAACGGCTGCGGCAGCTCGATCCGCAGGCGGTCGCCGTGGTGTGCAGCGGTTATTCGGATCACCCGATCCTGGCGAACTACCAACGCTACGGGTTCAGCGGTTGTTTACCCAAAATCTTTACCATGCGAGATTTGGAATCGGCAGTTGAGCGGATGCTGCATGCCGGTCGGCGCTCGCCGGCATGAACTGCCGGTCTGCTGGCGGCAGCGGCGAATGGGCAGGCGGCGGCGAGCTTTGCGGTGGCTCCCGCGTTCCTGCGTGGCAACGCCCGTGCGGCCAGGTAATCGGGCGCGATGGGGCAACGGTGGTGGCCACCTGACGGAGTATTACTGATTGGTTCCATGTCTGTGACCAGATGACGCCCGCCAAGAAAGCCATGCGCGCCTTTGATGGCTTGGTACGCGCGAGCAACCGAATAACGAGGATGCCCGGCGACCTTCCAGTGCCGAAGGACGACATTACTAGCTGCCGGGCGCGCTCGCCCGGATCCTTTTACCACCGGGTGCGGTGCGATCCACCTGCTGCCAGCAGAAGTTCCGAGTAGCATTCCAACTCGTTCTCAACCTTCGCCGGACAAGACCTGCCGCAACACCTTGAGCAAGGCCTCGGCGGTAAAGCGCTTGAACAGGAAGTGTTTCACGCCGAGGCGAGCGGCTTCGGCCGCGTGTCTGTCGGCGCACATTCCGCTCGCGCCGACGATCCGGACCGCCGGGTTGAGCTCCTGCAGGACTCGGATGGTCGCCAAGCCATCCATCACCGGCATCGTCATGTCCGTGAGCACGGCGGCGATGTCCGCGACGCGAGTGGCATATATCGCCACTGCCTCCGCGCCGTCGGCGGTAACCACCACGCGGTGGCCGAACGCTTCGAGCGTCCGCTGCGTGATCTGGCGCACGGAGGCCTCGTCATCGACGACCAGGATCAGTTCACCAAGACCGCGGGGCAACCCGGTGTCGGTCTCCGCGACCGCGCCTGCGGATGGTTCCGTCTGCGCGGGGAGATAGACTTCGAATCTGCACCCTTGCCCATCCGGCTATCGACCCGGATGAAACCGCCGTGGCTTTTGATGATCGCCAACAAGGTGGAGAGACCCAGGCCGGTGCCCTGGCCGACCTCCTTGGATGTATCTCCGGGAACCCGGCATCGAGAACACCCCGACTGCGGCGGCGTTCAAAGCTGGAAACGCGTTGCAGTGCCTAGCTCAAAGAGGAGGTTCTGCCCTCACCCCAGTGCGCGGCAGAGGGCTGGCGGAACTACGCTTTGACCAGTTCCCCGAATGCGGCGGAGTAGGTTTCATCGCGGGTGTGGGACGCTTGTTGCCACTTTCACGTGCGCACCGCCGGGTTGAAGGGCGTCATGGGAGCCGGGAGCGATCCAGCACGTATCGTGATAGTGTGAGGCGTCACGCGGGAGAGCCGGGCAATCTATGCGGCTCAAAAAAATGTCCAAGACGCTCAAAGATCTCACCGTCCTGGAAGTTCTCGCGCTCGCCATTCAGGCCGAGGAGGAAGATGGCCGCATTTACGCTGACCTAGCCAAGCGAATCAGCGGCGATTTCCCGGAAACCGGGAGGGCGCTGCTATCCATGCACGACGAAGAGGACGGCCATCGCCATCGTCTCATCGAGCTTTACCGCGCCCGCTTTGGGGAGCACATCCCGCTCGTGCGCCGACAGGATGTGAAGGGATTTATATCTCGCAAACCCTTGTGGATCAATGCCGTTCTGACGGTTTCCATGATCCGCGGCGAAGTGGCAACGATGGAGGAGGAGTCCCGCGCCTTTTATCAGGCCGCCATCACCCAGACCAGTGATGCCGCCGTGCGTCAGTTGTTCGGGGACCTGGCCGCCGAGGAAACCAGACACTACGACCTGGCCGAGTCGCTGGCCGAGAAGCAGAGAACCTCGGGTGCCACGGGCAAAGAGGACGAATCGGAGCGGCGGCGTTTCGTCTTGCAGGTCGTCCAGCCGGGTCTGGCCGGGCTGATGGATGGCAGCGTTTCGACCCTCGCGCCCGTCTTCGCTGCCGCCTTTGCTACGCATCAAAGCCGGGACGCGTTCCTGGTGGGCATGGCGGCCTCCATCGGTGCCGGGATCAGCATGGGCTTCGCGGAAGCGCTCTCGGACGACGGCGTCCTGAGCGGACGTGGGCGTCCCTGGGCGAGGGGACTCGTGTGTGGATTGATGACGACGATAGGCGGCATTGGGCACACGCTCCCGTTTCTGATTGCCAACTTTTACTATGCGATGTCGGTGGCCATCGGCGTGGTGGCGGTTGAACTGGCCGTGATCGCCTGGATCAGGCATCGCTACATGGACACCCCGCTGCTGTCGGCGGCGTTCCAGGTCATCGTGGGCGGCGTGCTCGTCTTCATCGTCGGAATCCTGATCGGCTCTGCTTGAGCAAGCGGCACGGTGGTTCATTGGTTGATCGCGCCTGATTCCCGCGCTCGTGAGCTGGTAGGGTTTCACCCCACATACAAGCGCGCGGAAACGTAGCATGTTGGCATGCAGCGTAGGTACCCGTGGACGACTAAACACGCCCACAAGTTTCATCGCACCCGGTCAATACCCAATGAAAGACGAACCCATCCGGCTGGCGCAGCGATATATGGTGGCGCTAAGAAAACACCTGACGGGAGGCACGCACGCGAGCCTGGAGCCGGCGCTGAAGTTGGGACGCCAAACCGTGGCTGCCGGGCTGGAGACCTTGGACTTGGCCAAGATACACGAGCGAGCCCTCACGGGCCTCATCGAGAGAAATGGTTTGCCCAAGACGCCAGCGGTCATGACCAACCGTGCCGGGATATTTTTCAAGGAAGCGAACGCTCCCATTGAGGAAACCCATCGCGCGGTAGTGGCTACCTGACTGTTGCTTTTTGCTGAATGGCGAGGTTGTAGGTGGTG
>CAXUGY010000061.1:0-20618 GCA_964250695.1 uncultured Chthoniobacterales bacterium | reverse complement strand
TCCTCCTCGTCCACGAAGATCACGTCGATCTCGGGCACGTCGGCGTTCACCGGGACGTGGTACTCGGCGAGGTTCGGGTTGACCAGCCGCGCGTCGCGGTCGTCGATCACCGTCTTTTCCAGCAAGCCCATGCCGATGCCGAACACGATGCCGCCCTTGATCTGGCTGGTGGCCGTTTTTTCGTTGAGCCGCTTGCCGATGCCGAACGCGCCCACCCAGCGGGACACGCGCACCTCGCCCGTGTCCTCGTTGACGCGCACCTCCGCGAACTGCGCCCCGAACGCGTGCATGGCGTATTCCTTCTTCGCCTGCTTGTCGGGCGCGCTTTCCGCCTTTGCCTCCACGCGCGGCAGCTTGGCGCGCAGGATCAGCGCGGCGTAGGTCTCGTTTTTCGACGGGTCGCTCTTGAGCGAGAGCCGACCATTCGACGCGTCCACGTCCTGGGCGTTCGCGCCGTGCAGGGGCGATTTCTCGTCGGCAATCGCCAGATCGGTGAGTTTCTTGAGTACCGCGAGACAGGCCGCCTGGACCGCGCTGCCCGTGCTGGCCGCCGACTGCGAGCCGCCGCTGACCGGGTTCTTCGGCAAGATGCTGTCGCCGAGTTCAAAGCGCACCTTTTCCATCGGCAGCCCGAGCGTCCCGGCGGATACCTGGGTCATCACGGTCCACGTCCCCGTGCCGAGGTCCTGGCTGCCCGCCTGCACGAGCGCGGTGCCGTCCGCGTTGATGCAGGCCGTCGCGCTGGCCTGGGAGCGATTCGTGGGGTACGTCGCGCTGGCCATGCCGTAACCGACGAGCCATTTGCCGTCGCGGATGCTGCGCGGCTCCGGGCTGGCCTGATAACGGTCCCAGCCGAACTTCGCCGCGCCCTGCGCGTAGCATTGGCGCAGGCTCTTGGAGCTGTAGGGCACCTTGTGCTCGGGGTCGATCTCGGCGTAGTTCTTGAGCCGCAATTCGATGGGGTCCAGCTTCAGCTCGCGCGCCAGTTCGTCCAGCGCGCTTTCCATGGCGAACATGCCGGGAGCCTCGCCGGGCGCGCGCATGTAGCTGGGCGTGCCGACGTTGAGCCGCACCAGCCGTTGCGTGGTCTGGATGTTGTCGCAGGCGTAGAGCATCCGCGTGGCGACGGTCGCCGACTCGGTGAAGAGGTCGAAGTTCGACGTGTCGTTGGTGACATCGTGCTTGATGCCCGCGAACTTGCCGTCTTTATCCGCGCCGACCGCGAAGCTCTGGTAGGTGTGCGCGCGGCTGCCCGTGTTGTTGAACATCTGCTGGCGGTCCAGCACGAGCTTGACGGGCCGCCGCACTTCCTTCGCGCACATGGCTGCGAGCAGCGTGTGCGACCACACCGGCCCCTTGGAGCCGAAGCCGCCGCCGACGTAATGGCAGATCACGCGCACGTTCTCGTCGCGCAGGCCGAAAATCCCGGCCACGCGGTGCGCCGTGCTGGAAACGCCCTGCGTGGCGTCGTAGAGCGTCAGGTGGTCGCCCTCCCACGAGGCGATGGTCGCGTGCGGCTCCATGGCGTTGTGGTTTTCGGTGGGCGTCTGGTAGACCTGCTCGACGCGCGCCGGGGCGGCATGGAGCGCGGCGGCAGGGGCGTTTTCCGACGAATCGGGGGCTTTCTTGTCGTTGCCGCCGAGGTTCTCGGGCTGGAACGCCGTCCCGAGGTTGGGCACGAGACCCGCCAGCGGCTTGCCCTCGTTGTATTTGACCACGACGAGCTCCGCCGCGTGGGTGGCGTGCTCCAGCGTGTCGGCGACCACGACTCCGATGGGTTGCAAAAAATAATGCACGTCCGGGTCCTGGAGCAGGGCGAGCTTGCGCGCCGCCGATTCGGCTCCCACGCCCATCGCGCTGCTCTTGGGCAGCTTGGGCGCGTTGAAAGGCGTCAACACCGCCACGACGCCGGGCGCTTTTTCGGCGGCGGCAGTGTCCATGCTGGCGACGGTGCCGCTGGCAACCGTACTGCTGACGATGACGCCGTGCGCGAGGCCGGGCAGATTGATTTCCGCCGAGTAGCGCGCGCCGCCGGTGACTTTGAGCCGTCCGTCCGTGCGGTCCACGGGTGCGCCGATGATGTCGGGATTGCGAGGCTGTGCGTTGTCCATAAAAGGGTAGAGATGGCTCTCCGAGCCAGTCCCATTGGTTGATCGTTGGTTGTGATTGTTCAGACTGCCATCACGCTGGACAGCGCGCGCACGATGCTGCGCTTGGCGAGTTCGACCTTGAAGGAATTGTATTTGTAGCCCTTCGCGTGCTTCAGACCGGCTTCGGCGGCGGCTTTGAAGGTCGCTTCGTCCGCCTTCTCACCGACGAGCTTTTCCTCAGCCTCCCTGGAACGCCAGGGCTTGTGCGCCACGCCGCCCAGCGCCACCCGCGCCGTCTTGATCTTGCCGTCCTCCACTTCCAGCGCCACCGCCACGCTCACCAGCGCAAACGCGTAGCTCGCCCGGTCGCGCACCTTCAGGTAGTGCGATTTCTTCGCCCACCCGGCGGCGGGCAGATCGACGGCGGTGATGATCTCGTCTGGCTGCAAATTCGTCTCGTGCTCCGGGTGCTCGCCGGGCAGGCGGTGGAACTCGGCGAAATCCAGCGTGCGCTCGCCCTTCGGCCCCTGCACGCGCACCACGGCGTCCAGCGCCGCCATGGCCACGCACATGTCCGACGGGTGTGTGGCGATGCACGCCTCGCTGGTCCCCAGGATCGCGTGAATCCGGTTGTAGCCGTCCACCGCGCCGCATCCGCTGCCGGGTTGGCGCTTGTTGCACGCCGGGAACGCCGGATCGTAGAAATAATAACACCGCGTCCGTTGGAGCAGGTTGCCGCCGGTGGTCGCCATGTTGCGCAACTGCGGCGACGCGCCCGCCAGCAGCGCCTGACTCAGCACCGGGTAACGCTCGACGATCAGCGGATGTTCGGCGAGGTCGGAATTTCGCACCAGCGCGCCGATGCGGACGCCCTTGCCGTCGGGCAGCTCCTCCACTTTGGCGAGGTCCAGCCGGGTGATGTCCACCAGTCGGCCCGGGGTTTCGACGCCCATTTTCATGAGGTCGATCAGGTTGGTGCCGCCGCCGAGCAGCTTGGTCTGCGGGTGGGCCGCGAGGTCGCCCACGGCGGCGTTGGCGTCGGTGGCACGAGTGTAAGTAAAGGGGTGCATGGGAAGGATAGAGGACGGAAGATGGAGGCGGAACAGCGGCAGATGGGTCAGAGCATCGTTTTTCAGGAAAGATGATCGCGAAAGACGGTTTGTCTCGTGCACCTGCGACGGGTGCGACGCCTGCGACTTAAATGTTTGGTTTGACGAAGATTTCCGTTGGGATCAGGCCGTCTGGTGAACGTGGTCGCGGGCCTCCCGGACGGCGGCGACGATGCCGTTGTACGCGCCGCAACGGCAGAGGTTGCCGCTCATCCACTCGCGGATTTCGGCGTCGTCCTTGGCGTGGCCCTCCTGGATGCACGCCACCGCCGAGCAGATCTGCCCCGGCGTGCAGTAGCCGCACTGGAACCCGTCGTGCTTGATGAACGCCGCCTGCACCGGGTGGAGTTCGTCGCCCCGGGCGAGTCCTTCAATCGTGGTGATCTCGTCGCCCTCGCAGGTCAGCGCGAGGGTCAGGCAGGCGTTCACGCGCCGACCGTTGACGAGCACCGTGCAACTGCCGCACTGGCCGTGGTCGCAGCCCTTCTTTGTGCCGGTCATCTGGAGGCGTTCGCGCAGGGCGTCGAGCAGGGTGGTGCGCGGGTCGATCTTCAACGCTTGCGCCGCGCCGTTGATCTTCAGACTGACCGCCATCGTCTCCGCGCCGGTCGCCGCCGTGGCGCTGGCCGCGCCTTCCTCGGCCATCGCGCGTTCCATCGGCGCGAGCCATTGCGAGGCGATCAGCCCCGCGCCCAGGGCCGAGGTGCCGGTGATGAAATCGCGGCGGTTGACCGGGTAGCCGCCCGGGAGCATCTGCGTGTCGGCATCGTCGAGCGGCGGCGGCAGGAGATCATCATCCGGCGTGGAAGGGTCGTGGGTTGGCATGGGCGGAAGGGGTCGGTTGGGTGCTGGGTCGAAGCAAAAGGAGGCGCGTTATCTCTCGCCGGAGATAACGGTTGGTGGGCTGACCGGGCGGTGCGCCGGACGGACGCGAAAAGAATCGAGGAATCTCGAAACCCGCATGGTCATGATTGGGGAGCAGCATCGCCGCGAAATACGACCTGCGGCTGCTTGAACCAATCAATCCACCGCTAACAAATAGCAAGCGACCGCTAATCGAAAGATCCCATCCGCCGCTGCCCCAGCCGTTTCCACGGGCAACTTTGCCCTGGCCGCGCCGACAAAAAGGCCATGCGGCACGGGCGGCACGGGCGGCACGGCCTCCGAAAGATCGTTCCGGCCAGTTCTCAGGCCAGCGTCCGGCGGCGGCGCATCACGACGAAACCCAGTCCGACCACCCCGCTCAGCACGTACAGCGCGGTCTTGGACGACGGCTCCGGCACCAGCGGCGTGCCGACCCGGGTACCGTTCAACGAGAAGTTCGCCAAGGCTGCGGTCGGCGTGAAGTTGCTGGTTGCGCTCGCCGCAAAGTACAGCAGTGAGTTTGCAAACGTGTTGCTTCCAGAAATGATCAGATTTGCGTTGGCGTAAAGATAATAAGTCGTGTTGGTCAGCAGCACGAAATTCGGGTTGAAAGCGAACACCCCGCCGGTCGCACTGGTGGATGCGGTCAGGAAGCCGGGTGTCGTCATGCTCAACCCGCCCGGGGTGCCGGCATACGCCTGACTCAGCAGAAAAGCCGTGCCAGCCGCCGCCGGGGTGGTGGCCGGAACGTCGGAATAAAAATTGAAGGTGATGTTATGATAGAGAAAATCGGACGGAGTTTTAAAAGACTCCCCTTCGTATTCGTCGAAGGTTAACCGTGATCCGCCGGTGTTCTGCACGATCACGTCCGCGCGTGCCGGAATCGCCGCGCAGGTGAGCAATGCCACCATGATCAGGCGAGTGAATAGATGATTCATCACGTTTCCCTATGATAATTTGGACCGTTAACAGTTCTCGTTTCCACTATGAGAAATGAGAAAGACGTGCCTGCGGTTCTGGCGTCGCCGACGGCAGTTTTTCCGATGCTCACCCGCTTCTTCAGTCCCGGCCGGATCGCTATTTGAGCCCGGCGTTTTCCTGCGGGCAAGCGCGGCGAAAGACCACGGAAACCGCCTGAGCGCCGGGGGTACGTTTCGTGCTGCTTAGTGCCCCTGTTTCCATGCCCAGCCATGCCAGCGAAGTTTCCCACCTTCCAGCCGATCCGTCGGCAAAACCGCGCCGCGCAGGCGGGGTTCACGATCCTGGAAACGGGCGTGGCGGGGGCGATTGTCACGGTGGTCGTGGCCGCGCTGTTCGCGTTGAACTCCAACATGATGCACCTGCTGCGCGCCGCCGCCGAGGCCGCCAACGCCAGCCAGCACCTCCAGGCGCGCGTCGAGCAGGTGCGCCTCTCCCACTGGACCCAGATCACCGACCCCGCCTGGGTCCGGGGCAACCTCCTCGACGCGAGGACCGACGCCTCCGTCAACCTGCCCGGCCTGACCGAAACCCTCACCGTCACGCCCTACACGTCGCCTTCCTCCGCCCCGGCCACCGCGCCCCCGCCGCCTTTCACGGTCACGCGCCACGCCGACCGTTCCGTCACCCTCCAACCCGCCGGTTACGCCGCCACCGCCGCGCTGACCCGGCAGGAAATGCTGCAAATCGACCTGAGCGTCACCTGGCCCAGCCTCTACCGCACCCGCACGCGTGCCCTGACGACGCTGGTGTCCAAATGGGGGATCAGCAAATGAAGCACCCGCCGCGCGCCGCCTACACCCTCGTAGAGCTGATGGTGGCCACGGCGATCACGGCGGTCATCCTCGTGGCGGTAGTCTCCGGGGTGGTGGCCCTGCAAAAAAGCTACGCCGCCACCGAGCAGTACGCCGCGGGCATGGCCGACCAGGCGCGGCTGCTCGACTACCTCGCGCTGGACCTGCGGCGCGCCATGGCGATCTCCCCGGCCGCCGCGCCTTGGACCCTGGACGCCGACGGCCAGGGCCTGCGGATCAACGTGCCCGATTATTACCACTTCAACGGGAATGACCCGCAGCACCTGTTCCCGGTCGCCAACGTGCCGATCTACGACCCCACCACCGGCGTCTCCTATTATCACAGCGGCGGCGCGGTCGCCGACGTGGCGGGCGGGCTGCCGCACCGGACCATCGTCTACCGGTTCGCCCACGGCTCGATCACGCGCACCGACCCCTGGCAGCCGCTCGTCGCCAACGGCACCGGCGGATTCAAAGCCACCGGCCCCGTGACGGTCGCCTACGGCATGGACGCCTTCCCCACCCTCACGCCCGACCCCGCCGACTCCAGCGGCGGCGCCGTGCGCTACGACCTCACTTTCCATTCGACCTTTCAGCCCCTCGCCGCCGCCAACGCCACCAATGCCGTCACCCTGCACAACGTCACCTTCGTGCGCAGCAAGAGCCTCTCGCGCTGACGCCCGGGCCCGGGGGCCGCACGGCAGCGCGCTGGTGATCGTGCTGCTGATGGTCAGCGTGCTCTCGGTCATCGCCGGGAGTTTGTTGCTCACGACCGCCGCGCGCTACCACACCACGTTCCAGAGCGCGAGCTGGCAGGAGTCCATCGTCGGCGCGGAGGCCGGGGTCGATCTGGCCATGAACGAACTGCGCAAGCGCGTGACGCAGGGGGCCGGGTTTGCCTTCGCCACGAACTGGACGGTCCAATCGCCCACCGGCGCCGCCTACCCCGACTACGGCCACGCCTTCCCCGCGAGCAACCTGCCCTGGACGCTGAGCACCCACACCGGCGAGGGCAACCGCGTCATGCAGGCGCGCGTCTACCTCGACGTGCCCGGCAGCGGCGCCACGCCCACGGCCAACTTCGCCGTCCCGCCCGACAGCAGCAACGGCACGTTCATCTCCCAACTCGACAACCCCGCCCTGCGCGACCCCGACGGCGTGGACCGCTCGCGCTGGTGGTACCGCATCCGCGCGCTGGGCACCACCGGGCTGGCCGGGCCGCCGGTTGCCAACCTGCAAAAGCTCGACAACCACTTGCGGCGGTTTTCGTTCTTCACCGATTGGCGCACGGGCCGGGCCGTCACCAGCCCGCAGGTGTCGCGCCTAGTGGAAATCACCGCCCGGCCGCTGACGAACTTCCGCAATGCGCTCATGGCCGACCAGCAGATCGACCTGAGCAACCAGGACGTGCTCGTGGATTCCTACGATTCGAGCAAGGGCAGCTACAGCGCCACGGGCAACCACGGCGCCATGGGCAACGTCGCCACCAACGGCCAGCTCATCAACGCCAACCACGCCACGGTCAAGGGCGACGCCCTGACCAACAACGGCGCCGTCGAGGCGGGCGACCACGTTTCCGGCCAGCAATCCTCCAACTTCTACCAGGAGTTGACCCCCATCACCCCCGGGATGCTCAATCCCGCCTGGGGCGGCGTGCCCGACGGCGGCACCGTGTCCGCCAACGCCACCTTCACCGCCAGCGCGGATTCCACTCACCCTACCCTCGTGCGTCTCGACGGCATCGACCTGCCCCCCGGCGGCAGCGTCATCAGCATCAACGCCCCCGCCCCGGCCCCCGGCGCGACGGGAACCGCCGCCGCGCCTTCCTTCATCAAGATTTATGTGCAGGGCGACATCGCCACCCGCGACGACAGCTCCATCAACCTCGATGCCGGGGTGAGCGCCATCGTTTACTTCACCGGCAACGTCAACCTCCAGGGCAACGGGATCTTCAACGATTCGATGCTCGCCAGCCACCTCGTGCTCAACGGCCTCCAGCCCCCGGCCAACGCGGACGGCACCTTCCCCGCGCGCCACATCACGATTTCCACCTACCAGGATTTCGAGGGCATCGTGTACGCGCCCGGCCACGACGTGGACCTCGCCCTGCAAGCCGTGGCGGCGAGCGGCGGCCCCGGGCTGGTCGGCGCGGTGGCCGGCATTGCCGACAAGGTCA
The DNA here is from genome assembly GCA_964250695.1 of uncultured Chthoniobacterales bacterium. GTDB lineage: Bacteria > Verrucomicrobiota > Verrucomicrobiia > Chthoniobacterales > SZAS-18 > CAHJWO01. Next base: position 12,607 of record CAXUGY010000061.1, on the reverse strand, counting down.
CCAGCCAGGTCGGCAAACTGCAAAAAGACCTCGCCAAGGCGCAGGACGATTCCGACAAGGACAACGCGGATTACCAGAAGGATTTGGCCGACGATCAGAGCGGGGCCGCGAACAACCCGCAGAAGGTTCAGCAGGACCTGCTGAAAATGCAGCAGGATCAGGTGAAGGTCGCGCGGCTCCAGGCCCAGATCGGCAGTTTGCAGGGCAACTTTTTCCCCGCCCAGTCCGACGACCACGCCCGCGGTTACAACGGCATCTACGGCGGGTTCGTCGCCCGGACGATCACCGTGGCGAACAAGACGCACATTCATTACGACGAAACCCTGCGCCAGGCGGGGCCGGTCAACCATTATCAGATCGTCAGTTGGTTCGAGGACAACGGCAGCCGCGATGCCGTGGGCGGCACGGAGCAGTTCTGGTGGCCCGCCGCGAAGTGAATCAAGGTGGGGATGGGTCTCCGGGCCAGTCCCTGACTTCTCTGTGGGCGAGCGTGGTGAAACGGGCACGTTTTCCAGACAAATAGGAACTGGCCCGGGAGAGCCATCAGGACCCGGGGGGCTTCGAAAGCGTCAGCGCACTCCAGCCGCATGCTCCGCTTCCTTGCGCGCTTCGGCCTCGCGCTCCCGGGCGATGCCGCTGCCCGGCTGACCGGCGGGATCGGGGCTGGCGGGCACGTCCGGCGAGGTCGGCGCGACGGGCCGCCGCCGGTTGCCGCCGCCGCCGCCGTCCTCATCGTCCCCGCCGGACAGGCTGATGTGCGGGTCGCACAGGTGATCGACCGCCAGGAAGTACGACTTGCAATGCCGGGCGATCAGGAAGTTGACGAACGGCAGCGGGATCGCCACCGCCAGCAACGTCTTCGGGTAGGACCAGTCGGAGTGAAACATCTGCAAATACACGTACACCCCGATGCCCACCAGCGCCGACACCCCGTAGCCGATGCCCCACTGCGAGATGAGGAAGTAGCCCGGCTCCCGGTCGTAGGCGTAGCCGCAACGCGGGCAGCCGTCGAGCGGCGTGAACCAATCGCCGAAACTACGCACCCGTGCCAGCGGCAGGAACATCGGGCGCGTGCCGCACACCGGGCACTTCAGGAGCGTCGCCCGCCAGAGGTAGTTGAAAATCTGGCGCGGCAGCGAGGGCGCGGGGGTCGGCGGCGTGGCGTCGGGTTCCATGGAGAAAAACGGGTGGGTTACAGGAAAAGGAGGGTGGCCGCGCCGATTTCGACCGCCAAGCGGGATGGTCCGTGGTAGGTGATTTTCATGTGGTTACCAACAGCTTCGCAGCCCGGGGGCCGCGCGGTTCCCGGCATCCGGGCCGGGCCTACGGCTGGCCGAGCGTCCGCAGCGCGTCGCCGGTGACGCGGCAGATGCGCCAGTCCTCCAGCACCCGCGCGCCGAGTTTTTTGTAGAAGCCGATGGCGTTTTCGTTCCAGTCGAGCACCGCCCATTCGAGCCGTCCGCAACCGCGCGCGACCGCCAGCCGGGCGAGTTGGACGATCAGCGCGCGGCCCAGCCCCCGCCCCCGGAACGCCGGGCGCACGAAAAGGTCCTCCAGATAGAGGCCGCGCCGGGCGAGAAACGTGGAGAAATTCTGGAAAAACAGCGCGAACCCCAGCGGCGTGCCGTCGGCGTCGAACCCGAGCAAAACCTCCGCCGCCGGGCGCGGGCCGAACAACGCGTCGCGCAACATGGGTTCGTCGGCGACGACCTCGTGGCTTAGCCGCTCGAACTCGGCCAGTTCGCGGATGAGGCTCAAAACGAGCGGCACGTCGGCTTCAGTGGCCGGGCGGATGGAGAAATCGGGGGTCACGGGAAAGGAGGTTGGTCCGCAGATTACGCAGATTTTCGCAGATGGGGAACAGAAGATGGTAGTCTCTTTCCCTCCCTTGCTTCCAGCGGCGGAAATCTGCGTCATCTGCGGACCGATCTTTCTTTCGCCGACGAATCAGCCCGCCGCCGGTTTGACCCCTCCCGCAACGAAGCCGATACTCCACCCCACATGGCCGCCGACCTTCTCCGCCTGCTGTTCGCCGCTTCGCTGCTCTTCGCCATGACCGCCCGCGCACCCGCCGCCGAGGACGCCCCCGAGGCCCTGGCCGACTTCCTCGCCACCGAGTGGGACTACACGATGGAACAAGCCCCCGCCTGGGCATCCAGCCTGGGCGACCACCGTTTCGACGACCGCTGGGAAGACGTGTCCCTCCCCGCCATCGAGGCCCGCCACGCCCACAGCCAGCAGGCTCTCGCCCGTCTGCGCGCCATCGACCGCGGGGCGCTCTCGCCCGCCGACCAGCTCAACTTCGATCTCTACGCTCGCAACCTGCAAACCGATCTCGACGGCTACCGCTTCCGCTTTTTCCTGCTGCCGCTCAGCCAACAGGGCGGCGTGCAGACGGCGGATGATACCATCACCTCCCTGCGCTTCAGCACGGCAGCAGACTACACGAACTGGACCAAGCGCCTCGAAAAACTGCCCGCGCTCATCGAGCAAAACACCGTCCTCCTGCGCGAGGGAATCAAGGAGCACCTTCTCTGGCCCAAGGTGGTCATGGCCCGCATCCCCGCCCAGATCGCCAAGCAACTCGTGGACAAACCCGAAGACAGCCCATTCTTCAAACCCTTCCGCTCCCTGCCCGCATCCCTATCCGCCGAAGAACGCGCCGCGCTCACCGCCCAGGCCGCCGCCGTGATCCGGGATCGGGTCATCCCCGCCTACCGCGACTTCCAGCGGTTCTTCACCGGCGAATACCTGCCTGCCTGTTACGACCAGGTCGGCGCGTGGCAACTGCCCGACGGCGGCGAGGCCTACGCCTTCTACGCCCGCCAGCACACCACCACTAACCTCACCCCCGCCCAAATCCACCAGATCGGCCTGGACGAGGTCGCCCGCATTCACGGCGAGATGGAAGCCCTCAAAACCCGCCTCGGCTACCAGGGCGCGCTCCCCGCATTTTTCAACGACCTGCGCACCAACCCGAAATATTTCTACCGCATGCCCGAAGAACTCCTCAACGCCTACAAAGTCCAGGCCAAGAATACCGACGCCCTGCTGCCCAAACTCTTCAAAACCCTCCCGCGCAATTCCTACGGCGTCGAGCCGATCCCCGCCGCCATCGCCCCGGACACGTACACGGCCTTCTACCGTCCCGGCTCGCTGGAAGCCGGACGCGCGGGCATGTTTTGCGTCAACCTCTACCAGCCCGAAACCCGTCCGAAATGGGAGATGACCGCGCTCGCGCTGCACGAATCCGTCCCCGGCCACCACCTGCAAATCTCGCTGGCGCAGGAAATCGGCACGCTGCCCAATTTCCGCCGCCACGGTTCGGGCGACTACACGGCGTTCGTCGAAGGCTGGGCGCTGTACTCGGAATTTCTCGGCGAGGAAATGGGCGAATACGACGATCCCTACGCGAAGTTCGGCGAGCTGACCTACGAGATGTGGCGCGCCGTGCGGCTGGTGGTCGATACCGGCATCCATTTTTACCATTGGGACCGCCAACGGGCCATCGACTACTTCCTGGCCAACGCGCCCAAAACCGAGCACGACATCACCAACGAAGTGGACCGTTACATCGCGTGGCCCGGGCAGGCGTTGGCCTACAAGATCGGTCAGCTCAAGATCAAGGAACTCCGCCGCCGCGCCCAGGACCAGCTCGGCGCGAAGTTCGACGTGCGCGACTTCCACGAGGTCATCCTGGGCGGCGGCGCGCTGCCGCTCGACGTGTTGGAACGCCGCGTGGACGACTGGATCGCCGGGCAGAAAGGATAGGGCATGGCTGCTTCCAAGGAGTTGCAGGAAATCGTCGCCGCCCGCGCCCACGGAGAACCCGCCGCGCTGGTGACGGTGGTCAAGACCGCTGGCTCCAGCTACCGGAAACCCGGCGCGCGGATGCTCGTGGACGCCGCCGGTCGTTCGGTCGGCTCGATCAGCGGCGGCTGCCTGGAGGACGACGCCCGCGAGCACGCCGCCGCCGCGCTTGCCTCGGGCCGGCCCGCGCTCATTCGCTACGACACGACCAGCGACGGCGACATCGTGTTCGGCTCCGGCCTGGGTTGCCAGGGGATCGTCCACGTCCTCATCGAGCCGCTGCCCGCGCCCGGCACGGCGGCGGACCCGCTGGGTTGCATCGCGCAAGCCTTGGCCGGACGCCGCGCCGGGGCCTTGGCCAGCGTGTTCGCGGTGGACCCGCCGGACGCCGGTCCGACACCCGGCAGTTTCCTCTGGCTGGAGCAGGACACCCCGCTGGCCACCGCCGGGACGCTCACCGACCCCACCCTCGCCGCCGACGTGTCCCGCGACGCGGGCGAAACGCTGCGGCGGGGCCGGCCGGGCGCGCGCATTTATTCACTGGCAAACGGCGCGCGGGTGGAGGTGTTCATCGACGTGATCCGCCCGGCGCGTTCGCTCTTGATCTGCGGGGCGGGGGACGACGCCCGGCCGCTCGCCGACCTGGGCAAGGCGTTGGGCTGGCGGGTGCGCGTGGTCGATGGGCGGCGCGCCTACGCCACCCGCCACCGCTTTCCCGACGTGGACGAATTGACGGTCTGTCCGCCCGCCGAGTTCGGCGCGCGGGTCGCGGTCGAGCCGGGCGAGGCGGTCGTGCTCATGACCCACAATTACCTCCACGACAAGAATCTGCTCGGCGCGCTGCTCTACACCCCGGCGGGTTACCTCGGGGTGCTCGGCCCGAAGCGGCGCACCGAGCGGTTGCTGGCGGAGTTGGCCCGGACGGCGAAGCGCGGCGCGTTCGGCCCGCGTTCGCTGCGGCGCATCCACGGCCCGGCGGGGTTGGACATCGGGGCGGAAGCGCCCGAGCAGATCGCGCTCTCCATCGTGGCGGAGATCGAGGCGGTGAGCGCCGGGCGGCGGGGCGGCGTGTTGCGCAAACGCCGCGCGCCGCTGCACGAGGTTCCCAGGCGCGACATGGAACTGGCGGCGTCGCGGTTTTGACGGCCCCGGGCCGAAGGTTTCGTCCGTTACCGGGTCATCAGCAACCGGGGCCGGCCGCGCTTGGGTTTTTGGCCTTTGGGCGTCGGCACCAGGAGGACCTCGCCGTTGGGCAGGCGTTTGGCGTGACCGTGCGCCATTTCGCGCAGGAACTTCGAGTTGCTTCCCAGGTATTTGAGCGTCAACAGTTCTTCCAGCAGACCCTTGGCCGTCGAGGCACGGACGTATTTGTCTGCCGCCAGCCAACCGACCAGCTTGGCGAGCAGTTTCTCGCTGGGGGAACGTTGGGCGTTTTCCAGCTTGATCCAGCCGGGCGCGGAAATGAATCCTTGCGTCCCGATGGCTTCTTGTGACAGGCCGCAATCTTTCCGTATCGATCTAAGTTTTTCTCCAAGTGTCATGGGGTGACACTGTCAAGGGGCCCCCCGCTTGCCAAGCAGAAATTTTCAGTTTGTCCATACGGTGTTCTCCGTATGGACGAGAGGGCGCGTTTCTGGTTCGTTCACCGCGATTCCCAGTGTCATGGGGGAGCCACGGCCGCCGGGCAACCACGTCGGGACCCCTGGCGGTCGTGGATTCTCCCCGGGGAGCCGGGGAGCCTGACGCCGGTTCCTTCGTCCTTTTGGAGAAGACGAATTTCTCCCTTCCGTCGTTGGCCCGCCCGCTTTTCCAGGTTCCGCCGCACTTGCCGATTGCTTCGCGGGCCGCTTTCGTCCTTCATACTGCCTACCTTCCATGGCCGTTCCCGACGACTCTTCCCCCACCTACTTCGGCCTGCGCGGCCTGGTGCTCGACGCGCCGGTGTTCGGCCAGTTGCGCTCGTGGCCCGACGGCGGCGTCATCTTCGATCCGGCCACGGGTCTGATCGTCGCGGTCGGCGACTACAGCCCGGTCAGCCGCGCCAACCGCCCCCTGCCCGTGCGCTGGCTCGACATCTCGACGCCCAGCGGCGCGCGCCCCGTCATCTGCCCGGGCCTGATCGACGTGCACGCCCACCTGCCCCAATACCCGGCGTCGGGTCGCGGCCAGGGCGAACTGCTCCCGTGGCTCAAGGACTACATCTTCCCGCTGGAACGCGAGTTCACCGCCGCCCGTTCCCGGCAGGATTCGCCGCGTTTTTTCCGCGAGCTGGCCCGCCACGGCACCACCAGCGCCATGCTCTACACCGCCGTCACCGACGAGAGCTGCGACCTCGCCTTCCAGGCCGCCGAGGCCAGCGGACTGCGCATCACCCTGGGCAAGATGATGATGGACCTCAACTCCTACGGCGAGATCGCCCCGGAGAAGATCGTGTCCGTCTCCCTGGCCCAGAGCGAACGCCTCTGCCGCCGCTGGCACGGCGCGAACCACGGCCTCCTGTCCTACGCGTTCAGCCCGCGTTTCGCGGTCAGTTGCACCGAGAAAATGATGCGCGGGGCCGCCGAACTCGCCGACCGTTACCAGGCCCCGATCCAGACGCACCTCGCCGAAAACCTTTCCGAGATCGAGCGCGTCCGCCAGCTCTACCCGACCGCCCGGGACTACACCGACGTGTACGACCGTTGCGGCCTGCTGACCTCGCGCAGCGTCCTGGGCCACTGCCTCCATCTTTCCGACCGTGAAATCAAGACCCTCTCGCACCACGGTTCCAAGGTCGCCCATTGCCCGACGGCCAACTTCTACCTCGCCAGCGGCCTTTTGCCTCTGAAACGGCTGCGTGACGCGGGCCTCACCGTCGGCCTCGGCTCGGACGTGGGCGCGGGGCCGGAACTCAACCTGTGGCAGGTCATGCGCGCAGCCATCGACACCCAGCGTGCCCGGTCGTACACCGATCCGGCCAACCCGCCGCTGCGCCCGGTGGAAGCGTTTCATCTGGCGACGCAGGGCGGCGCGGACACGCTCGACAAAGGCCAGACGCTCGGCAGTCTGGACCCCGGCAAGGAAGCCGACCTGCTGGTGCTCGACCCCGCCACCCTGGTTCCCTACGGCGACACCAGCCCGCTCGAACCGCAGGAACTGATCACCCTCTGCGTCTACCGGGGTGGCCCGCAGGCGACGCTGGCCACCTTCGTGCACGGCCAGGTGGTCTACACCGTGAACTGAGATCGTGCTATCAGTAACCTCATGAACCCGGAACACCTCGTCCGCGCCAAACTCCCCGGCGATCTGGCCATGCGTGACCTCGGCGAAAAGTTTGCCGACCCTCTCTACGCCGCGTTGCAGGCACACGGCTTCGGCGACCTCACCGGCGGCAGCGGCCAGCAAGCCGAGGGCGGCGGCATGGCATGGATCAGCATCGACATCCGGCTCGTCAACCTCACCGACGCGCTGGAATTCACCCGCCGCACCCTGCAAGAACTCGGCGCGCCCCCCGGCTCCGAAATCGAGTACACCGTCGCCGGGCAATCCGTCATCCGACCCATTGACGACTCCCTCGCCGCCTGAAGCCATGCTCCTTCCCCCCGCTCATGATCCCATTGCCCTCGCGCTGGCCGAGGACATCGGCCCCGGCGACGCCACCGTCGAGTTCTTCATCGGCCCCGCCCGGACGGCCCACGCCCGGATCTTCGCCAAGGAACCCTCCGTCGTCTCAGGCGCGACGGTCGCCGCCGAGGTGTTCGCCAGGATCGACCCATCGTTGACTGTGGGCATCGAAAGACCCGACGGCACATCCGTCACCGACCAGGAAACTATCTTGACGATCCGGGGCCGCGCCGGGTCGATCCTCACCGCCGAGCGGGTCGCGCTCAACTTCCTGCAACGTCTGTCCGGCGTCGCCACGCTGACCCGCCGGTTCGTCGAGGCCGTCGCGGGCACCGGCGCGAAAATCCTCGACACCCGCAAGACCACCCCCGGCCTGCGCGCTCTGGAAAAAGCCGCCGTCCTCGCCGGTGGCGGCACGAATCACCGGATGGGTCTCTACGACATGGTCATGGTCAAGGACAACCATCTCCTCGCCGAGTCCGCCGCCCCCGCGCTGCAAGCCGCCATCGCCCGCGCCCGCGCCGCCCGGCCCGGCCTGCGCATCGAACTCGAAGCCGACACCCTCGCCCAGGTGCAAACCTTCCTCGCGCTCACCGGCGTGGACGTGATCCTCCTGGACAACATGCCGCCCGCCGACCTGCGCGCCGCCGTCATCATGGGCCGGGGCCACGCCGTGCAGTTCGAGGCCAGCGGCGGCGTGAACCTGGACACCGTGCGCGCCATCGCCGCGACCGGCGTACAATGGATCAGCGTCGGCGCGCTCACGCACTCGGCCCGCGCCATCGACTTTTCGCTGGAATTCCTGCCATGACGGGCGGCGATCCGCGTCTCGACCCCGACCTCCTGCGCGCCGCGCTGCCCGCCGAGGCGGTGGTGGGCCGCCAAATTCTGGTCTTCGAGGAAACCGATTCCACCAACGACCTCGCCGCCCGCGCCGGGGACGACGGCTTGCCCGAGGGTCTCGCCATCTTCGCCGAGAGCCAGCGGGCCGGGCGCGGTCGGCTGGGCCGCCGATGGACCTCGCCCCCGTATCAGGCGCTCCTGCTTTCGGTCCTGCTGCGTCCCGCCGCCGTGCCCGTGGCGCGCTGGCCGGAACTGACCTTCTGCGCCGCGCTGGCTGTGGCGGAAACCGCCGAACGGCTCACCGGCCAACCCGCGCGCATCAAATGGCCCAACGACGTGCTGCTCGGTGGACGCAAGATCGCGGGCATCCTGCTCGAAGCGCACCACCGCCGGACGCCCGGTTTCGTGGTGGTCGGCATCGGCGTCAACGTGCTCCAACGGCTCACCGATCTCGCCCCGGAACTGCGCGAACGGGCCGGTTCACTGGCGATGGCGTCGGACGGCACGCCCCCCCCGGACCGCCATCACGTCGCCAGTCTGTTGCTCGAACGTTTAGGAGGAAATTACGCCCGCTGGCCGGACGATTTTGCGCCCATGATGCAAGCCTGCCGGGAGCGCGGTTGCGAGTCGTCGTAGGGACAGGTCCCAAAAAGCAATGGACGGCCTTTTTTGCAAAGGCCGCTCATCCAAAGCCACCCGGCAACGAATCCTGGCGTCAATTACCGATGGTTGCCGTGTCTACCGCCATGGCTGGCATAGCCGCCGCGATGGCTGACGTAACCGCGCCCGGCGTAGCCCCGCCCGCCGTAGTAACCACGGCCATAGCCGTAGCCGCGTCCATAGTAGCCATAGCCACGACCGTAGCCGTACCCATAATAACCAGGATAATAGCCGCCGTAATAATACGGATAGCCATATCCGTAGCCGTAATAGGGATAGGCGTAAGGCACGGGAATACCGATGCCAATGCTCACACCGGCTTCCGCCTTGGGCGCGACAAATAACCCAAGACCAACCAACACCAAGATCAGGAGTAGATTCTTCTTCATAGGTATGAATACATCGTAGCACGAAACCCGTCTGGACTCAAACCCTGCCATGACTCGTTTCTCCGGTCAGCAGCACGTCCGGCCCGAGACGTTCATAATGGCAATCGCAAAGTTCTCGGCCCGTCGGCAATGCGCGGCCTCCGCCCGCGACCGCCGCCACCGGCCCGCCCGCCAGAAGCGGCGTGAAATAAAATTGCACCTCGTCCACCAGACCCCGGCTGAACGCATCGCCGAGGATTTGTCCACCCCCTTCGATCAGCACGCTGGTCACCTGCCGCCGGCCCAGTGCCGCCAGCACCTGCGTCAGCGGTTTCCGCCGAAAAACGAGCGTGCGTTCCCGGTGCTCATCGGTGAACAGATGCGCGGCGGCGGGCAAATCACCGCCGCGTGTCAACACCACCCGCCACGGCTGCCGCGCTGCTCCCGCTTCTCCCTCCGCCACGCCGCGCACCGTCAGCCGGGGATTGTCCGCGCGCAGGGTGCCCGCGCCGATGAGGATGGCGTCCACCCGGGCGCGCTGCCGGTGAGCGTGGGCGCGCGCGGCGGGTCCGCTCAACCAGCGGTCCTCGCCGGGCGGACGCGTCAGCCGACCGTCGAGCGTCAGCGCGGCCTTGGCGATCACCCAGGGCCGCCCGGTGACGATCCAGCGGTTGAACGCCCGGTTGAGCCGCGCGCACTCGTCGCCCAGGACCCCGGCGCGCACCGCCACGCCGCTCGCCGCCAGCATCCCCACGCCGCGCCCCGCGTGTTTGGGGTTGGGGTCGGTCGCGCCGATGACCACCCGCCCCACCCCCGCCCGTAAAATGGCGGTCGTGCAAGGCCCGGTGCGCCCGTGGGTCGAGCAGGGTTCGAGCGTCACGTACATCGTCGCGCCCCGTGCTTGCGCCGGGTTCTTCAACGCACGCAACGCCTCGATTTCCGCGTGCGGCTGGCCCGCCGCGTGGTGGTAGCCCCGCGCCAGCACCCGCCCGTGGCGCACGACCACCGCGCCGACCGCCGGGTTCGGGCTGGTGCGGCCCACGCCCCGCGCCGCCTCGCGCCATGCCAGGCGCATGAAACGCTCGTCAGGATCGCTTGCCTTGGTTGGCGTGGACATCCCGCCAAGGATAGCGGCTCCACGACGGAAAGTAAAAGTGGTCCGCAGATTTCGCAGATTTCCGCAGATGGCAGACCGGAAAAAGAGAGGTTCACTTCAATCTCTCTGCAAATCTGCGGAAATCTGCGGACCATTCTTTCGCTGGTTTTCAGGCGGCTTCGGGGTTTCATTCGGTAGGTGAAACTCAGCCTCAGCGAGAAGCAGACGTTCTACCACGAACTCCAACAGTTCGTGCGCTCGGGCATCCCGCTGCCGCAGGCGGTCGAGGCGCTGGTGCCCGAGACGCGCGGCGGCGTGCGCCAGGTTTTGCGACAACTGCTGGCCCTCTTCCTCAAGGGCCAGAGCGTGTCCGACGCGTTCGCCGCGCTGCAACCGGCGTTCGGCACGCTGGAAGTGTCGATGATCGAGGCTGCCAGCAGTTCGGGGCGGCTCGAACAGGCGTTCGCCTATCTGGCCAACTATTTCGGCGCGCTGGAAACCCTCCGCGCCGGAATCGTCAAACGCACCCTCTGGCCGGTGATCCAATTGCACTTCGGCGTGCTCGTCGCCAACGTTGCGCCCCTGTTCACGGGCGGTCTGACGGCGCCACAGTATTTCGTCCGTTGCGGCCTGACGCTGGGGGCATTCTATCTGTTGGGTCTGGCGGCGTGGGTGGTCGTCGCCGGGCTGCTGGGTGTGGCGCGGGTCAGCGCCGGGATGGACCGCGCGCTGGGGATGATCCCGTTGGTGGGCAAACTGCGGCGGCATCTGGCGATGGCCCGGTTTTGCGCGACCTACGAGATGCAGCTTCAGGCGGGCATCAACGTGCTGGACAGCGTCCGCTCCGCCGGGGACGCCAGCCAGAGCGCGCGGGTGCGGGCGGCGGTGGCGCGGATGCTGCCGCAGATGCGCGGCGGGGTGTCGCTCGGCTCGCTGCTCAACGGCCAGGGGGCGTTTCCGGCGGCGTTGCAGCGGGCGATCCGGCTCGGCGAGCAAAGCGGCAGTCTCGACGAGGACCTCGTCCGCTGGGCGGAATATTACCAGAAGTCGGCGGTGGGCAGCTTGGAAACGCTCGGGACGTGGGTTTCGCGGATCGTGTACGTGGTCGTCGCCGGGTATTTCATCTGGACGATCATCGGCGCGCAGATGAAAGAAATGAGTTCTATCGACCAGATTTTGAAGGACAATTCCTGAATTCGGACGACACGGAACAGTGTGTCATTATGTCATCATAAAGCGGAGGACGCGAAAAATTCACGCGGGCAAAATGGGTCATATTGACTCACTCGTTTGGATGAATTTTGGCCACATACTCTTGAAATCAACGACTTACGACAAATAATCAGATTGGCATGTTCGTAGCTCTATAGGTTGTCGGCGATTCAAACGCCATTGACTTTCAAACCTAACCGACCACGAACACCATGAGCATCATCCGCTACCAATCTTCGACTCCGAGCCTCGCTTCCTTCTCGCCATTGGCCCGTCTGAGCACGTTCCAACAGGAGGTGGACCGCCTGTTCGACCTCGCGCCCTCTGCCGGTCACCACCACGGCAACGGCGCCTGGTCTCCCGCCCTCGACCTCTTCCAGGACAAGGACAGTTTCTTTGTCAAAGCCGAACTGCCCGGCATGAAGAAGGAGGACATCACGCTCTCCCTGCACGACGGTCTGCTCACCGTCTCCGGCGAGCGTCAGCCCGAGAAAGCGCACGACGAAAAAACGCCCCTGCGCAACGAACGTTTCTTCGGCCCTTTCGAGCGCACCATCACCCTGCCCATGCAGGTGGACGGCACGCGCGTCCAGGCCGCTTACGAGGACGGCATCCTGACCGTCACGCTGCCCAAGGCGGAAGCCGCCAAGCCGCGCCAGATCGAAATCAGCGCCAAATAACCCCATCCACGTCACCCTTTTACCCAACGAACTTCCATGAACGACCAGACTCAACCCTCCCCGCAAACCGCGCAAACCGCGCAAACCGCGCCGACTCCCGCCGCGAACCGCCGTTACGTCCGCCCACGCGCCAGCATCGTTGAAAACGCCGCCGGTTTCGTCGTGCAGGTCGAGCTGCCGGGCGTCAACCGCCAGGGGCTCGAAATCACCTTCGAGAACGGCGAACTGACCCTCCTCGGCCACCGCCAGCCCGTCGCCGCGCCCACCGGCTCGGAACTGCTCTACCGCGAAAGCCGCCCGGCGGATTTCCGCCGCGTGTTCGAGGTGGACGGCTC
>CAXUGY010000060.1:0-20724 GCA_964250695.1 uncultured Chthoniobacterales bacterium | reverse complement strand
CGCTCGGCGACGAGCAGGCGCAGGTGCAGCGCGCCGAGGCCGCGCACGGCGTCCAGGCTGCTGTCCAACAACAAGTTGTCGCTTTCGTTGGTGCCGTAAAGCACGGCGATCCGCTCGATCTTCGCTTCCAACCGCTCCAGCCGTGCCCGCTCGTCCGCCGTCAGCCGGGCCAGTTGGTCACGGCGGATCTGCTCGTCGGTTTTCCCGGCGCGCTCCAGTTCCTGCGCGGCGACGACGCGTTGGAAACGCGGATGCGTGGACAACGCGAAAAGATAAGCCGTTTCCAGCCCCACGCCGATGAGCCAGAGCGGATGCACCGCGCAGCCGAGAATGCCCGTCCCGAGCACCGCCAGCGCGTTGAGCGGCAGCGGCCCGACCAGCGGCACCTGCGCTTGCGCCCAGAAGGCGGCTTTGACGTAACGCCACATGCGAAGTTTCCGGGGGTCCGGCCCTAGCGTGCGCCGCGCGTGCGCTGCCAGATGGCGAGCAGGTTGTTGATGACTTCCGCCCGCGGCGGTTCCCCCTGGACGGGCGCGTCGGCGCGCAGCCCGTACCGGGCGTAGACTACGAGCGGGCTTTCGGGGAAACGCACCGGCACCTCCGTGTTCGCCGGGCGGAAGCCGTGGGTGAGAGCTTCTTTCTGGACGCGCGGGGTCAGCAGAAAATCGAGAAACCGTCCGGCGGCCTGGCGTTGTTCGGGCGTGCTCCAGGGCGCGTTGAGAATGTAGTACGGATTGTCGCTCCAGAGATTGTGCTCGGGATAGGCCACGCGCAGTTCGCCCCAGCGGCCCTCGGCGCTCTTGAGGTAGTCGATGGCCACGCTCTCGTAGACGCACAGGCCGTCGTAGCTCGACGGACCCTTGAGCACCATTTCTTTCATCATGTTGCCCGTGCTGTTGGACAACCCGCTGACGCCGCGCTCGAACGCCGTCATCCATTGCTGGAAGCCGGGATCGAGGATGTCCTTCAGGTTCAGGCCGCGATCCTTCTTCGTGTCGTCGTAGGCCATGATCACCAGGGTCATCAACCCGCTGTTGGACTCGTTGGGGTGCGTGTGGCCGAATTTGAAAACGCCCCACTCGGGTTTTTGCGCGATGGCGTCCCAACCGCCCGGCTCCGCGAGCGCCTGAGCGACCGTGCGGAAATTCACCGCGCCGTATTTCTTGACGAAAGCGTCGTGGCGCTCCGCCCACATCACGAACACCAGCGGCGTGAGCGCCAGCGGCTCTTCGCGCACGATGGCAGGTTGGTTGTAGCGGTCCTGCCAATCGCGGACGAACGTTTCCTTGTACAACGAACTGGCCGGGGTCCAGACGTTGATCTGCGGGTTGCCCGCGAGCGCGGCCTGCGCGCCTTCCAGCGAGCCGAACGGCAGGAGGTTGACCTTGATGCCCGCTCCTTCCTTGGCCCCGGCAAATTGCTCGACCGCCCACTTGAGCCAGCGGTCCTTCTCCGTGCCGTAGGCGATGTTGATCGCCACCGCCGGGGCGTCCGGGGCAGCGGGGCCGCCCGCCGGGGCCGTGGCAAGACGGGCGGTGGCAGGCGAAACGCCGCCGGGCAGTTTGTCGCGCAGCAGCCAGACGCCCCCGGCCACGCAGCCGAGCACGAAGAGCAGGATAACGATCTTCCCGAGACAGGTGGTGCGGGGAGCTTCGGAAACGGGGAGGTCGGGCATGGCGTCGAGTAAACGGCGAGCTTAGAAAAACGTGGCGATGTCGCGGAAGACGCCCCGGATGTTCTCGGGCGTGCCCTGGTAGCTCTTCGCCTGCGTGGCGTCGGCGATTTGTTGCAGGATTTTTGTATCCGCGTCGCGGCCGTAGGCGATGGTGAAGATGCGGATCGTGCGCCGCTCGCCGTCGAAACGGATGGCGTCGAGCAGTTGGGGCAGCTTGAGTTTGCTGTCGGTGTCCTCGCCGTCGGTAAGCACGACCAGCGCGGTGATGCGCCCGGCCCCGGCGGCCTGTTGCTGCGCGAGGGCGCGCTGGTAGGCAACCAGGATCGAATCGTAGAGCGCGGTGCCGCCCTCGGCGATCAGGCCGCCCAGGGTCTGGGTGGCGCGGGCGCGCTCGCGGGCCAGCGGCGCATCCTGCATCACCCAGCGCCCCTGCTGGTTGAACACCAGGAGCGAGAGCTGGTCGCGGTCGTCCAGCGCGCCGACGAACTGCTGCGCCCCGGCGCGGGAATTCTCGATTTTATGGTCGTCGTTCATGCTGCCGCTGATGTCGAGCACCATCGTCAGACCGGCGGGCTTCTTGACTTCCTTGAACTGCGCGAGCACGGCGTCGAGCACATCGACCGGCGGCACCGGCAGCGTGGTCTTTGGTTCTTTCGGATCGACGCCGTGCGCCGCGTCAATCGGCGCGCCCACCGGCACGTCGACCGACGCGGGCCGGAAGCCGTGGGCCAGCGCCTTTTGCTGCTGCGCGGGCGCCAGCAGATAGTCGATGAGGGCGTGGGCGGCTTCACGGCGCTCGGGCGTAACCCATTCCCGTTCGACGACTCCCACCGGGTGATCGCTCCAGAACGTGCCTTCCTTGGGGTAGATGGCGACGAGCGGCAGCGAGGTCGGCGCGTTCCCCGTGTAGCTCTCGATGACCATGCTCTCGTAAAGCACGGCGGCGTTGAGATAACTTGGGCCGTTGGCGATGATCTTCTTGCCGAAAAAACCCGTCGAACTGCCGTAGTGAACGACGCCCTGTTCGATGCCCGCCACGACCTGCGCGGTGGCCGGGGCGCGCACGTCGGCGACGGTGAGATTGTCTTTCTTCCCCGCGCCCGCGTAGGTCTCGGCCAGCAGCGAGATCAGCCCGCTGTTGGAGAACTCCGGGTGCGTGTGGCCGAACTTGAAGCCGCCCCACTCGGGATGGCCGACGCTGGCCCAGCCCTGCGGATTTTGCGCCAGGGCCAGGATGTCCGTCCAGCCGACCGGCCGGGTACCCCAGCCCAGGGCTTCGGCCATCGGCCGCCACATGGCGATGACCACGGGCGAAAGCAGCAGGTTATCGGTCTTCGCCACGAGGTCGTGGCCGCCGCTCTTCGCCCGCCAGCGCGCGTTGCCGAGGTCGATGTACGCCCCGGAGGCCGGGCTGACGAGATCGGTCTGGCGGGTCCCGGCGAGGATTTCGTCGAGGCACTCGCCTGACCCCATCGGGATCGCGTTGACCCGGACCGTCTTGCCGGAAGGAATGCGATGCCCCTCGGCGTTGAAGGCGCCGACCGTTTCCTTGATCCATTCCTCCTTTTCGGACCCGTAGGTAAAGGTGAGGGCAACCATGCCTGCCGCCGGGGTCGGCGCGGGGGTGGCAGAGCCGTTCGGCGCGCTGGCGGAGGGCTTCCCGCAACCGGCCAGCACTCCGCTACAGACCGCGACGAAAACCATTCGGGAAAAGCGCGAAAACTTCATGGCAACATGGATGACGGCGGCGGTAGGTCCCGACTGTTATAACCTGCCAGACGCACAATTGCCAGAGCGATGCGGCAAGCATTCGTTCCTCGTTCCCAGGTGCAACTCGGGCACGAGGAGAGAACCACCCCAAAAATCCTTTGGTTTCCGCCCAAGCTGCCGAAAACCCGGCCCCGCTTTTCAGACGCCGCCCGTGCGGCCCGCCAGACTCGCCACCATCGTCAGCAGTTCCGCAGGTTCGACCGGCTTGGACACGTGCATCTGGAAGCCGGCCAGGATCGCCTTCATGCGGTCCTCCGCCCGGGCGTAAGCGGTCAACGCCACGGCGGGCACGTTGCCACCCTGGGCCGCTCCCAGGGCGCGTACCCGCCGGATCAGAGAATAACCGTCCTCCCCCGGCATCCCGATGTCGCTCACCAACACGTCGGGTTTTTCTTCTCCCAGTAACCGGAGCGTTTCCTCGACCGTGCCCGCGACGCGCACCACGGCCCCGCGATCTTCCAGCAAGCGTTTGACCAGGGCCCGGGCGTCCGCCTCGTCGTCGAGCACGAGCACCTTGACTCCCCCGAGGTCCAACCCCCCGCCGGGAATTGCCACCCGGGACGAATTCGCCTGGGGGTGGCGGCGTTCGCCTTCCACCGGCTCGGCCTCCGGGTGCAGGACCGTCAGGGGCAGCGAGACGATGAAGGTCGTGCCCGCTCCCGGCCCGCCGCTTTTCACCCGCACGCCGCCGCCGTGCAACTCGACGAGTTGTTTGACGATGGCCAGCCCCAGGCCCAACCCGCCGTGCCGCCGGGTGGTGGACGCATCCGCCTGCCGGAAGCGGTCGAACACGTGCGGCAAAAAGTCGGCCTTGATCCCCTCCCCCGAGTCGATCACGCTGACTTCCAGGTGGCTGTTGACCCGTTCGAGCACCACCTGGACCCGCCCCCCTCTGGGCGTGAACTTGATCGCGTTGCTCAGCAGGTTCCAGAACACCTGTTGCAACCGGCCCGGGTCACCGCTCACGGGCCGGGCCACGGGGTCGAGCACGGACTGCAAGCGGATGCCTTTGGCGTCCGCTGTCGGGCGCATGGTGTCGATGGCCGCTTCCAGGGCCGGAGCCAGGTCGATGCGCTGCACGTCCAGGCGGACTTTGCCCGAGATGATGCGGCTCATGTCGAGGAGGTCCTCGATGATCTGCGTCTGCGCGCGGGCGTTGCGCTCGATGGTCGCCAGGCCCTGCGCGAGGTCCGCGGGGTCGGCGTGGCCGTCGCGCAGCACCTGCGCCCAGCCCAGGATGGCGTTGAGCGGGGTGCGCAACTCGTGGGAGAGCGTCGCCAGGAACTCGTCCTTCATCTGGCTGGTGCGTTCGGCTTCGTTCTTGGCCGCTTGCAAGGCCAGTTCGCTGCGCCGCCGTTCGCTGATGTCGCTGAAGAGCACCGCCACCCGGTCCTGGTCTCCCTGGCGCAACGCGAAGGCGTACACGTCGAACCATCGTCCCATGATCTCCGAGCCGTCCTCGAAGCGGATGGCCTCTCCCGTCTGCGCCACGCGGGCGTAACGGTCGATGAACACCTGCTCGAACCCGGGATACAACTCCCGCATCGTCTTGCCGATGGCTGCGTCCATGCCCGAGTGCGCCACGAAGGCGGGGTTCATCTCCAGGTACCGGTAATCAATCGCGTTGCCCTGGTCGTCCCACACCATTTCGAGGACGCAGAAACCGGTGTCGATGGAATCGAAGAGCGAACGGTATTTCTCCTCGCTGGCCCTTAAGGCCACCTGCGCGGCCTTGGCCTCGGTGATGTCCATGACGGTGCCCACCATGCCGACGGCCCGGCGGGCGGTGCCCTCGCCCTCGAAGTGCGTCTTGCCCTGCGATTGCACCCAGTGCAACGAGCCGTCGGGATGGACGACGCGGTATTCCTCGGCATAAGGCTCGGGGTCCTCCACCCGGATGGCCGCCGCCACCCGGGCCTGCGTCGCGGCCCGGTCCTCCGCGTGGATGCGGGTAAAAGCTTCTTGCAGGCCGAGTTTTTCCTTGTCGTTCCCGAGGACGACGCTGCATCGCTCGTCGAAGGAGACCTGGTTGTTGATCAGGTCGAGGTGCCACCAGCCCAACTGCGCGGAGTCGAGCGCCATCCGCCTCTGCTCGGCCACCTGTTCCAGGGCGGCTTCCGTGGTCTTGCGCTCGATGAAATGGGCAAAGCTGTGGGCAATGGGGGCCAGGTCTTCCAGCAGAATCGCGGACACGGCGCGCCGCCAGAAAATCGCCAGCACGCCGACCGTGCGGTTCCCGACCAGCAACGGGTACCCGGCGAACGCGACCATGTTCTCCCGCCGCGCCCACTCGGGGTCGCCGATGTTCGGATCGTGCGGCACGTCGTTGGTGAGCAGCGGCTGTTGATCCCGCGCGATGCGTCCGATCTTGAAGTCGCCGACCTTTACCCGCCCGTGTGGACCATCCAGATGGGTGTAACAACCCGCGCTCGCCTGGAGCACCAGCGTGGACTCCGCCTCGTCGAGCGTCCAGATGCGGGCAAACGCTCCTTGCAGATGGTTCACGATGGTTTGGACGCAACGTTGCAGAGTCTCCCGCAGGGGGGCCGCACCGCTCAGGGACACGTTGATCTCGCCGCGCGTGGCGGCGAGTTGCCGGGCGTCGCGGGCCTCCCGGCGCAGTTCCATGATGGTGGCGACCTGCCGGGCGAGGGTTTTCAACGCGTCGGACTGCACCGCCTCCAGTTGGCGCGGCTGGTGGTCGAACACGCAGACGGTGCCCAGCGCCACGCCTTCCCTGGTGCGGATCACGGCTCCAGCGTAGAAGCGCACCGGCTCCCCGCCGCCGTCCGGCAGGTTCCCGGCGAAGCGCGGGTCCGCCAGGAGGTCCGGCACGACCAGCACCGCCTCCTGCTGGATCGTGTGTCGGCACACCGCGTGAGTCAGCGGATGTTGGCGCGCCCCCATCCCGAGTTCGCTCTTGAACCATTGGCGTTCCGCGTCCAGGAAGTTGATCACCGCCATGGGCGTGCCGCAGACCTGGGCCGCGAATTTGCACAGTTCGTCGAACTCCGCTTCGGCTGACGTGTCGAGGATGCCGTAGTTCTCCAGCACCGCCAGCCTCTGCGAATCCGCGAGGTCGTTGGAAGGAAGGATTTCGTCCATGAGTCAGAAAATGGAAGTTAGGCGCGGTTGCCCGTGATTGCCAGTCCTACCGCTGATGCGGTGATGGACGCTGCCGCTGCGCCGCTCGCTGCCGCCATCGTGCCTGCGCCCACGGCTGGATTGTAGTTTGGGGCTTGCCGTCCGCGAACCGCACCCCGTCGATGTCCATCACGATCTCGACCGATGATTTACCCTAAGATGGGTTGTCGGGCGGTCAGCGTGCTTTGGCGGACTGAACGTGTGTCATCGGCTTCACCGTGCTTGACGATTGATGGAGCTGTCGAGCACGTGCATGGTGCCGGGCGATCAATGCAGGAAGATCGAGGTCAACGAAAGCGCCGCCCGCGATCCTGACCCGGCCTCCCACGACCAGACTATCCACCGGCCGGGACCAGCACAGGAGCAGGGCGTCCACCGGGTTCTCGCCCCCGCTGGAGAAAATGTCCACGGCGGGAAAGATGGCCACGTCGGCGCACCGGCCGGTTTCCAGCGCCCCGAGATCGGGCCGACGCAAGAGGTCCGCGCCGCCGGTCGTGCCCAGGGCCAGGGCGTCCAGCGCGGACAAGCTCGCCGCGCCGTGGCGAACCCGGCAAAGCATCAGGGCCTGCCGCAACTCTCCGAGCAGGTGCCCGGAGTCATTGGACGCGCTGCCGTCCACGCCGATGCCCACCTTGGCACCGGCCGCCCGCAGGTCGTTGACCCGGCAAATGCCGCTGCCCAGCCGCATGTTGGCGTAGGGGCAATGGCTCACGCCCATCCGGCGCGCTCCGAGCCAGCGCACTTCCTCGTCGGTGAAGTGAATGCCGTGCGCGAACCAGACGCCCTCAAAATCCCAGCCGCAATCCGCGAAATACTCGACGGGCCGCCGCCCGAATCGCTCCCGTGAGTAAACATCCTCGTCCACCGTTTCGCCGCAGTGGCTGTGCAGGCCCAGCCCTTGCTCGCGCGCGTAGGTTGCCGAGGCTTGCAGGAGTTCGCGGCTCGCGGAGGTCGCCGCGCAGGGAGCCAGAAATACCTGCCGCCAACTGCCCGGCGCGGGGTCGTGAAACTGCCGCCGCAACCGGTCGCAGTCGTCCAGGATCGCGTCTGGGGTTTGGATGGCCCAATCGCCGATCAGGTCGGAGGGCACGTCCATGCTGCCGCGTCCCCCGTGGAAACGCACGCCCAGGGTTTTCGCCGCCTGGAACTGCGCGGCGAAACAGTCGCCGCTGCCGACGGGCACGACGTAGTGGTGGTCGGCGGCGGTCGTGCAGCCCGTGAGCATCATTTCCGCCAGGGCCAGGGTCGAGCAAAGGTGCAAATCTTCGGCCGTGAACGGCTGCCAGAGCCGGTTCATGTGCGCGAGCCACGGTAGCAGCGGCAGATTGTTGCCCGGCGTGTAGGCGCGCGCCATCGTCTGGTAAAAATGGTGGTGCGTGTTGATGAAGCCCCGGCGTGGCGATGCCGCCGCGGGCATCGTGCGTGGGAACGTTTTCCAGCCGGGGCGGCGCGCCGGTGCCCACGGCCACCACGAAGCCGCCGCGCGCCAGGAAGCCAGGCATCGGCGAGCACTTCGCGCGTGGCGTTCATCGTCACGAGGTGGCCGATGTTAAAGATAAAAAGACGCCGGGCGCGGTCATGGCTGCGAACGCGGGAGCAGGAGGTTGACCGCCAGTGCCGTCAGGCCGCCCGTGCTGATGCCGCTGCTGAAGATCATCTGCATCCAGCCCGGCAGCGGCTTGAGCGCCTCGGGATGTAGATCGACCCCCAGACCGACGCCGAGGGAAATCGCCACGATGAGAAATTCCCGCTGGCCCAGGGCGGCGCGGGTCAGGATGCGGATACCCGCCGCCGCGATCAGGCCGAAGAGCACGAGCGTCAGCCCGCCGGTCACCGGCGGCGGGATGCTCGCCAGCCAACGGCCCAGGCCCGGCAGGACGCCGAAGCCCACCAGCATCCAGCCGCACACGTAGCCGACGCGGCGGCTGGCCACGCCGGTCATCTGGATGACGCCGTTGTTCTGCGCGAAGGTCGTGCTCGGGAAGCAGTTGAGCAACGCGGCGAGCGCGCAGTTGACCCCGTCGGCGAACACCCCCCCGCGCACGCGCCGCCAGTACAACGGCCCGCTGGTGGGCTCGCCGGAAAGTTCCGAGGAGGCTGTCAGGTCGCCGAGCGTTTCGATGGACGTGACCAGATAGATGAAGCCGAAGGGCAGGATGAAGCTGGGGTCGAAGCTCAGCCCATATTTCAACGGCTGAGGCAGTGCAAACCACGCGTCGCCCGCCGGTGCCTGCACGCCGCCAACCACGAGGCACAACCCGTAGCCCCCCAGCAGGGCCAGCAACGCGGCGGACAACCGCGCCCAGGAGAACCGCAGGGCGTTGAGACCCACGACCAGGGCCAGCACGATCCCGGCGACGACCAGCCCCATCGAGGGTGATGCGTTTCCCGCCAGGGGCGTCTGGATGCCGAACATGCTCGTCGGGATCAGCAACAAGCCGATGAGCAAAACCACCGTGCCCGCGACGACCGGCGAGAACGCCCGTTGCAAGCGGGGCAAAAACGGCGCGAGCACCAGCGGCACGACGGCCATGCTCAGCGACATGCCGAAAACGAGCGCCAGACCGCCCGTTTTTCCCGCGAGGATGATCGGCGTGATGAAGGCGAAGCTGGTGCCCGTGATCGAGAGCAACCCGCTGCCGAAACCGCGAAACGACATGACCTGCAACAGGGTGCCGGTGCCGCTGGCAACGAGGGACATATTGATCAAATAGGCGCGGTCGGCGAACGGCAGGTTCAGGGCGTGCGAAACGATGGTTGCCGGGGTGATGGTCCCGACGAACATGGCCAGCAGATGCTGGAAAGCGATGAGGACCGCCTGCGGCCAGGGCAGCGGGTCGTTGAGTCCGTACAGTACGGCGGGAGCCGCACCGGCGTCGGGGTGATGGGTTTGTGCTTCCATTTAAGCGACGGCTTCCCCTCCACGATCCATCCGCCCTTGAACCAGACGGATTTCCGGCGGCCTCGCGCTCGGGATGAGCGTCGGCGCACGGGAAGATTTTGGCATGGGGCGACGGGCCGTCGGCAACTACCTGGAAACCATTTCTGCCGAAAGCGCGCTCCTTTTACCGGATCGTTTGCCGCATGGAAAGCGGAAAAATCGCCGACGCTTTTGCCTGGTATTCGCGGTGGAGCCACCCGTCCCGCCGTTTCCGCGGCCAGCGGTCAAACCGATCCCGGTCAAGGTGGTCGTGGTGGCCAATTTCGGGCCGGGCAACGACACGGACGACGCGCCCGGCGAATTTCAGTTCTGGGCGGAACGCTTGGTTAGGCCCGTAAGCGGGTGGGACTTTTGGTGAACCACTGGATCAATCCACATTGTTCACATGCGATGCCATAGCCACCCGCGTAAGCCGACCGTCCACGGTCGCTAAACAGGTCGCCCTGACAATGCGCGCAATGGATCTGGATGTTCCCCGCACTGTACCGGGCGGGACCACGGGCGTGGGCGAAGCCTGTGCTAACGGCTCGTAAAGCGCGAACGAGGTGGTTCATGGGGATTCAGGCCTGACGCCTCCAAGCTAGCAACGGAGGCTGGCAAGGTCATTTGCCTTTTGCTTGCTGATCAGCAGACCGCGAAATGCTGAGAGTGCAAGTGCGGGCATCCGACTTCAAAATTTGAACAGGCTCACCCAGTTTGAGACGCACAGTCGATTGTGTAGCGATGGTTCTGTATTGGACACTGTTAGGGGCAACAGCAATGCCAATCTGGCCACCGAGTGCGTACTTGATGGAAACGGTGTTCCCATCCTCAGGGGTGAGCGTTCCCACAAAGCTGGTGACGCTGGATTGGGCGTCAGGAAAGTCCGTTTTGAAGTCCGCTGAGGCCACGACCAAGGACAATTCGGTAATCTTCTGTTCCTTGTCGGTCATCGTGAGAGTGACTACATAGTTCTCTGAGAGAGATGGGGCTGCTTTGGGAGGAAAAGGTGGAGTTGGGTCTTCTGCGACTGCCAGGGTGCAAAACACAAATACGGTGCAGAAAGCGAGCGTGATGGTTTTCATGAGATGAGTGCTGCTTTCTTCCGACGACATAGTTGGAAAAAATGTTCACCCGAATGCACGGATAGCGACGCCTAACCTGTATATATTCGTCACCGCATAACGGCAGCTATCGGCGTTCACGGATTGAAGAGCAGGCAATCGGGAGTCCAGGCCGGGGTGCAGGTGACGATCATCCGAAGATCGTTCCTGGTCGGATTACTGATGCTATGCACGTCCCCGGGACGGATCACGACCGCGTCTCCCACCCCGACCTTCTGGGTCGCCCCGTTCAGCCACATGATCCCCTCTCCCGCCGTGACGTAGTAGATTTCCTCGATGACGGCGTGGTGGTGCTTGCGGATCGTCACCCCGGCGGGAACGATGATGTCCGCGATGCTGACCTGCTTTGCGCGGGAGTTGGACGGGCTGACGATTTGCCGGGCGACGGCGTGGTCGTCCGCGGTCAACCAAGGTTGCTTCTCGATGTTGATCACTTCCATAGCTTTCGGGTCAGGCGTCGCCGGGGGCGTCTCGGCTTCGAGCCAGAGGGGAACGGTCGAGAGGAAAAGGACGGAGGCAATGCGGAGCGAGAAGAAGGAGATCATGCGAGTCACGATTCCAGGGTTAAACTAAATTCATCCGTTCGGAAACGAGATTTTCCGCAAGAGGGCGAGACCGGAGCGCATCTTGATCGGGTTAAATCGCCATCCTACGCTCTTTCTTTTTTCTGTCATCCTGAGCGCAGTCGAAGGACCTCCCAATTTATGACATGGTTACCGTTCGGAGCGCGCTGCCGGTCGGCCAATCTCCCCTGGTTGAGAGGTCCTTCGACTGTGCTCGCGGACTCGCTCCGCTCAGGATGACGGCGAGGAGAAGGGCACACGGCCTATCGAATTGCGATACGTCTTGAAATCAATGCTTGCCAGGCGGCTACCGACGCGAGAGGATCAATCATCTGGCGCGAGGTGCGTGCTGGATTGCGAGCGGGCAACGGGTAGCAAGGGTCGGCTTTTTTCGCAACGAACATGCGTTTTCTTCCTGATGGGGATTTACCTCCGGCGTTTTTAGGGGTTAACCGATGAGCGTTGCCCTGGTTTCCAAACCTGTCAGCATTCGTCCCGCCGTGCAGATCGAGCGGGTGGGCAAACGCTTCGGTGCCGTGCAGGTGCTCGACGGCATCTCCATCGAAGTGGCGGAGGGTGAATTCGTCGCCTTGCTCGGCGCGTCGGGTTGCGGCAAGACCACGCTGCTGCGTTTGCTGGCGGGATTGGAAACCCTGACCGGAGGGACGATCTCCATCGGGGGCACCTCGGCGCTGGAAGCACGCCGCCGTCAGGAAATCGGCGTCGCGTTTCAGCGACCCGCCCTGGTCCCCGCGCGCACGGCGTTGGGCAACGTCGAACTGACGCTGGAAATCTGCCGCCGCGCCGAAGTCCTCTCGCCGCGCCGGCTGTTGCAGCAATTTGGACTCGGGCAGTTCATGCACCACTACCCGCACCAGCTTTCCGGTGGAATGCAGCAGAGGGTCAATATCGCGTGCGCCCTGGTCCACCATCCGCGGTTGTTATTGCTGGACGAACCCTTCGGCGCGCTCGACGAACTGACCCGCGAGTCCATGTGCGAGTGGCTGGGGGGCGTCCTGGCCAAATCGCGGCAAACGGCGGTGCTCGTGACCCACAGCGTGGAGGAAGCCGTGACGCTCGCGGATCGCGTGGTGGTGCTGTCGCCGCATCCGGGCCGCATTCACGAGGTCATCACCATCGAACTGGAGCGGCCACGGGTGGCCTGGGTCGGCGCGGAATTCCTCGACGAAGTGGCCCGGGTGCGGCGGGCGTTGCGCGAAACGGTGCGCGGGGAGGTGCCGTCGTGAGCCGCTGGCGGCCGTTGCAGGCGTACGCGCTGATGCTGGTGACCGGCACGCTGCTCTGGCTGCTGCTCATCCGGGTCAGCAACCTGCCGCCCATGCTCCTGCCGCCACCCTTGAAAGTGTGGTCGGTCCTGGCCAACGAGCAAAGCTCGCTGTGGTATCACCTGGGCGTCACGCTCTACGAGGCGCTCATCGGCTACGCCGTGGCCAACGTGCTGGCCGTGGGTCTGGCGGCGCTCTTTATCTACGTGCCGTGGACGGAGGAGTTCGTGTCTCCGTGGACGGTGGTGATCAGAAACGCGCCGTTCGTCACGGTGGCGAGCATCCTGGTGGTCACGTTCGGCGACACCCTGACGCCGAAGATCATCGTCGTGGTGGTGGTCTCCTTTTTTCCGCTGCTGGCCAACCTCGTCAAGGGCCTGCGCTCGGCGGACGCGGTGCTGCTCGACCGCCTGGAAACGCTCAACGCCTCGCGCTGGGAAATTTTTACCAAGGTGCGCTGGCCGGCGGCGCTGCCGTACTACGTGGCGGCGCACGAAATCGCGTTTACCGGCAGCATCATCGCGGCCATCGTGGCGGAGTGGTTTTTTGCCCGCAAAGGGCTCGGGTTCCTGATCGTGCAGGCCACCGTCGAGTACCGGGCGGACCGCCTCTACGCCGTCAGCATGATTTCCTGCGGTCTCGCACTGGCCGTCTACGGTTTGTGCAAGGCATGGGAGCACTGGATTTTCCGTTGGAAGCGGGACCTGCGTTCGTGAAGGGGCCAAGCATTTTATGATGACCATCGCCGAGACCAAAACCGTGGAGGACATTCCGATTTACCGCGCCGGTGCGACCGATGCGGAATCCGACCTGGCGTTTCAAAACGACCCGATGGGTTTTCATCTGCGGGCCTACCGCCAGATGGGCCCGGTGTACCGGACGTGGTTCCGCAATCGCCATTATGTGGTCCTGGCGGGCGTGGACGCGAACGACTTCGTCTGGCGAAACGGCAAGCTGTGGGGTTATGCCCACGCCAACGCCCCCTTTCTCGACGAGATGGGGCCGGACCACGTCACCGCCCTCGACGGCGAACACCACCGTCAGAAGCGCATCATTCTCAAACCGGCTTTCGACCAGATCCCGGCCATGCGCTACCTGCCGGACTTCAACCACTGGTTTGAACACGACATTGCCGCCGCCGCCGCGCGGGGACCGGTGGAACTCATCACGTTCTGGGGCGAACTCATCACCAAGATCAACGGCAAGACCGTGGCGCAGGCCGAGATCGCGGAGGACCTGATCCCCGGCCTCGCCCGCTGGGAGTTCCTCATGCTGCGCGGGCTGTTCCTCGACGAAAACCGCCAGGATTACATCGCCCAGGAGAACTACCGCCGACTGAAGGCGGCGGCGTTCGGCGTGATGGGGCGCATCGTGGACGAACGTCTCGCCAACCCGGACCTGATCGACGACAATTTCGGCCGCACGCTCAAGGCCCGCATGAAGGTCGAAGGCGATGCACCCGACCGCGACAACCTGATCAACGATCTCTACCTGATCCTGCTCGCAGGCACGGACAACACTTCCAACCTCATCAACTGGGCGCTGCTCTTCACCTACCACACGCCCGACTGGCTGGCGGCGTTGCGCGAGGAGGTGGACCCCTGGGACGGCCAGGACGTCATGGCCCTGGCCGGGATGCCGCGCCTGAAGGCGACCATCCTCGAAACGCAACGCGTGCGCCCGGGCGTCTTCACGCTGACGAAACATCCGCTGGAGGCGTTCGAGTTCGGCGGCTACCACATCCCGGCTGCGACGCCGTTGCTGCACCCGAACACGATGACCCATTACCTGGAGGAATTCTATCCCGAGCCGTTCCGCTTCGACCCGGCGCGTTTCGTGGAGAACGGCGCGTTCGCCCCGAAGACCAACGGCGCGTTCGGCGGAGGCACCCATATTTGTCTCGGTCGCAACCACAGCATGATGCAAAGTCCGGTCGCGCTCGCCCGGGTCGTGCGGGACTACGATCTGACCTTCGTCGAAGCGCAGGATTTCGGGGTGAAGGTGGGCTACGGCGGCGGTCGGCTGGACAGCGAACTCTGGGCGCGGCTGGAGCCGAGACACCGATGAAAACCCTGACCGTCCGCATCGCCCGCTGGCCGTGGGTTGGCTGGGCGTTGGTGGCCACGTTGGCGCTGGGTGGGATCACCGGGTGCAAACCGCCGACCACCGCTTCCACTGGCAGGTCGCCGTATTCCCTGGCCGAAGCGGAGGCCGCGGTGAAGTCGCGCTTCGACGTATCCCCTTACCTGACCAACGAGTTTATTCCCGCGCCCGGCACGCCCGCGCCCGCGCCACTGAGCCCCCCGCGCCCATTGCGCCTGGGCCTGAACTGGATCGCGAACGATCAGATATCACCCTGGTTGCTGGGTAGAGAGAAGGGTTTCTTCTCCGACGTGGGCATCGACCTGCAAATCGTGGAGGGCGGTCCGGGCCGGGACCATCTCAACACGCTCTTTGCCGGGCACGTGGATGTTTACGTCGGTTTTGCCGAGCCGTTGTTTCAGATGGTCACGAGCCCGACCGGTTCGCCGCTAAAGATGATCTGTGCGAACATGAAAACGTCGCCGCTGTGCTGGTTGATGCTGGATAAAGCCGTGCCTTCCGACCAGCGTTCGTCCAGGAAACTCGAGGCGGAAGACCTGCGCGGACGCACGTTCGGCGTGCAGCCCGGCGGCGCTTATTACCTCGGCTACGTGCTGGGCCGGATGGGCCTGTCGATGGATGACGTGAAGGTCATCAACGCCGGGGCGGGACCCGACGCGCTGATCGCCGGGGCCATGGATTATTACCAGGGCTGGCTGGACAACCAGCCACGGCTGCTGGAGCGAAACGGGTACCACAACTGGGTGGCACTCAACTTCGCCGACGTGGGCTACCCGGATTACGGGGACGTTTCGACGGTGACCCCGGCCTTTTATGAAGCGCAGAAAGCACTGTTGCGCCGGTACGTCTATGCCCTGGACCGCTCAATGCGTTACCTCATCGAACACCCGGAGGAGAGCGCGGAAATCGTCGCCCGCACGAAGGAGGTGGCATCTTACCAGCTCAGCGCGGCGAATGTCCTCTGGCGAATCAAGCGCGACACGCCCCTTTTCCAGGGAAAAGGCACGGAGCCCTTGCTGGCGCTGGACGCGGGCCAACTGCACGATACCGCCGTGCAAATGTATCGCTATCACAACCTGGAACTCCCCGGCGCGCCGAAACCTTAGCGTCCCGCCTGATCTGTCGTGCGAATCGACGCCCATCACCACTTTTGGAAGTACGAGAAAACGGACTTTCCCTGGATCGACGATGCTTGCCCGCAACTCGCCCGGGATTTCACCGCCGAGGAATTTGCCAACGTCATGGCGGCCTCGGGCGTCGATGGCTCGGTTCTCATCCAATGCCTCCAGACGACGGCTGAGACCGCCATGATGTTCGACCGGGCCCGCCGCCACGACTGGATTCGCGGCGTGGTCGGCTGGTTTCCGCTCACCACCCCAAACGTCGGCGACGTGTTGGACGCCGCCCTGGCGAACGAGCCGAAGCTGTGCGGCGCCCGCCTCATCATGCAAGGGACTCCGCCGGGTCAATTCTTTGAAAATCCGGCCTTCCATGCCGGGCTCGCTGCACTGGCGTCGCGTGGGCTGGTTTATGATTTGTTGGTCAACGAGCCGCAACTGGCGCGCACGGTCGCGTTGGTGGACGCGCATCCCGACCTCCACTTCGTGCTGGACCATCTCGGCAAACCCGACGTGCGCGCCTCCGACCCGGCCCCATGGCTCGGTCCCTTCCGTGAACTCGCCCAGAGACCGAACGTCGTGGCGGCCAAACTTTCCGGCCTGCCGATGGAAGCCGATTGGGCAAATTGGACCCCGGAAGGTCTGCGGCCCTATTTCGACGCGGCGTTGGCACACTTCGGCCCGTCGCGGTTGATGTTCGCCTCCGACTGGCCGCCCTGCCTGAGCGCCACGGATTATCAGCGTTGGGTCGATGTCGTCGCTGGGTGGGTTTCCCCACTGACCGCATCGGAGCAGGCCGACATCTGGAGCGGCACGGCGACTCGCGCCTACCGGCTCGAGCCAAAGTAACCCATCGGCTTTCTTCCCCCGGCGTTCTACTTTCCTTGGAATACTCCGGGGAAGTTGTGCTCGGCGTAGAAGGTATGGGCCACGGCATCAACCGGTGGCAGCGCCGCCGTCCAGTCGTCGCGCGCATACTTGGTTTCGAAGGCCGCGATGCGCCGGTCATAGTCCGCAAGGAGCGCGCGTTTCTTCTCGGGCTGCACGAAGCCGTAGGCCAGCGAATGGCGTCCCAGCGCGACGATCTCCGGCCAGGTCAGGTGGTACAGAGGAACGGCGGTATAATACTCGTCGGTCAGGTCCGTGCCGAACATGCCCCGGTCGTCGGTGTTCAGGCACACGGGGATGCCGAAACGCAGGTACTCGGGGAAGGGATGTTTGCGCAGGTCCGGCACGTATTCGAGCAGCCGGTTAGAGATCAAATTGATCTCGACGAGGTATTGTTGCTGGCGCATCAGCAGCATCGTCTCAGCATCGTCGATCAGATTGACCCCGTGGCCGATGCGCGTCGCGCCGAGCAGCAAGGTCTCGCGCACGTGGTGGTCCGGCTCGTCGGTCTCGCCCGCGTGGATGGAAACGTTGATGCCGCTGTAGGTACGGCGCTCCTGGCGGTAGGTCGAGAGAAAGCGCGCCGGGCGACCGATCTGGCGGTCCTCGCGCCCGGCCATGTTGATGCCCACCCACCAGTCGCGGTGTTTGTCCAGAAACGCGTAAGCCCGCGCCACGTCCGCCTCGGCGTCCGGCAGGAAGCGGATCACGCAGTATTGAAAACGCACGGTTACCCCCGTGGCGAGCGCGTCGGGACGGGTGAGCCTTTCCTCGAAGATTCGCTCGACCTGCTCCGCGTCCATCGGCTGGCCCGCGTGATCCACCTCGCGGAAGGGGAGCGCCTGGATTTCCAGGTAGCGCACACCTTCGGCCCCGAAGCGGCGCATGTTGACGGCCGTGAGTTCTGCCAGGACGTGCGCGTCGCTGAGCAGCGTGCCCAGACGCGGCCAGGTGTTCTCGAAGAACTCGTCGCGTCCCTCGCCGGGGCGGTCGAGCAACACGGAGGATTGCCACGCTGCGCGCTCGTCCGGCGAGAGTTCGGCCATCGCCTTGTAGTCCTCCCGCTTGGCCGCCGGCAAGGCATCGAAGGCGGATTGCTGGATGGTTTGGAACAGGACGGCGGGGGCGTTCTCAGCCGTGTCGTAGTGCGCGAGGCGCAGCCGGGTATAGAACGTGTTGCCGCCGTTGCGCGCGGGGTCGCTGGCGATGGCAAACCAGTCTTCCGGCAGCCCGTCTCCGGCGAGGTGATGGTGGAGATCACCGCCCTTGGGCAAGTCGTAGAGCAGCGCGTAGAGTTGGGTGGCCGTGGCCGTGGCCTTGAAGCGCTCGAAGCGCGCCGCGAAGGTTTCGGGCGTCGTCTCCGACTGTGCCGAGCCAACCCTCACTAAAAGCAGCAGGGAAACGGCGGCGCCGAGCCAACGGAAGGATGAAATGAACGAGGCCGGACGAGTGAGTTTCCCAAGGACGTGCATCACCCGTTCTGAATAGGGTAACGCGCATCCTCCGTCAATGCACTCTCCTGCCGTGCTTCAAGAATTCGGTCTGCGTGGCGGCGAGTGCGTCGGGCAGGTTGCTGCGCACCAGCGTGCCGGAAGGCCAGGGTAGGCTCCCGCGACGGCACCGCCCGGTTGAGTACCCCCCATCAAGCGTTCATGCCGGAAGTGCGGGTCATCCGTGAATTCGGCACCAGCGGATTTCGCTTGCCGACCCGACACGATATTCGCTAACAAGTCGTTCCAAATCAGGTGATAAATCGTCACCGCTGCCCGGCAGATGCTTCCGCCCGGAGTGGAAGATCAGCGGGGCAGGGTGCTTGCGAGTTCCTTGGCAATGCCAACTTATTCAAACCGCATTTCCGTGGTCGTGCTCGCCCTGTTAACGACGGCCTGTTCCGTGGCGCAAAAAGGTCCGCGCCTCGACCCGTTCGCGGCGATCAATCCTTTCCAGAAATTCGATCCGCTGGCGCCTCCCAGCCCGTTGGCGGCGCGAGTCGTCGCCCAATTCCCTGAACCGCCCGTCACCGGCCTCGGTGCATGACCGCCAGCGGGCGTTGATCGGGCAGTTGCCGAAGATGGAGGAATCCGACGCGGCGAAGATCGCGGCCGCGTGCGTGCCGGAGAATTTCAACGCGGCGGCCCGCTCCAAAATCCGGCTCCAGACGTTCGTCCGGCAAACGACCGACCCGGATCAGCTCACCGTCATCGAAGGTTGCTTTCCCCCGCCACCCGCCCGCTAGAGATCACCCGACGTTATGGCCGACGATACCTTCGCCCTGCCCGGCTCGCTGAGCAGCGATGAACTCCTGGCCGCCCTGCGCAACGAAGAAGACCTCTTCTTCGAACTCACCGCCTGCCGCATCAACCCGGACACCGGCGAAAACCGCTTCGAGTTCGCTTCCACCATTTACGACGATCCTCCGCCCGCGCTCGGCGACCCGGACACCTTTCTCAAGCTGCACGCCTTCGCCTGCGCACCGTCGGACGCCGCCGCCTGCGCGCAAGCCGGGGCGGATTTCCAGACGTTCGGCGGCGGGGCCGCCGTCTGGTTTGGCGCGCTCAGGCTGGCGGGTGTCGCCACGTTCGCCGTCTTCTACCGCGGCGGCGACCCGGTGTTCCCGCAGCCGCACGTGCCGGCGCCGGCAGACCCCGCGCTGCCCTTCATCCCCGAGGATGCGCGGCGCGCGTTCGATCCGGGTGGCGTGCTGACCGACCTGCCGTTGCAGGAAGCTTCCACCCTGCGGATCTCCCTCCAAGGACTCAAGGACAGCGTCATCAGCTACTTCCTGGATGGGTCCGGCCGGGTGGATGCCCTGGTGATGGTGACCGACGCCGGTATCCACACCGACGGACCGCGCGGCAGCACGAAACAAGACCCTTGTTATCAAGCAGAAACCTCGCTCCGGTACCCGGATGAAGACCACACCTCCTGCAATTCGCGGGAGTTCCCGGGCGTGGTGCGCTCCGTGCGGTTGCGCGACCACTTCAAACTCAAGCTGGGCGACTTGGCTTACATCTATTACCGGAGCAAGGCCGTCGCGTGCCAGATCTACGACCAGGGACCCGACGGCCAAGATCGGCGAAATCAGTCTGTACGCCGCCCGGCAGGCCGGGGTCATCCCGCCCACGATGTCCGAGTCGGACGCCGCGCGGAAAGGAAACTCGGTCAAGGACCTGATCACCCTCTGTTTCCCGGGGTGGTGCCCGGAATACCGCGCGCTGCCCGTCGCGGAGATCAACGCCCGCGCGGAAGCCTGCGATTGATGATGGCCAGGTGCCCGCCGCCGGGGCGCTGAATTTCCTGCGCAAAGTGGGCGGTGCCGCCGGGTCCGTCGCCGGTGCCGGTCTCATCCCACACCAGCACGCCGTACAACGCGCCCGCCGGGGCCTCCGCTTGCGCGGTCTGCAAAATCCAGACGTTGCAGCGTGAAAAACGTCGGCGTCTCCCGGCGTCGGTCCCGGCGGGGCTGGCTGGAACCAGACTTCGGCGGCGTCACGCAGGAGCGCGCGAAAACGGGTCTCCCACGACGGGTTGCCCGGCAAGCGGACGGACTGTTCCAGATATTCCTGTTCCGGCAGCGCGAGCAGCAACCGCACGTGCGCGCCCCGCCGCAGGCAGCTTTCGGCAAAGAGAATGTCCGCCCCGTTGGCCACCCCGCAAACCGCGAGGGTACCCGGCCCGATCTGCCACGCCTGGAGTTGTTTCTCGATGGCCCGGCGCACCGCTGATTCCGCGTCCGGCGGGAACCGGGACTTGGCGCGCCCGGGTTGGTCGATCAGGTGGCCGCTGCACACGCAAACCCGGCTGAAGCGATTTGGCGGTGGAAGAATTGGCGGCATCTTTGGAAGATTTTCATCCAGGCCACACGGATTGGCCGGTCAACTTACGGACCCCCGGCTGCTTTGGCAATCGCGGAGAGATCAACCCGATGGAAATGTGTTGTGCCGGAACGAGATATTCTATGTTGGAAGACTGCGATCCGTTTTTCCGGTGACCCGACGCAGGGTCCTCCTTCGTGCTTTCGTCTTTCCTCCCGACCATGAGGCGGCGAGGGGGAAAAAAGAAGGCGTACGATCCCGCTGACTAGGGCCTGTTCACACTATCGCAGGGCATCGAAGATGAGCGCGAGGTGAACG
>CAXUGY010000059.1:0-20935 GCA_964250695.1 uncultured Chthoniobacterales bacterium | reverse complement strand
AAACAACAAAAACCCGGCACTCCGTCTGGTCCTCAAAACCGGGGCAAGATCAGTGCGGCGGCGATCTTCTTCGTGCGGCGCACCGGCTGCCAGTGGAACGCACTGGCTGCCACCGGGCTTTGTCCAAGTTCCCCCGCGCCTGATCGTTTCCAGGAGTGGGTGGTCGACGGGTCGACGGCTTTTTCTGCGGTTCTGGCAGGCGGGACTAGCCGGGTACGAGGCGTTTAACGGCATTGACTGGGAACGGCTGAGCATGGACGGGGCGGTGACCAAGGCACCGCTGGCGGGGAAAAAAAACCGGGCCTTCTCCGGTGGATCGAGCCAAGGCGGGCACCAAACGCTCGTTGCTCGTGGAGGGTGGCGGCGTACCGGTCGCGCTCTCGGTAGCCGGAGCCAACCGCAACGACTTCAAGCTGCTGGAAGAAGCCCTGCAAAACATCCCCATCGAGCGGCCCGAGGCCACCGCGGAGTACCTGCAACACCTCTGCCTGGACAAGGGCTATGACTCCCAGGAAGTGCGCCACATCCTCCATGCCTACGGCCTGGTGGCCCACATCCGCTCGCGTGGTGAAGAGACCCAAGCCAAGAAGAAGAAACGTGGTGAGAAAGCCCGCCGCTGGGTGGTGGAGCGCACCCATTCCTGGTTCAACCGCTCTCGCAGCCTCCTTACCCGCTGGAGCAAGAAGGCCAAAAACTCCCTGGGCATGCTCTCCTTTGTCTGCGGCCTCATCTCCTACCGCGCCGCCGAGTTATTCGGATAGGCACTTAGCGGCGTACGCAGATCGTGGGCGATGAAGGCCAGATGCTCGTCCTCTTGCTCCTTGCGGATGAGGGCCTGCTGCGCCGCGAAACTCATCACTGCCAACCGAACGGCCTCGTCGATGCGGTGGTTGATGATGCGCGCGGCATCTCCTGCGACAAAGAAGCCGTGCCGTTCCGCTACCGTGTTAAACGCGACACGCAAGAGATTGTACTCCTCCACGACTTCACGAACATCCAAGCCGTCGTGAAAACGTTGCACCCCGTGGGTGGGCGGACTGCCACGGGTGTGCTCTACGGAGAGAGTGCCGTCGCGGTTGAGTGCCAGATCGCGCGTGATCTCCGCAGTCACATCGGGCAGGTGATCGGTCATCGTTGGCTTATCGAGGTTCAGCTCGCGCAGGAGTTGGCCTGTCTGCACACGCCACTCATCGATGATCTCCTCCTGGTTTTGTCGAAACACCTCGGCCAAGTCCTCGGCCGTGCAATGATTTTGGGCCGCCATGGAAGAAATTCTTCCACAGAGTTTCCTAAACACCAGCGTTATAGGGCGAGGCGCAATCTGGCTCTGATCTCCTCCATGTAGCCTCCGCCAAGGTGAGCAATTTCTCGCAGTTTCCGTTTGGCGGCGGCAGGGTTGCCCGCGTGCTCGATGCAATGGCGCATGTGCATCGCCATCAGCTTTTCGGCCAGTGATTTCAGGCCGTGCCGTGCCCGGCTGCCTCTGGCGTCCGTTGACGAGACACCCGCGGCTGAGGCGTGTCGGTTCAAAAACATGAGGCGAAGGCAAGATAGATGCTTTCCAGAAACGAAGAATAGGGAGAACACCGCCAAAGGGCATTGATCTGAGCCTGGCCGACCAACGACCGTTTACCAAATGCACTCGTCTTCCGCGCATGTGTCCCCCGAAGAAGCCGTACCCTTCCGGCTCGCCACGTTTCTCTTCGAGCGGCGTGAACACCTCACTGCTTTATGGATGGATGCGGTCCGCGAGAGTTCCAAGGTCGAGTCGGCCGACGCCTTGGACAACCGAGGTTTGGCCGACCATCTGCCGCAGTTCCTCAATGACCTGAGCAACCTTCTGCGCGGCAAATCCGTGGCACGCCAGATTGCTAGCGACACGGAAAGCCACGGTAGGGAACGCTGGCGGCAGGACTACACCCTGGCCGAAGTCGTGCAAGAGCTGGGCATCATCTGCCGCATCGTGCTCGTCCACGGGCTGAATGCGTTTGAAGACGCGCACCCCGCCGCTCCCAAAGCGGAACTGCGGCAGGCACAAGAACAAATTCTCCGCTTTTTCGAGGACACGTCGGCTGGCAGCGTCAGGCAATACGCCATCAAACAGCAGGAACAGCTTGCCACCCTCGACGCGCAACTACGGGAGGCGGACCGTTCGCTGGCCGCCGCCGCCCAAGCCGAGCGCGACCGGCTGGCGGACGTGTTCAAACGCTCGCCCTCGTTCATGGCGATTCTGCGTGGGCCGACGCACGTTTTTGAACGGGTCAACGACCACTACTATCAGCTGGTCGGACACCGCGAACTGCTGGGAAAGCCCGTGCGCGAAGGGCTGCCCGAGATTGCCGGCCAGGGCTTTTTCGAGCTGTTGGACCAAGTGTACGCCACCGGGGAAGCGTTCGTTGGCAAAAACATGCGGGCGATGTTGCAACGCAAACCGGGGGAGCCGCTGGAGGAGTGTTTCCTCGATGTGGTGTACCAGCCGACCTACGAGCCGGATGGTTCCATCTCCGGCATCCTCGCCCACGGCGTGGACCTGTCGGAGCGCCACCTCGCGGAAGTCGCGCTGGAACAGCTCGCCGAGCAACGGCGGCTCGCCCTGGATTCGGCGCAGATGGGCTGGTGGCACCTCGATCTGATCAAAAGCCAGGTCCACATGGATGAGCGGTTCGGCGCGATCTTTGGACTGGTTGGCCACGAACTCGCCCAGAGGGATGTCAATGCCGCCATCCATCCTGACGACCGGGGGAAAGTCGAAGCGGCGGCCGACGCCGCGATCCGCCTGGAAAATCCCGATCCTTTTTCGATGGAATACCGCGTCATCCACCCCGACGGCGCGGTGCGCTGGGTGCAGGCAAACGGCAAGGCGCACTTCGAGGGCGAAGGGGGTGCTCGCCGGGCGGTCAGCTTGGTCGGCACTATCGTGGATGTGACCGAAGCAAAAGGGGCGCAAGACGCCCTACACGAGAGCGAAGCGAGGTTTCGCCAACTGGCCGACGCGATGCCGCAGATCGTGTTTGCCGGAGGACCGGATGGCCACGTCGATTACTACAACCGGCCGTGGTACGACTACACGGGGCTGACGCCGGGGACGTTGGGCGACGTGGCCTGGGATGAAATTCTTCATCCGGACGACTATCAAAAAACCATTGAGGCGTGGTCGGCCGCCCTGCGCTCCGGCGAACTCTACGAGAGGGAATACCGCTTCAAGCGCGCCCGCGACGGCGAATACCGCTGGTTCCTGGGCCGCGCATTGCCGGTCAAGGACGCCGCCGGCCACGTGCTGCGCTGGTTCGGCACGAACACCGACATTCACGAGTTTAAACAACTCCAAGAGCAAAAGGTGCAACTGCTCGACAGCGAGCGGGCCGCGCGGGCGGAAGCCGAGCGCACCAGCCGCATGAAAGACGAGTTTCTGGCCACGCTCTCGCACGAGCTGCGCACGCCGCTCAACGCCATCCTGGGCTGGACGCAGGTGCTGCGCGACGGCCACGCCGACGCGGAAGACCTCGCGCACGGACTGGGCACCATTGAGCGCAACGCCCGCGCGCAAACGCAGATCATCGAAGACCTGCTGGAAATGAGCCGGATCATCTCGGGCAAGGTGCGCCTGGACGTGCAGCGCATCGACCTGGCCCCGGTGGTGCAAGCATCCATCGAGACGGTGCTGCCCGCTGCGGAAGCCAAGGGGGTCCGCCTCCAGGTCATCCTCGATCCGGCGGCGAGGCCCGTGAGCGGCGATCCCAACCGCCTGCAACAGGTGTTCTGGAACCTGCTCTCGAACGCCATCAAGTTTACGCCAAGGGGCGGAAGGGTGCAGGTGATCCTGGAACGGGTCAATTCACATCTGGAAGTCGTTGTCAATGATTCGGGCGAGGGCATCGCGCCCGAGTTTCTGCCGCACGTCTTTGATCGCTTCCGCCAAGCGGACGCCTCCACCACGCGCCGTCACGGTGGCCTGGGCCTGGGCCTTGCTATCGCCAAACAACTTGTCGAACTGCACGGCGGCAGCGTGCGCGTTCACAGCGACGGGCCGGGCCAGGGAACCACTTTCCGGGTTTTGCTGCCTCTGACGGTGCTTCACCCCGTCCCCGATCCGGGAGAAGAGGATCGCTGCCATCCTCGCGCCGACACAAACAGTTTGTCGGTCGCTTCCGAACTCATCAATCTGGCTGGCGTCAGGGTACTGGTGGTCGACGATGAGGCGGATGCCCGCTCGTTGGTCAAGCGGTTGCTGGAAGATCGTCAGGCCAGCGTGCGAACCGCTGGCTCCGCGACCGAAGCGATGGACCTGATCCGCTCGGAGCGACCGGACGTGCTGGTGAGCGATATTGGGATGCCGGAAGAGGATGGTTACTCATTGATCCGCCGCGTGCGAGCTTTGGGACCTGAGCACGGCGGCAGCATTCCGGCTCTTGCCCTGACCGCTTACGCCCGCTCGGAAGATCGGCTGAAAACCATCATGGCGGGTTTTCAGATCCATGTGGCGAAGCCTGTCGACACGGTGGAGCTGCTCGCGCTCGTGGCAAGCCTGGCCGGACGCACCGGGGGCTTGTAAGCAATGCCTTCGACCTGTGCTGATGCGCACTCTTTCAACTGCGCCCGCTGATAAATAGTGCCTTCGGCCTGCTGGACCCCGCCGCTTGCCAGCTCCGGCCAAGCGAGACACTTTCCATCGGGCAACTGTTCGTAGATGACAAAGCCCTCCTCGTCGTCCGACCGGCAGATGACATAGAGAGTCGATCCGTCGCCGTGCCGCGCCGGTGCGATCAACGATTTGAGAATCCTGGCGGTGAGTGGAAAGTTATCCATGTAAGCATTTTTATTCGTAATAGATGTTCGCGGTGGTTCTAAACACGGCGGCAGCGGAATCGTTCCGACAAGCTCTTTACCCGCGGGACGCCGCCTGTCCCCGATTCTCAAAGGACCTTGTCCGCATGAAACCTGACGTATCTTCCGCCGCGCTTGATGATCTCGAAAGCCCGGCCGCTTCCTTCGCCAGCTACCTCGCCGCCCGGCGCGAAGGTATTCTGGAAGCCTGGCGTGCCGCCGTGGCCGATGACTCGGAGCTAACTAGCGCCAATGAGCTTTCGCGCAACCAGTTCCGCGATGGCATCCCACAAGTACTTGCCGAGTTTGAGGCCCGTTTGCTCGAAGAGCTTAACCCTGGGTCCTCGCCACCCAAAGCGAGCCCTTCAGAAGCTTCCGTTGAGCATGGGGAACACCGCTGGCAGCAAGGCTATGATCTGCGGGAAGTCATTTTGGAATGGGGCCATCTGCACCGCTGTCTGCTCAACGAACTCGAAAATGCCCGCGTCACTCTGCCCGACCTTTCATCCAAGGTCTTTTTCTCCGCGCATCGCTCGCTGGCGGCGCTGGTCCACATGGCCATTGCCGACAGTGCCGAACAGTTTGCCCGCCTCCAGCAAAAGGAGGCCATCCGCGAGCGGAACGACCTGGAAAGCACCGTGGCACGCTTCATCGAGGACGGCCGGGGCCGCGCTACCCTCTGGCGTGAGACCACCCATGATC
The DNA here is from genome assembly GCA_964250695.1 of uncultured Chthoniobacterales bacterium. GTDB lineage: Bacteria > Verrucomicrobiota > Verrucomicrobiia > Chthoniobacterales > SZAS-18 > CAHJWO01. Next base: position 15,409 of record CAXUGY010000059.1, on the reverse strand, counting down.
TGCGCGCCCAGTTGAGCCTCATCAGCAGTGCTACCTCGCTCCTGGAAGATCCGGTTTTGGAAGAATCGCTCCGCACGGAATCTCTGGAAATGCTGCACAGGGGCACCAGCACCCTCAAGGCAATGCTCTCCGGCGTGCTGGAAGATACCCGGATGGAAACCACCCGCGAGGAGTGCCGGTTGGACGCCTTTGATGCAGGGACGCTGCTCGGCGGTCTTTGCGCCGCCTCGTTACCCCTGGCGCGGGAACGCGGCTTGTTCCTACGTTCCAATGGTCCCGAAAACCTGCCCGTTGAAGGCGACCGGAGCAAAGTTCAGCGCATCGCGCAAAACCTCGTGCTCAACGCCTTGCATTATACATCCCAGGGCGGCGTCACGGTCGCTTGGCGGGAGGATGATCCCGGATGGTGGAGTTTCGAGGTGCGGGACACCGGCCCAGGCCTTCCTGCCGAGGGCATCGGTCGCTTACGGCATGGAACGAATCAGCCGCCCGGCGAAGGCATCGGCCTGTCCATCGTGCGACGTTTGAGCGAACTGCTCGGCGCACGTCTGCATTTTGAAAGCCCCCCCGCCGGCGGAACGGTTTTCACGGTTACTTTCCCCCGGTGCTACGCTGCTTGAGCGGCCATTGGTTCGGCCTCCAGGCACTCGCGCACCAACGCCAGCATCTGAGCGGAACGGTAGGGTTTTTCGAGGAAATAGATTTCCCGTCCGTCTGCGAAGTGCGGGTCGGTCAGGTCCAGGCTGTATCCGCTCGTGTAGATGATCTTCAGACCGGGCCGGGCCGTCGAAAGCCGTTCGGCCAAGTGCCGTCCACTGACGCCTTCGGGCATCACCATGTCTGTGAGCAGAAGATCGATGCGCTCGGAGTGCAATTCCCAGAGCGCCAGTGCTTCCAACCCGGAGGCAGCGGCGATGACCGCGTAACCTGCTTCGACCAGCGTGGCGCTCACGAGTTCACGCAAGCTCTCCTCGTCCTCCACCAGCAAGATCGTCGCGGCGCTTCGGTTGCGATCAACCATGACCATCTCGGGTTCGCCCGCCGGGGCGTGGACGGACACGGCGGCGGGGCGGAACTCCGCCGGCAGCAAGACCCGGCAAGTGGTGCCGCGCCCGGGCATGCTTTCCAATTCCAACCAGCCGCGATGCTGCTGGACGATGCCGTACACCGTGCTCAGGCCCAGCCCCGTGCCGTGGCCGATGCCTTTGGTGGTAAAAAAAGGCTCGCAAGCGCGCTGCCGGGTGGCTTCATCCATGCCGATGCCGGTGTCCGCGACTTCCAGGCAAACAAAATGGCCCGCGCGTGGTCCTACGTGACCTCGTTCAAGGGCGGTCTGCTCATCCAACTCCACGGCAAAGGTGCGAACCTCGATCTGCCCGCCTCCCGGCATGGCGTCGCGGGAGTTCACCGCCAAATTCATCAGGACCTGTTCAAGCATCCCCACATCCCCCTGCACGGACGGTAGCCCCAGCGTCGGCTGAAAACGGATGCTCGCGCTCGCATCCAGTAGCCGGTCGAGCATCCCTCGCACATGGGTGATGACGGCGTTGAGATCGAGCATCCGCAGTTCCACGCGTTGCTGTCGGCTGAAAGTGAGCAGTTGACGGGTGAGCCGGGCGGCATGTTCCACGGCGTGGCTGATGCCGTCGTGGGAACGCGGATCGCCAGTGCCCGCACGCAACGCATCGGCGTGGCCCTGGATCACCGTCAGCAAGTTGTTGAAGTCGTGCGCCAACCCCGCCGCCAGCCGTCCAACGCTTTCCATCTTCTGAAACTGGCGCAAATGCGCCTCGGTGGTGTGACGGTAGAGAGCGGTATCGATGGCGATGTGCAACTCGCGCTCCTCGAAGGGCTTGAGAATGTACCCGGAAGGACCGGCGATCTTCGCTCGCTGGAGGGTTTCGCCGTCGCTGTAGCCGGTCAGGAAAATGATCGGTAGATCATGCTTTTCCCGAATGCGCTCGGCGGCGGCCACGCCGTCAAGTTCCCCGGCGAGCTGGATGTCCATGAGCACGAGGTCTGGCGCCGCGGCGTCAAGACTTTCCAACGCGATCTCGCCGCTCGCCGCTGCGCCCGCTACGGCGTAGCCGAGCTTTTTGAGCGCCCGCTGCAAGGCGAGGGATACAATGCGTTCATCCTCAACAACAAAAATTTTGGTACTGATCATACGGCGGTCATAACCGATAGCCGCAAGTCGTGTGCCAAAACGCGGGCTGTGGACCCAGGCCGTAGTTGAAGTTGTGCTTTGCCGCGAAGGCAAGGACTCGGCCTGTGGACTCGTGACTGCCTCGCTCTTGGAACCGGGAGGCGACCGATAATCACTCTAAAGTCGTCCCTCGTTGCCTTCACCTTCAGTGACGAAGCCCCTCGGCGGCTACGCTCCCGGAGCAATCATGAGCTACACTCTGCGCGGCGCTGGGAGTGGCTTCGAGCGCCGGATTCGGCAGGCACTGAACGATTGGGCAAACCTCGGAAAGCGCGTCGCCAAAGGACTCGACCATCCAATCCGCCTGGACCGTCTGGAGGTTGCGATGCGACCCGACCGATGGACGTTTCGAGTCCCACAGCCCAATGAGGACCTTGATTTGCGGGAACCGTTTGCGAAGTCGCTTGGTGAGGTAGCGCGCCTGCATCACCGCAAAGGGGCGCACCAACGAAAGACAGACGATCCCGACTTCGTTGGCGGCGACGGAGTCGAGCGCCTCGTTGGCGAGCGCCTTGTGGGAGAGCGTCTTGGTGCCCACGCCGCCGAGCGCGAAAAGGTGCGCGAGCATGTCCCGGCCAATTCGTCCGCCGCAGTCTTCACCGGCACGATCAGCACACGCAGCGGGAGTTCCTCCGGGTGGACAGGGGCGGGGGCACGACCGTTGCGTCGACCTGTGTCCCCTCGTCGACCGCCTTCCCCGCCGCGTCGGGAATCATTTCCCGGGCAGGACGTTCGCGCAGATCATCGACCAGAGTGCGCGTGGTCTGCAGGATGAACTCCTGGCGGTCGCTCCCGAGGTTGCCTTGCTGAGCGTCGGTCTGTGCCTGGTTGAGCGCGGGGATGAGCACGCGGTCGTAAAATTCGGCGACCGGATGCTCCGCCAGATATTCGTCGACGAGTTGAGAGACTTCCTCCTGGTCGGCGGCGAGGAGGCGTTGGTAGAGCCGCGAGTCTTGCGGCAGTACCGGCTCGTCGCCCAGGAGGGTGTTGAGAAATTCGAGCTGCGGCACGTAACGCCCCAGGACCACGATGCACACGGTCAACGGGGTAGACAGCAGCAATCCCACGCCGCCCCAGAGCCACGTCCAGAAGCTCGCCGCCACGATGATCGCCACCGGCGACATGCCGGTGCTCGTGCCGTAGAGCCAGGGTTCGACCGCGTTGCCGGTGATGAGTTCCAAGATCACGAACAGTCCGAAGGTCTCAGCTGCGGGCCAGGACGACGCGAACGCGCCTGTGGCCAGCGCCACCGGGCCGGCGGCCCCGATCCAAACCCCCACATACGGTACGAAACGCAGGCACGCGGCGAGGATGCCCCAGAGCACCGGGGCCGGTAACCCAATCAAGTATAAGCCGAGCGTGATCCCCGCGCCGAACGTCACGTTGACCGTCACTTAGACCGCGCACGTGCGGTCGCTTGGAAAAGCCGGCCAATGGATGTCCCCAACGAGGCCAAACCCCACCGAGCCTGATTGTTCGGCGCGAACTCTCGAAGAAAATCGGCAAGCGCGCCGGTTACGTGTTCTCGCTCTTTGTAAGCGACCGTCCAGAGGAGGAACGCCGAATCAATCGCATGTTCGCAATCATCGCAGTTATTCTCGTCCTCCTTTGGCTCGGTGGGTTTTTCGCTTTTCACCTCGCGGGCGGCCTCATTCACATTCTACTCGTCGTTGCCGTCATTATGATCATCCTGCATTTCGTTCGTGGCGGACGAAGCGGCGTCTGACCGCTTTTCCTGTCTGATGGATCGCCGTGTGCCGCCCCGGTCGGGCACGCGTTCCGAAAAAGAAAACGCGCCCGACGATCTCGGCTCTCCCGAATCGGTCGGGCTATCGCTGCCTGCTTGTGCTGGGTCGAAGCGGAAACCGCACCAGATCGACCAGCTTCATGAACGAGACAGAGATTTTTCAACACTATCAGGTGTTGCGCCGAGACGACGGTTCTCTCTGGGAACTAGGCCGCGGGTCGATGGGCGTCACTTATAAAGCCTTCGACACCGATCTGCATTGCGAGGTGGCGCTCAAGGTCATCTTGCCGCAGATCCTCCACAACGAAGACTCTAAGGGGCGATTCCTCCGCGAAGCGCGTCTCGCCGCCCGGCTGCGGCACCCGAACATCGCGGCCATTTTCCGTCTCGGCCACACCGAGGACGAGACCTATTTTTACGCGATGGAGTTCTGCGAGGGCGAAACCCTCCAGCAGATCGTAGAGAAGCGCGGGCCGCTCGACTTGGCCTCCGCGCTGGCCGTTGTCCTGCAAATCTCCCGGGCGCTGGTGCTCGCCAACGAACACCAACTCGTCCACCGCGACATCAAACCGGCCAACCTGATCCTGACCGAGTCACCCGCAGAAGGGCCGACCGTCAAGGTGATCGACTTCGGTCTGGCGAAGAGCTATCAGACCGAGGGCAGCACCTGGGCGTCGATGGGAACCAGCGGTTTCATCGGTACGGCTCACTTCGCCAGCCCGGAACAGTTGGAAAACGAGCCGGTGGACGGCCGCTCGGACATCTATTCCCTGGGCGCGACACTCTGGTTCCTGATCACGGGCAAGTCGATGTTCGGCGGCTCGCTCGCGCGCATCGTCAGCCAACATCTCTCCGCGCCCGCGCCGTGGGCGCAACTCGAAGGGCGCAACGTCCCGCCGCCCGTCCGGACGCTGCTCGCGCGTATGCTGGAGAAAAAGCCGGCTGACCGGTTCGCAAACGCTTTGGAACTGAAGCGCGCGGTGGAAGAATGTCTGGCGGCGACGGCTGGCGGCGCTATCGCCCGGCCCATCAGCGTACCCACCGGCGGGCCGGTTAATGCTCCTGTATCCGGGAATGCGGGTGTGGTGCTAGCGGAACGCTGGCAACTCGTGGAAAAATTCGGCGGCGGACAAACCGGCCAGTTGTTCCGGGCGGTGGATTTGCGAGAGCAAGGCAAGCCCGTGGCCGTCAAGGTGCTCGACGCCCGCATTGCAGCCGACACGGAAACCTGTCAGCAGCTCGAACGCACCTTGAAGATTCTGTCGGCCGCACCGCACGAGAACCTCATCCAGCCGCTGGTCTTCGGGAAAGATGGCGCGGGCGGACGGTTTCTCGTCATGGAATGGATCGAAGGCTTCACGTTGCTCGCGGTGCTTCGGGCGCGGGGAGTGATGACGTTGCACGACACGTTGCGCCTGCTCAAACCGATGGCGGCAGGCTTCGACCACGCAAGGCGGTACGGCCTGACCCGGCTCGAACTATCCAAGCACCAGATCCTGATCCATTTCCCGGAGGGCTTTAACGATGAACAGCAGCGCGAACGGACCCTGCATTTGCCGCTGGCGGCCTGGCCGCCCTTCAGGGTGGCGCTGGGCACATTGCCCCTGGAAAGACCGGCGACCGATGGCGACGACACTCTTGCGGGCATGCTAACGCGCTTGCCTGTTTCGGAGGATGGGGGAGCTCCCGGGGCGGCGGAAAATGTTCCCGCGGCCGGCCTCGGAATTTCCGCGTTGGGTCGGCTGATCTACGAACTGCTCGGCGGCACGGCGATAGAGACCGAGCAGAACCCGGCCATGGCGCGCGGGCGCTATGGCCCGCTCGCACGGTTGACAGAGGAGGGCAACGCGGTTCTACGACGTGCCGTACAGCCAGGAACCGGTGACTCCGACTTCGTCACGGCGCAGGATTTTTATCAGGCCTTGGAGGGCACCGTGGCTTACGAGACGGAACTGCCGACAATGACCCGCCTGGCTCCGCCGGTGCCGTTGGCAGCCGAGCCAGCCGGGGGCACTGACAAAACAGCGTCGCCGCGAACCCGGTGGTCATGGCTGGTCGTGCCGGTGTTGCTCGCCGTGGTTGGTCCGGCGGTGTATTTCGGCCTGAGCCGCTCCTCGCCGCCGGCCAAGGTCAGTAAATTCCTCCCGCTGCCGACCGCTTCCCCGTCTCGGCCAGCACCCGACCGATTTTCGACGCCAGTTCCGGTGAACGAGGCACCGCCGACACCGGTCACTGCGACGCCTCCAGCGACCGCCGCCACCACGCAGCTTCTCCCCGCCTCCACGGAACCGCCCCCGCCGATGGCGAGCCCGGAAGTAGCATCCCCATCGGCAGCGACCGACACCACGCCTGCTTTGGCCGCGGTCACGCCCGTACCCCTGCCGCCGCTCGATGGAAAGCTGGAACACGTCGAATACTCGCCGCTCCGGGATCTGCGCCTGGAGTATCGGAAGATCGACACCGGGATCTCGATCTGGCTGATCCCGGAGGCGGACGAAACCCGCCGCCGGCTGCTCTACAAGTTCCAGCGCAATGCCCAGGTGCTTTTTGCGCCCGACGAGAAATGGCTCCTCATCAGCGACCATCCCACCAGCAGTGGTGGCGGCGCGCAACTCTACCGTCGCACGCACGACGACACCTTCTACGAGGTTCCCGGAGACCTCCAACGCTCCGGAGCGCACATCGATGACCTCGCCTGGCGTTTTTACCTCAGAGAAGTCGGTTTGCCTCCCAACGCCAGCCGCGACCACGTTAGAATCGACGGCGCGGATTGGCAGCCGGATTCCTCCGCGTTCACGTTGCGCTTCAACTCATTTGGCCCCGGCGGAGCGGATACTGTCCCTGTGCCGTGGCTGTGTCGTTACGAGCTGGCAACGCAACGTTTCCAGGCGATCACCGACACCCGTGAGGCGCGCAACGCGATTGCCGTGCGGGCCAAGGAAAAGGCACATCCCGCTGCCGAGTCGACGCCGCCCACGGCGCGTTCGGCAGCCGATTGGCGGAAGCTTCTGGGGGACTTTGTCGATGGCTTTGTGCGCTGTGACCAAGCGCACAATGTGGGTGCGGCCCTAGCCTACTATGCCCCGACGGTGGATTATTTTGCCGATGGGAACGTCAACCAGGAGCATATCCGCAACGGCATTCTCAAATATAACCAGCGGTGGCCGGTACAGAACAACCGCATCGTCGGCAATCCAGAGCTGCGGGAGATCAAGCCCGGGCAGAGCTACTCAGCCCGTTTCCACATGACCTTTTCCGCTGAAAGCGTCGAGCGCAAGGCATGGTCTCGCGGCGAGTCCGCGTTGGAAATGACCATCGGGATGGTCAGGGGAGTTCCGTTCATCGTATCCATCCGGGAAAAGGAAGTACGTCGGGAAAAGGGCACGCTTTCCAGTCATTAGCGGAATCGCACCGGAGCACGTTCGGATGAAATAGCCTTACTCCCAGGAAACGTCGTCAAGATAAAAAACGACGGGTTGGCCTGGACTCGCAATGGACCAGGCAAACCCCGTCATGATGCGCGAAAGATCCTGTTTCTCCACGGAAATTGTGTAGCGCCGCCATTCCGAGGTAAGCACCAGGTTTTTCAATTCGCCGTGCGCCGAGTCGGAATACTTTTTATCGCGCGCAATGATGCCGAATTTGAAGTCCACCGTTTCGCCCCCGTGTTCACCGCGCGCCCAAAATGATAATCGCTTTGCGCCCGTGAGATCATAGCCGCCATCCCGTTCCCCCCAATTCTCGGCGGGATGCTGCCACGCGACACCGCCCCAGCCGGCAGTTGCGGCGAACTCGCAACGCAAACAAGTCTTGCCTGAGTGCGGGCTGGTCGGGCACGCGGGGTCGAGTCGAATGGCTTTGACTTCGCCCATCCAACCCGATGGCGCGTATTTCATTGGGTCGCTACTCTCCGCATAGATCACGAGGGGCAGGTCGGGTCGCTGGCGTTTCGGAGCCAGCCGGGGCGCATCCACGCGAATGGGGAGGTTAGCCACCGCCCCGCCCCCGTGATCATCCCGCACCACGGCAAAAAGCCGGTACAAGCCTCCATCGGCAGGCAACCGGATCTTGGCACCGTGCTCATCGTTGTAAATAACGGCTGCGGGGTCGATCACGGAGGGGCTTTCTGCATCGCCGCCGGAACCGTAGTTCTCAGTGTCGCGCACCAATTGCCATGTGACGGCCAAGGGATCGTTTGCGGGATGCAAAATGTCCAACTTGGCGTCCACGACCGCCCCGGCTTTGACCAGCGGTTTACCTTGGAACATGAGTTTGATTTCGGGGCAGCGTTTGGTGGGCACCCGGCCGGTCCAGAGTTCCGTGAGTGCGTCCACTGCGCCGAGCCGGGTGCCGTCGTCCAGAAAGAGGCTGAACCAGGTGGGTGTCACCTCCTGCTTCTGTCCCCAGAAGAAAGCGTAGGAACCCAGACAGAGATTCGGCTGGTCGAGGACAGCGTGTTTGTAGGCGCTCCGGTAGATTTCTGTTTTCTGTGTGCTGCCCGGCTCGGCATAGGCACCGATGCTGTCCTTGCCGCTTTCCCAGATACCGGGTGGCCCGAACTCCGTGAGGATGTAAGGCTTGACCCCTCCAGCTTTCCGGTATCGCTCGCCCAGCGATTGTACCCCTCCGTAAGAGTTGATGCCCAGAATGTCGATGGACGGGCACAAGCGTTGAAAGTTCGCTACTTTCTCTCCCCCGATCTCCGCCACCACGGTCATCACGGGATGGTCCGGGTCGATCTGTTTGACCAACCCCGCAAGGTCGTTGATCACGGTCCAGACGGCGAGGTTATTCCCTTGCGGGTCTTCCATCTCGTTGCCGAGCGCCCAGATGAGCAGGGCGGGGTGGTCTTTGTGGTGCAGGACCGTGCGGCGAACGTGCTCCCGCAATCCGGCGACGGCGCGGGCATCCGTGTAGTCGAAGCCTTGGCGAATTTGCGGCAGCCAGATGCCGGCGGTGACGGTAAGGCCATTGCGTCGGGCAAGCTCAAGCTGTTCACCCAGATGGTCGTCGCCCCAGAGACGGACGGAATTTCCGCCGGTGACAGCAAGCGTACCCCAAAGTTTTTCGTCGCCGCCAGCTCCCCGGATAAAATATGGATGCCCCTCACGCTGGAGCCTATACGCGTCGCCGTTCCTGACGATCTGGACAGGTGTGGCCATCGCATTGGTGCCGAGCATCCCGACGAGGATCAGGGCAATCCATCCGCTGGGAAATCTCATGGTTCAACGGGTTTCCGCCAGCGGGAACATTCGAAAGGGAGCTTGGAGGAAGTGCCAGAACGTCAGCGATTCGGGCACGCCGTGTTCGTCCCATTGGTTCGGGCGGCAATAGAGAAACGCGATCAGCGCGCGGTGCTGCTCCACCGGCAGACGGTCCAGCTTGAACGCAAATCCACTCGTATCCTCGCGGGGCAGCGCGCTCACCGGCACCTCGTGCAGTCCACACGCCGGGACGCTGAGGGTCAGACCTGACAGCGGTGCGTATTGACCCGCAGTACCTCCCATCAACTCTGTCGGGTCGGCGGTGAGCACGAGGTCCGCGTCGGAGATTTCTGACACCGTGACCGGCCAGCTAACGCCGCGGCGGCGGATGCTCCCCGACAATTCATGCTTGAAACGCAGAGAAGTCGAGAGCTGCGGCACGTCCAGAGACGCCAGGAAACTCAGCCAGAGCAGCAGCATCGAGTAAAGCGACCAGCCGATGGCGAGCCCGAAGATGCTCGGGTCCGCCGCCCAGCGCGCGTTGGCCACCGCGTAAATGATCGCGGGCACGTAAAGTGCCATCAGCACCAGAAGCGGCACGCCGACCACGGGGTTGAACGTCAGCCCACTTTTCGTTTCCCCCTTGGCGGACACCTTGAAAGGTTTTCCAAACGGTTTACGCAGAGTGTCAAAGATTGTGAGCGTCATCGGCACGCAGAGCATCGTGTCGTAAACTTCCGACCAGAAAGCCGAGCGGTGGCCGCCCGCCAGCCAGGAGAGCGCCAAGGCTTGGCACACCCAGTACGGGAGGAAAAAGGTGAGCAGGAGTTGGCCCGACGTGTTCAACGGCACGACGCCGAAGAAAAAAAACAGCAGCGGAAGCAGCAGGCAAAACAACCGGCTGACCATCGGCAGATAGTGAATCGGGCCGCAGAGATGCACGAGGCGCTGCACCCACCGCAGTCCGGGCACCGTCAGCGGGTTGGTCGTGGCGAAGAATGACTGCAACGTTCCCCGTGCCCAGCGCAGCCGCTGCGTGACGAACTCGCTGGTGAACTCGGCGGCAACTCCGGCGGAAAGGAGTTCGTTGAGGTAAAAAGTCTTGTAGCCCGCCGCTTGCAGCTTGATGGAAGTCGCCCAGTCCTCGCTCAAGGTTTCTCCGGGGAAATTGCCGATGTGCTCCAACGCCGCGCGACGGAGGATAAAACTCGTCCCGTGACAGATGATCGCACCCATGCTGTCGCGGCCAGGTTGCGCCGCGCGCATGAAAACCTGCTGTTCCTCCGTGATGACTCCCGGCAGGCCGAGGTTGCGGCTCACCGCGTCCACGCTGTAGAAATTCTGCGGCGTCTGCACCAGACCCACCTGCGGGTCCATGAAAAATCCGACGGTGCGTTCGAGAAAATCCTGTGTCGGAATGAAGTCCGCGTCGAAGACGGCGATGAGTTCGCCACTGGTTGACGGCAGCGCGGCGTTCATGTTGCCCGCCTTGGCGTGCTTGTTGTCGGGGCGGTCACGGTAATGGCAGCCCAATTCCCGCGCGAGCGCGCGCATGGCGGGCCGCCGCTGGTCGTCCAACAGGTAAATCTGCTTGCGCGGGTAACGCAGGCTCTGGCAACCCAGCACGGTGCGCCGCAAGATTTCCACGGGCTCGCTGTAGGTCGGCACAAAAATATCCACCGTGGGCAGGTAGCGTCCCGACACGACCATCTCCGAAAGCTGCGTGGCGTCCGGGCTGCGGTTCTTCGGCCAGAACATCTGCAAATTGGCTGAGAGCGCCTTCAGATAGATGATGAACTCGGCCAGGAAAAACAGCACGCTAAAGACGATGGTCGTCCACGTCGAAAAGTTGAACGTCGCAAAGAGCCGATACGCCATGTAACCCGTGTAGAGACCGCTCAGCAGCAAGATCATCACCGCGCGCAGCCAGCGGGCGGGCTGCGGATACAGAACGGTCAAAAGGTAGGTCAACGCACCCAGCACACCAGACGGTAACAGCACCACGAGCAGCGGCGTGGAGGTATTGACCACGCGGAACTGGTAAGCAATGCCTATCCAGTTCCGAACGATGGCTGCCCACAATAGCTGAAGATTCCCGGTAACCGCCGCCACGACCCCGATCAGGGTGACGACGGCGAAGAGCAGGCAAACTTCCAGTCGGAAGCGGCGGCGGGGTACGCTGCTCACGGGGCGACGCTTGCTCCGACCAGCTTGCCCTTGGTCGAACCAAACATTTGCTCGATGCGTTCCTTGAGCGCGTCCGCCTGCGTGCGGCGGGCCTGCGGTTGGTAGAAGGTCACTTGGACACTGCGCCCAACCCCGTAGAAGGCCTCCGGTCCGAAAGGCTGCTTCCACGCCACATCCACGCGGACCGCGAGTTGGCGCTTGACCATCTCCGGCGGGGGAACGGCCACAGACGTATCGTAGGCTAGACGCCCCACGCCCGCGCGGACGGATTCGAGCGAGCCGCGCCATTTCGCGGTGCTGTCTAATGACGAAACCACCGCAGGCAGCCCGGGGCGCAATTCGTTCACGCGCCGCTCGGAGAAAAAGGCATCAACCCAAATATGGTCCGGGTTAATGACTTCCATGACCAGATGATCCGCATCCACCTGCTCGCCCGGCTTGCCGGAGATGGTCCAGACGAGGCCGTTCACCGGCATCGTCACGACCGATTGCCTTTGGAGAGCCGACTGCTCGCCCATTTCCTTGACCCTCGCTTGGGTACGTACCAATTGATCCTCCTTCGATTTCACGATGTCCTTGGCGTTGTCGAAGCGTTTCTGCGATTCGAGCAGGACGATGCGCGCGATGCCGCCCATGTCGTAAAGTCGCCGGTCCTTTTCCAACGTGATCTCTTCCTGGCTGACGGTGTTCTTCGCGCCGAGAACCTCGCCTTGCAAGGCGTCCGCCTGACTGAGCAGGGCATTGTACTGCGAGACGCTTTCCCGGTCACCGAAGTGAAGATTTTCCACGGTGAAAAGCGGGTCGCCCTTTTTGAGCAGCATCCCGGGGCGGATGTTGTTCATGCGGATCTGGCCGGCGATGGGAGTGCGGATCTGGACGATCTCGGCGTTGATGACCGCCTGTTCGCTGTCGAGCGAAGTCATCACTCCACGCAACCAGACGGCGACGCCCATCAGGATCATCACGACCAGCGTGACGCGCAGCACGCGGAACAAACCGCCACGGAAATTAGCGATCATTTCGGATGGGATGGCGGGAAACAAGGAGCACGAACATCTTACCTCCTGTCGGCGATGGTACCGCTCCGGCGCTCGCGTGGCGGTGTGATGGTGTGCCGCGCGGACGGCACTTTCGGCTTGGACACGGGTTCCGTCTGGACCGCATCTGCGTCTGTCCGGCGTTGGCTAGCCGGAACAGTGACAGATGTAGAGTTTGCCGTTGCGCTCGGGCTGGCATTTGCCGAAGGGTCCGCGGCAATCTCCGGGGCCGCCGTCAGGTGGGCACCCGCAGGCGGCGGTGCCATCTGAGAAACCGCGCTCGTGCCGTCCGCCACGGCCACGCTCTCTGCGGGCAGATCGACCGGACGAGAGAGGATCAGGTACATGATGACGGCAATCGCCGTTCCGACCAATAACTCGGCCAGGACGAAGCGGCGGGGCGAACGGTCCCGGACCGGTTCGCGGTTAGGTGAAATCTTTTTCGGCACCGGGATGAGCGGCGCGACCGGGATTGCTGCGAGGGCGGCTTGCCCGGCCCTTTGCCCCACATCCGGCGTTTGGTTCACGGTGTCCATGCAAGCGCCGATCTCCGTGACCAATTCGGCGGGTGTAGCCGGACGGCGGGCGGGATCTTTTTCCAGCATGTGCGCGAGCAGGCTTACGAGAGAGGTCGAAAACTCGAAGAGTTCCTCGAAGGGAGGCGGACTGCTCAGGTGCGCCGACATTACCTTGGCCTGCGAGCCGCGAAAGGGCCGGCGGCCGGTCAAAAGAAACCAGAGCGTGACACCGAGCGAGTACATGTCGGAAGTCACCTCCAGCGGTTCCTCGTTGAGTTGTTCCGGGCTGGCATAGTCGGAGGAACCCATGAAACCGTTCAAGGTGATCTGACCCACGCCGTCGATCTGGCCGTTGGCATTGCTTTTCGTCAGCCCGAAATCGATGACTTTCACGTCGCCGCGCGGCGTCAACATCAGGTTGGACGGCTTGATGTCGCGGTGGACCAAGTGTGCTTCCTTCACGGAGACCAACGCTTCGGCGACTTGCAGCGCCGCTTTGAGCGCGAGGGGAACGCTGAGAGGTCCATCGCGGTTGACCCGCGTCTCCAGCGTTTCGCCATCGACAAACTCCCGGGCATAGAAGCAGGTGCCGTCCTGTTCACCCAAGCGATAGATTTGCGCGACATTCGGATGCCGCAAGAGGGCGGCGGCGCGGGCTTCGCGCAGGAAGCGTTTGCGCGCGGTCTCGTCCTCGAAGAGTTCGGGCCGCATGACCTTCAACACCACCGGGGTGCGCAGGTCGGTGTCGATGGCTTTGTAACTCGAACTGGTGGGTCCCTGCCCCATGCGGAAGATCGAGCCGTCTTCGCGGCACAGAACCTCGTAAGAACCAAATTGGGTCTTGGATGACCTCTCCCGAATGGCAATCGTTTCAGTATTCATAATTCAACGCGCAGGGAGAGGGGGCCGTGCGCTTCGGAGACAATTCGTTGGCAGCGTCCTTCGCGGATGGCTTGCGTTGAGCTTAAAGAGACGATGACGACTCTGAACTATTCAATCCTTGTCCGAATCTTCTGCGAAAGCTCCCCTGGTGATTTTGGGGCTATCGAAGTTGGCTGCGTATTTTCCCAGATTTCTCCTAAGGTAAACCCTGAGATATATATACATTGCGTGCGCTGAATCGGTTGGCAGTCACACAAGACGCCAGCACCGCGTGGCCGGCTGCCTATGGAAAAAAGAAACGCCTGACGCTTGAGGCCAACCTCATCACGTCAGGCGTTCGGGGGTTTGCGGAAGTTAGGAGCCGAAGAAAGCGGATTCGACTAGTCTTGGACGATGACCTTATCGACCAGCATGTCGTTGCCGTCCTTGATGTAGTGAACGCGAACCTTGGAGTCCCGGCGCACTTTGGAGGCTTCGATGACTTTGCCGTCCGCCGTCACGTAGGTCACCGTCTTGCCGAATTTATAATGGACGGGGTCGCCCGAGCCAGTGTTGAGAATGAAGCTGGTGCCGGGCGTGTATTCGGTGATGGTGCCAGTGCTTTCGGTGGTGGTGGTCTGCGTCGTCGAGTTCATGCCGTCACTGGTTGTCGTGGAGGTCGTGGAGGTGGACGTTTGGGCATACGCCGCGGTGCCGGTCAGAGCGAGGGCGCAAGTGAGAGCGAGGAGATGTTTCTTCATGGGAGTTTACTTCTTTGGTTAGTCTGATTTTAGCGACGGGATCGCCGCACACACATCTGACTCGCAGGGCACGCAACTTATTCGGTTAATATTGACGAGACTGGGGGCGAGAGGTGGCGGAACCCGTATTCATATTTTGATCGCGTGATGTCCCCGCAGTGGTCGGAACGGAAGGCAAAAATTTTCGCCGGGCCGGATGACAAAACTGTCATGTTTTTCATCATTTAAGCTGTCCGATCTCCTACCGAAAATCATATTTCTCGATCAGGAAAAGCACGGAACAAGGACTGCTCTGAATAACTACGCATGTCGTACAGTCAAAACGTTTGCTTGCCTCCCTTGCCTCTCTACCCGTCTGATCATCGTAGGACTTTCCACGCGTCCCTGCCACGCTTTGTCATCGCGGAGGACGACGATATTTGCGCTTCATTATTGAGCGTCTGCTCGGCGAAGCGTTTTCTGAAAGCCAGATCGCTGCGTATGCCAATGGCAAGGACGCGCTCGAAGACTTCGACCGCCACGGTGCCTGCCTGGTCGTCAGTAATCACTCGATGCCGGTGATGGATGGACCGACGTTCGTCAGCCATTTGAGAGAGCGCTCTGCCTCCTTGCCGATTCTCATAATGTCCGGCAGCCCGGAAGCTTGCCAGGAAGGCCGGGAGGCTGGAATTTCCTGTTTCCTCGACAAAGATGAAATGCCTGCACGCCTGACCTCGACGGTCCGGGCGTTGTTGGAGCGGCGTGTACCTGATATGCAAACTTCTGAAGCCGATCTCCAGCAACTCACCCGTTAGGAATTCTAGTCCGTCGATCCAATCGCGGCCGGTCTGATGGTAAACATCCTCGCAGCAAGCTGCGAGGCATTTCAGAACCTGAACTCCGTCTGCC
>CAXUGY010000058.1:0-21543 GCA_964250695.1 uncultured Chthoniobacterales bacterium | reverse complement strand
CGGCTTTGCCACACGGCAAAATAACTGCCAACACCTACTTTCCAGACACCCTCTACAGTCGTTTTTACAACGATTGAAACTAGTCGGGCGGAGAAGTCAAGCCGCTTTGTTGCGAGCAAGACCCATGGCCACCTCCAGAGCTACGCTTGCAAGCGTTTTGAAGACCGCTGTGAACGGGTGTGTCGGCCCACCAGAGGCCGCTGACCCAAAAGCGAAAATCTGCCCGGTTGCCGCCAGAGGTATTTCTGGCGGCACGGGGCAGATGGTCATCGAAGCGTCCGTCCGACCAGCGAAACGAACGCCCGGCAAAGTGCGCTTTACTTGATGTCGCCGTTCAAGGCATTCGGGAAAAACCCGCCCTTCGCTCCTTTGAAAGAGCCGTAGACGATGTTCAACACCTGACGGGTGCTGCGGGGGATCGCCAGGCTATTGTCGTCCGTGGGCACGATGTTCGGACTGCCGTCCGGGTTGGTCACTCCCTGGTCCTTGTCCTTTTTGCCGTTGTCATCCAATTTGTCGCGCAGATCGGAAACCTTCTGTGCCTTCCCCTGCGCGTCCGCACCGGCCTGATAGATGGAAACGCGCAACGTCGAATCGTGGTAAGCTTCGACGGCCAGAATACCCGAGGCACCCGAGAGCACCGCCTTGTTGGTGATCAGCGGGCCAGCGCCGAGGTAGGCCGTCACGCCGACATCCGTGAGGGAATAGCCACCCAGGAAAAAGCTGGTCTCGTCCGCGTAGGGATCGAACGTGTCGGCGATGCCGGCACTCGCCGCCACGGTGTTGAAACTGTTGAGCAAATCGATGTCGGGCGCAGACACCGGCGTGCCACCGAGCGAGCCGATCACATCCTGAATGTACTTGATGTGGTTTTGCTCGTCCTGAGCGATTTCCGCCGCGTAAGACGCGAGCACCGCCGACTGGAAAGGCACCGCCGGGTTAGGCTTCGCGGTCACGGCGCCAGCCGTTCCGCTGGGGGCCGTGTTGATGCCGTTAGCAGCAAGGCCCGCGCCCGTCACGCCACGGGTGTAGTACTCGCCTTCCAGATATTCGAGGTTGAGCGCGAAGTTGAGGATGGCGATGTCGAGTTCCACCGATCCTTCGGGAAAAGGCAGTGCAGCCGCCGACAAATCCTCCGAACCACCAAGCAGGAAGGCGGCGGCAGGCGTGATCGCAGCAATCAGGCCGGACCGGCGCAGGAACGAACGACGGCTGAGACCACGGAGGAGGGAAAAATCGAGTTTCGGATGAGGATTCATATGAATAGGCAATGGATGACGGTAATGACAGTGGCGGGAAAACCGAACGGCCGCAGACAGCCCTACCGTTCAATCTAGTGATTCGAAGCCTTGCCGCCCGCCGCGTCTGAATTTTTTTCATTTTCCGCGTCTCGGACTCCATCGGGCGTCCGGCCAGCCGTTTTTTGCTATTTCCAGGCGGCGATGGCATGCTCGGCGTCCGCCATGCTTGTTCCCCGCGTCATCCTGCACGAAGCCCGCCGCACGCTGGCCCTGGCGATCCCGATGACCGCCGGGCAGGTGGGCCAGATGCTGCTGGGTTTCTGTGACAGCCTGCTGGTGGGCCGTCTGGGAATCGTGCCGTTGGCGGCGAGCGCCTTTGCGCTGGGCATTTTCAACGTGTTTCTCATCGCGGGCATCGGTCTGGTCGCGGGCGTGTCCATCCTGGCGGCGGAGGCCCACGGCGCGAACCGCCCCCGGGAGGCAGGAGAGGTGTTGCGGCACGGGCTGGCGATCAGCGGGGTCAGTGCGCTGGCGATGATCGCCCTGCTGGGTCTGGGCCTGGGCACGCTGGACCGCCTGGGCGAACCGCCCGAAGTGTTGGCGGCGGCCCGGCCGTTCCTGGTGTTGATCGGCTGGTCGATGCTGCCCGCGCTGGCCTGGCAATGCCTCAAGCAATATTGCGAATCTCTCTCCTATCCCCGGCTGCCCATGCTGACCATGTTCGGCGGCGTGGCGCTCAACGCGTTTCTGGGCTGGGTGCTCATCTACGGGCGCCTGGGCGCGCCGCCGCTCGGGCTGGTCGGCGCGGGTTGGGCCACGCTGACGACCCGGACGCTGCTCTTCGGGGTGCTGCTGGCGCGGGTGTTGCGCGCCGCGAGGTTCCGCGAATCGCTGCCCGTGCGTTGGCTGGCGGCGTTGTCGTGGAAAAGGCTGCGCGGGCAGTTGGCCCTGGGTGCGCCGGTCGCGTTGCAACTCCTGTTGGAAGTGGGCCTGTTCAGTCTGGCGGCCATCATGATGGGCTGGCTGGGCGCGGCTCCGCTGGCGGCCCATCAGGTGGCCATCACGTATGCGGCCCTGACGTTCATGTTTCCGCTGGGCATCGCCATCGCCGTGAGCGTGCGGATCGCCCAGGCGGTCGGTGCGGGGGAATGGGCGCGGGTGCGGCCCATCGGCATCGGCGGCGTGGGCATGTCGCTGGTGGTGATGAGCTTGTTCGCGGGCGGGTTCCTGGGGTTCGGCGGACCCCTGGCAGGGGTCTTCATCAACGACGCGGCGACGGCGGCGGTCGCCGTGCAACTGCTGGCGGTGGCCGGGATTTTCCAGGTGTTCGACGGCGCGCAGGTCGTGAGCATGGGCGCGCTGCGGGGTTTGTCGGACGTGCGGTTGCCGACGGTGATTTCGTTCGTTAGCTACTGGCTCGTCGCGCTGCCGACGTGTTATTTCCTGGGGATCGCGGGCCGGTCGGGCGCCGTGGGCGTGTGGTGGGGGCTGGCCCTGGGGCTGGCGTTCGCCGCGATGGCGTTGACCACGCGTTTCCTCGTGAAAACGGCGGCGGGCAGTTTGTACCATGTGCCCGTCGGCGCACCCGTTCCCGCCGGGGAAGCGTTGCCCGTCGCCCCCTAGCCGCGCCCTTTCGCAAAAACTCGGAAGTGGGGTATGTTAATCCTCGCTTTCCGTCGCGCCATGAACTTGCCACCCGCCGCCGCCCGCCGCCTGCCCGAGTTGCTCGCCCCGGCGGGCAACTGGGAGTGCGCCCGCGCGGCGGTGGAAAACGGCGCGGACGCCATCTACTTCGGCCTGAGCCGCTTCAACGCCCGGATGCGGGCGGACAATTTCACCGAGGCCGACCTGCCTGCGCTGATGGCGTTCCTGCACCGGCGCGGGGTGCGCGGCTACGTCACCTTCAACACGCTGATTTTCGCGGACGAACTCCCCGCCGCCGAAGCCTACCTGCGCGCCATCATCGCCGCCGGGGTGGACGCCGCCATCGTGCAGGACATCGGCGTTTGCCGGTTGATCCGCCGTTTGTCGCCCGATTTTCCGATCCACGGCTCGACGCAGATGACCGTCACCAGCGCGGCGGGGGCGGAATTCGTGCGCGACCTCGGTTGCCAGCTCATCGTGCTGGCGCGCGAGTGTTCCGTCAAGGAAATCGCCGAGATCCGCGCGACGCTCGACACGCGCAACGTGCCGCTGCCGTTGGAGGTATTCGTCCATGGCGCGCTGTGCGTGGCTTATTCCGGGCAGTGCCTGACCAGCGAGGCGCTCGGCGGACGCTCGGCCAACCGCGGCGAGTGCGCGCAGGCGTGCCGGATGCCCTACGAACTGATCGCCGACGAGAAAACGGTCCCGCTGGGTGACCGCCGCTATCTGCTCAGCCCGCAGGATTTGTCCGGCCTGGACGCCATCGCGGACCTCGCCCGGGCGGGCGTCGCGTCGCTCAAGATCGAGGGCCGCCTCAAATCGCCCGAATACGTCGCCAGCATCACCCGCGTCTACCGCGCCGCGCTGGACCGCCTGTGCGGCGACACGCCCGCCCCTGCCGCCACGGAACGCTACGATCTGGAAATGGGGTTCTCGCGCGGTCTGCACACCGGGTGGCTGCGCGGCATCGACAACCAACGGCTCGTCCACGCGCGCTTCGGCAAGAAGCGCGGCGTGTTCCTGGGCCGGGTCGGGCGCGTGCGCGGCGAGCGGGTTTACCTGATGCCCGAAGCCCCGCTCAAAGCCGGTGACGGCGTGGTGTTCGACGCCGGTCAGCCCGACCAAGCGGAAGAAGGCGGACGCGTGTACACGGTCGATCCCGCCGATGGGGAAATCGCGCTCACGTTCGGGCGCGGCGCGGTCGATTTCGCCCGCGTGCAGCCCGGCGACCGCCTCTGGAAAACCAGTGACCCCGAGTTGGACCGCCGCGTGCGCCAGACGTTCGCGGGCGACGTGCCGCGGTTTCAGCGTCCGGTGGACTTCGAGGTCCACGGGCACGCCGGTGCGCCGCTGACGCTCGTCGTCCGCGACGGGCAGGGCCACGTCGTCCAACTCGATTCCGCCGTCCCGCTGACCGTGGCCGAACAGCAACCCCTCACCACCGAACGCCTCGCCGGGCAACTTGGCCGTCTGGGTGGCAGTCCGTTCCGGCTCGGTGCGTTCGTCAACCGGCTCGAAGGCGCGGTGATCCTGCCCGTCAGCGAACTCAACCGCTTGCGCCGGGAAGCGATGGCCGCGCTGGACGCCCTCCGCGCCGCGCCGCCACGCTGGCAGATCAACGACGATGACAACAAAACCTTCTGTCATCCTGAGTGGAGGGTAACGGGGTCGAAAGCCGAGTCTGCGAGACCGCCGCAGGCAAACCTTCCGACCGCCGGTAGGCTTGGGCAGGCCGCCACACCGGAGGCCCTGCTCCTCGTCCTCGTCCGCAGTCTCGCCCAACTCGACGCCGCGCTCTCCGCCGGAATCGGGACCGTCTACTGCGATTTCGAGGACCCCAAAGGCTACCGTGAAGCCGTGCGCCGCTTCCGCGATTTCCCGATGCCCGGCGTCGCCGACCGCGCGATCCTGGTCGCCCCGCCGCGCGTCTTCAAAACCGGCGAAGACTGGATTCTCAAACAGGTGCGCTCCGCCGAACCCGACGGTTATCTCGTCCGCAACTACGACCACCTGAGCTTCTTCGCCGGGGAACATTGCGTCGGGGATTTCTCGCTCAACGTCGCCAACCCGCTCACCGCCGAATACTTCATGCGCCGCGGCGGGCTGGCACGCCTGACGGCCTCCTACGACCTCAACGCCACGCAACTCGAAGCCCTGTTGCGCGCCGCCCCGCCGGAGTGGTTCGAGGTGACGATCCACCAGCACATGCCGATGTTTCACATGGAACACTGCGTGTTTTGCGCGTTTCTTTCCGAGGGCACGGACTACCGCAACTGTGGCCGTCCCTGCGACAAACAGGAGGTGCGGCTGCGCGACCGGGTCGGGCTGGAACACCCGCTCAAGGCCGACGCCGGTTGCCGCAACACGGTGTTCAACGCCCGGGCGCAGACCGGCGCGGAATCCGTCGAGCGTCTCCGGGCGCTCGGCGCGCGGCATTTCCGGGTGGAGTTCGTCAACGAAACGCCCGCCGCCGTGGCGACGGTTTTGGCGCGCTACCAGGCGTTGCTGCACGGAGAAATCAGCGGCTCGCAGCTCTGGCGCGAGTTGAAGCTCCACAACCAGCTCGGCGTGACCCGGGGCCAGTTGGAGAATGAGGACGCGCGCAAAGTGTTTCCGCACGCCGTGGCGTGAGATGCTCATCGCGTTCCACAAACCCTACGGCGTGCTGACGCAATTCACGCCGGAGCCGGGGAGCGCATACCGCACGCTGGCGGAGTTTGGCTTTCCGCCGGGCGTTTATCCCATCGGGCGGCTCGACGCCGATTCCGAGGGGTTGCTCCTGCTCGGCGACGAACCCGCGCTCAACGCCCGGTTGCTCCAGCCGTCTCGAGGGCACACGCGTTGCTACTGGGTCCAGGTCGAAAACGTCCCCGGCCCCGACACCCTGCGCACGTTGGAGCGCGGCGTGACGATCCAGGGGTACCGCACCCTCCCCTGCCGCGCGGCTTTGCTCGACCCGCCGCCGGACCTCCCGCCGCGCGACCCACCCATCCGCGTCCGCCGGAACATCCCGGACGCCTGGATTTCCCTGGAACTCACCGAAGGCAAAAACCGGCAGGTCCGCCGCATGACCGCCGCCATCGGTCACCCGACGCTGCGTCTGATCCGCGTGCGCATCGGCGGCTACCGACCCGCTGATTTGCCCGCCGGAAAGTGGCACATGCTCGGGGAAACGGAGCGTCGGCAGATTTTTTTGTAGGCCGGATGCTCTGCGTGCCGCCGTCCATCGGTGAACGGCCTTGGCATGAAGAACCGTTCGCCTTGACGGCCGACATGATGACGCGCGATGATGACGCCATGCGGACCATCGTCGAACTCCCCGACACCCAACTCAAGGCACTCGCCCGGCTCTGCCGCAAGGAGGGCATCTCCCGAGCCGAGGCGATCCGACGAGCCGTCGATAAATTGGTCGGGAGTGACCAGGCATCCGACGAGCAGGAAGACCTGCGCGCCGCTTTCGGTCTCTGGCGTGGTCGGCAGCCGGATGGCAGGGCCTACGTGGAAAACCTGCGTGCGGAGTGGGACGACGGACGCACCAGCGGCGAGGCGACGCCGGTGTGATGCGTGCGGTGATCGACAGCGACGTGCTGGTGGATTACCTCCAGGGATTGCCCGAAGCGGCGGGGGAACTGGCGCGTTACGAGGATCGTTGCATCAGCCTGATCTCCTGGATGGAGGTGATGGCGGGTGCGCAGGCTCACCCGGACGAGCAGTCCGCTTGCCGCCGCTTTCTCGACAGCTTTCGCGTGCTGCCGATCACCCTGTCGGTGGTCGCGCGAGCCGTGGGTCTGCGCCGCCTGCATCGGCTCAAGCTGCCCGATGCGATCATCTGGGCGAGCGCGCAGGAGGAGGGCTGTCTGCTGGTCACGCGCAACACCAGGGATTTTCCGGCCGGTGACGCCAGCGTGCGCTTTCCTTATCGGGTTTGAGGGGCGTTTTCCTGCGGCCACCAAACTGGCCGGGCGGGAGACTACAAACGATCCCACACCGGCCGCAAATCCGGGTCCGTCCGGGCGAACTCGCGGAACTTCTTGTCCAGCTTGAAACTCAAACGCAGGTGCGCCTGGGCTTCCTCGATGTTCCCGAGCACGGCGTCGTAGCAGCCGAGGTTGTAATGGTACGTCGCCTCGTTGAGCAACGCCGCCGGGCCGTCGAGCAACAGGGTCTTGGCTTCCGCCGTGCGGCCCATCTCGTGCAGGCAAAACGCCGCGTGGATGAACCCGACCGTCTCCTCCGGGCTGACCCGGCACATCGCCCGGCTGATCTTGAGCGATTCCTGCCACCGCCGGGCGCGCATCTGGATAAAAAGCCGCATCTGGAGCACGTCGAGCCGTTCCTGCGCCGCGGGCGGCAGCGTGTCGAGTTCCGCCAGGGCGTCGTCCATCATGCCCAACTCGAAATATCCCTGGGCGGCGAGGAGGATTTTGTCCGTGGACGTGCGGGGCTCCATGCTGAAAGTCTTTTTCACCTTCCCTCTCAAGGAAGCAGAAATTCTGCCGCCGGGCAACGCCCCCTCCCGGGAAGGCCCGGAAATGCGCGGACCGCCCTGCCTTTTTCGCCTTGAGATTTGCCCCCCGTCTCTCCAAGCTGCCAATTTTCCGGGCCGCCCCGCGCGCACCGCAACATCCGCCACGGCCCGCGCCCGCGAAAAAACTCTGATTACTTTTTCTATGATGACCCGAATGGACGGCGACAACGCGGTGGACAAGAAGGCGCTCCAGATCAACCTGGACGCCACCAAGTACGGCACCTTCGCCGAGATCGGCGCGGGCCAGGAAGTCGCCCGGCAGTTTTTCCACGTCGGTGGCGCGTCGGGCACCATCGCCAAGACGATCAGCGCCTACGACATGACGTTCTCCGACGCCATCTATGGGCCGACCCCGCGCTACGTCAGCCGCCAGCGGCTCTACCAGATGCTCGAATACGAGTACAAGCTGCTCATCGAACGGCTGGCCGAGAAACGCGGCGGGCGCACCAGCTTCTTCGCCTTTGCCAACACCGTCGCGGCCAAGAGTTACAACCACCCTTCCGAAAGCCACGGCTGGCTGGGCATCCGCTTCCAGGCCCATCCCCGCGCCGAGCCCAACCAGATCAGCATCCACGTCCGCCTGCTCGACAAGGAAAACATCCAGCAGCAGGAGGCGTTGGGCATCATCGGCGTCAACCTGATCCACAGCGCGTTCTACCAGTATCAGAACCCGGAAAACTTCATCGGCTCGCTGTTGGACGGGCTGACGGTCGAGCGGGTCCAAGTGGATATCATCAAGTTCACCGGACCCGATTTCCACTACATCGACAACCGGCTCATGGCGTTGCAACTCGTCGAGCAGGGGCTTTCCGACGCCGCCATGTTCACGCCCGACGGCGAGGTCGTCCGGCCCGACGAACTCCTCTATAAGAAGGCGGCGCTGGTCGAGCGCGGCAGTTTCCGCCCGTTGACCAACACCACCCAAGACATCCTCGACTGCGCCAAAGCCCGCTTTTTGCAGGAACCGAAGGTGATGGGCGAGGAGGCCGTCGTGCTCATGGAGATCACCATGCAAAACCTCGCGGCCTGGGGCGGCACCAGTGGCAAGATCGACCACACCGACTTTCTGGAGCGCGCCGACGTGCTCGGCAAACTGGGCCACACCGTGCTCATCTCCAAGTTCGGCGAATACTTCCGGCTCGGCGCGTATCTCTCGCGCTGCACGAGCAAGATGATCGGCATCGCCATGGGCGTTCCCTCCCTGATCGACCTCTTTCAGGAAAAATATTACACCAACCTGGAAGGCGGCATCCTCGAATCCCTCGGGCGGTTGTTCAAAAACGACCTCAAGCTCTACGTTTACCCGGTGACCGACGAGAAAACCGGCGAGATTCTCACGGTGCAGAACCTCAAGGTCGCGCCGAACCTGCAAAACCTCTTCGACCACCTGGTGGAGAACCATTTCATCGAAGGGCTGGAAGGCTACAAGCCGGAATACCTGAGCATTTTTTCCCGCGCGGTGTTGAAACTGATCCAGAGCGGTGACCCGGCCTGGGAAACCATGGTGCCGGCGGCGGTCGCGGAAATGATCAAAGCGGGCAGGTTGTACGGTTACCAGACGCCGGTGGAACGCTGACCAAACGATCATTGCCAACCGGCGCGCTTTCAGGCATCCTCTCCGGCAGCCATGGCCAAGGAAGACTCGATCATCAGCGATGGAATCGTCACCGAAGTGCTGCCCGGCACCATGTTCCGGGTGGACCTTCCCAACGGCCGGAACGTGCTGGCCCACATCTCGGGCAAGATGCGCAAGCATTTCATCCGCATCGTCCCCGGCGACAAGGTGGCCGTGGAACTCTCGCCCTACGATCTGGACAAGGCCCGAATCACCTTCCGCGAAAAGTAGGGGAGAGCGGGGTGCGGGATGGGCAAGCGGAATTTCGACGCAGAGGACGCAGAGAAAAGGCAGGAGATCCGCCGAGAAGAGGAGGAATTTGGGGAAAGAAAGTTGCCTCGCCTCTCCCATGTCGGCTTTTTTGACTTTTGCCCGCACCGATACGCACACCGGGCGGGTCGTCCCCGAATCTGTTGGCAACCAAGGACCCCAACTTTTACTGATATGGCCGACGACTCCAACCAAGAAGCTCACGACAAAGCCGCCAGCGGACAAGAACACGCGGAACAGGCCGCGCAGGATTTCAAATCCGCCGCGACCGCCAAGGTGAACGACCTCAAAGACGCCGCCACCTCGAAGGTGAACGACCTGAAGGGTGCGGCCACGGCCAAGGTGGGCGAATACCGCGACCAGGCTTCCGCCAAAATCGAAGATTTACGTGGTCAGGCGACGGCGAAAGCCGAGGAACTGCGCGGTCAGGCCGAGGCAGCCTGGGGTGACGCGAAGGTGAAGGCACGCACCTACCAGGACGACGGCGAAGCTTACGTCCGCGAGAACCCGACCAAGGCGGTCCTCATCGCCGTGGGGGCCGGTTTCATCCTCGGCGCGCTGCTCAAGAAATAGCGGCGTCCCCTCCCGTTGAACTGATGGCGAAGTCCCAAACCCAATCCGAACCGGAGACCGAAGTTCCCGGTCTGCCGGAGAGCATCCGGCTGCTGCTGGCTTCGGCGGTGGCGTACCTCCACGCCCGGCTGGAACTTTTCAGCCTGGAATTCAAGGATGCAGGCGTCAACTACGTCAAAATCGTCATCAACCTCGTTTGCGCGATTTTGACGCTGGTTTTCAGTCTGGTGTTCTTCGTGTGCGCGGCGGTTTATCTGGTGGCGTACCTGTGCAGCTTTCACTGGGGCTGGGTGTTTTTCGGTTTCGGTTTCCTCATGCTGGCCCTCACGGTGGCTTTCCTGTTGATCGCCAAATCGCGCTTCGGCATCGCCAGTTTTGCAACGACAGTTTCCGAACTTAAAAAGGACAAGGAATGGCTGAGTCAAACAAAGAGCGCCAACCGACCACAGACTCTCAGCGTCGTAAGAACGAACTGATTGCGGAGTTGGCGCGTTCCCGCTCCGGGATGACGCTACATGCCGGGCAAGTGGGATACCAGACTGACGTGAGTCGGCGGGTAAAATCTTCGTTCCGCAACCACATCGGCGCGTGGCTGGCAGGCGCGGTGGTCACGGGCGGGTTCATTTCCCTGCTGCCCGCGCGGCAGAAGAAGGTCTACATCAATCCGCTGACCAAGGCGGGTAAGGGCAAACTCGCCGCCACGGCCAAGCCGCCGGGGGGATTTTTCCTTTCGTTGCTCAAGTCGTTGATCCCGATCATCAAGCCGCTCTTGACCGCGTTCGTCACCAAGCAACTGGCCAACGTGGTTGGTGGGGCGGAAAAAGCGCAAAAAGAGGCCAAACAAACGACCCAGGCCGCCGAGCAGACGACCGAAGCCGCAACGGCGGCCTGACCTTCGCACGGCGCATCCTCCGACTGCTGCGACGGAGAATCTTTCTTCGGAGCGTGTATCCGTCTTCCGCCCGCTACGAATGGACGTGCGTTCCCCGATCCCGGCAGCCAAGGCCGAAATTGGCCCGGGAAATGCCGGTGGTTCCGGGTTGACTTTTTGAACGGTTCGCTGCCAATTTAAAGCATGTCCGTTACTCCCACTGGCACGGGTGCGGTTGTGGTTTCCGCCGCGCCTGTCGTTGCCGTCCCCCCGGTTGCCACTCCTGCCGTCACCGTCGCGAGCGAAGGCGCCGGACACGTCCTTTTCGATCACGTGGACCGTTACCTGACGATGGGTCAGGAGTCGGACGCCTCGGATATCCACCTCGGCGTGAACATGCCGCCTCTCTGGCGGCGGTTTGGAAACCTGGAGCCGATCTTTCGCCAATCTCCCCGGCTTTCGGCGGAGGACACCGAGCGCCTCGCCCGCAACTTCCTGGACGAAGCCCAGTTGCTGCGTCTGGAAGAACACGGCGACGTGGATTTTGCCTACGCCGCGCCGTTCGGGCGGTTCCGCACCAGCGTCGTGCGGCAGCGGCTGGGAATCGACCTCGTTTTCCGCATCATCAACACCTCGTTGCGGACGATGGACGAGCTGAACCTGCCCCAAAGCCTCAAGAAGCTGACCGAATATCACAACGGTCTGGTGCTCGTCACCGGCCCGGTGGGCAGCGGGAAATCGACCACGCTGGCGGCGTTGGTCGAAGAGGTCAACCGCAACCGGCACGATCACATCATCACGCTGGAAGATCCCATCGAGTACGTTTTCAAGGCCAAGGGCTGCCACGTCACCCAGCGCGAGGTGCATTCGCACACCCGCTCGTTCGCTGCCGCCCTGCGCGGGGCGTTGCGCGAGGACCCGGATGTCATCATGGTCGGCGAAATGCGCGATCTGGAAACCATTGGGCTGGCCATCACCGCCAGCGAGACGGGCCACCTCGTGCTCGGCACGCTGCACACCGGCAGCGCCGCCCGCACGCTCGACCGTTTACTTGACGTGTTCCCGGTGGACCAGCGCGACCAGATCCGCGTGATGGTCAGCGAGAGTCTGCGCGGCATCGTCAGCCAGCAACTCGTCCCCCGTGCCGACGGCAAAGGGCGCGTGATGGCGATGGAAATTTTGACCAACACGCCCGCCGTCGGCGCGACGATCCGCGAGTCCAAGACCTTCATGCTCCCGGGCATGATCCAGACCGGCAAGAAGCAGGGCATGAAGCTCATGGACGAATCCCTGCGCGAACTTTGCGCGGCTGGCCTCATCACCGCTGAGGAGGCCATGGCCCGGGCGGACCAGAAGCAAATGATGAAGGTAGCCCTCGGGGTTTGAGGCGAACGTTTCATTTTTTCTCCCCATGGCATACATCGACCAATTTTTCGACGTTCTCGTCCAAGCCAAAGCGTCCGACCTGCACATCGGCGAAGGCGAACCGCCCAAAATCCGCGTCCACGGCGAGATCGTGCCGATCCGCGAGGAACCGATCACCAACGAGGAAGCGGCCTACATGATGAGCGAAATCGCCGGGCCCAAGGGCTGGGCGACGTTCGAGGAACGCGGGGATTTCGACTTCGCGTACTCGATGAACGCGGAGTCGCGGTTCCGCTGCAACTACCTCAAGCAGACCAACGGCTACGGCTGCGTGTTCCGGCTCATCCCGACGAAAATCGCCACCCTGGAACAACTCAAGGTGCCGCCGGTCATCAAGGAATTTGGCCACTTGCGCGGCGGCCTGGTGCTGGTCACCGGCCCGACCGGGTCCGGCAAGAGCACGACCTTGGCGGCGTTGGTCGATTACATCAACACGAACTTCAGCCGGCACATCGTCACCATCGAGGAGCCCATTGAGTTCGTGCATCAAAACAAGCAGAGCATCATCACCCAGCGCGAGGTGCCCGAGCACGCCGCGAGCTTTCCCGCCGGGCTGAAAGCGGCGTTGCGCGAGGACGCGGACATCGCGCTCGTGGGCGAGATGCGCGATCTGGAAACCATCTCGCTGGCGTTGACGGCGGCGGAAACGGGCCTGCTCGTCTTCGGCACGCTGCACACGAACAATTCCCGCAAAACCATCGACCGCATGATCGACGCGTTCCCGGCGGACCAGCAGTCGCAGGTGCGCACGATGCTGGCGTCGAGCTTACGCGGGGTCGTCGCCCAGTTGTTGCTCAAGAAGCAGGACGGCAGCGGACGCGTGGCGGTCAACGAAATCCTGGTGGTCAACAACGCGGTCAGCGCGATCATCCGCGAGGGGGCAACCCAGAAGTTGGAAGACGTGATCGTCGGCGGCAAGAGCCAGGGGATGCAGTTCATGGACGACGCGATCTGGCACGTGATGCAGCAGGGGATCGTCAGCCCCCACGAGGCTTACATGAAAGCCATCGACAAGAACCGTTTCCAGAAGTTCCTGCCGGTGGAAGACGAAGACTTGTAAATCCCGATGCACCGGCCGCTCCGAGAACCTATTCATTCGCGGATCTGGCGTCTGATCCGTGGGCTGCTGTTTTACAACACGGTGTATTGGCGGCGGGCCTCGGACGGTTTGACGATGCCGACCCTGACGCCGGAAGAGCGCGAACGGCAGCGACCGGCGCGCAACCTGGAAATCATCAAGCCCCGGACGCGTCCCCGAGCACACATCGAAGCGGCCCGGGGCGGGGAGATTTCCAACCCGCAGACCCTGTCTTCACCCGACTACCCGGCGGAATCCCTGCTCGGCGGGGAAATCCGGTCCGATGAGACCGTTGGGCGGGCGACGTTTCGAGCGGAAACTTCCGTCGCGGCCGACGATGGCGCCGAACAGGTTTACGTGAAGCGGCGCCGTTATCGCCGCCGGTTGGTTTCCGGGGGATCGGCGATGGATCGCGCCAGTTTTTTCGAGCGGGTATTTGGACGAAAGTAGACGGATTCCCACGAACGGTTGCCCGGGCCATTTTTCGGTCATGGTCGTTGCGCGGCAGCTTGCGCCAGCGTGAACAGTTTTTTCGCCGATGGAACCCCCAGCCGCACGCCGATCCGCAGCCAGCGGTTGGCCACCAGGCGTTCGCGCAAAATCGTGACCTTTTGCGGTCCCGTCTTGCCGCCCGCGCGGAGGATCGCGTCCACCCACCCCAACATCCGGCCCACGGCAAACCAGCGCGACGCCAGCATGGCCGTCTGTAACTGACGGTGCTCGGTCCAGGGACGCTGGTCGCTCCGCGCCGCCGAAAGCTGCCCCTTCAGCGCGTAAAACCGGTCTGCTAACCCTTCGGTCGGCCCGAAGGCCGGTGCGGTGAGGTGATGTGCGTTGACGATGGCCCGGTTCGGGAATTGCGCGACCTCGGGAAACCGGGCGGCGTCGAGTTCGGCGAGCAGCGCATCGACCGCTTGGCCGGGCAGCAGCGTCAGGGCCTCCGCGAGCACGAGTTGGAACAGATCGGCACGGAACGCGCTCACGTTGCTCCAACTCGCCCGCAGGTACCGGGCGTACAAGGCGCGCAGGTCCGGCTCGACCGGCAGGCGCGGGCCGAGTTCCCGGGCGAGGTCGAGGTTGAGCCGCAGCATCTCGCGGATGAGCCGCTCGGGTTCGGTGGAAATCGTGTTCGCGTCATGCACGCGGTAGTCGAGCAATTCGGAGTCGAGCACGGCGAGGCGGCCCTCCAGCGCGGCGTGGACGAGCAGGTGGTAATCGTGGGCGAAGCGGTAGGGCGAGAAGGGCCGGGCGCGCAGGAAATCCGCCCGGGCGACGAAGTTGCTCGTGGTGCCCGGGAAGTTGGCCAGCCCGAGCCATTCGGCCATGGCGGGCGCGCTGGCGTCGTCCGTCCCGGCGCGGAAGCTCCAGGCGGCGGAAAACCAACGGGAGCGCGGCGCATCGGCGGGCAGCGTTTCACCGGCGGCGTCGATGAGCCGCAGCCGGGTGCAAAGCAAGCCGACCCGGGGGTTGGCGTCGAGATATTGCAGGCAGCGTTCGAGCCGCCGGGGATGGTAACAATCGTCGGAATTGAGGATCGCCAGGTAGTCGCAATCGTCGGCGAGCGCGACGAGGCGGTTGAGCGTGGCGTGCGCACCGGCGTTGGGTTGAAAGAGGACCTCGATGCGTGGCTCGATCCCGGCGGGTTTGCCGGGAATTTCGGCGGCGGGAGCACTCGCCGCGTAGGTTAACATGGCCCCGAGGCTGCCGTCGGTGGAGCCGTCGTCCAGGACGATGATGCGGTCGGGTGGCCGCGTTTGTGCCCGCAACGAGGCCATCGCCGCGCCGATGTAACGCTCGTGGTTGTGGAGCGGGATGAGGACAGCAACTTTCAAACCGGGGGAAGGATGCAGGATGACGGCCGAAAAGGGAAGAGGCGAGCCGAATTTTAGGCCAGGCAACATCCGGAGGTAGACGGAACCCGCCTGAATAACTTCTGTCATTCCCCTCGTTCCCAAGTTGTACTCGGGAACGAGGAAAACGAGGAAACGCGGTCAACGGCGTCAATGGTCCGCCCATTTTTCCATCGCCTGTAGCCAGGCATCGGACGAGGGATTCTCCGCGGAAAATCCCGGCCCCAGCGATGCTGCCAGCTTCCGTTCACCGACGATCCAGCCACCGGTAAAACCCGGAGCCAGCCGCCGTAACGTGGCGCTGGTCAACCCGGGCTCCCGCCCGAGGAAAAAGCTGGCGGTATCGACCGCTCCTCGCTGGACGAGCAACCACGCGCAAAGCACCGCGCCCCGGCCGACGGCGTGCAGGTGTTGCCGCCGGGCCGTTTCCTGTGGCAGGTGGTGGGAAAGATACAACGCCCGCCGGGCCGCGAGCAAGAAATCGTCGGTCCGGCAACCGTTGCCGACCACGCCACGCAGAGATTCGATCCGCTGGGCCTCCCGGCTGAAAACGCGCCACCGCGTTTCGAGCACGAACGCATCGGGCAGAAATTCAAACGCCGTGCCGACGGCAAGCGCGGCCTCCGTCTGATCGGTTGCCGCCGGAGCGCCGCCGGTCGCAAAGGCTAGAAAACGCATTCCGGGCAAACGGCGGCGCAAATCGAGCAATGACCCATCGATGGGTCCCAGCGTGTCATCACCGGACACTGGCCAACGGTCGAACAGACACCATCCCGTTGCGGGGGGGACAACGATGGGCGTTCGTTGCCGCGTCCCTTCGCGCCCGGCCTTCGCATTAGAAAAAAGTTCGCCGAGCCGACACGCCAATTCGTCGGCGGAAAATTCCGCTTCCAATTTGGCGCGTCCGGCCACGCCGAAATCCATGCGCAACCCCGGCTCTTCCGCCAAACGGGTCAGCGCGTCGGCGAACGCGCCGGGATCATCCACCGGGACGAGCAAACCCGTTTTGCCGTCGTCCACCATTTCGGGCACACCCGCGAGCCGGGTGGAAACCACGGGCCTCCCGGCAGCCATTGCTTCGAGGATCACCGTGGGCAGCACGTCGCACGCGCCTTTTTCATCGACTTTGCACGCGAGCGCAAACACTTGGCATTCGGCTAATTGTGCGCGAATTTCCTCCTGCGTCATCAGACCGGCCAGCCGAATCCGCGATTTCGGGTCGGTGAAATCTTTCGCCTGCTGCTGCAAGGTTTCGCGCCACGGCCCCTCCCCCGCGATGGTGCAGCCAAAGGGAATCCCGCGTGCCTTCAGAATGCCGCAGGCAGCGATGAGATCGGTGAACCCCTTGAAACCGATGAGCCGACCGACGCTGAAAATCCGCAGGGGGGAATCGTGCGGCGAATGGCCGTGTGGCGGCGGCCAGCGGTCCAGCGGCAGGCCGTTGTACACCCGGTGAACCTTTGCCTCGGCGGACGGACATTTTTCGATCAGCGCGCGCCGACTCCACTCGCTGACCGCCACGACGAACGCGGCCTTCTCACACATTTCTCCCAGCAGCGCGTCGCTGCCCAGATCGACGAGAAAATCCTGCGCGTGCGCCGTGAAGCTGAACGAAATGCCCGTCAACTCGTGGATGAACAACGCCGCGTGGGTCGCACGGTTCGCAAAGTGGACGTGCAGATGCTCCACGCCCTGCCGCCGCAATAAATCGGCGAAATAGAGCGCGTGCCGTGCGCGCTTGGCCGGTTCGTAGCGCGGGCCGTACTCCGCCTCGTGACGGGCAATCGTCGCGGCGGGCCAACGCCCGTCACGCCGCGCCGACGCCTCCCACCACGCGAGGCCGTCCGGCGGCGGTGCGTAGGAAACGCGCGCTTTGGGCCAGTCCTCGACCCCGTGGCGAAACGAGGTCGTCGGCGGGCTGCACGCGTAGATTTCCACCGCGAAGCCCGCCACCTCCAAAGCGCGGATTTCCGTGTCGCAGAACGTCTGCGAAGGCACGGGATAACGCGAAAAGAGGTAGGCGGCCTTCAAACCATTACTCGCCGGCGGAACCGCCGATCTTCACCAGTTCCACGTCGAACAACAACGTCGCGGCGGGCGGAATCACCGGCGGGCGGCCATTGTCGCCGTAGGCGAGGTCGGACGGAATGAAAAGCTGCCACTTCGAGCCGATCTTCATTTTCTGAAGGGCTTCGGTCCAGCCGGGGATCACGCCGTTGACCGGGAAACTCACGGTGCCGCCGGGCTGCTTATCGGAACTGTCGAACGCCGTGCCGTCGATCAACGTGCCCGCGTACTTCACGGTCACGGTGTCGGTCGGCTTGGGCGACGCGCCCGCACCCTCGGTCAGCACTTTGTACTGCAATCCGCTGGGCAGGGTTTGTACTCCGGGCTTGGCCTTGTTGGCGATGAGGTAGGCCGAGCCGGTGGCCTTGTTCTTGTCCATCAACGGCTTGGTGGCCGCCTGTTGTTTGGCTTGCAGGTCCTTGTCCACGGCCTCGAAGGTTTCGCGGGTCTGGGCTTCGGTCATCTGCAACTTGCCGCCGGTCGTCACGTCGCGCATCGCGGCGGTGAACATCACGGGGTCGATCTCGACGCCCCGGGTCTTCATCGTCTGCGCGAAGTTCATGCCCAGCGCGTAGCTGAGCTTCTCTTTCTGGGTGGTGGGACCGGCGGTATTTTCGGCGTACATCCGCACGGCCGCTCCCAGGGAAAGGAGCACGCAGGTCAGGGGCAGGAGTTTTTTCATGTCAACGGGTTTGGGAGTCGGGATCGAGGGTCTGGCAGGCGGGGCGGCGGGCATCGTCAGGGAGGCAGCCACCTGCCCACACTGAGACACGCTCCCACCGTTTGTCAAAGCGCGGCGGCGGGTGAAAAGTGTTTTTCCCGGTTGTCGAACCGCCGGGATTCGGCTAGAACGCATCTTGCTCAGGCTCTGGGCGTCAATCGTTTCCTCTTACTTTTTTTATGGATCTCTCAATCGTCGGCAGCGGCTACGTGGGCCTCGTCAGCGGGGCGTGTTTTGCGGAAGTGGGCCACAACGTCATCTGCGTGGACAACGACCAGCGCAAAGTGGACGCCCTGCAAGCCGGGCGCATCCCCATCTACGAGCCGGGCCTGGAGGAAGTCGTCCAACGCAACGTCGCCGCCGGGCGGCTGCGCTTCACCAGCAGCATCGAGGACGGCGTGGACCATTCGGAGGTCGTGTTCATCGCCGTGCCCACCCCGCCGCAGGCCGACGGCAGCGTGGACCTGAGCTACATCGAACGCGTGGCGCGCGACATTTCCGCCGTGCTCAAGCCGGGCCAGTACCGCGTCGTCGTGGACAAGAGCACCGTGCCGGTCAAGACGGGCGACAAGGTGGCCGAAACCATCAAACGCTACGGCCAGAAGGACGTGGAATTCGACGTGGTCAGCAACCCCGAGTTCCTGCGCGAAGGCTGCGCCGTGAGCGACCTGATGCACCCGGACCGCATCGTCGTCGGCTCCAAGAGCGAGCGGGCGCTCAACCTCATGAAAAAGCTCTACGAGCCGTTCATGGCCCCGATCCTGGTGACCGACATCAACAGCGCCGAACTCATCAAGCACGCCGCCAACAGTTTCCTCGCCCTCAAGATCAGCTACATCAACGCCGTCAGCGCCATCTGCGAGGCCAGCGGCGCGGACGTGGAAAAAGTGGCCGACGGCATCGGCATGGACAAGCGCATCGGGCGCAATTTCCTCAACGCCGGGCTGGGCTACGGCGGCTCGTGCTTCCCCAAGGACATCGCCGCGTTCATCGCCATCAGCGACCAGCTCGGCGTGCCGTTCACGCTGCTCAAGGAAGTGCAGCGCATCAACGCCGGTCAGCGCGAACGTTTCCTCAAGACCCTGCGCGACCGGCTCTGGATTCTGAAGGACAAGAAAATCGCCGTCTGGGGCCTGACCTTCAAGGGCGACACGGACGACATCCGTTCCTCCGTCTCCATTGACCTGATCAAAGACCTGCTCACGGAGGGCGCGCACGTCACGGCCTACGACCCCAAGGGCATGGACAACGTCCGCTCGTTCAAGCTGGTCCCCGAGGCCAAACTGGTGGATTCCGCGCTGGAAGCGGCCCGGGGCGCGGAGGCGTTGATCATCGCCACCGAATGGACGGAATTCACCAAGGTCGATCTCAATCAACTCAAGGAAGCCATGCTTTCTCCGCTCGTGTTCGACGGACGCAACCTGCTCGACCCCAACTCGATGCACCATCTGGGCTTCGAATATCACAGCATTGGCCGACCCGAAGCCGTGAAAAAATGATTTTCCACCGGACCGGGCCTGGTCTCTGCTACGAAATCTTTCCAAGCCACCTCCCCGGTTCATGAAAACCTTTTTCGTCGTCACTCTTTACGCTGTCATGGTTGCTGCCCTGGACCTCGGCGGCGCGGTCTGGACCAGTCTGCACACCGCCCGGCCCGCTAAGGCGGCGGCCGTTACGGTCACGTCAA
This sequence comes from uncultured Chthoniobacterales bacterium, assembly GCA_964250695.1. GTDB lineage: Bacteria > Verrucomicrobiota > Verrucomicrobiia > Chthoniobacterales > SZAS-18 > CAHJWO01. The sequence goes on along the minus strand of CAXUGY010000058.1, from coordinate 1,973 downwards.
ACTCCGCCCCTGAAAAAACTGTAAACGCAGTTCGCGCGCCTGCCGCGATTCCATCAGACACCTGAACAACATCCCATGAAAAAAATCATCACTATCTCCACGCTGTTCGTTGCTGCCATCCTGCTAAACGTCGGCTGCACGGCCAGCGCCGGCATCAAGAAGGCTGACGCCACGAAAGTGAGCACCACCACTCAGGTAGCCTACGTCTCGGCGCCGGTGCAGGTGGACCACGCCAGCAAATAAGCTATCCGCCTTTTGGCGCGTCGGACGAGTGGACAGAATCCGGCTTTACCGGGTATTGTCCGCCCGCCGACGCGCCTTTTGTGTGGTTGCATGTCACGCGGCTCATGAAAACGTTCTCCCCGCCAGTCGAGCCGTCTTTTGCAGGGAGCTTGGCCCCGGCATACCGGCCAAACGTTGCCGCCATCTTGCAAAACGAGGGGGGACGAATTCTGCTGGGCGAACGGTTGGACCAGCGGGAATCCTGGCAGTTTCCGCAGGGCGGGTTAGACCCCGGCGAGTCTCCTGAAGCGGGCCTGCACCGCGAAATCCTGGAAGAACTTTCGCTCGCGCCCGCGGACTACGCGATCTTGGATCGCCGGGGTCCGTACCGCTATTTGTTCCCCCCTGGAATCACAAAAAAGGGCTTTCAAGGCCAGGAGCAACATTATTTTCTGCTCCGCCTCACCGTGGCGGAAGCAGCCGTCAATGTGGCGACCGCCCACCCGGAATTTCGAGCCGTCCGCTGGCTCGAACCGGCGGCCTTCCGCTTAAAGTGGCTGCCTGAAATGAAGCGGGCGGTTTACCGGCAGGTGTTTCGTGATTTCTTTGACGTGAACATCGGCTGACGCCCCAGCGGACGGCGCGCGGTCCGGTTTCATCTCTCCCCCTATGCTCTCCATCCAGGATGCCGAGTGGTTGCAGGTCGCGTTAAAAGAGATCGACGGTTTGCTGCGCGGCATGGCGGATTTCCGGCCCTACAACGACCTCGTCAACCGGGACGACCCCCGTTTGCAGGGGCTGCTGGAGCACATCGTGACCACCGTGCGGGATGCGCGGGTGCTCAACTCCAAGGCGCTGACCCGGCTCGACGACGCGCACCGGGCCGCGTTGGAAGAAGCACGGCTCGCGGAGGAGGCCGCCGCCCGTCCGCCCGAGCCGGTCGTCGCGCCACCCTTGCCGACCGTTCGTCCGCCGACGCAGATGGAGCAGATCACCATGGCCAACCCCACGGGCATGCATGAGTTGGTGCTCATTGCCGACCATGACGCCGCGTCGCTGCACGAAATCGAGACGATGCTCACCGACGAGGATTACCGCGTGCTCAGCGTGCGGGACGCGTTTGAGGCGATCTCCATCTACGCGCGGCTCTGGGCGGCGATTGATCTGGTCGTGCTGGATTTCAGCATGCCGATGATGAGCGGCGAACTCATTTTCGACGAATTGCAGGCCATCAATCCCCACGTGGCGGTAGTCATCAGCAGCGGGTTTTCGCACCCGGAAAAGCTCAGCCAGATGCTTGCGCGCGGCTTGAGCGGGTTTCTGCCCAAGCCGTATAACCGCGAGAAGTTGATCCTTCAACTCAAGCAGGTGTTGGCGCACCGTCCGCGCACGGGCGGAGCCAGCCGGTTGTAAAACGCCGGGACTACCCGGTGGCGGCGTCCCCTGCAAATCCCCGCCCTCCTCCTCTTCCTTTGCGGCTTTGCGCTTTTGCGTGAGGATTCTTCGGGCAAGTCCGTCCCGCCGCCGCTGGTGGCATTAATCCAGCTACCCTGAGCCACAGACCGCAACGCTTATGGCCAGGATCGACGCCTTCTTCAAATTGATGTCCGAGCAGAAAGCCTCGGACCTTCACCTTTCCACGAGCAACCCGCCAATGCTGCGGATCAACGGGGACCTCATCCGCGTGGATTACCCCCCGCTGACCAACGACGAACTCCAGTCGATGGTCTACGAGATCGCGCCGGAAATGA
>CAXUGY010000057.1:0-22014 GCA_964250695.1 uncultured Chthoniobacterales bacterium | reverse complement strand
CCGCTCATGTCGCATTCGTTGAAGGTCGTCAGGATGGCGGCGGTCTGCTGCGCCATGACGAGTTGGGCCGCGATCTTGCGCCGCAGGGGACTGAGCTTGCGGCGGGTGGTGCGCCCCTCCGGCACCGGGGGTTTGGCCACGGCCACCGCCGGGGCAGCGGGCGCGGTCACCGGGGCAGGGGACGGCACCGGCGCGGGCGCGGGCCGCCGGTTTTCGAGCACGCCGAGCACGTCGCCCTTCGTGGCGCGGCCCCCTTTGCCGGTGCCGGTGACCTCGGCGGGCGAGACGCGCTCCTCTTCCATGAGACGGCGCACGGCGGGCGAAAGCGGCAACCCGTCGCTGCCGTTGCCGTTGCCGCCCTCGGCGTCGGCGAGATTTTGCGCCTTGGCCTGCACCGTCTCCTGCGGGGCGGCTTCGGGCGCGGGGGCCACCTTGTTCGGCGCGGGCGACGCTGCCGCCGGAACCGCCGCGCCTTCTTCGATGGTGGCGACCACCTGCCCGATCTTCACCTCGTCACCCTCTTGAGCTTGCAAGGTCAGCCGACCCGTGGCGGTCGCTCCGATCTCGGTGGATACTTTATCTGTCTCCAGGGTCAACAGCGGTTCGTTGGCCTGCACCTGCTCGCCGTCTTTCTTGTGCCAGACGGCGATGATGCCGCTGGAAATGGACTCACCGACCGAGGGGATTTTGACTTCGATGCTCATGGCGAAAAGGGGATCGTCTCACGAAACAAGAGGAAGGGGGTCCCTTCAAGCGCAAGTTTCAAAACTCGCTCCCGGCTGGACATCGCTCGTCCATCCGGCGATAACCTCCGCCGGTGAAAACGCACCTCGCCCTCCTGCGCGGCATCAACGTCGGCGGCAACAAAAAGGTGGTGATGGCCGAACTGCGGGCCTTCGTCGAAGCCATCGGTTTCACGGCAGCGCGCACCCTGCTCCAGAGCGGCAACCTCGTGTTCCGCAGCGACGGCAAACGCGACGACGCGGCGCTCGAAACTTTTCTGGACGTACAGGCCGCCAAACGTCTCGGCCTGAGCACGAAATTCCTGCTGCGCTCGGAGGCTGAATGGTCGGAGGTGATCGCCCGCAACCCGTTTCCCGAAGCGGCCAGGGATTTGCCGGGCCGCCTGATGGTGGTGTTTTTCCGGGAACCGCCGACCCGCGAGGCTTTACAAGTCGTCCGCACCACCATGATCGCCTCCGAACGCATCCATCCCGACGGCAGGCAACTCTACGCCAACTTCCCCAACGGCATCGGCGACTCGAAAATGGCCGGCGTCCTGATGGGCGCAAGGTTCAACCAGACCGCCACGGGCCGAAATTGGAACACGGTCCTCAAGCTCGGCGCATTGGGGAGCCTCTGAGGACAACGCGAGAATTATGCTTCAGCTAATCGCTGGGATGCAAACCGTTTAATTTGGTCTGCGGCGTCGATAGGTGAATTTGCCTTGATGAAAGTTTGGCCAATCAACCGGGGTGGAATTTGGGAAAATTCACTTGCCTTGACGACCGGAATGACCTGCTTTCCCAAGGCTTTAGCTGCGCCAAGCTCGAACATAACGTGCGGGCTGTGAACTGATTGTTCCGTCAGGATGGGCACTACCAAATCGACGGCTTCTATTCTGCGTCGAAAATGCTCCTCTAAGTCACCACCAATCTTAAAATCACTTGGCCAATCGCTGACTTCCAGTCCATGAACCCTTAGCGCGGATTCAAGCGCGTTAGCCCATTGACGATCAGCGATCGCATACGAAAGAAAGATTTTCATCAGGATTCGATCACCTTTTGGTTGCTGGCCGCACGCAGCTTCAACTCGCCAAAATAGCGGTCCAGGGAGTTGATATCCAGTAGATTGCGTTGTTTGAGCAACACTGGTATACCCGGTCGCTCTTGGAATGTAGCAGGAGAGATTCCGTGTAGCACCACAATTATTGGTATTTGGCGGCTCCATGCCGCTCCGATTTCCAGCCACACGTACGGACGTTCAAGGGCCCATGGGGTGATTAGCACCAGCAATTCAGAGGCTTTATGAAGAGCCAGAAGGATCACCGTCTCGAAATCTGCACCGACGGCAATTTCTGCTTCATCGAGAAAGGTGTCTGCCCCGCTTTGGATGCACCCTTGAGAAATTTGTCGGGCGACCCAGGTATCAGACCCGCTGTGACTGATGAACACGGAGTATTCCGCCATGGCTACGACCTCCCGAATAGTTGGCCCTATCCACCGAACGCCTCGGCTACGAGCTGCTTTTGCTCGCGGTCGTGGAGCGTCTTCGCGCCGACCGCCGGGCTGGCGCTGGCGTTGCGGCCTGCGTAAACGAGCTTTTTGCCCGTCGGCAGCAGTTCCACCAGCAGCGGCGCGATGAAGCTCCACGCGCCCATGTTCTGCGATTCCTCCTGGCACCATACCCAGCTTTCCGCCTTGGTGTAGGGAGCAAGCACCGTTTTCAGCATCTCCGTGTTCAACGGATAAAGTTGCTCGATCCGCACCAGCGCCGTGTCGTCGGACTTGTTCGTGTCGCGCGCCTTGAGCAAATCGTAATACACCTTGCCGGTGCAGAAAATGACCCGCTTCGCCTGCGCCGCACCCGCCGGGGCGGAGGTTTCCAGCACTTCCGAAAAACGTGCCTTGGTGAAATCGTCGTTGAAAGACACCGCGGCCTCCGAACGCAGCAAGCTCTTGGGCGTCATGATGACCAGCGGTTTGCGGAATGGCCGCATCATCTGACGGCGCAACACGTGAAAATATTGCGCGGGCGTGGACAGGTTGCACACCTGGATGTTGTCCTCGGCGCACGCCTGCAAAAACCGCTCCACCCGGCCGCTGGAATGCTCCGGTCCCTGGCCTTCGTAGCCGTGCGGCAACAGCAGCACGATCCCGCTGGGCCGCTGCCACTTGGATTCCGACGACACGATGAACTGGTCGATGATCGTCTGCGCGCCGTTCATGAAATCGCCGAATTGCGCTTCCCACAGGCACAGCATGTCCGGGTAATCGAGAGAATACCCGTAATCGAACCCGAGCACCGCCGCCTCGCTCAGCGGCGAGTTGTAGACGCAGTACCGCGCCTGCCCGTCGGCGAGGTTGTTGAGCGGGATGTACCGTTCGCGGTTCTCCATGTCGTACAGCACGCTCAGGCGCTGGGAGAACGTCCCGCGCCGGCTGTCCTGGCCGCTCAGACGCACGGGCTTGCCGTCGAGCAGCAGCGACCCGAACGCCAGCGTCTCGGCGAACGACCAATCGTAAGGCCCGCCCGCTTCGAACACCTGCTGGCGACGGTCGAGGAGGGTGCGTTTGAGCTTGGGCAGCAGTTTGATCGTGTCCGGCACGTGCGCCACCGCCCGGGCAATCTTTTCGAGGGTTTGCGGCGTGATCGCCGTGTCCACGGGCGCGTGGGAATACGGCGGCTGGAAGACGGCGGTCGAACCGGCGAACGATTTCCGCGAACCCGCTTTGGCCTGCTCAGCCGCCTCTCCCTTGACCGCCGAAAGCGCCGATTCGCAGGCGGCTTCGTACTCCTTGAGCAACGCGGCGGCATCCTCGGCGGACACGCGGTTTTCCCTGGCCAACCGGTCGCGGTAGAGCGTGGCCACGCCGGGCTGCTGGCCGATGTGCGCGTAGAGGTCGGGCTGGGTGTAGCTGGGTTCGTCGCCCTCGTTGTGCCCGTAGCGCCGGTAGCAATACATGTCGATCACGACATCCCGCCGGAACTCCTGCCGGAAATCCGCCGCGAGGGCGCCGACGAAACAGACCGCTTCCGGGTCGTCGCCGTTGACGTGGAACACCGGGGCGTCAATCGTCTTGGCCACGTCCGTGCAATAGAGCGACGAACGCGAATCCGCCGGGAGCGTGGTGAAGCCGATCTGGTTGTTGATGACGATGTGCACCGTGCCACCCGTGCTGTAGCCGGGCAGTTGGGAGAGGTTCAGCGTTTCCGCCACGATCCCCTGCCCGATGAACGCCGCGTCGCCGTGCAGCAGCAGCGGCAGCACTTTCTTGCGCTCGACGGTATCCTCCAGGATGCGCTGCCGGGCGCGCGCTTTGCCTTCCACGACGGGATCGACGAATTCCAGGTGGCTCGGGTTGCTCGCCAGCCGGACGCCCACCTCGTGCCCATCGCCCAGGTCGCGCCGGGTCTCGTAGCCGAGGTGGTATTTCACGTCGCCGTCCCCGTTGGTGAGGTTGGGCGTGTAGTTCTCGGAGAACTCCGTGAAAATCATTTCCACCGGCTTCTTGAGGAAATTCGCCAGCACGTTGAGCCGTCCCCGGTGGGCCATGCCCATGACAATTTCCTGGATGCCCAGCGCCGGGCAACGGCCCAGGATCGTTTCGAGCAGCGGCATCAGGGTCTCGCCGCCTTCAAGCGAAAACCGCTTCTGGCCGACGTAGCGCGTGTGCAAAAACCGCTCGAACGTTTCGGCGGTGAGCAGATGCTTCAAGATGTCGCGTTGGGCGGCGGGTTCCGGCGCGGGGGCTTCCGGGTAGGATTCGATGCGTTCGCGCACCCAGTTGCGCACCTTGGCGTTGGCGATGTGCATGAACTCCGCGCCGATGGTCCCGGTGTAGATGCGTTGCAGCGCGGCGACCATGTCGCGCAGGCGCATCCCCTTGCCGCCCATGAAATACCGCGACGACACGATCTGGTCGAGATCGGCTTCCCCGAAGCCGAACGCCTCCAGGGTCAAAAGGGATTGCTCCGGGCGCGGGGTGCCCAGCGGGTCGAGTTGGGCCAGGGTGTGCCCGAGTTCGCGGTAAGCGCGCACCATGTCATCGACGCGCATTTCCAACCGCGACGCCCCGCCGACATCCGGCGCGGCCTGCTGGGGGAGGGCGGTTGCCGTCGTGCCACCCGCGCGGGGCGGGGCAGCGCAGCCGAGCGCGAACCCCTCGAAAAACGCCGCCCACTTTTCATCGACCGAAGCCGGGTCCTTCTGCCACAGCGCGGAATACTCTTCGATCAAGGCGGCGTTCGACGGACTGGCGGAGGAGGGTCTCATGGATGTTCCTTTCGGCGCGAAGGGAAAAGCGGAAGCTGGCAAATAAGAATGAGATCAGCGCAAAAGGGCTGAAAGTCTAAGCGCGCCCGCCGAAAAATCAAGCGCGGATTCGGGAAGCCGGGCTTCCCTGCCACTCTCTGGCGAAGCACGACTTCGCGGACAAGGGCATTCCCAAGCGCAACTTGGGAACGAGGGAAAGTCGCGGGAGGACACGCCGGTGGGGACGCCCAAATTTGACAGCCCGCCCCCCGCGCGATATTGGCTTTTCCCCTCCGAAGCCATGCGCCGCCGTTTTCTCCCCGCGTTCCTCGGGCTATCTCTGACACTCAGCGCCGCCCGGGCGCAGGAGGTCAAGCCGCCCCCACCCCCGCCGGAGTTCGATCCCGCCACGGAGCCGGCGGTCGTCGCCGTGGCCAAGGTGCTGCCCGCCGTGGTCAACATCGCCACCGAACGCATCGTCCGCCAGCAGGTGCAAGACCCGTTCGACCAGTTCTTCAACCAGTTTTTCGACCAGCCCACCAACCGCCGTCCGCGCGAGTTGCAGCAAAAGGTCCAGAGCCTCGGCTCGGGCTTCCTGATCGACGCCAAGGGCTCCATCGTCACCAACGAACACGTCGTCGAGCGCGCCGCCGACCTGAAAATCCAGGTCACGTTCGCCGACGGCACGAGCTACCCCGCCCACTACGTCGCGGGCGACGCCAGGGCCGACCTCGCGCTCATCCGCCTCGACGCCCGGGACCGCACGAAACCGTTCCCGTTCATCAACCTCAACAACGTTTCGCCCGCCCTGCTCGGCCAGACCGTGCTCGTGCTGGGCAATCCGCTCGGCTACAACTCCAGCGTCGCCCGGGGCATCCTCAGCGCCAAGGACCGCGAGATCACCATCGAAAACACCGTCTACACCCACCTCGTCCAGACGGATGCCGCCATCAACCCCGGCAACTCGGGCGGCCCGCTGATCGACCTCGCCGGGCGGCTGGTGGGCGTTTCTTCGGTCAAACTGGCGTTCACCCCGCAGGGCACGCCGACGCAGGGCCTCGGGTTCGCCATCGCCGCGAGCACCGTGGCGGCGAAGATCGCGGAGTTCCGCGACGCCGAAACGAATCCGCAGGCCGCCCGGCGCGCGCAGGCCGCCGCCGAGGGCACGCCCAACGCCCGGCGGTTGTTCGGCCTGCAACTGCAAACGCTCACCCCGGACCTGGCCCGGGCGTTCGGCGCCAGCGGCGCAACGGGCGTGCTCGTGAGCGACGTGGAGCGCGGCAGCCCGGCGGCGCAGGGCGGCTTCCGGCAGGGGATGATCATTTACAAGGTCGGCACCTACGACGTGACCAGCCCCGCCCGGCTCGACGCGCTGCTCAAAGACGTGGAGGGCGGCACGGCGGTGGATTTCGTCGTCGGCCTGGGCTCGCTCTCGCCGCGCAACGGCGGACGCGCCCCGCAGGTCGGCACGGTGACGCTCACGGCGCGCGGCGAGTAGGATTTGTCCGCAGATTCCGCAGATTCCAGAAAACAGTTTGGTCATTCTTTTGTCTCTGCCTTTTCCCAATCTGCGGAATCTGCGGACTTTTTCCCCTGACCGCACCACCCGGGTGAAAAAATTTCAACGCTTGCAATGCTCGTGCTGTCTGTAAGTTCCCCATCACGATGATCAAAGTCGAAAACCTCACCAAGCGTTACGCCGGTTACACGGCGGTCAAAGACCTGTCCTTCGAGGTCGAACGCGGCGAAATCGTCGGCTTCCTCGGGCCCAACGGCGCGGGCAAGAGCACGACCATGCGCATCCTGTCCTGCTTCCTGCCCGCCACGGGCGGACGGGCCAGCGTGGCCGGTTACGACGTGTTTACGCAGTCCATGCAGGTGCGCCAGCACCTCGGCTACATGCCGGAAAACGTGCCGCTCTACACCGAGATGCGCGTCAACGAATACCTGGAACACCGCGCCGCGCTCAAGGGACTCAGCGGCAAGAAGCTCAAGATGCGTGTCGGCGAGGTCAAGGAATTGACCAGCCTCAACGACGTGCAGAAGAAAATCATCGGCAACCTGTCCAAAGGCTACCGCCAGCGCGTCGGGCTGGCCGAAGCCCTCGTCGCCGAGCCGGACCTGCTCATCCTCGACGAGCCGACCATCGGCCTCGACCCGAACCAGATCCGGCAGGTGCGCGACCTCATCAAAAACCTGGGCCAGCGGCACACGATCCTGCTCTCGACGCACATCCTGCCTGAGGTGGAAATGACCTGTTCACGGGTCATCATCTTGCACAAAGGGCGCATCGAAGCCAGCGACACGCCCGCCAATTTGCTCAGCCAGCTCCGCAGCGTCGGCAACATCCGGTTGGAGGTCAACACGGGCCAGGATAACGGCGTCGAACAACTCCAGAAGGTCGTCGGCATCAAGGAGGTGACGTTCGAGCACGCCGCGGCGGCAACGATTGCCCCTACCGCTGCCAAACCCACGGAAAACCTGCCCGACAAGGATGGTTTCCGCTCCTTTGACCTGCGTGTGGAAGCCGGGGTCGATCCTCGCACGGAACTGTACCGTCTCGCGGTGGACCGCCGATGGACCCTGCGCGAACTCGCCCGCCGCCGCGCCACGCTCGAAGACGTGTTCGTGGAAATCACCCACGCGGAGTAACCCCACGCGGAGCGTCCTACCGCTCAGGATGATAGAATTCTAGTCCCGCCGCCCCTTTCCCTTTCCATGCGTACCTTCCTCGTCCTCCTCGAACGCGAGATGAAGTCCTACTTCTACTCGCCCATCGCCTACGTGGTCCTGTGCTTCTTCCTGGCGTTGACCGGCTACAACGCCTACGTCGTCACCACGTTGCTCAACAAAGGCCCGTCGGAAATCACGATGATCGAAGGTTTCTTCGGCATCGCCATTTTCTGGTTCGGCTTCATCCCGATGATCCCGCTCATCACGATGCGCCTCTACTCGGAAGAGTTTAAGTCGGGCACCATCGAGACGCTCATGACCGCGCCCGTGGAAGATTGGCAGGTCGTCGGCTCCAAGTTCGCCGGGTCGCTCCTCTTTTACGTCGTGCTCTGGGCGCCGACGACGCTTTACTTCGCCATCTTCCAGTACGTCAGCGGCCAGCCCGCCGCCGCCAGCCTGGGGTCCTACCTGGGCAGCTATTTCATGCTGGTGCTCATGGGCGCGTTCTACCTGTCGCTGGGCTGTCTGGCGTCGGTCGTCACGCGCAACCAGATCATCGCCGCGATCATCGCGCTGGTGCTGGTGGTGCTGATGTTCTTTACCGGGGTCATCGCCTCGCGCACCGGCACCGCCACCCAGGCGTTCCGGGATTTCGTCGCCTATTTTTCCAGCTACGAACACCTCGCCAGCTACTCGCGCGGCCTCATCGACACGCGTCCCGTCGTCTATTACCTGAGCCTGACGATCCTGATCCAGTTCCTGACCTTCCACATCTTCCAGTTCCGCAAGTGGAAGGCGTAAAACGTCTTCCGAGTCCCTAGCTTTTCCCAGTATGGCCGCCGCCACTCCCGTCGAACCTTCGCCCGAAGCCGTTCCCGCGCCGTCTCCCGCCCCCGCCCCCCCCCGCCCGGTGCGTCCCGCCGGGTTCCTGCGGCGGTTGCAGATCGGCGCGAACGTCCTCATCCAGATGGCCCTGCTGACGTTCATCGTCATCGCGGTCAACGGCTACGCGTACAAACACTTCCACCGGTTCGACTTCTCGCGCGACCGCAAGTACGCGCTCAGCCCGCGCACCAAACAATTCCTCGGCACGCTCAACAAGCCGGTCAAGCTGATCGTCTACATGAATCCGGCCACGTCGCCCTTGCAGATCGACGCGTCCAATCTGGTCGAGGAATACCGTTCGGCGCAGCCCAAGTTCGTGAGCATCGAGCAGGTCGATCCGCTGCGCAACGTCACCCGGGCCGGCGAGGTGCAGACCAGGTACAAGCTCGTCCAGCAGGAGAACGTCCTCATCGTGGACGGCGGCGACAATCACACCAAGATCATCACCGAGGATAAGCTCGCCGAGGTGGACCGCTCCGGCGCGGAGTACGGGCAGCCGCCGCAGATCACCGGGTTCACCGGCGAACAGGCCATCACCAGCGCGTTGCTGGAAGTGACCGAGGGCAAGAAGAGCGTCGTCTACTACGCGCAAGGCCACGGCGAACAGGCCGTCGGCGCGGATAAAGCCCTCAAGGTCCTGGGCACCATCTTCGACGGCGACCACCTCACCACCACCGAGATCAACCTGCTCAACGTCGAAGCCGTGCCCGCCGACGCCGGGATGCTGATCTTCTTCGGGCCGAAGTACGACCTGAGCGAACGCGAGATCAAGCTGCTGGGCGACTACTGGGGCAAGGGCGGGCGCATCATGATCCTGCTCAGCCCCGACGCCGCCACGCCCAACCTCGCCGGGTTCCTCAACACGGTGGGCATCCGGGCGGACGACGACCGGCTCATCGGCGCGCGCCAGATGGCGGGCAACGTCATCGGCATCATGCGCGACAGCTACCTCAACGCCACCGGCAGCACGCCCGTCGCGCAGGCGCTCGCAGGCGTCACGGTCATCCTGCCCGGGGCCACGCAGTCGCTCACCCTCGACGCCGCGCGCGTGGCTCCCGCCAACGTCCACGTCGAGCCGCTGCTCCAGGCTCTGCCGGGTTTCTGGGGCGAGACCGATTACAAGAACATCGAGGAAAACATCCAGGACGGCACCGGCGTCTACTTCGACGAGGGCCGCGACACGGCCGCGCCGGTCTACGCCGCCGCCACCGTGCAGAAGGGGGCTGTCGGCGACAAGCGCGTGCAGACCAACGCCGCGCGCATGATCGTGGTCAGCAACGCGGTGTTCGTCGAAAACAAGAGCCTCACCGAGGCCTCCGCCAGCTTCTTCCTCAACGGCATCAACTGGCTGCTGGAGCGGGAAGCTCTGATCGGCATCCCGCCCAAACAAATCAAGACCTCCTCGCTCAGCCTGACGGAGCCGCAACTCGGCACGATCTTCTGGATGTCGGTCCTGGCGGTCCCCGGCTTCTGCCTGCTGCTGGGCATCCTGGTCTGGTGGCGGCGGCGGGCCTAACCTGAAATGCAAAAGTCAAATGCAGAAGGCAAAAGTCGGAGAGAGCGCCGAGCAGCCGCCCCTTCCTTTTTCCCTTTGCTGACTTTTGCCTTCTGCATTTTGACTTTTGACTTTCCCCCATGAACTGGAAACCCACCCTCGTCCTCCTGGTCATCGCCGCCGCGCTCTACGCGTACTTCAACTTCTACGAGAACAAGCGGCCCGGCACCCGCGAACTCGGCCAGAACGCCAGCGTCGTCTTCGCCTACGACCGCAACCAGATCGACGGCCTGACCGTCACCGATCACGACACCAGGATCGACCTGCACCGCGGCCAGGAGAACCACTGGAAGATGCTCGCCCCCGTGGCCGACCGCGCCGACGGCCCGCTGATCGAGGAGGTCATGACCACCCTCGAATCCATGCGCAAGGTGGACACCATCACCGCCAGCTTCCTTTCCAAGGTCAAGCTCGCGGACTACGGCCTGCAAACCCCGCGCGAAAAGCTCGCCGTCACCGACAACAAGGGCCACACCGTCGAGTTTCTCTTCGGCAACGAGACCCCCGTCGAAGGAAAGGTCTACCTCCAGATCACCGGCGGCGGCAACGTGTTCGTGGTCAACGACGACCTGAAAAAATTGCTGCAAAAAGACGTGAATTCCTGGCGCGACCATCGCCTGACGAACCTCCTGGCCACCGACGTGAACAAAGTCACGGTCAAGAATCCCGCCGGGGAGATCGAACTCCAGCGCGACAACGACCATTGGAAACTCGTCAAGCCCCTCGCCGCGCGCGCCGACGACGCCAAGGTCAACGACCTCGTCTCGCAGGTGGCGACCCTCAACATCAAGAGCTTCGTCGCCGACGACAAGGCGGACGCCGCTTCCTACGGTCTCGCCGAGCCGCGCGGCACCGTCACCCTCTTCACCACCCAGGACCCCAAGGGCGTCGAACTGATGATTGGCGGCGCCCCGGCTACCCCCGCGCCCGCCACGCCCACCCCGGCGGCTTCGCCTGCGCCGACCCCCGACCCCAAGCTCGCCGACACCGTTTACGCCCGGATGCCCGCGCGCCAGTCCATCTACGCGGTGCCCAACACCATCAATGCGTTCGTCAGTCTCAAGCCCAACGACCTGCGCGACCACCACCTCGTCCGCCTGAACCCGGACACCGTGGACCGCCTCAAGCTCACCCCGGCGGGGGGTGCGGCCTTCACGCTCGCACGCAAGGACAAGGTCTGGACGCTGCTCGGCGCGACACCCGCCCAGCCCGTGGACGCCGCCGCGCCCGGCCAACTCATGCAATCGCTCGGCAACGCCACCGTGACGGAGTTCGTCACCGACAGCGCGTCGGACCTGGCGAAATATGGTCTCGACAAACCCGCCTTGCAGGTGGGTTTCAGCTCGTTCGCCTCGGAGAACACCGCCGAAAGCAGCGCCGGGGAAAAGCCCTTGGCGACGGTGTCGTTCGGCAAGAGCGAAGGCGGCAACGTGTACGCCAAGGTCGAAGACGAACCGTTCGTGGTCTCGGTGCCGCAGACGCTGTTCTCCGACATCCCGGCGGACCCGCTGGGCTGGCAGCCGGTCGCCGTTTTTCAGGCCGACCCGGACAAGGTCGTCTCGCTGGAAATCAAAGCCAACGGCCGCCCCGACCTCGCGTTGACCCGGCCCGAGAAAGGCGCGTGGACCTTGGCGAACAAAGCCGCCGGAGAACTCGACGCGTCGAAAGCGCAATCGGTGGGGAACGTGCTGGCCCGGTTGCGCGCCGTGCGCTGGGTGGGCGCGGTCCAGCCGGAGTTCGGGTTGGACAAACCCGTCGAGACTTTGGCGTTCGCTACCTCCGGCGATCCGAAGACCACCGGTCGCCTGCTGCTCGGCAAGGCGACGCCCGAGTCCATGCACTACGCGCAGGTGGACGGGAAACCCGGCGCGTTTCTGGTCAGCCAGCCGGACTACGAGGTCTTGACCGGCCCGCTGGTCCCGTCGGCAACGCCGCCTCCGCCCGCTGCCACGCCAGTCCCCACTCCGGCGGCAACCCCGACGCCTGAGCCGACCACCGCCCCGGCAACGCCCGCGCCAACCCCGATGCCCCCCGCGACCCCGGCCACCCCGGAGCCAACGCCGACGCCTGTTCCCACCACCGCACCGACCGCCACGCCAGAGCCGACGCCGATGCCCGCCGTTGCTGCTACCCCGGAGCCGACGCCGCTCCCCGCTCCCACATCTGTGCCGACGCCCGTCGCTACTCCGGTGGTCTCGACGCCTGCCGACATCCCGGTGCCCGTCGCCACGCCGGCCCCCTAGCCGAGCAGGCGCGGCGCGCCGGTCGTTCTCCAGGGTAGGGATGGCTTTTTGACGAGGCCATTGCGCGCCGTTGCCGACCGAAAGCAGTTGCGTCCCGCCGCGCGCCGGGGTTATAAACAATTCAGCCCTTCAACCGCCCGTTTGCCATGGAACCGACCACCGTTGCCACCATCTCCGCCACCGACACCCCCGCCCGCGCCGCCCTGCCGCGCCTGGTCACGTGGACCGTCTTGGCCATCGCCGCCGCGTTGCCGGTGATCTTGCTGGCCACGCTGATCATTGTGATGATCGCTACCCAGTATAATTTCCTGAACTGGATGGAATAGCTATCGCCGCCGTGGCCGTGTAGAGCGAGACGATGCCGCCGGTCAACTCTTCGGCGTGCGCTTGCTCGAACCCGGTCTCCTCCAGCAACCGCAGCATGTCCGCGCCACGCGGGAACCGCTCAATGGATTCCGCGAGGTATTCGTAAGCTCCCCGCTCGCCTGACACCGCGCCCGCGATCCAGGGCAGCCAGCGGTGCAAATAGTAACGGTACGCCCCGCGCCACCAGCCCCCCGGCACGGAGAAATCCAGGATCAGCAGGTGCCCGCCCGGCGGCAGCACCCGCCGCATCTCCCGCAACGCCCCGAGGTACGACGGCATGTTGCGCAGCCCGAACGCCACCGTCACGGCATCGAACGCCCCGTCCGCAAACGGCAGCCGCATCGCATCCGCCACGACCAATCGCCGCAATTGCCGCCCGGTTCGCGCCCGCTGGAGCATCGGCAGGCAAAAGTCCGCGCCGATCACCGTCGTCTCCGGGCACGCCCGCCCCAACGTCGCCGCCAGCACACCGCTGCCCGTGGCCAGGTCCAGCAGCCGTGCCGGACGCCAGCCCTGCACGATCCGCGCCGCTCGCCGCCGCCAGAACCAGTCCATCCCTCCGCTGAGCAGGGCGTTCGCCAAATCGTAGCGCCCGGCGATCCGGCTGAACATCCCTTGGACTTGCGCCGGAGCCTCCAAAGCGCCGTCGGCAGGGGGAGAGAGCATTTTCATTCTTAATGTTGCTTTTTGAGCAGTGAAAATATTTTTAATGGCGGTAATTTGACACGCTCTCTTTTGGCCGTTGGTTCGATAAACACACGATTGCTCTTTTTGCGAGGAAAGCCATCCATGCCTGCAGGCGTTCGTTCAGCAGACGACAGCCCGCTGGCAGGGAGAGTCTTCGGACTCTTCGGGGCTGTCCTGACGGGTCCGCCGATCCGTGGCCGATAGCGGCTCCGGCGCAGGGGGTTCCTTCCAAAGTGGCAGGAGATTTGCTAATAGAGCGCGAAAACAAGAACTTCGGTCCCTTTTTAACTCACCGTAGCCTCCATGCATATTCTCGCGGCTGGACTCCATGAATCCCACACCGGCAATTTTATTGTCGATAATTTCGTCAAAGGCGGCCCCGTCATGTGGCCGATCCTCATCGTCTCGCTCATCGCGTTGACGGTGGTGCTGGAACGCGCCGTCTGGTGGTTCCGCCAAAACACCCTGCGCCAGAGCTCCAAACTCGAAAAGGTGTTCGGACACATCGAGAATGGCGACCTCAAGGAGGCTTCCGAGGTGGCCCGCACCTCGCAGGACCCCCGTCTGCGGACGGTCTGGCACGGGTTGAATCATCATCACACCACGATGCAGAGCGCGCTCCAGGTGGCGTCCGGGCTGGAAATCCAGCGCGCAAGCCGCTTCCTGATGATCATGGACACGATCATTACGCTCGCCCCGCTGCTCGGGTTGCTCGGCACGGTGACGGGCATCATGGGCGCGTTCAACGCGGTCGGTCAGAACGGTCTCGACCCGGACGCCGTGTCCTCGGGCATCGGCGAGGCGCTCATCGCCACGGCCTGCGGTCTGACTATCGCCATGTGCACGCTCATTCCGTACAACTTTTTCACCTCCAAGGTCGAGCGTCTGAAGTTCGAGTTGGAGACCGCGTCCACGAACCTCGAAGTCATGCTGCAAAACCTCAGCCGGGAGGAGAAGAATGACGCTGAACTCACACACACCGCATAAGAAAGCGCGGATCGAGATCATCCCGCTGATCGACATCATGTTCTTTCTGCTCGCCAGCTTCATGCTGGTGAGCATGAGCATGGTGAAACTCCAAAAGCTGGAGCCGAAGCTCCCCGCGTCGAAGACCTCCACGGCGGTCAAGAAAGCGGATTTCGTCGTCATCGGCATCGACAAAGACGGTAAGGTCTACTACGACAAGGACAAGGACCCGGTGGCGGTGGATGTCGTCGTTACCCGGCTGGCGCCAGTCTATGCCAAGTCGAAGGACGATACGAAGGTGTTCATCAACTGCGACAAGGGCGCGACCTACAACCAACTGGTCGCCGTGCTGGATGCGGTCCGCGGCGCGGGCATCCGAAACGTCAATTTTGCCGTGACCAAGGGGAACAGCTTCGACGCCAGCAAGCCGCGGACGACCATGCCCAACTCCGCCCCTTCCACGGCGGCGGCACCTGCTCCGGCGGCCCCGGCTGCGCCTGCCACCAATCCTTAAACGGCACGCTCAATGACGCTCAGTTCACACACCCCGCACAAGAAAGCGCGGATCGAGATCATCCCGCTGATCGACATCATGTTTTTCCTGCTCGCCAGCTTTATGTTGGTGAGCATGAGCATGATCAAGCTCCAGAAGATCGAGACCAAGCTCCCGAGCAAGCAAAGCGCTCCGCCCGAC
Organism: uncultured Chthoniobacterales bacterium; assembly: GCA_964250695.1. Lineage (GTDB taxonomy): Bacteria > Verrucomicrobiota > Verrucomicrobiia > Chthoniobacterales > SZAS-18 > CAHJWO01. The sequence goes on along the minus strand of CAXUGY010000057.1, from coordinate 6,970 downwards.
CCTTCCAAAAAGCCAAATTTCATTGCCATCGGCATCGACAAGACCGGGGCGATCTATTTCGACAAGGACAAAGACCCGATTGCGGCTGACCTGATCCCCGGTCGGTTGCAGCCTTTTTACGCCAAATCGAAGGATGAGACCAAAGTGTTTATCAATTGTGACAAGGATGCTTCCTATGATCAGTTGGTCAGTGTCCTGGACGCCGTGCGTCAACTCGGCATCACCAAGGTGAGCTTTGCAGTGAAGAACGATAACAACTTCGATCCAAACAAGCCGCGCCCGACCACGCACGACGTGCCGGATGCCGCCGGAGCGCCCTCCGCCCCAGCGGCCCCCGCGGCTCCTGCGGTGCCACCCGCCGCCAATCCTTGATTGGCCATGCGACAAACCATCCCCAAATTCCGCAAACCGTTTCCGTCATTCTATGTCTGAAAGCCTGTTTGCTCCCCGGCGCTTTCGCCGGAGCTACCTGATCAGTTGCTTCGTCGGAGCCTTGATTCTGGAAGGCTCGCTGGTCGGCATCGCGCAGATTTACGCGCGCAGCAAAAGCTGGGAAATCCCGCCGACCATCACCGAACTGGACACGGGTCCGGTGCTCGGCGAGCCGGTGCAGGAGTTGATCCTGCCCAAAGAGGATCCCGAACCGACGCCGGAGCAGCCGACCCCGCCGCCGGACGACACCCCGCCGCCGGACGACACCCCGCCGCCGACCGAGGAACCGGAAATGACCCTGGACACCCCGAAGCCGACGGCAGCGCCGAAGCCCTTCAAACTGAACGGAGGCACCCCGCCTCCGGCCAACGCCAAGCGTGGTGACCGTCCCCAACAAGGGGTGGTCGGCGGTGTGCCGCACGCGGAAAAGACCACCGGCACCCCGGGGGCCGCGCGTTTGGGCGGAAGCTGGAAATTGCCGAGGGCGCCGTATCCCTATCAAGCTCGGGCGGCCCATTTGGTCGGCAGCGGCAGCGTGAAGATCACGACGGACGCCGGCGGGCATGTGACGAGCGCAAATATCGTCCAATCCGCAGGCAGCGCGATCTTGGATAGCAATATTGCGGGGTACGCACGGGCAAACTGGTCCGGGCCGCCCAACGCCACCACTACGGTGCCCTTCACCTACAAGCTCCAGTAAACAGGCCGGTTCCCTGTGTAAATCCCAAATCGCGTGCTGTTTAATCGGTGCGCGGTTTTCGTATCATCATTCATGAACTCATTATTCGAGCCTTCGCCCCGCCGCAAGCGTGGTTTGATTCTCACGCTTTCGGGTTCGTTGTTATTTCACGGGTCGTTGATCGGGGTTGCCGCTCTGTGGCCGACGCACCCTGTGGCGGAGAAATCCACCGTGACCGTGGTTGATTTCGGCGAACCCGAACCGCCCGGCGATCTTCTGCCACCGGCGATGCCTCCCAACGAGCCGGAAGCTCCTCCGCCCCTGCTCAAGATCGTCGAGCCGGTGGATGACAACCCCCCGCCGCCCGTCGAACCCGGCGCGGACGAGATGTCGTTGGCGACCCCTGCGCCCCGCGTGGCTGCCTCCCGGACGCCATCGCGCCCGGCAGCATCGGCCGCACCGCTCACTGTCCAAGCGCAACGCGGCGTCTCCACGAATCGCCCGGCGGTCGGCACCCCCGGCACCGGCCTTTCCCGGGCTGGCGGGCGCTGGATGACTCCTCGGCCTGCTTACCCGGCCCCGCTACGGCTCGCTCATGTGCAAGGCAGCGGCACCGTGCGGATCACGACGGATGCCTCCGGGCGGGTGGTCAACGCCGCCATCGTGCAATCGACGGGCAACGCGCTGCTCGACGACCACGCCAGCCGCGCCGCGAAAAACGCGTGGAGTGGTCCGCCGAATGCCACGACGGCGGTGCCGGTAACCTACCGACTTCAATAGGCGGGTGGGACGACCAGAGGACTATTCCGTGTCGTTCTCGGGGCGGGGGTCGCGCAGGAACAGCCCACGCAACGCCTCCGCCGGGGGTCGGCCTTCGTAGAGCACGGCGTACACCTGGTCGATGACGGGGGTTTCCAGCCCGTATTCACGGGCGCAGGCGAAGGCGCTGCGCGTCGTCGGCACGCCCTCGGCGACCATGCGCATCGAACCGGTGATCGTCTCGATGGATTCCCCTCGCCCGATGCGCTCGCCGACCAGCCGGTTGCGGCTGTGCCGACTGAAACACGTCACCATCAGGTCGCCGATCCCGCTCAGGCCCTGGAACGTTTCGCGCCGCCCGCCCAGCCGCACCCCCAGGCGGACCAACTCCGCCAGCGAACGCGTGACCAGCGCCGCCTTGGCGTTGTCACCGAAGCCGAGGCCGTCGCTCACCCCGGCGGCGATGGCGAAAATGTTCTTGAGCGCGCCGCCGAGTTCGATGCCCGCCACGTCGTCGCTGGTGTAGGCCCGCAGAGCAGCGGCGTTGAAGAGGGTTTGCAGGCGCGCCGCCACCCCGGCGTCCGGCGTGCCCACGACGAGGGCCGTCGGGCTGTGGCGGGCGACTTCTTCCGCGTGGCTGGGGCCGGACAGCACGGCGACTTCGCAACGCGGCAGGCAATCGGCGAGCACCTCGCTCATCCGCCGCCCGCTGCCGAACTCGATGCCCTTCGTGCAGGAAAGCAGCACCGCGCCCGGCGCGAGCGGCACCGGGGCGAGCTGTTCCGCCACCTCGCGCAAGGCCCGCGACGGCGTGACGAACACCACCAGATCGGACCCCGCCACGTCCGCCAGGGTTCCCACCGGGAAAACCTTCGGCGGCAGAGGGACGCCGGGCAGATACGTTGCGTTCAGGCGCGTTTCGCGCAGGCGGCGGATGTGATCGGCGTCGTGGCCCCACAGAGTCACGGACTGGCCGCGCGCCGCCAGCCAGACAGCCAGAGCCGTGCCCCAACTACCCGCGCCCAGGATGGAAACCTTCTCGAAACTCACGGGGAAAAGATGTCACGGTTCCGGCGGCGAGGACGGTTTGCGGCCGAAACGCGCCTCGGTGCCGTTGAGCAGACGTTGGATGTTTGCCCGGTGCCGCCAGAAAATCAGCGCCGCCGCCAGCGACGAGAAATAGAACAACCACGGCGGCCCGCCGGGCGAACCCTGACGCGCGGTCAGCCACCACACCGCCACCGGCAACACCGCCGCCCCCAGCAACGAGGCCAGCGACACGTAGCGGCTGGTGAAATAGGTGACGATCCAGACGACCGCCGCGACGCCCACCGCCGCCGGCATCAACCCGAGCAACACACCCACCGTCGTCGCCACCCCCTTGCCACCCTTGAACCGCAGCCAGACCGGGAAATTATGCCCGAGGATGCACGCCAGCCCGGCGAGGATGCCGGAGACCGACACAAGGTTCAGGGCGTTCTCCATCGTGCGGGCGAGAGAATGGGGATCGGCGATCCCATGGGTGCGAAGACTGGCATCGAGCAGGTGCTGCCCCAAAACGCCAGCGGCGAAAATCACCAATCGCACCGCCAGCAAGCCCTTCAGCGCGTCGCAGATGAACACGAGATAGCCGGGCTTCTTGCCGAGCACGCGCACCACGTTGGTCGCGCCGATGTTCTTGCTGCCGTGCTCGCGGATGTCGATGCCGTGGGCACGCCCGACGAGGTAGCCCGTCGGGACCGACCCCAACAGGTAGCCGACGACGGGAGACACGAGGTAAAACCACCACATAAGAGGAAACGCAAGGACGGCGACAGACCAACTCACAGGCGAGCAGGCGGCCTGTCAAAGAAAAGCTCGTGTCCGGTTCCGGGTTTCGGCGGAAGAAAACCTCCCGCCAAGCCGCCAAGCCGCCAAGGAAGAAAAAGAAGGAGCCGGAGAACGGCGGCGACCTCGGCAATTTCGTTTTCCGTCCCCTGCCTTCCTTGCTGGAACTTTGCGGCTTTGCGTGAGGTTTTCCGGCGTCTTCATTTGACAAGACAAAATCGGCGGGCACTGGACAATTGCCGCGAGCGGGGGAAACTTGCGGACGCGCCGGTCCCGTTCTTATCTTTTGCACCCGTTATGACCCACGACGCCGCCCCCGCTGCCCTCGAAGCCCCGCTCGTTTTTGAACCTCTCTTCATGGAGCGCGTCTGGGGGGGACGCCGACTCGAACACCTCTACCAGAAGAAAATCCTGCCGGGCGGGCGGATCGGCGAATCCTGGGAGATCGTGGACCGCGAGGACGCCCAGAGCGTCGTCCACGACGGGCCGTTGCGCGGGCACACGCTGCACGAACTCTGGACGCACCGGCGCGCGGAAATCTTCGGGGCGGACCTGGAGGGCAAGAGCGAGCGGTTCCCTCTGCTCGTCAAAATGCTCGACGCGCAGGAGCGGCTTTCGCTGCAAGTGCATCCCCCGGCGGAACTCGCGGCGTCGCTCAGCGGCGAACCCAAGACCGAGATGTGGTATCTCGCGCACGCCGAGGCCGGGGCGGAAGTCTTCGCCGGGCTGGCGGAACCGACCGACCGCGCGCAGTTCGAGGCCGCGCTGCACGAGGGCCGCGCCGCCGACCTGATCCACCGGGTGGCCGTGGAGGAAGGCGACGCCATTTTCATCCCCAGCGGACGCATCCACGCCATCGGCGCGGGCTGCCTGATCGTCGAAATCCAGCAGAACAGCGACACGACCTACCGCGTGTTCGATTGGAACCGGCTCGGCCTGGACGGCAAGCCCCGCACGCTGCACATCGACCATTCGCTGCAATCGACGGACTTCGCCGACGTGCGCCCGACGCTCCTGCCGCGCGTGGAGGAAACGACGGGACCCGTGGCGTCGTGCCCGTTTTTCCACGTGGAGAAATGGACGCTCGGCGGTCCCTTGGCCGCGTTGACGAACACCGGCGGACGATTCGCCGTTTTTACGTGTCTGACCGGGCGGGTCGAATGCGCGGGAGAGACGTTCAAGCCGGGCGATTTTTTCCTGGTGCCCGCGTGCTTGCCGCAGGCGCAGATCACCCCGCTGGAGCCGGGCGCGACCCTGCTGCGCACGACGCTGCCCTGAGCCGTTTCCCCCGGGGGTCCCGATGCCGGAGGATTTTCAGCAGCGGCTGGCGCGGCTCGGGCTGGACGCGGGGGACTTCGCAGAATCGTTCGCGCGCTCGGGCGGGCCGGGCGGGCAGCACGTCAACAAGGTTTCGACGGCGGTGACGCTGCGGCATCGCCCGAGCGGCCTGGCGGTGACGGTGCAGGATTCGCGCTCGCAGGCGATGAACCGCCAACTGGCGCGGGAACGGCTGCTCGACGCCATCGAGGACGCCCGGCGCGCCGAGCGTCAGGCCACGGTGAATGCCCGGGAGAAGACCCGTCGGCAGAACGCGCCCCGGCCCCGGGGAGTGAAACGGCGGATGGTGCAGGGCAAACGCCACCGGGCAGGCATCAGGCAGGATCGGCGGGCGACGGACGAGGGTTAGGGTCGCCCGGTTGCCGCGCCGTCCCTTGACGTTTATAAGCCTAACGACCCAAGCCCACGAGACGGACACGCTCCTAGAAGGGATGCACGCGGGGTTGGTGGCGGCCCGCGCCCGGCGCACCCGCCTGCGGCGTACATGGCGCAGAGATCCTCGGAGAGGAGACCCTGCTGCGGCTCGCTCGCTGGGCGGCATTGGGGCGGTGACCTGCTTCGGGCTGGCGGCGGCCATCGGCGACATCGCTCGCCTCGCCCAGAGCAAGAAGCTGGCGGCCTCCCTGGAACTCAATAGACCTCTTTCACCCTTCCTGAAACCTCCCGCCAAGCCGCCAAGCCGCCAAGCCGCCAAGGAAAAGGCAAAAAGGAGAAGGACAAAAAGGGTGTGCAAAGGCGCATGATGAAAGAGGTCTAATCCCAGCGTGGGCCGGAGCGGCGAGTGGGGGGGTGGTAGAGCACTCAAGCGCCACGGACGCGGCCCCATCCGGGCGTTGCTCGTCCAGTCAGCCAACAAGCTCCCGGGCGTGGACAACCCCTTGCAGAAGTGGGGCCTGGCGGTGGCGGCACGGCGGGGGGCAACAAGGCAGCCGTGGCCGTGGCGCGCAAGCTCGCGGTGGCGGTGTGGCACGTCCTGATGGGCCGCGTCATCGGCGCGCTCGAACCGCTCGCCCGGCGGCAAGCCAAACTCTTCAAGCTGGCCACCGAGATCGGTGGCCCCGCCATCAAGGCCGCCGGTCACATGAGCTGGATGACGAACGGAAGCATGGACTCGAAAGGTGGCACCGCAAGAACCACCAAGTTGTCGGGGTTGGGTCGTGCTATGAGATCGCCGTAAGCTCCGACTTCGTTTAACTGCAATGGTTCGTTTGGTGCTGGCATGATAAAGGTGTGAACGTCGCTGCCTAACGATCCAAGCTCAGCCGCCACCGGGGCGGAGGTCAAGCCAAGAATGCAGAGCAAAGCCCCCCGCCCCGGCGGTCGGCTGGAGCGCCTGGTTAGGCCCCGGCTGAAACCAGCAAGAACGCCCGACCGTAAGCAAAGAGGCTGAGACAGGCGATAGCAAAGACGGCAAAAAGGCGACGACGGACAGAGTGCCGACACAAACAGAACGGCAGGGCGGCAGCGACCAGCAGCAGAAAAGTGGTTTGCCCCCCGTGGGCGGTAAACAGTTTTTGCCACCCTTTGGTGCAGACGGTAACCACCGCCACCGTCCCATACAGGCCGCCAACCAATGCAGTGCAAGCCAGAAAAATGACAATCAGGAGCTGTTTGCCTGCGGCAAAACTCTGCGTCGCTGCTAACGGCCAAATGCACAAACCCAAGAAGCTGTAGCAAGCCAAACCAAAACAGGCGAGAACGTATGCCAAGCTGATAAAGAAAAAGAGCAGGGCCATGCGGAGAAGTATTGGGGCCTAACGTGAAGTAGATGAACAATCATCACAAGAAAAGGCGAGGCCGGTTCGCCTTGCACGGATGGTTTTACCGCGGGCTTCCTTAGTTTTGTTCCGTCTCTTTACCCTGCTACGGGTGTGCCGAGGATCGCCTCGTTGAGCGCCTTGGCGAGGTCTTCCATCCGGTAGGGCTTGGCCACCA
>CAXUGY010000056.1:0-22977 GCA_964250695.1 uncultured Chthoniobacterales bacterium | reverse complement strand
TTCGTTCACCTCGCGCTCATCTTCGATGCCCTGCGCTAGTGTGAACAGGCCCTAGCTGAGTCTGGGCGGGAACCCGCGTGTGGCAGAAGACCAAGGTGCCGCCCATCAATTCGGGGTCGGAGTGAACAGGCCTGTGGTCCAGGGTAATCATGCTTTCAAGGTAGCTCTCTGGCGCATCCCGGCAAGTGGCAGTGCGTACCACGGAAGAACGTCTAACGGCCAAAGCTCAGCGACGGAGGTTGGCAAAAGCCAGCACGGCGTGGATGTCGGCGAGTTCCAGGTCCTCGTAGTCCGCGAGGACTTCATCGTAAGTCATCCCGGCGCTCAATAACTCCAGGATCGTTTCGACCGGGTAGCGCAACCCGCGAATAGTCGGCTTGCCGTGACAAACCTCCGGCAGAACGGTGATGCGGTCGAGCAGGTTAGCCATGATGGGTTTACTTCTAAACCGCCGGGTTCATTAAGCAACCTCCTCCGCCTCCCTCGTTCCTCCGCCTCCCTCGTTCCCAAGTTGCCCTTGGGAACGCACTGGTCCGGGCAGTTGCCCTGCCTCTGCGCGCCCTCCAGACGAAGTGCAACTTCGCAGACAAGGCATTCCCAAGTGCAACTTGGGAACGAGGGATAATCTGTTTAGCGTTTTGCTCGTGCCTGGGTCGACTCAAGCGTTCAAGATCCAATTAACCACCTTCGCGGCAAGATTGATCGCGCTGTCATTCATACTGGTATAATGTACAACCTTGGCTTCGCCTCCCAGCGCATTGCATTTGGGCAACGTAACATATTTGTCTTCCCCTTGCTGGTAAGTATATGTATCGCTGCTGTTGACCGCGCAGTCCCGCAGCACCATCAGATTGTATTTATCCAGGTTGTCGTGGATGGTGTCTTGCGCAAAGCAGATTGCCGCATACAGCGCGGTCGCATATTCCACCGAGTTCTTATAATTATCGGCGTCCATATTGTAGCCGGTACCTGAGACGTATTTGGCTCCCTCGTTGCAACGGAGCGCCGCGCTAAGGCTGTCAATTTTCGGTTTGATTTCCGTAAACTGTGACGGCGTGATAATCCGTATCGCTTCAGATTTGTCTAGTAGGCTCATACCGGTTGGGGTGACGCTAGGGTTTGCAGGGGTTTTTCATTTCCGCATGGCATCATTGATGGCGATGGCCTCTCGTAGATGCCGTGCGTTTTTTCATCATGGATACCTTTTGGGGCAGTGTCACCAGAAATCTGTGATGATTGGCTCAGCGAGAGCGTTGACGGCAGCCACGTTCGCTTCCATTTTGCCCTGGACGACTTCGTAAGTGGACCGGACGGCTTCGTCGTCCGCAGTGGTTTTCCCCCGTCTCCCTCGCTACTTGGGCTGTTATACTGCCCTAATACAGCGTTCAGACGAAGCTCAGCTTCGCAGACAAGGCATTCCCAAGTACAACTTGGGAACGAGGAAAAAGAAGCGTGGCACTCGTGGCCTAACGAATCCAAGCTTAGCGACAGAGGCTGGCCAAGTCAAGCGTGATGGTCCGAGAGAGCCCGATGGCCAGCCGCCGTTCGCTGGAGTGCGTTGTTAGGCCCGAAGATGACGGCCCCCCGACCAGCCGTACACTCGCTTCAGCCAAACGAGTATCCAAACAACTTGCTCGTGTACCGTAGACGAAATACCGGGATCGGGACATGATCTTGCTACGTCCTCGACGGCGACAACCACGTCGTCTATCAGGCGGACACACCTTTTTAGCGGCGGTCGTGGTGCGTCACTGCAAATACGCCTCTCTAGCTCTTCGACGATACGAAGCAACTCCTTCTGAGCAGCCTCAAACGACATCGAGGAGTATTCTTTTCGTCTGTGCGTAGCCCTACACTTCGGGAATTTCTTCGTCAGTAAATACATGGTAGTTCGGAACCTCGTCGAAACGGCTTGTCCAGCGTGCGCCAGAAACCTCTGGTAACAAGTCGCGATGTCGAGCCCAATTCAGGACACGCACAAGACGAAGCTCTGGTTCGAGCTTGGAAAGAGTCTTTTGTGTGTTCATGGGAGGCGAATGTGCGAAGATGAGGAGACGCTCGGCCAGTCTGATCTGCTTGTCCCAGTCGTCATCATTGGGGGTCGTGTCACCAGCGAAGCGACCAACATACACCTCAACCCGTCCTGCATCCCGGTTGTCCGTCCATTGTATCTCCTGGAGGATACGCTGACCGAAATGCTGCCCTGCAGCCAGGCCGATGTAAAGCAGGGCTGCGTTCCCGTAAACGGGGTGGCCGCCGTATATCTGATACACGCCATAATCTGTCGAACCAGTGAGTGAACGAATTTCGTCGAGCCGGTATGGACCGTCCCATTCGATGTGGATCAAAAGTTCAGTGTCTTTGGTGGGCATGGCGAGTGGCAGGGCCTAACTAGTAGTAGACGAACGAACGTTGCAAAACAAGGCGAAGCGCGTTCGTCTATCTTCTCGCTTTTTACATCGCCAGCGCGTTGGCGAGGTCGCTCCAGGGGCCTCGGTTCTGGCCGGTGGCGACGGCTCTGACCCGGAGATAATAATCTTTCCCGCGCGTCAAACCCGTCAACGTCATGCCGCGCGTGCTCGTGAACGCCGGGGCCAGCGTCCACGGGCCGTTGACCGGGTCCAGCGTGGACTCCACCTCGTACAACGCCGCGCGTGGCACCGCGTTCAACAGGATTTGCAACTCGCCGCCGATCCCCGTCACCTTGAGCCGCACGTTTTGCGGGGCTTCCGGCGGCGCGGAGGTGTGCGTGTTCGCCTCGCGCAACGCAAAACCCGTCCCGGCCAGGTCGGCCTCCGTGACTCCCGGCACGATCTCCAACGCGTCCGCCAAGTGCTGGAGCAGCATCGTCAGGTTCGCCCGGGCGCTCGCCACCGTCGCTTCGCGCACCTTGCCCTCCGGCAGCGCGTTGCCTGCTGCCAGCGCGTTCGCCGCCGCCGTGATGGGCGGCAACGACGCGCTCAGCGTCGAAAACTTCGCGTTCGCACCGACCGCAGCCACGATGGCCGTCGCCTGATGGTACATTTCGTCGTCGTTCAAGGAGGAAAACCCGCGGTTGAGTGCTTTCATGCTTCCCTTTGAACCAGAATCCTCTGTGAAACGTCAAGTCCGTTGTTGGGTTGACTGTCATCAGCCGGAAATCGTGCCGGATCGTCCGACGATTGGGACGAATCGTCCGGCGATTCGGTCAAATGGCGCGGCAATCTGGATGAATCGTTCGACGATTGGCATGGATCGTCCTGCGATTGGTATAGATTGTTCAGCAATTTGATTAAATGACCCGACGATTGGTACGAATCGTCCGCTGATTCATGACAATGACGTGGCCATTGGTACCAATCGCGGCGTGATCGGGGTCAGTCGGGCGACGATCCAGACCAATCACGGCACGATTTGGCACGTTTTTTGCCCGGTCGGGGCCGGGTTCCGGCGGGTGGGGCGTGGCGCGCGCCGGGTGACAATTGCGTCACATCGGTCTCGCTGCTTTCCCAACGGGCGCGTCCGTGACATATTCGCCGCGAAGAATTCGTCCATGACCACCCCTCCCGCACCCTCCGAACTCGACAAGCCCGAATATTTCATCAACCGCGAACTCTCGTGGCTGGAGTTCAACGGCCGGGTGTTGGAAGAATCGCTCGATCCCGCCCAACCCCTGCTGGAGCGCGTGCGGTTTTTGTCCATCGTGGGGACGAACCTGGACGAGTTTTTCGAGGTGCGCATCGCCGGGCTGAAACAGCAGATCGAGAACAAGAGCGTCATCGTCGGGCCGGACCATCTCACGGCCACGGAGGTCTATGCGGCGGCCAGCAAACGGGCGCACGAACTCGTCGCGCGGCAGTACCAGGGCTGGAACGACGACATCCTGCCCGCGCTCAACAAGGAAAACATCTTTATCCACAACGTCGATGAGTTGCCCACGCCCGCGCTCGTCTGGGCGGACCGGCTGTTCAGCGAGGAACTCTTTCCCGTCCTGACGCCGCTCGCCGTCGATCCCAGCCATCCGTTCCCGCAGTTGGCCAACAAGAGCCACAACCTGATCGCGCGGCTCCATCGGCCCGACGAAATCGAGTTGTCCTACGCCATCGTGCAGATTCCGCGCGTGCTGCCGCGGTTGTTGCAGATTCCCGAGGAACCGGCGCGCGACCTGGGGCCGGGGCTGCACTTCTTTTTCTTGCAGGAACTGGTGAAACATTATCTGCACCGGCTGTTCCCGGGCGTGGACGTTCACGACGCGCACGCCTTTCGCATGACGCGCAACAATGATCTCTACATCGACGAGGAAGAAGCCGAGAATTTGCTCCACACCATCGAGGAAGAGTTGCGCCGTCTCGGCAAGGGGAATCCCGTACGAGTGGAGGTGCAGGACGGCACGCCGCCCGAGACGGAGAAGTTCTTGTTGGAGACTTTCAAGCTCACCGAACCGGACCTCTACCGTTTGCCGGGGCCGATCAATTTCCTGCACCTGGAACCGCTGTTCGGCAGCGATGCTTTTCCGCGTCTGCGCGACCGTCCGTTCCAGCCCTCGCTGCCCAAGGCGCTGCCCGCGTCGGCGGATATCTTCGAGGTGATGCGCAAGCAGGACGTGCTGTTGCACCATCCTTACGAAAGTTTCCAGAGCGTGGTCGATTTGCTGGAACGCGCGGCGGGTGACCCGGGAGTGTTGGCCATCAAGATGACCCTCTACCGGACGGGCGTCGGGTCGGGCATCGTGCGGGCGCTGTTACACGCCGCCGACAAGGGCAAGCAGGTGACGGTGGTGGTGGAGCTGAAGGCGCGTTTCGACGAGGCGAATAATATTAAATGGGCGCGCACGATGGAAGAAGCGGGCATTCACGTCGTGTACGGGTTGGTGGGGCTGAAGACCCACTGCAAGATGATGATGATCGTGCGGCGGGATGAGGATCGTATCCGGCTCTATTGCCACCTCGGCACCGGGAATTACAACGCGACCACGGCGCGGTTTTATACGGACCTGAGTTTGTTGACCACCAACGCCGAACTGACGGCGGAGGTCGCCGTGGTGTTCAACAACCTGACTGGCCTGAGCGAGTACGCCGGGGGGAAGAAGCTCATGATCGCGCCGTTCGAGCTGCGGAAGCGGTTTCTGGAGTTGATCGGGATCGAACGCGATTTCGCCAGGGCGAGCAAACCCGCGCGGATCATCGTCAAGATCAACGCGCTGGTGGACGAGGAAATCATCGTGGCGCTCTACGAGGCGTCGATGGCGGGCGTGCAGATTGATCTGATCGTGCGCGGGGTGTGCGCGTTGCGGCCCGGGATGCCGGGCATCAGCGAGAACATCCGGGTCATTTCGATCATCGGGCGGTTCCTGGAACACAGCCGAATTTACTATTTCAACCACGGCGGCCACTCGCTCGTCTATCTGGGCAGCGCGGACTGGATGCCGCGGAACTTCGACCGGCGCGTGGAAGTAGCTTTTCCCGTGGAGGACGAAGGGTTGCGCGCCCGCATCATCGACGAAATCCTGCCCGCGTTCGTTTCCGACAACGTCAAGTCGCGCGAACTCCAGACCGACGGCACGTACCAGCGCCGTCACCCGGTGGAAGGCGGCGAGACCAAACAGGCTCAACTGACGTTCCGGCGGCTGGCGCGCAAGGCCCAGAACATCCCGGTGGCCTGAAAGACCGGATTCGTCCGCAGATTCCGCAGATTTCCGCAGATTAAGAGAATGTCAGGAAGTCCCTGCCTTTCCTTTCTCCCTCGGAAATCTGCGAAAATCTGCGGAATCTGCGGACCTCCTTTTGTACCTCCCGTTTGCCGTTTTCCCCGATTGGGAGACATTGCCCCATGCCCAAGAGTACCCGCACGATCCGCCTGGAGCGTCTGGAAGGCCAACTCGGCGACGTGGCCTATGAGCTGACGAAGGTCGAGTTTTCCACCTTTCACGCGACGGGCCGCTGGCGTCCGGCGATCAATGCTTATTGCTGTGAAAAGTGCCTGCGCATCTGCGTCGATCTGGCCGGGGTGGACCGCGACGAAATCCTCCTGGAAATCGAGCCGGGCCTGCTGACCATCAGCGGCCACCGCGTGTTGCCCGAACCCGACCAGTCGCAACATCCGTCCACCCGGGTGCTCGCCATGGAAATCGACCACGGCGCGTTTCGGCGCGAGATCCATCTGCCGCGCAACGTGGACCGCAAGCGCGTCCACGCCGAGCAACAGAACGGAATGCTCTGGATTCACCTGCCGCTGCAACACCACTGAAATTTTTCCGCCCATGATCACGAAATCCAACGAAGAGCCGCCCCCGGGCAGCCCCGAGGAAACGCCGCCCGCGCTCTCGCCGGTGACGCCGCCGGTCATCGCCATGACCGACCAAGCCGACGGCCCCAACCAGCCCGCGATCCCCGGCGTGCTGGCCATCCTGCCCATCCGTGGCGTCGTGGTGTTTCCCGGCACGGTCGTGCCGCTGACGCTGGGCCGTCCCGCCGCGCTCAAGCTCGTGGACGACAGCCTGCCGCAGAGCAAGATCATCGGGCTGGTCACCCAACGAAACGAGGAGCACGAAACCCCTGCTGCCGCCGATTTGTATCCCATCGGAGTCGCCTGTCAGGTACTCAAGCTCATGCGTCAGCCGGATCACACGATTGTCCTGCTCGTCCAGGCGATGCAGCGGTTTCGGCTCGGCCACGTGGCGCAGAGCGAGCCATACCTCCGCGCCGAGGTCGAGCCGCTCGCTTCCGTGCTGCCCGACGCCGACGACAAGGAAGCGCAGGCCGCGTTCAACAACCTGCGCGAATCCGCCGTCAACCTGCTCGACCTCTCGCCGGAAATCCCCGACCAGGCGCGCATGGTCCTGGCCAACATCGAAGATGCCGCCCATCTGACCGACCTCCTCGCGGGTAACCTCGGGCTGGACGTGCCGCACAAGCAAGCTTTGCTGGAGGAACTCCACGTGCCCACGCGGCTGCGGCTCGTGCAGGAAGCCGTCGCGCGCCAGACCGAAATCGCCGAGTTGCAGCAAAAACTGCGCAAGGACGTGGAATCGCAATTCTCCAGTTCCCAGCGCCGCGCTTATTTGCGCGAGCAAATCCATGCCATCCAACGCGAACTGGGCGAGGAAGAACCGGGCGCGGAAGATCAGGTCGGACAACTGCGCCAGCGGTTGCAGGAAGCCAACGCGCCGGAAAACATCATGGCCGCCGCCGAGAAGGAACTGAAGCGGCTCATCCACGTCCCCAGCGCCAGCCCGGAATACAGCGTGATCGTTTCCTACGTGGAAATGCTCGCCGATCTACCCTGGACCAAGCTCAGCGACGACAACACCGATCTCGACCACGCGCAGGGCGTGCTCGACCGCGATCATTACGGCCTGACCAAGATCAAACGGCGGCTCATCGAATACCTCGCCGTCCGCAAGCTCAACCCGACCGGGCGCGGCCCAATCATTTGCTTCCTGGGACCTCCCGGGGTTGGCAAGACGAGCCTGGGTCAATCCATCGCCGACGCGTTGGGACGAAAATTCGCGCGGATCTCGCTCGGCGGCATCCGCGACGAAGCGGAGATTCGCGGCCATCGCCGGACTTACATCGGTTCCATGCCGGGGCGCATCATCCAGGAACTACGCCGCCTCGGCACGCGGAATCCGGTGCTGATGTTCGACGAGGTGGACAAGCTCGGCGGCGACATGCGCGGCGATCCCGCCAGCGCGTTGCTCGAAGTGCTCGACCCGCGCCAGAACAACACGTTCGTGGACCGCTATCTCGACGTGCCGTTCGATCTGAGCCAGGTCATCTTCATCGCCACGGCGAACTACATCGAGGGCATCCCGGCCCCGTTGCGCGACCGCATGGAAATCATCAGCCTGGCCGGTTACACGCCGAGCGAAAAACTCCACATCGCGCAGAATTATCTGGTGCGCCGCCAACTGGAAGAAAACGGCCTGTCGCCCGAGCGTTGCGGGTTCGAGGAAGCCGCGTTGCGCACGATCATCGACGAATACACCCACGAGGCCGGAGTGCGCGACCTGGAGCGGCGCATCGGCGCGGTGTGCCGTTCGGTCGCCGCCGAAGTGGCACGTGGCCGGACCGGCGAAAACGTGGTGACGGTCACGCCGGATTTCGCGCGCGGCATCCTCGGTTCGGGCGACCGCTCGGTGCGCGAGGAACGGCTCAAAACGAGCATGCCGGGCGTCGTCACCGGGCTGGCTTACACGCCTGCGGGCGGCGAAATCCTCTTCATCGAAGCGACGAAATATCCCGGCAAGGGCGCCACGCTGCTCACCGGCCAGATCGGCAACGTGATGAAGGAATCCATGCAGGCCGCGCTGAGTCTGGTCCGCAGCCGGGCGGAATCGCTCGGCATCCGCCCGGAAGCATTCAACGAAAACGATCTGCACGTCCATGTGCCGAGCGGTGCCATCCCCAAGGACGGCCCGAGCGCGGGTTGCGCGATGTTCACGGCTCTGGCCTCGTTGTTCGCGGGTAGATCGGTGCGCAGCGACATCGCCATGACGGGCGAGATTACCTTGCGCGGTCTGGTGTTGCCCATCGGCGGCTTGAAGGAGAAGAGCCTCGCCGCTCTGCGCGCGGGAGTGTCGGAGGTCATCATCCCCAAGCTCAATGAAAAAGACCTCGCCGATGTGCCCGCCGAAGCCAAGGAGAAGCTGAAATTCACCTTGGCCGAAACGGTGGACGACGTGTTGGCCGCCGCGTTAGTCCGGTGACCGGACCGATTCCATCGAGTTGCGTTCCAGCAAGATCACTTCGCGCACGGATTCTGCTGGTCAGTCCAGCGAACGCAATGAAAATATGCCCGGAGTGTGCGTTTGCCAACGAGGAACGGTTCCCGGCCTGCGTCTGGTGCAATACCGTTCTCGTGCAGGTCAAATCAACCCCGTCAGCCGACCCGGCTCATCCAGAACACGCCCGTGTCCGCCTCACGCGCCGGCGGCATTCCCACCAGAACGCGCAACGGCGTTTCGCCACCCTCTGCTACGTGTTGTCGATTACTTTTCTCGCGGTTTTCCCGGGCATGATCTACGACCGCGAAATTTTGCTCTGTGTTTTCTCCGCCGCTGGCGTCATCGCTTTTGCCGTCGTGCGCGGTTTTCTGGGCCAATTTTCCGCGATGTTCCTTCAGGGAGCCGTCAGCACGGCGCTCATCGTCCTCTTCGGCAAGGTGAGCTTTCTCAGCGGTTTTACTCTCGTCGGCCATGTCGTGCTGCCCGCCGTGTTCTCGCTGTGGGTGGACCTGATCGACAATGGGCATTGATCATCCGCGTTTTTGCCGCTGCCAGTGGACCCGGCCCCCCAGATGGAGTACTTTACACGCATCTCCATGGCCCTCACTTTTCCCCGGTTGCGCCTGCCGAATTTCTCTGGCCGCGAACTGCGTTTTCTCCGGACGATCCTCAACGATTACCGCCGCCGCATGCTCCCTGCTCCACAGAAGCCGGACCCGGCCGCCTGGCGCGATGACCAGGTCACCGCTGCCTGGATCGGTCATGCCACCGTCCTGATCAACTTTTACGGCGTCAACATCCTCACCGACCCCATTCTCGGCGCACGGGCCGGTTTGACGGTCGGTCCGCTCACTATCGGCCCGAAACGCTACGTCGCCCCGGCCCTGCGTTTCTCCGACCTGCCGCCCATCGACCTGATCCTGCTCAGTCACGCGCACATGGATCATTTCGACCTGCCGACGTTGCGCCGTTTCGACCGCCGTCCGCTCGTCGTCACGGCGAACTCCACCTCCGACCTGCTGCGAAAAACCCGCCTGCGCGAGCACCTCAACGAATTGTCGTGGGGTGAACGCCTGCGCCTGAAGTTCAGCCGTTCCCCCCGCGCAACCGCCGTGGACGAGGGCGAAATCGAGATCGAAGCGTTCGAGGTCCGCCACTGGGGCGCGCGGATGCGGACCGACGATTACCGGGGTTACAACGGTTACCTGATCCGCCGGGGCGGGGCGGCGATCCTCTTCGCCGGGGACACGGCCTACACCCCGGCGTTCCGCCGCCTGCGGGGCCGGGGCGGGAAAGACGGGGGCCTCTTCGATCTGGCCATCGTGCCCATCGGCGCATACAACCCCTGGATCACCAACCACTGCACGCCCGAGGAAGCCATCCAGATGGCCGACCTGGCCGGGGCGCGTTTCCTCATGCCGGTGCATCACCAGACCTTCAAGCTCAGCTACGAACCGATGGATGAGCCGATCCGCCGTTTCGAGCGGGCCCTGGCGCACACCCCCGAACGCGTGGCCGTGCGGGCGGTGGGTGAGACCTTCCGCCTCCCGGAAAAAACGGCGGCCGTTCGCGCGCAAAAGTAACATGGCGCGCGCCCTGCAAAAACCGTTGATGGTGTTCGACGGTGATTGCCACTTTTGCCGCCGCTGGATCACCCGCTGGCAGGAGACCACCCTCGACCGGGTAGACTACGAGCCGCTGCAGGAAGCGGCGGCAGATTTCCCGGAAATCCCGCGCGAAAGCTTCGAGCGGGAGGTGAAGCTCATCGACCCGGACGGCCGCGTCTCCGGCGGCGCGGAAGCCGTTTTCCGTGCGCTCAACCACGCCGCCCGGCCCGGCCGACTCGCCCTCTTGGCATGGTGGCTATACCGCAAGGCACCCGGCTTCGCGCCTGTCACGCGCTGGGGTTATCGGCAGGTCGCGCAGCACCGCACGCTGGCATCGACCGTTACCCGTTGGGTGTGGGGCAATTAGGCTGCCGCGCAGGTCGGAGCCCGTGGCACGGCGCTTTCTTTTCCCGCCAAATCGGTTCTCTTCCGGCGTCATTTTCTTGGAGTTGCAACCGGTCGAATCCGGCCAGAAGCTTCTTCATGCAGCTACCCGTTGAAATCTCTTACCGTGGGGTCGATAAGACCGACGAAATCGAAGCGCTGGTGCGGGATAAAGCGTCTCGCTTGGACAAGTTTTGCGATCACATCAACCGGTGCGATGTGATCGTCGAGCATCCCAACCACGCCCAGCATTCCGGCAGTCCGTTCCGGGTCCGCATCGACGTGACCGTTCCCCCCAACCATGAACTCGTCGTGGACGAAAAACCCATCAAGCACGAAATGCACGAACCGTTGACCAAGGTCATCAACGAAGCCTTCCGCACGATGGAACGGCAATTGAAGGAACTGGTGGATCGTCAGCACCACAAGGTGAAGCACCACGACACCCCGCAAAGCGCGGCGTCGGTCGGTACGGACGGGTCCGCGCCGTTGGATTGACGCGCCAACGACAGCGGTCAGCTCAGGGCAATGCCGCCGCCTCTTTCACGGGCGGCGGTTCGCTGAGAATGATTTCCTCTTCCGGCGGCACTTCGCCCGCCGCTGCCAGCCCGAACCGTTTAGCCACCTCGGGCGCGTATCGCAACAGGTCGTTGCGCAACCGCCGCACGGCGAGGTCTTTTACCTTTGCCTCCACCATGATGTCGAACTCCATCCCCGGCGGCATCCGGTTCATCAGATCGACGAAGGAAAACGGGTCCACGTAATCGGCGTGTCCCGTCCACAACGGCGGCACGGCGACCGTTTCGTTCTTCTTGGTTTTCGGGTTCTTGCGTTTCAACTCGCGCATCTGCGTCCGGGGCGAGGACACGTGCGTCTTGGGTCGCACTCCTTTGGGCCAGCTCGTCAGGAATTTCCGGGCGGTGTCGGCGAGATCGAGCCGCTCCGGGTTGTGACAACAGAAGTGATGCGAATCAAAAACGAGCGGCACACCCGTGCGCCCGTGCAGTTCCAGCACGTTGGCCGCGCTGTAGGAGACATCGTCGTTTTCGAGCACCAGCCGCCGTTTCGATGCTTCCGGCAACGCTTCGTAACTTCTTACCCAGCGGTCCATCGCCGCCGGTTTGTCCCCGTAAACGCCGCCCACGTGTACGACGACGCATCCCTCCGGCCCAGCCTCCATCGTGTCGAGGATCTTCGCTTGGCTTTCGATGTCCAAGACGCTCTTACGATTCAATTCCGGGTCGGGGCTGTTGAGGATCGTGTACTGCGAAGGATGGAAAGACAACCGCAACCCCTGCCGCAATGCCTTGCGTCCCAGCGTGATTAATTCCGACCTGGCTTCAACGACCTGGTGATGAAACTGGGGCATGTCCGGGTGGGTCGCATAGGGCGCGATGTCGGATGACATCCGGTACATGTCGATCCGCTGTTTTTCGAGGTACGAAAACACGGCGTCCAGATACTCGATGGATTTGCGCAGGTGCGGGCTATTCTGCCACCGGCGTGTATCGCTGCTTTTCAGCCCCGGTTGGCCGAGCACGAGCACGGCAAAGCCCAGCCGGGAAAGCACGGGAAGTTCAGAAGAATTCATCGTTTATGGAGTGGCAACCGTTTCCTCGACCAGCATGTCCGGCCCGAACCCGAGGTCACGCGCAAACACGTTCCAGACCGGCACCGGCAATGCGCCGCCGCCCGCCTGGTCATGGCCTTGGCCGTAGGAACGCGAGTCCGCCCCGGCGGGCCGGTGATCACGAAAGAAGTCGAGCAGGTTGGTCTCCTTGCCGCAACGCGCGCTGAAGTGTACCCAGCCGGGTCGGTAGCCCGTGTTCACTCCCATGACGATGAACTTCGGCAGCCGCGTTTTCCAGATTTGCGCGACCAACGGATGCACCTGACAAGGCGTGTGGATGCGGATCGCCGCCGCCGGTCCGGCAAATTTCGGCGCGGCTTTTTTCGCTTCGGCATAGGCGGCGTTGACCTCTTCCTTATCGCGCCGCAGCACGGCGACTTCGGGCCGGTCGCCAGCGGAAATCTCGCGCGGCCCCGACACGCTCAGCAACAACGCCAGCGCGCCCGAAGCGTCCCCGCTGGCCGACCGGCGCGGCGCGTTGAGCAAAGTGGTCGCGTCGCGCAACGCCCCCGCGCCGTATTTCTTCTTGGCGGGCGGCAGCACGGCAAACGGTGCTTTGTCGCCGATGTCGCCCAGCACGCTGATCGCGGCGATCCAGTCCAGGTCGGTCACGTCAATTCCCTCCAGTGCCTCGGCGCACGCCAGCGCCAACAAACCGGAAGTGGGCGTCGGTTCCAGACCGTATCCCGTCACGACGTGCGTCTCGGCGTCCGGCGGCAGCCCCGAAGGCCGGTGATGATCGATGAAGAAAGTCGGCCCGCCTGCCCACACGGGTTCCGCCCGCACGCCCAGGTCACCCACGAGCAACGCCGCCGGACGCCGCGCCGCGAGCAGGGCCGCCGTTTCGTCTGACCAGGCGCTGCCGCCCTTTCCCGTGGGGACGGTTTCGACGGCCAACCCCGCCCGGCGCAACGCCAGGGTCAGGATCGCGCCGGTGGTCAACCCGTCGGCATCGCTGTGGCAAAGCACGAAAATCCCGCCGGTCTGTCCCCTCGCCGCTTCGACGAACCGGGCAAATTTCTCCCGGCTGCGGGCGGCGAAATCCGCCGGCAGGTCCGCCGTGGCGTTTCCCGGTGCGCCAATCATAGGACGGGTGGTCATGCCATTGGATACGTTTTTCGTCCCCGGTCTGACGCCCAACCTCGCTTGTTTTCCCGGCCACCCCGTTGCAGAGTCCTGCTTGACGGTTTCTCGCCTTGCCACGCCGGATGATCTGCCCGCCGTGGCTGCCTTCATCGCCCGGCTCAACGCCTCCCCCGCCAACCAGTCGCTGCATTGCGTCGCCGGCACGCCCCGCCGCCTCCGCACGGTCCTGGAGCAGTCGGACATCTTCCCCGACGGCTGGGCGCAATCGTTCGTCCTCTGCCCCGGGCCAACGCAGGCCGTCCGCGCCGTTCTGGGTTGCCAGTTTGATCCTGACCGCACAGTCGGCTGGCTCTGGGGCCCCTGGCTGGACCACCCCAACGATTGGCCCACGCTCGGCCCCGCGCTGCTCACCGGCCTGCTCGGATGCCTGCCCGCGTCCGTCCGCCGCATCGACGCCTTTCTGCACACCGAAAACCGCGCTGGACTGCGCTTCCTGCAAACGCACGGCTTTTCCCCCGGTCCGGTCACGCACATCTACGTCGCTCCCCGCCCGGCGTCCCCCGTCATCCAGTGGCCATCGCCCTACCCGGCGTTGCGACCTGCGCACGAGATCGCCTTCGCGCGTCTGCACGCCGAAACTTTTCCTGCCGGCGGCAGCACGCCCGCCGAACTCCTGCTAGGGAGCCGCGACGAGGAACACGCCATCTTTGCCGCGACCGACGGCCTGCGCCTGCTCGGCTCCGTGTGCGTGTCGGTCAACCGCGCCCCGCTCGAAGGTTTCGTCGATTACCTTGCCGTCAAACCTTCCGCCCGGAACCGGGGCATCGGCACGCGCCTGCTGCACACCGCGTTTCGCTGGGCTTTCGAGGACCGGCGCTTGCCGCAGATCGCCCTGACCGTCAGCGATTGGCGAACCGGCGCGCGGCGTCTCTACGAACAGGCCGGGTTCGCGTTGCACGCGAGCGGGATCGCCGCGCGTCGGGCCGTCCGTTAGTCAGGGCCGTCTCGCCTGGGACGAACGCTCGATCCGCACCGCCGCCAGGGTCAATCCGAAGAACCGCGCCACCTCCCGCGCCCGCCGCCGCACCTCCTGGCCGACGTGCCGGGGCAGCGGCGACCGGAACGGAAACACCCGCACCGCCAACTGCCCCGCGCCGATCCGGTCATAGCGCCACGTCGCCACCGCCCGGCCGTGTGCGAGCACCGTCCCCTCGATGTGCCCCGCCGGACGCCACACGCGGTCGTAATATTTCGACGGCACGACCCAATCCTTGACCCGGTGCCCGAGCAGCAGGGGATCGAACCGCCCCAGGGTTCGCACCGGCCACCCCTCGCGCTCCGGCGGCGTTTCAAACAGCCGGTCCACGTCTTCCCGGCACACCAGCCACCGTCCGTTGCCTTCGCCGTCCGCTTCCACCTCCGTCAATTCCCCGTCCAGCGCCGCCACCGCCGCCTTGGCCGGTCCCGCCGCGCCACCGCGCCAGTACCCAAAATCCGCCGCTGTCGCTGGTCCGTAACCGTGGAAATATCGCCGCGCGAGTTCGACGTTCGCCTCGGCGGCGGTCGGCGGCGTCCAAGGCAACTCCGGCAGCCAATGGGAACGGTGGGCATACCGCGCCTCGCCGCCGTCCCAGCGCGCGTGGCACGCCTCGCCGATGCGCACCAGCTCCGCGAACACCCCGCCCCACGGCGAAAACAACCCTTCCGGCAGCGGGATGCCCGCCGCGCGCAGTTCCTTGCGGCTGAGCGTTCCCCGCTCCCGCAGCAACGCCGCCGCCCGCGCGATTCCCTCGCGGAATGCCGCGATTTCCACGGCGGGATCGCGCTCGGCGTCGCGCTCCCACCACGTCCGCCGGTTGGCGAACGCCGCGTGGATCACCGGCCAGTCCGCCGGGTCATAGAGGTGCAGCGTGTGCCGTTGGCCCCACAGCCGCAGCAACGTCCGCGCCTCGAACAACCGCACTGCCACCGCCGCGTCGGTTTCCGCGCCCGTCGCGCTCCGGTTCCACAACGCCAGGGTCGCCGCCGTCAAAATCTGCGCCTGCACCCCGGCCAACCCACGGGCCGCCTCTTCCGGTGTCGCAAACGGCTCCACCAGCCCCGAACGCCGGAGCCGGAACCACCGCACCTGTTCTGCCGTCGCGCGCATCCTTTTACCGTTACCATCCCCTCTCCGCCGTTGACAACCATCCGCATCCGCCCTTTTCATCTTTGTGAACATGTTGCCTCCTCCCGGAGACGTTTCTCAGCGGCACCGGCGGCAGGTCCACTGCTTGCAGGGTCGATCCGTTGAGGGAACGAAATCCGAGGTTGACGGACAGTTTGCCGGGACCCATCGTCGCGCCCGCGCGCAGGGTCCGCGGTTGACCGAGTAGCCGAATTTCGTGCGCGTCTTTTCCCAAAGCACTCCAACGATGAAATTGCTTTCGTGGAACGTCAACGGCGTGCGCGCCGCGTTGCGCTACGGCTTGCTCGATTTCCTTGCGCGCGAGCAGGCCGACGCGGTTTGCTTGCAGGAGACCCGCGCGCCGGTCGAATCGCTCGCGCCGTTGATGGCGGCGGGCTACCACGTGTGCCTCAACCCGGCGGAGCGCAAGGGATACTCGGGGGTCGCCATCCTGAGCCGGACCGCGCCGCGCTCGGTAATCCGTGGGATCGGCTTACCCGAGCATGACCAGGAAGGACGCGTCGTCACCGCCGAGTTCGATGATTTCTTCCTGGTCAACGTGTACGTGCCCAACTCCAAAAACGACCTGTCGCGGCTGCCCTATCGTCAACGCTGGGACCTGGCTTTTCTCGCGTTTTTACTCGGACTGGAGCAGCGCAAACCGGTGATTTTCTGCGGCGACCTGAACGTCGCCCACACGGAAATCGACCTCGCGCGGCCCAGGCAGAACATCGGTACCCACGGGTTCACGCCGGAGGAGCGAACGGGGTT
Source organism: uncultured Chthoniobacterales bacterium (assembly GCA_964250695.1). GTDB lineage: Bacteria > Verrucomicrobiota > Verrucomicrobiia > Chthoniobacterales > SZAS-18 > CAHJWO01. The sequence goes on along the minus strand of CAXUGY010000056.1, from coordinate 6,628 downwards.
CGAGGCGTTCGTGCAGGCGGGATTTCTCGACACGTTCCGCGAGTTTGAGCGGGGCGTTGGACACTATAGCTGGTGGAGCGTCACCAGCGGGGCGCGGGCGCGAAACATCGGCTGGCGCATCGACTATTTCCTGCTCTCGGCGAGCTTGCGGCCCCGGCTGCGTGCCGCGTTCATCCGCCCGGAAACGACGGGATCGGATCACTGCCCGGTGGGGATCGAGATCGACGCCTCGATCACGGCGGCGCCAGATGCTTTTTGAAGTGCTGCACGATTCGCTCTTCCAACCGGATGCGCACCACCGGGTCCGGCACCATGTGGGTGAAACTGCTCAGCGGCAGGAACTCGAACGGCCGACCGGCGCGGAACAAGGCGTCGATCAAACGCAGGCTGTGACGCAGGTACACGTTGTCGTCCGCCGTGCCGTGGATGAGCAGCAGCGGACGTTTCAGGTCGGCGGCGTAGGTGAGTAGCGACCCTTCCTTGTACGCGTCCGTCCAACGTCCGGCGTCGGGCACACCGAGGTAACGTTCGGTGTAACAAGTGTCATAATCCATCCAATCGACCACGGGCGCACCGGCGACGGCGGCTTTGAAAACGTCCGGGCGACGCAACACCGCCAGCGCCGACATATAACCGCCGAAGCTCCAGCCCGTGATGCCCACGCGGTCCAGGTCCAACTCGGGATGCTCCGCGCCGAGCAACCGCAACGCTGCCACCTGATCGTCGAGCGGCACACTGCCGAAATGCCCGGCGATGGCGCGTTCCCAATCCCGCCCACGCCCCGGGGTGCCGCGCCCGTCGGCGAGCACCACGATAAATCCCTGGTCCGCCAGCCATTGGTCGAGCAGGTAGGCACGCATCGACACCGTGACCTGCTGGTGGTGCGGGCCGCCGTACACGTCCACGATCACCGGGTACTTACCACCGGCGGCGAAATGAAAATCGCGCGGACGGACCACCGCGCATTTGAACCCCTCGCCCGGCCCGAGATGTAAAACTTCGGCGCGCGGGGTGAACGGCGGTTCGAGGGCCACGGAAGGCAGCTCCCCTACCGCCACGCCGTCGGGCAAACGGCGGACTACGGCGTGGGGCATCGTCCCGAGGTCTTGCGACCAATCGACGATGACCGCCTCGTTCTCGCCGAGAACACCCAGGTGCATGCCACCCTCTCGCGGCAGTTCCGACCCGGCATCCGTCGTCCCGCCAGCTAGCAAGACGTGGCCGATTCGCTCCTGGGTCGGGTCGGCGCTGGCCATATAATAAACCTGCCCGCCAGCGACGCCTACCAGGCTGACGTAACCGGCGGCGGGCGGGACGAGGACCGCACCCGCGCTGCCGTCACGCCCGCGACGCTCCAGTTGCCAGCGGCCCGCGCGCTCGCTGGTCCAGAGAAAACCGCCGCCGTCGCTTTCCGGCAGCCACCGGGGCACGTCCTGATCGAGGTTGACCCAGGCGTCGTCGTGTTCGGTGAGCAAAGGCGTCGTCTTGCCCGTGCTCAGGTCGCAAGCCAGCAGCGCGAGGTCGGTCTGGTCGCGCGACAGGACGGTCAGCGTCACGGGGCCGTGTTCACCGGCGGTCACTTTCCCCAGGTACGGATATTTTGTGTGGTCCCATTCGAGAGAGCGCGGCGGAATGTTTCCAGGCGCATCCACGAAGGCCACGCCGAGCCGGACCGCCACGTTTTCCTTGCCGGGCCGGGGATAAAACGAACGCAGCGGCTCGTTGCCCGGTTGAGCCGGGTCGCTCGCAAACCAACTCTCTACCTTCGATGCATCGTTTTCCTGGTACACGATGTGATGGTTGCCCGCCCACCAGTAACCCGAAAAACGGTCCATTTCCTCCTGCGCGACGAATTCGGCCAATCCGTGGGAAAGAGTCTCCGTCCCGCCGGTCGTCACGGCGCGTTCTTTGCCGGTCCACAGATCGAGCACGCACACGTCCTGGTTACGCACGTAGGAAACGTACTTGCTGTCGGGTGAGAATTTCGGATCGAGGATCGTGCCCTCGCCGGTCGGCAACTCGGCGACCACCCCGTTAGCAAGAGCCAGGTTGTACAGCTTCCCCGATAGCTCCAGCAGCACGAGCGCGCCATCCTTGGAAATGCTGAACGCCGTAAACCCGCCGACGCTGATGCGCTGGCGTTCGCGGCGGGCTTTTTCTTCGGGGGAAAGTTTGTCGGCGGCACCCTTGAGCGCGTCTTGCGGCGAGAGCAACCGGCGGGTCTGGCCGCTGGCCACGTCGAACACGTAGAGTTCCTGGCTGGGTTCCCGGGCCGACGCGGCGCGCAGAAAGAGGACGGATTTGCCGTCGGGCGTCGGTGTCGCTTTCACCGGACGGCCCAACATGAAACCGCGCGTCTGGGCGTAATCCCGCAGGAACGCGTCCCCCTGGGCGGGCGAGTCCGCGCGCAGGAAGCCCGGCAGCAGCAGGCAGGCGACCACGGCGGTGAGCGCGCCACGCCAGGGAGAAAACGCGATGGGCATATGGCCAGTCCGGACGAAGCCTTCCGCCGCTAACCCAACGGCAGCGGCGGCGGCGTGTCCGCCATCGACGCAAACACCGACCGGGACGTGGCCGGACTCAGGTCGCAGGTTTTACCGATGAATTCCGCCGCTTCCTGCCGGAACGCGTCGTCCAGTTCGTATGGCACCGCACTGGCGGGCGGCAGGCCGGTCTCGTTCGCGCGGAGGCAGAAAAGCTGCCGGGGCGTGGGCGTGCCGACGATGAGATCGACCCAGGGATATCCGGTCGGATGGAAAAACAGCAGCGGCAGCTTGGGACGGGTAAAATCCGTCACCACTTTCTGCCAGAAAGCGATGCCGTCGATGGAGTCCTGGGTGTCCATGGGCAACCGGTATTGCTGCGCCGGGATCGTGCTCTCCAGCAGCTTGAGATTGATCTTGCCGGACACCGTTTTCGGCGTGTGGGCGTTCGGACGAACCCTCTCGACGGCGTAGAGCACGCGCGCAAACGTGTCGCCTTCGTTGAGTCCCATGCCGTTGGCAATCCGTGAGCAGTTGGCGCGGTCCGGCTCGGCTCCGAGGCCATCGGGGGGTTGGGCCAGAGAGGCGCGCAGTTCCTCCAGACCCGACGCGAAAACGGCCCGCACCTCGGCGGCGGTCGCCGCCTGTCGGCAGCGCGCTTCGACGCTCGCCAGCACCCGGGAAGCGCGCATGGCCAGAGCGTAGGAAAACGGCAGTTCCAGATGAACCGCCGCGACCATCGGGTAACGCGCGCGGCCCTTGCCATCGACCGACGACCACAGCCGCCCGATGACGGTACCCGCCTCGCCGTTCCAACTGAAAAGGTGCGCGATCTGCGGCAGCGTCTCTTCCGGCTTCTTTTCCCACAACGCCTCGTTGATCACCCCGCCGATGCCGCGCGTGTAGAGGATGTCGCGCGCCGCCAGCAGGGCCTCGCTGTCCAGGCCGATAGGTTCGATGTGGTCATCCCAACCGGGATGCTTGCCGAACGCGCCGAGGAAAACACCCGGCGCGCTGCTGGCGCCGAGCATGGTTTTTAACCAGTTGGGCATGGGTAACTAAAGACGGTGGGCCGGCGATCAGTTCAGATCGGCGAGGATTTTCTGCTTGCTGGGCAGGGAGTTGATGTCCGGCACGGCGCGGTCTGCCTTGACGGAAAGGAACACCGGCAGACCCACCCCCGGGACGGTGACCTTGAGCTTGCCGTTGCCGCGCGTGCGCTGGGCGAGTTCGTAGGCGTCCACCGTCAGCGAATAGGATTGCTGGGCACCGCTCGAATAATCCAGAAACGTCATCTTGTAACTGTTGAACACGTTGCCCGAGCCCACCTCGATTTCGCTCTCGCTGCTCGTGTCGTGCTCCGACCCATCGACGACCACCTTGCGCAAGCGGTCCAACCCGCTGTGGTCGGGCGAATTGGCGTAACCCATCAGTTCGATGGTCACGTTGGCCGAGAACGCGTCCGCCGAATCGCCGAGCTTGGCGGTGTCCGCCAGAAAGGTCTTCAATTTCCCGGCCACGGCGTTGGGGACGAGCTTCATGTTGTCACTCTTGAGGTCCTTGCCCCAGACCGCCAGCAGCGTGGACGCCTCGGAAAGCTGTTCGCGGTTGAGCCGCCGGTTATCCCCCTTGACCAGCGGAAAGGCGAACTTGCCGTTGAAAGCATCCCGGGTTTCCGCCAGATAACGATTGGCGATGGCGTTGATCCGCTTGTCCTGGGCGCGGTCGTAGAAATACGCGCACGCCTCGAACTTGCCGCCGAGCTTTTCCTGGGTCGTTTTCGCCTCGCCGCGCACCTTTTCGATGTGTTCCTTCACGGCGAGCATCGGGGTCCAGTCGCGCCCGAGCAGGCTCTCGTTGCCGTCGTTCTTGGCGAGTTCGCTTTCGGCGGTCTGGTACTGCGTGGTGCGGACCTCGTACAACCGGCGGCCGTCGCCGAAATCCTTGAGCAGATTATCCAGGTCGTCCAGTTCGGTGACTTCCTCTTTGGCAAAACTGTTGGAGACCTTGGCCACCATCTCGTCGTGCTTCTTGTCGAGTGCGGCGAGGACCTCGGGGAACAATTTTGCCTCGGGCTTGGCCCCGACGTTGGCGGCGGCGTCGTGGACAATTTTGAACGCCTCGTCCGACTGCACCTTGCTCTGGTCCACGAGATCGTGGTACTCCTTGCTCAGGCTGTATTCCTTGAGCAACCCCTTGTCGCGCGCGGCTTTGAGCTTGCCGTTGATCGTGCCGGTGATTTGCGCGAGGTCCACGACCCGGGCGTGCATCCGGGTGTCGAGGTCTTTGCGGTCGTCGGTTTTGGCGAGGTCGTTGAGCTTGCCCTCGCGGGTACGGTATTCGCGCAGGTCGTCGCGCACGCCCTTGATCGCGCCGAGACTGGTTTCCGCGCCTTGCAGGCTCTGGGCGGCAGCGGCGAACAGGCGGTCCAAACCGGCCTTGATCGGCTGGTTTTCCGCCAACGAGCCGTTGCCCTTGGACAGCCATGCGGGCGGCCACTTGGCGCTGGGATTCTTGTTGTAAGTCCAGACGAAATCGTCCGACAGCACGGGAAAACTTTTGTCGAGCGCGGCGGGCTTGGCGTTGGTCGCGTAGGTGATGCCGGGCTTGAGGATGGCGTCGGGCGCGGCGTCGGTGCCGGTCTTGTTGACGGTGTCGGCCTCGACGGCGAGCAGCCCGGCGATGGCCTTGGCCTCGCGCACGGCGGCCTGCTCGGGGGTCAGCCCGGCGGTCGGGGCCGGGTTGGGCGCGACCATGCGGCTGCGGCTGCTCTCGACGCTGGGCTTGACGACGCTGCTCTCGAACACGATGCGCTGCGCCTTCTTGCGGTCGCCTTCCAGGTGGAAGAAATGCGCCAGCGGCTTGAAGACGAAGCCGACGTTGATGTCGGTCGCGCTGACTTCGCGCAGTTTCTTGTGGTAATCGGCCAGGGTGCTCGCGCCGCTGGCCGAATCAATCGCCTGGTCGCCGTTGTATTGGTACTGGCCACCGGCGTCACCGGACGCGGGCGCGGTGACGATGGGATGCCAACTGCCGTCCTTGCCCCAGCCCTGCTTGGCGAAGTTCCACAGTTTGCTCTGCGCGCCGATGCTGTCCTGGAACTGGCGGTAGCTCAGGATCGTAAACAGCAGCAACAGCAACAGCGCGGCGAACCCACAGGAATATAGGATGATCTGCCGGGAACGGATGAGCGTCTTGGTGTTGGTCGCGCGCGTGACGAGACCGGCCTCGCGGAAGATCTTCTCCGTGAACAGGTCGCGCAGGAAGTAAGCGCGTTCGCGTTCCCAAGCGCGGCCTTCCGGCAACGCATCCACCGACACTCCGATGGCCTGGGCGAGCACGAGGTCGAGCGCCGCGCCCTCGCGCATGGCGCTGGTAAAATAGATGCCGCGCAGGAACAGCGGCTTGGCCGACCAGGGCCCGGCGACGAACACTTTCTCCAGGTACGAACGCAAGCGCGGACCGGCCAAAGTAAAACTTTCGGGCAGCGAATAGAGCGCATCCACCTCGTCGGTGCGGCGGGCCGCGCCGTGCTGGGGGATCGGGTCCTTGAGCAATCCGAGGCGGCGTTTGCGGATGCGTGCGACGACGGTTTGCAGGTGCTGATCGACCAGCCCGGGGTCGAAGGGCACGTCGCGCGGCTGCGGGTTGGACCAGCCGACCATCTGGTGCTGGCTGTCGGGGTCCATGTCGTCGAAGAACTCGCGGAAGCCGTCGAGCAAATCGCTCTTGGTGATGAGCACGAACACCGGAAACCGCACGTCGAGCGTGCGCTGGATGACATCGAGCTGCTGGGCGATCTTGCCCGCTTTCCGGGTGATGTCGGCCTCCGTATCCTTGATCAGGCTGTCGCAGGGAATCACGAGCAGCAGCCCGTTGATCGGGCAGTTGGGCCGGTTGCGCTTGAGCAGCTTCAGGAATTCGGGCCACTCGTGCGTCTCGCCGGGAGCGACTTCCTCGAACATGAGGCGGCCCGCCGTGTCGAGCAGCACGGCGCGGTTGGTGAACCACCAGTTCATGTTGATGGTGCCGCCGACGCCCTGCATTTCGTCCTGCAAGCCGGGCGGGAAGCCGACGTTGCAATGCCGGATGGCCTCGGTCTTGCCCGCGCCGGGTTCGCCGACGACGACGTACCAGGGCATCGA
>CAXUGY010000055.1:0-23195 GCA_964250695.1 uncultured Chthoniobacterales bacterium | reverse complement strand
GCCAGAGCGACCAGTTCGGGTCGATGAGGATGTTCAGCCCGGCCATCTGCACGAAAAACGAGGCGTGCCCGATCCAGGTGATTCCGATCTGGTCGGGCGCCAATTCCGGGAACAGCGGCGTGGCGTTGGTTCTGGCGTCGCGCGGTGAGAGCAGCGAGGGCAGCAGCACTTCGGTCAGAAAATTGCGCTTGTGCCAGCCCTTTTCGAGTTTGACCCCGACCCGTTTGGCGGGGCTGACAGCGGGGGCCGTGGCCGCATCGGTCGAGGTCTCTTCCGTGGGAGAGACCGGTGGCGGCGCGACGACCGGCGCACGGCGACGGTTACGCTTGCCTCCGGCGGCGGCGATTTTCTGACGGCTTTTCCTGAATTGGCTGGCCACGGGCGAGAAGGATGAGGAGGCGACTGATGAGAGAAACGAATTTGCGCTCCGACTTCAAGCTTCAACCACCGCCTCTCAACGTCCGGATACGGTCGTCCCCTGGTGCCGTAGATAGAGCCGCATCTGCGCGCAGTCGATGACCGCGTGGCGCTCGCGCAGGAAATCCGCGCCCAGGTACCCGTCGATGGCTGGCTTGCCCGGGTCCTGTAACGCGGAGTTGTGCGAGGTGATGTTTGACACCGCGATCACCGCCGAACGCACCCGCACCGAGGAAAAGTGCAAGCTGTCCACGATGCCCACGTCGATCCGCTGCCGGCCGCCGCCCGCCCCGCCGACCGTGAACCTCGTGCGGTTCAGCTTGATGCCTGCCTTCCGGCTGATGCCCGCGTCCAACAGGGTGATCGCCGCGCCGGTATCCACCAGCCACAGCGCCCGGCGTCCGTTGACGTTGGCGGCGACCTCGAAATCGCTGATGGACTGCCGCTTCATCGGGATTTCACCGTAGCCGCGCGACCGCAGGTAGTCGCCCAACCCGCCGGGCGGCGTGCCCCGGTCGTCCGCGCCGTGCGGCTTCCAGGCAAAAAGTTGCAGCCCGGCACAGTCGATCACGAAGGAAAACGTCTGGAGGACATCCGCGCCGATGATGCCGTCGAACTGCCCCGGGTTGCGCCCGGGCCGACCGGCGTTGAGCGCGGAGAGATCACTCACGCCGAGCAGGAACGGGCTGGCCTCGCACGGGCCGATTTGCAGGCGGTTGGCCAACGCGGCCTGGATTTGCTCGCCCGGGCCGCCGACCGCCCCGTAGACGCGCACGCCCGTCTTCACCGACGAGAGCTTGAATTTGGCGAGGCTGGCGGTGTGGACCACCGTGATCTGCGCGCCGGTGTCCACCAGGAAATGCCCGGGAACGCCGTTGATCCGAGCGACGACTTCCAGGTGCGGCCCCGTCATGCGCCGCAGGGGCAGGACGGCATACCCGCGCGGTCCCAGGTAATCGGCCAACCCCTGGCCGCCGTTTTCCGAACTCACCGGGTAAAATGCACCCCAGGCCGACGCCATCCCGGGCCAGCACAGCGCCAGAATCGCCGCGAGGCACCACCGGCGAAGCGACGGAAAAATCTGGGGACGGCGCGGGGGCATGAGTGGAAAGCAGTCTCCGTGATCCGGTGGAACAAACAAGCCGGAAGTCGGCGAACGGGCGGGAATTTCCCCGGTATGGAGCACGATCCAGACCGGCGCGGGAGACTCCTCAATGGTTTTCCCGGCCACGCCGCGTCCGGGGAACGCGCCGATTCGTAACAAGCCGCTCAACCCAAACCCCCGGCTCGCCATCCAGAACCGAATCAGCTTTCTCTATGTCAAACTTCGCCGAAACCTTCCAGAGCACCCTGCAACAGATCGAACAGTCCCGCGACCCCGAGGCGCTGGCCGCCCTCTTCGGGCCGGACGCCGAGTTGCTCAACCTCGCGTTGACCGAACCGATGAAAGGTCAGGAAGGCGCGCGCAAATTCTGGGCGAATTATCTGTCCGCCTTCGAAAAGATCGCCTCGACGTTTCATCACACCATCCAGAACGACGATTCGGCGGTGTTGGAATGGGTGAGCGAAGGCGTGATCGCCGCGACGGGTCAGCCGTTCAATTACCGGGGGGTCAGCGTGATCGAGCACGACGGCGAGAAGGCGCACAAGTTCCGCACTTACTACGATTCCGCCGTGTTCCTGCCGGGCGGCGCAAAGCACAAAGAAACGGTCTGAAGCTCGCGCCTGTATCAACCCGGTAGGGATGGTTGACGAACTGCCCTACCGGATGCTGTCCGGCACGCCCTGGCCGTGACGACGACGCTTCAAATGTAACTGCGCGAGCGAATTGGCAATCGCCGCTTCCGCCGCTGCCTGCGCCTCGGTGCCGATGCTCTTGTCCTCCAGGGCAGCCTTCGCACGGTCGATGGCGGTCTGTGCGGCCGTCTCGTCGATCTCCGTGTCTCGCACGGCGGCATCCGTCAGGATCGACACCCGGTCGGGCATCACCTCCGCAAATCCGCCACCCGTGGCCAGGAAGGTTTCCTGACCACCCTTGAGGATACGCAGTTCCCCCGGCTTGAGCGCCGTGATCAGCGGGACGTGCAACGGCAAGATGCCGTATTCACCGTCCGCGCCGGGGATGGTGACCATGTCCACGTCCTCGGAATAGGTCTTCCGGTCCGGCGTGACGATTTCGAGCCGTAGCGTGGGCATAAACAATCCTCAGGCTTTGACCATGTCGATGCCGCCCTTCATGTAGAAGGCGGTTTCGGGTACGTCGTCGTGCTTGCCGTCGAGGATTTCCTTGAACCCACGGATCGTCTCCTTGAGCGGGACCTGCTCACCCTTCGTGCCGGTGAAGATCTCGGCCACGGTGAACGGCTGGCTCAGGAAACGCTGAATCTTGCGGGCGCGGAAAACCGTTTGCTTATCCTCGGGCGAGAGTTCGTCCATGCCCAGGATGGCGATGATGTCCTGCAAATCCTTGTATTTCTGAAGCACTTTTTGCACTCCACGCGCGACCGCGTAATGCTCGTCGCCGACCACGTCGGGCGCGAGCGCCTTCGAGGTGGACGCCAGCGGATCGACCGCCGGGTAGATGCCCAACTCCGCGATGGAACGCTCCAGCACGATGGTCGAATCCAGGTGCGCGAAGGTGTTCGCCGGGGCCGGATCGGTCAAATCGTCAGCGGGGACGTACACGGCCTGGAAGCTCGTGATGCTGCCCTTGTTCGTCGAGGTGATGCGTTCCTGGAGATCGCCCATCTCGGCGGCGAGCGTCGGCTGGTAACCGACCGCCGACGGGGTACGTCCAAGGAGCGCGCTCACCTCGGCACCGGCCTGCGAAAAGCGGAAAATGTTGTCGATGAAAAGCAGCACGTCCTGATTCTTTTCGTCGCGGAAATACTCCGCCATCGAAAGCGCCGAAAGCGCCACGCGCAGACGCGCGCCGGGAGGTTCGTTCATCTGGCCGTACACCAGCGCGACCTTCGACTTGGAAAGGTCCTCCTGGTTGATGACGCCCGACTCGCTCATTTCGGCGTAAAGATCGTTGCCCTCGCGGGTGCGCTCACCCACCCCGGCAAACACGGAGTAACCACCGTGGACCTTGGCGATGTTGTTGATGAGTTCCATGATGACGACCGTCTTGCCGACGCCCGCGCCCCCGAATGCGCCGACCTTGCCGCCCTTCGTGAACGGACAGATCAGGTCGATGACCTTGATGCCCGTTTCGAGCACGGTCGAGCGCGTGTCCTGATCGACCAGCGGCGGGGCCGCGCGGTGGATCGAATAACGCTTGGTCGCGTTGACCGGGCCACGGTCGTCCACCGGGTCGCCGGTGACGTTGAACACGCGCCCGAGCACGCCTTCGCCCACCGGCACGCTGATCGGCGCGCCCGTGGCTGTCACCATCATGCCGCGCTTGAGGCCCTCGGTCGAACTCATGGCGATGGCGCGCACGAGTCCCTCGCCGAGATGCTGCTGGACCTCGAAGGTCAGCTTGGTGGCCTTGCCGATCACGTCGAACTCGATTTCGAGCGCGTCGTAGATTTTCGGCAGTCCGCCGGCGTCGGAGTAATCCACGTCAACGACGGGGCCGATGACCTGGACGATTTTGCCGGAGTGGGTAGCGGTCGCGGTATCCATAGGGAGAGGAAGTAAAAATTCGGGGACGGGAGAAAAGGTTAGGCCATCGCCATCTGGGCGGTGGTGATTTCGAGCAGTTCGGTGGTGATCGCCGCCTGGCGCACCTGGTTGTATTCCAACGTCAGGTCCTTGATGATTTGCTTGGCGTTGTCGGTCGCGTTCTTCATGGCGACCATGCGGGCGCTGTGCTCACTGGCGCGGGCGTCGAGCACCATCTGGAAAACCTGGAAGTGGACGTACTCGGGCAAGATGGCGTCGAGCACCTCGGTTTCGCTCGGCGCGAAGATGTAGCCGAAGCGGTTGTGCGGGTCCGCCGCCGGATTGACGGGCGTGTCCAGCGCGCCAGCCTTTGCCGGGCCACCGGGCAGGTTTTCCGCGCTGATGGGCAGCAACGTCAGGATCGTCGGCGTCTGGATGAGCGTGTTGACGAAACGCGTGTAAACCACGTTGACCTTGTCCACCTCGCCCGACAGGAATTTTTCGATGGCGAACCGGCTGATCGCTTTGGTTTCGGTCAGCGTGGCCGCATCCTTGACGACGTAGTCCGCCACCAGATGCCGCTTGGTCCGCGCGAGATATTGCACGGCCTTGCGTCCGCTGGCCACGAAATCGGTTTTTTCGCGGTCGAGGTGACTGGCCTCGCGGAACAGGTTGGTGTTCAGCGCGCCGCACAGCCCCTTGTCCGTGCTGATGAGGATCGTCAGTTCCTTCTTTACGGGGCGGGCGGCGAGCAGTGGGTGGCTTTCCTCGTCCACGCGCTCGCGCAACGACACGAGCACCCGGTTGAGGATCGTCGCGTACTCCCGTCCGGCGGTGGCAGCCGTCTGCGCCTTGCGCATCTTGGACGCCGACACCGTCTGCATGGCGCGGGTGATCTGCTGGGTGTTCTTGATCGACTTGATGCGTCGGCGGATTTCGCGGGTGTTTGCCACGGTGGAAGGGGGTTTAAAAAGCTGGAAAACGTCAGTCTTTGCCTGCGCTGTTGAACAACGCGATACACAACGCACTCGCAAACAGGAATCCGGCCAGCGCGCCTAACTTGTAGCTGCTGGAAAGATCGGAAGTGCTGTGCTGCGTGAATGCGGCGATCAATCTCGGTAGTTGGAACATCGCCCAAAGACCAGCCAGGATGCCCAGGATGGTCTTGACGACTTTCATGGTACAGTCGTGAACTTAAGTTTAACGGAAAGATTGCTTGAACTCGTCCAACGCACTCTTCAGGGCGGCTTCGGTGTCCTTGTCGAACGCCTTCTTGTCGCGGATGGCGGTCAGCACGTCAGCCTTCCGCGTGGTCAGATACTCCTGCATCTTCGCCTGGAATTCCTTGATGCGGTCCACCGGCACCTCGTCCAAATAGCCGTTCTTCATTGCCCAGAGGATGGCGGCCTGCTCTTCGACGGAGATCGGGCTGTACTGGCCCTGCTTGAAGAGTTCGACGACGCGCGCGCCACGGTCCAGCTTGGCCTTGGTGCCAGCGTCGAGGTCGCTGCCGAACTGCGCAAACGCCGCCAACTCGCGGAACTGCGCCAGGTCGAGCTTGATCGTGCCCGCCACCTGCTTGATGGCCTTGATCTGCGCCGCCGAACCGACGCGGCTCACCGACAGACCGACCGAAATTGCCGGGCGGACGCCCTGATAGAACAGGTCGGTTTCCAGGTAAATCTGGCCGTCGGTGATGGAAATGACGTTCGTCGGGATGTAGGCCGACACGTCGCCCGCCTGGGTTTCGATGATCGGCAGAGCCGTCACGCTGCCGCCGCCCGCCGCCTCGCTCACGCGGGCCGAACGTTCCAGCAAGCGGCTGTGCAGATAAAACACGTCGCCCGGATACGCCTCGCGGCCCGAGGGACGCTTGAGCAACAGCGACACCTGCCGATAAGCGACGGCGTGTTTGGAAAGATCGTCGTAAACGATCAACGCGTCCATGTTATTGTCCATGTACCACTCGCCCATCGCCGCACCGGCGAACGGCGCGAGGTACTGGTTGGCGGCCGTCTCAGAGGCAGGCGCGGAAACGATGGTCGTGTAAGGCATGGCGCCAGCCGCTTCGAGCACAGCAATCGCACGGGCGACGTTCGCGTTCTTCTGGCCGACGGCCACGTAGATGCTGTACATCGGGCGGAAATCCTTCAGCCCGGCTTTCTCGGCGGCGATGTTGATCTTCGCCTGGGAAATGATGGCGTCGAGCGCCACGGCGGTCTTGCCCGTCGCGCGGTCGCCGATGATGAGTTCGCGCTGGCCACGGCCAATCGGCACCATGGCGTCCACGGCCATGATGCCCGTTTGCACCGGCTGGCTGACGCTCTTGCGCTTCATGACGCCCGGCGCGATTTTCTCGACCGGATACAGCACGTCGCTCTTGACCGGCCCCTTGCCGTCGATGGGCTGGCCGACCGCGTTGACCACCCGGCCCAGCAGACCCTTGCCGACCGGCACGGAAAGCAGGCGGCCCGTCGTCTTGACCTCGGAACCTTCGACGACGCCCGAGTAATCGCCGAGCAAAATCGCCCCGACCTCGGTTTCTTCGAGGTTGAGCGCGAGGCCGAGCACGCCGTTGGGGAATTCGATGGCCTCGTTGAGCATCACGTCGCTCAGGCCTTCGATGCGGGCCACGCCGTCGCCCACCTCGCGGACGACGCCCACGTTACTCTTGCTCGTGGTAGTCTTGAGGCCGGCGATCTGGGTTTCGATGTCTTGGAGAATGGTGCTCATAGGGAAAGGCAAAAGTCAGAATGCAGAATGCAAAAGTTCAGGAGGGAGAGAAGAAATTAGATCAGGGTTGGGTCGGAATGCGGCATGTCTTTACCTTTGCATTCTGCATTCTGACTTCTGCATTTGGTTAGAATTGCTCCTGGAGACGGGCCAGACGGTTGCGCACGCTGCCGTCCCACACGTCGCTGCCGAGCTTGATGCGCATCCCGCCGATGAGTTCCGGGTTGACCGTGAACTCGCTGGTCAGGTCCTGGCCGTACTTTTGCCTGAGGTTGTCGAGGATGCTCTCGCTCGTCTCCGGGCTGAGGGCGACGGCGCTTTCGATCACCACATGACGCTTAGCCATTTCCAGGCGCAGCAGACGCTGGAAATCCTCCAACGCACCGGCGTAGTGGCGCGGCTTCTGCGTGATGACGCTCTGCACGATGGAGGAAACCTTCGCACGGTCGAGCGCGCCGTCGGTCAGGCTCAAACGGAACAACTGACGGGACAGGCGGCGGGCTTCTTTGGTGATCTTCATACAACGGGAGGTTTTACAAAAGGGACGGAACTCAACTGGCGAGAGAGTGAAACGGATTTGGCCAACTGTCTAATGCGCCTGCGACGCCTGCGACTGCTGCGAACTAAATCGACGTTTTTTTGCAGTTTATCAGGCGATCTGACGGGTGGTTTCCTCGCCCAGGCGTTGCTGGTCTTCGGCGGTGAGGACCTTGCCGGTGACCTTGCCGGTCGTCTCGATGACCAGACGGCCCAACTCGCGCTTGACCTCGCTGAGCACGCGGTCGTGTTCGAGGGTCGTCGCCTCGCGGGCACGGGCGATGATGCGCTCGGCTTCCGTGACGGCTTCCTGCGAGCGGCGCGAAGCGAGGGCATCGCTGCTCTGGCGCGCCTCGTTGATGAGCTTTTGCGCCTGCACGTTGGCCTGGTCGAGCATTTCGCGGTGCTTCGCCTCGGATTCGGCGAGCTGGAGTTTGATCTTGTCGGCGTTAGCCTGCCCTTCGGCGATGCGGCGGCGGCGTTCTTCCAAGATGTCGATGATCGGCTGGAACGCGTACTTGGCCAGGATGTAAAGCACGATGCCGAAAGCCAGCGTCTGCGCGATGAACGCGGGCCAGTTGAGGCCGAAAATTTGCGGGATGCTTTCGCCTTCGGCGAGGAAGCTCAGAGCGGAGAAATACATGACGGGCGAAGCGGGAATTTCAGGGTGACGGGGAGAGGTGCCGGGGACCGCCGCTGCCGGTGTTCCCCTGGTCAAAGGAACACCGGCGCGGATGAACGGGGGCTACACGCGAACGCTTACTTGTAGAGGAAGAAGGCGATCAACGCGTAAATGGCGATGGCCTCCGCGAGCGCCATGCCGATGATGCTGATGGTCAGGATGTTGCCGAACGCGCCAGGGTTGCGGCCCACGGCTTCGGCGGCTTTCGCGCCGACCATGCCGACGCCGATGGCCGAGCCGAGACCGGCCGCGCCGAGGGCGAACGTCGGTCCGAGGAATTTCTCGGCGACCGGGGCGGCGGTACGGACAACGTCGGCCTGGGCGAGGAGGTGGGGAAGGAGATCAAGGGTCATAACGGATCGGTTTCTGTTGGGTGTCTGTTTGGTGGTGAATCCCGGCGTCCACTCTCTTTGGATGGTCCCGACAGGAAAAGGGCTGAAATCGTGTCAGTGGGCGGTGGCCGTCGGTTGACCGGCGGGCAAGGCGGCGTGGGAATCGTCCGCGTGGTCGTGGGCCGCTTCGTGCGCGCCTTCCTCGTGGGAGGTCGTCAGCTTGATGTAAACCGCACAGAGCAGCGTGAAGACCAGAGCTTGTACCACGCCGACCAGCAGTTCGAGAAAGTAGAACGGGATCGGCACGATGATCTTCATCAGGAAGGCGATGGCCGTGGGCATGTGCATCGTCTCGCCGAGATCGGACATGGTGTGCATCAGGTTTTCACCCGCGTAGATGTTGCCGAAGAGCCGCAACGAGAGCGACACCGGGCGGAAAGCGATGGAAATAACCTCGATTACGCCGACGAAAATGAAGATGCCAATCAGGGGATATTTGAGGATGCCGCTAACCTCGCCCTTGGGGCCGAAAATGTGGCTGAAAAACCCGCCGACGCCGAGTTCCTGAAAGCTCCAGATCAACCAGAAGACCGAGAACACCAGGGCCATGCCCAGGGTGAGATTCAGGTCGGCGTTGGCCGGGCGCAACAGCGGGTTCGCGGGAACTTCGTGCAGCGAGAAGAAGGCTCCCCGGCCCTCCGAAGCGGGGTTGAAACCAATCGTGCCCACGCCGGGCAGCAACCCGAACCAGTTGGAAACGAGGATGAAAAGGAACAGCGTGGCCAGCAGCGGGAACACCTTGGCGACCATGTGGCGGCCCACGATGCCTTCGAGCATGTCGTAGAGGGCTTCGATGATGGCCTCGAAAAGGTTCTGGCTGCCGCCGGGCTTGGGCACGAGTTCCATCTTCGCGGTCGCGCGCCGGGCGAAGATTAGCACAATGGTCGCCACGATGGCGGCCACAATCAGCGAATTCGTGAAAACATGGCCGAACCAACCCAGCGAATCCGAGGCGGGCGTCTGCTCGGCATTCAGCGGGATTTGGGCCAGGAGATTAAACATGACGACAGGATGCGGGGAGGTCGGGTGACGGCGACGATGATCCCTTGTTTAGAAAACAACCGTGACCAGCGCCTGCCGCCCGAGGGGTTCAAGGATTCCGAGACAGCGTGCGCGAGGAAGGGGTAAGAGGAATCGAACCCTATGAAATAACCGGATGCCCGCCTTGGCAAGTTCTATTTGTGAAAAATTTCACAAGCGAAGATGCGAGCGGTGGATTTCTAACGGCAAGTCGCTGGAAATCAATAGGTTGCCAGAGTACCTCTCGCCAAGCCGCCAAGCCGCAAAGGAAGAAAAAACGCGGAGGTGATGAATCTGTTTCAGGACCAGCATCCGGCGCGTCGATTTACGGCCAGGAGGCTTCCGGCTCGCTGATTTGCAGCCGGGGCAGCAATTGCTCCAGGATCGCCGAGACGGATTCCGCCACGCTCTGCTGCTCCGTGTGGACCACGATTTCCGGGTCCTCGGGGGCTTCGTAGGGCGCGTCGATGCCGGTGAATTGCTTGATCTGCCCGGCGCGCGCCTTTTTGTAGAGGCTCTTGGGGTCACGCTGCTCGCAGACCGCCAGCGACGTGTTGACGTAGACCTCGATAAATTCGCAGCCGCCTTCCAGCGCGATTTCCCGGGCGCGGCGGCGGTCGGTGCGGTAAGGCGAAATGAAGGCCGTGACCGTGACAAAACCGCCGTCGGCCATGAGCCGGGCCACCTCGCCCACGCGGCGGATGTTCTCGATGCGGTCCTCGGGCGAGAAGCCCAAGTTGGCGTTGAGGCCGTAGCGGACGTTGTCGCCGTCGAGCACGTAGGAGTGGAACTGGCGTCCGAAAAGCTCGCGCTCCAGGGCGTTGGCGATGGTCGATTTGCCCGCGCCGCTCAGGCCGGTCAGCCAGACGACCGCGCCCTTGTGGCCGTTGCGGCGGGCACGGTCGTCCTTGGTGATGGTGCCCTCGCTCCAGGTCAGGTTCTGACTGATGACCTTGCGCCGGTCGGTGTACGTCCCGCCGAACGCGATGCCGCCGCCGCTAACATCGTGGCCATCCACCAGCACGAAGCGGCCCATCGTGGGGAGCCGGTCGTGGTTGTCGAGGACGAGCGGCTTGCGTAGCTGCAAGGTCAGTTCGGCCACGTCGTTGCGGGAAACCGTCTTGATGGCGGAGGTCCCCGCCCCGTCGCGGCTGGCGGGCGCGGCGAGCGTGGCGGCGTCCATGACGCGCTCGATGGAGGCGACCTGGCATTCCAGTTCCTGCGTGGCGAGCTTGATCTTGTAGCTGCCGCCGAGGGTGAGGTCGCGGCGGCCCAGCCAGAAGACGTTGGCCTTGATGCGGTTGGATTCGATGGGCGCGTCGGCCATGTGGCTGGCGACGTGGCCGCGCTCGACGAAGATTTGCTCGGTGAGCGTGATGCCGACGCTCTCGCCCGCGCTGGCGCTCGGGGTCGCGGCGTCGCCGGGGCGTTCCGGCCAACGTTCGATGGTGGCGACGGTGGCGGTTTTGTTGAACGGGGAGAACGTCAGTTCGTCGCCGACGCGCAGGGTGCCGCTCTCGATGCGTCCGGCGAGGATGCGGCGGGCATCGAAACGGTAAACGTCCTGGATGGGCAAACGCAACGGGCCGTGCTCGGCGGAAACGGGGGGTTGGAAGAGGTCCAGGGCCTCGGCGATGGTCGGGCCGGAGTACCACGGCATGGCGTCCGAGCGGGTGGCGACGTTCGCCCCCTCGCGGGCGGAGATCGGGATGAACACGCGCGGCTCCACCCCGAAGGCGAAGAGAAAATCGCGGTACTCGGTCTCGATGGCGTCGAAGACGGCTTTGTCGTAGTGGACGAGGTCCATCTTGTTGACCACGACGGCGACCTGTTTGAGGCCGAGCAGGCTGAGCAGATAACCGTGGCGGCGGCTCTGTTCGCGCACGCCCTCGTTGGCGGCGATGAGCAGCAGGGCGGCGTCCGCGCGGGCCGCCCCGGTGATCATGTTCTTGAGGAATTCCTTGTGGCCCGGAGCGTCGATGAGCACGCCCGGACGCCCGGCGGCGGTTTTGAAGGCGATCTGGGAAACGTCGATGGTGATGTTCTGGTCGCGCTCGGCCTGGAGGGCGTCCATGAGGAAGGCCCACTCGAAAGGCACGCCGCGCCGCTGGCAGCTTGCCTGGATGGACTCGAATTTCCCTTGCGCCAGCGCGCCGGTGTCGTGCAGGAAGCGACCGACGAGCGTGGATTTACCGTGATCGACGTGGCCGACGATGACGATGCGCAGAGGCAGGGCGGAGGTGTGCATTCTAAAAAGTCTTCAGGATTCTGTCATATTCAGCATGGGTACCGATCCAGAACCAGAACATGCCCTCTAGCCTTTCCGCGGCGAGCGCGCGGTAGTGCTCACCGACTCGCACTGACCACCATAATCGGTTCACCTTTTTGAAATGCAGCGAGGGATGAAATGAATCGTATTTCAACAATTCAAAATTTTTGTCAGCGAGCCTTTGTACCTCTTGTGGCAAGCGCTCATAAAACTTCCAGAAACGATCTTGAGTAAAGTTCTTCATCGCGACGCCCGAGATACGGGCATCCCCAAGATGGTCGATGACAAAATCAAGCGAGTTGCTACAGCGGTTTAAACAAGCCAGCTTCGTATTCTTTTTGAACTTCGGTCAACCACCGATCGAGACGACCTGCTTCCAAATCAGCCTCTATCTGTTTATCCCATTCGTCGTGATGTTGCTCTACAAGCATCGAAGCTAGTTGCGCACGCTCATCAGGAGCGAGCCGCTTCATAGCTGCCTCAATCTCTCTCACGCTCGTAAAGATTTCTTGCACGTTCATAGCATCGAAATTAGCGGCTGACTCGTCTAACGTCAAAACTACATATATCCGCTGGCGCGCAAACGCTCGAAAGCGTCTTCGCTCTCCTGATCCTGCGCTCGGGTGCTGCGCTCGGCGACCCTGGTTTGGCGCAGTTCGTCGATGATTTCCTCGGTGGTCGTGGCGTTGGATTCCACCGTGCCGGTGCAGGGTGCGCAACCCAGGCTGCGGTAGCGGCGGCCTTCCCGGGCGTAATAGAGACTCACCAGCGGGATGTTCTCGCGGTGGATGTACTCCCAGACGTTGAGTTCGGTCCAGTGCAGCAGCGGATGGACGCGCAGGTGCGTGCCCGGCTCGAAATCCGTCTGGAACTGCCCCCAGAACTCCGGCGGCTGGTCGCGGAAGTTCCACTCGAAATCCTTGTTGCGCGGGGAAAAATACCGTTCCTTGGCGCGCGTGCCTTCCTCATCGCGGCGGATGCCCACGATCACCGCCTCGTATTCCTTCTGCGCGATGACCGCCGCCAGCGGGTCGCGCTTAAGCGTCGAGCAGCAACCCACGCGGTCGAGCACGCCGTCGGGGAACGTCCGCTTGGCCGCGAGTGCCTCGGTGTTCTGGCCGACGACGAGATTCAGGTTCCACTCGCGCGCCAGGCGGTCGCGGAACTCGATCATCTCGGGAATTTTGAAGCTCGTATCCACGTGGACGCACGGAAACGGCACGTGCCCGAAGAACGCCTTGCGCGCCAGCCAGAGCATCACGCACGAATCCTTGCCGATGCTCCAGAGCATGGCGGTTTTCTTGAAGTGCCGGAAGGTCTCCCGCAGAATGTAGATGCTCTCGTTTTCGAGCGCATCGAGGTGCGGATACAGGGCGTCGGCCCCGGCGGAGGGCGACGCGGAGGAAGCGGTGGCGGCGTTCACTGAGGCTTGGACGAAAGGGAAAAACTAGATGTTGTCACCGAGGAAAGTGTGGATACCGCACTCGTTCTTGTCAAAGCCCGTCCAACGGCCCGCGCGGTCGTCCTCGGTTTCACTGACCGGCCGGGTGCAGGGCACGCAGCCGATGGAACGATAACCCCGATCCTTGAGCGGGTTGTAGGGCAGCCGGTGTTCGGCGAGGTAGGCACGCACCCGGGCGCGGGTCCAGGTTGCCAGCGGGTTGAGCTTGTAGATGTAACGGTCTCGCAACGCGTCGAAACGGTAGCGTTCGAGGACCTGCGTGCCCGCCCGGGTTTCCGAATGCTGGCGGCGCAGGCCGGTGATCCACACGTCGAGTTGCGCCAGTTTCTTCTGTAACGGGACCACCTTGCGCAGCGTGCAGCAGGTGTCCGGGCGGCGATCCCAGAGGGCGGCGCCCATCTCGGCGGACTGCTGCTCGACGGTCTGCTCCGGGCGCAGACTTTCGATGACAACGCCCAAGCGTTCCTCGATTTGCTGTTTCAGGCGCAACGTTTCCGGGAACAGCAGACCCGTGTCGAGCGTGAACGAGGGGAACGGCAAGGCGAGACGGCACGCGTGGTGCAAGATGATCAAACCCGCCCCCTGAAAACTCGTCCCGATGGCGGCCCGCGCGCCGAAGTGATGCCAGCACCATTGCAATAATTCGTCCAGCGGCATCTCCTCCAGCCGATCAGACAAAGCGCGCACCTCCTCGGAGTCCATCGCAGCGTGCGGAGTGAGAGCGGTCATTTTCTCAACGAAAGGATATTGTCTATATAGCTGATCGGGAATTCCCGCAAATGGTTTCATTAGACCTCCGACAAAAGTGCCGAGGTGAGACCAGAGTAGTCCGCAGATTTCCGCAGATTTCCGCCGATGGAAGAGAGAAGAGGGGGTAGGAGCCCACCGACTCCCCCTCTGTCCTCTGCGGAAATCTGCGGAAATCTGCGGACCTTTCTACTTTTGTCGGAGGTCTATTTCTCGACCGGGGGGCGCGGCAGAACTGGCACGGCCATCCTGCACGCGCTAAGCTCCGTGATGCCTCCATCCGTTCCAAGCCAGTACCGCTGGCATCACGAACTCAAGCAACTGTTCGTCCTCGCGCTCGAACGCTACCGGGTGGGCGAGCGCGATCCCGCCCGATTCTTCACGGCGGAACAGCAGAACTCCCTCGCTTCCATCGGCATGAGCGCGCAGGAGCTTTACGACTTTGCCGAGGATCACTCCAACCGCGACGGCGACCCGGACTGGGAAACGGTGCTGCTGATCGCCGCCGCCCGGCGGGATTATCTGCTGACCGTGCAACACGGGGTCGCGTCTACCCTGACCGTCTCCATCGACGCATTGCCTCCCAAGGACGCCGCGCTCGGCGGCATCCCGTGGTTGCCGCGCGTCCTCAAGAAAGCCGAGGCCAAGCTGCGCGGCGAGATGTCGGCGGACTACATGTTCGGCTGCGGCGGCGACCGTAATTTTTTCCGCGAACACCACCTGCACCCCGCCGATTTTCTGCGGCACGTCTGGGCCGCAAACGGTGATGAGCAAAGGGTGCTCGAATACGTGCAAAACGCGAAGGCCCAGGGCGACGCCGGTTTTGCCGACGCCGCGCCCGAGTAGGACAGTCGTTGGCGACCCCGCGCGTTTTACTCGTGGGATTTGGCTTTGCCCGCGCGAGCTTTCCTGGTTTTCGACGTGGGCGGCGGAGACGCGCCGGCGTCGGGATCATCGGTCTTGTTGTCGGTCGTGGGGGCTTTGGCGGAAGTGGTCTGGCGGCTGGCCACGTCGCTGAGGTCGGTCATGCCGGGAATCGGGCCGTAGCCGGAGAAATCCGGCGCGTTGTCGGGCGAGGCCGTGGTGGCGGCATCGGCGGCGTCGCCGTTCTTGGCGGCGGGCATCTTGAAATCGAAGACGCTGACCCCGTTGCGGCGCTGGCCGTCGTAGGGGCGTCCGTCGCTCGCGCCGATCATCAGGCGGTGGCCGTCCTTCTTGCGCTTGCCGAGGTAGACCATGGTGTGCGTGACGGGCGGGTCGCGGTCCACCCGGTAGGTGCCGGTCCAGAAAAGGAGGTCGCCGGGACGCATCTCGCGCAACTCGAAGTTATCCTGTTTCTTGCTGAGCACCGCGTAGAAGTGTGATTTGCTGCGGACCCAGTCGTACTGCTCGTTGGCTTGCCGGGGCACGTCGGTGAAACCCGCTTGCCTGAGCAGATAATAAATCGTGCCGGAGCAATCCATGCCGCCGGTGGCAGGGTCGGTCGAGCCATAGGTGTAGGCGAGGTTGCGTCTGGTCAGGTCGAGCGCGGCGGTGAGCAGCTTGCGGATGGGCTCGGGGTTGGCATCGAAACCTTCGACCTCGGCGGGGTCAATCGTCGAGACGGCGGCGGTGGCCGGGGCGGTTTTCGTGGCCGGATCGCCGGACTTGGACGGCGCGACCTCGTCGGCGGACGAGGCTTTGGCGTTTGCCTCGGGTGCGGGTGGCGGGGTGGCGGGACCGTCGCTTTGGTCGGTGGAGGCGGCGGTCTGCTTTTTGTGTCGGCGGCCGGACGACTGGGCGTGGAGCGATGGCGGCCCGGAGAGCAGCAGTCCGAAGGTCAGAGCCAAGCCGACCGCGCGCGGGAAATGGGTGGATAACGCTTTCATGGGATTGAGAGAAATCGGTGCCCGGGTATGATCCGGTTCCGACCGCCAGCAGAGCAAATGGCCAAGCACCGGTTCAAAACGTTCCATGTTCCTGGCATGAGCGCCTGGTCCAAACGCTGTTTCATCACCTGGGAACGAGGGAAAAGCGCCTAAACTTTTTGTTGAACGGCGAAACGGAACAAAAATCCCTTTGCAAAACGACGCGGTTGTAATATCACGGGTCCAACACTAACAACATGTTCAACGTTAAAATTATGCGAACGAATAGCCTTCTCCTTGTCCTCACGCTGACCCTCGCCGCCGCTGCTCACGGCGCCGTTGCGAACTTCGACGATCTGCCGGCGGAGGCAGGGACCGGGTTTGTCCATTCCCTCTTAGATGGCGGGATCAGCTTCTCCAACGTTGACGGAGGGTCTGCGGACCAGAGCTACTTCGCGGTTGACAACGTTTCGGGCCTCTACACGGGAGCGGCAGGGTTTTCCACCCCGAATATTCTGACCTTCAATGCCTACATGGATGGACCCACCGCGGCGGGCTTCGGACGTTTGAAATCGTTTGACTTCACGACGGGCGCCCTGGCGTCGTCCGCTTCCTTTACCGTGTTTTCCAGCTACAACGATCCGAACGAAACGCTCACGCTGCAAGGACTGCGGAACGGTGTCGTGGCCGGTTCCGCCACTCTCACCATCGCCACAGGACCCATCGCAACCCAGACCCTGACGCTCGGTGCCGGACTCTACGACTCGTTCCACGTCGTCGCCGGTACTCCCACGACCGGGATCGTGTTCATCGGCCTCGACAACGTTGTCGTTAATCCCGTCCCCGAGCCCGCCTCGGTCACTCTATTGTGCCTCGGCGCGCTGGGTCTGGTGAGCTATCGGGTGCGCCGCTCCTGACCGGCACGCCTCTTGGTTGGCGTCCGCGGAATCAGACGCCCTTGGCCAGTTCGCGCAGCAGGTTGCGGTTCATCGTGGCACCGGCGCGGAAGTTCTCCAGCGGGAAGTTTTCGTTGGGCGAGTGCGCGCGGCAGTCGGGTAAAGCCAAGCCGAGCAGCAGCGTTTCCACGCCGAGCACGTCCTTGAACGTCTGCACGATGGGGATGCTGCCGCCCTCGCGGATGAGCGCGACCTCGGGGCCAAACGTCGTTTGCAGGGCGCGCTGGGCGGCCTGACCGGCGGGGCTGTGCGGATCACACAGGTACGGCTCGCCGCTGTGGCCGGCGTGAAACGTCAACTCGACGCCTGGCGGACAATGCGCGCGCAGGTGCGACTCGACTTGGGCAAGAATCTTGGCCGGGCTCTGGTTCGGCACGAGGCGGAAGGTCAGTTTTGCCATCGCCTTGGCCGGGATGATCGTCTTGCTCCCCTCCCCCTGGTAGCCGGACGCCAGACCGTTGATCTCGGCGGTCGGGCGGGCGCTGCGGCGTTCGGTGGATGTGTAACCTTCCTCCCCGAAAACGGCGGGCGAACCGGTGAGGGCAAGCAGGTCGGCGTCGGAACCGGGCAGTTTAGCGGCGGCTTCGCGTTCCCAGTCTTGGAGGTCGTTCACGTCGGCGTAGAAACCCTCGACGGCCACGTGGCTATCCGCGTCGTGGAGCGTCGCCAGCACCCGGGCCAACGCCGTGGCGGGATTGGCCACCGCGCCGCCGTAGATGCCGCTGTGCAGATCGACCGCCGGGCCGGTGACGTTGACCTCCGCCGCCGCGATGCCGCGCAGGCCGTAGGTGAACGTCCCCTGGCCCGCGCCGATCATCCCGGTGTCCGAAATGGCCACGATGTCGCACCGGAGCGCGTCGCGGTGTTTCTCCAGAAACGACCCGAGGTTCGGGCTGCCGATTTCCTCCTCGCCCTCGATCAAGAAAATCAGGTTGACGGGTAGTTCCCCGTCCTCGGCCAATGCTTGTTGGACGCCGTGGATGTGCGCGAGAATTTGGCCTTTGTTGTCGGTCGAGCCACGGGCGTAGATGACGCCGTCCTCGATGCGCGGCTCGAAGGGCGGCGTCTTCCAGAGGTCGAGCGGATCGGCGGGTTGCACGTCGTAGTGGCCGTAAATCATCACCGTGGGGCGGCCCTCCTGGTGCGCGTTGCGGGCGACCACGACCGGGTGGCCGGGCGTAGCGTGCTTTTCGGTGGCGAGGCCCAGGCCGGTCAGTTTGGTGACCAGCCAATCGGCGCAGTTGCTGGTGTCCTGGTTGTGGGCCGGGTCGGTCGAAACACTGGCGAACTTGAGAAATTGGATCAGGTCGGCGACGGCGTGATCTTCGGTGGTGACACTCTGGGCGTAGCTCATGGCGGCAGCGTCCGGCGGGTTCTCCTTGCTTGCAAGCGCCTTTAGAGATAGGAACTGCCTTCGTCCGCCTCAGGGAAGCCCACTACATGTATTTGCGTCGTCTGGAGATTCACGGTTTCAAGTCGTTCGCCACGAAAACCGAACTGAATTTCCCGCACGGGGTGGCGGCGGTCGTGGGGCCGAACGGCTGCGGCAAGAGCAACGTGCTCGACGCGATGCGCTGGTGCCTGGGCGAGCAATCGGCCAAGGCCCTGCGCGGCGGCGAGATGGCGGACGTGATCTTCAACGGCGCGGATTCGCGGCAGGCCGTCGGCATGGCGGAGGTGACGATGACGTTCACCGATTGCGAGGAGCAACTCGGCACGGCATACCATGAGGTCAGCATTTCGCGGCGCGTGTACCGGGACGGGCGCGGCGAATACCTGCTCAACCGGACGCTGTGCCGGTTGCGCGACATCCAGGAGCTTTTCATGGACACGGGCATCGGGCGGAGCGCGTATTCCATCATGGAACAGGGCAAGATCGACCTGATTCTGTCGTCGAGGCCGGAGGATCGGCGCGCGATTTTCGAGGAAGCGGCGGGCATCACCAAATACAAGAGCCAACGCAAGGAGGCCGCGCGCAAACTCGAACACACCGAGACGAACCTGACGCGCCTGACCGACGTGATCGGCGAGGTGAAGCGGCAACTCGGCTCGCTCCAGCGGCAGGCGGCGAAGGCGCGGCGGCACCAGGCCCTGACCCGCGACCTGCGCCTGCTGGATTCGCACCTGGGGCACGAACTTTACTCCCGGTTGGAACACGAACGCACCGGCGCGACGGCGGAATTGGCGCGCTTGCAGACCGCCCACGCACAGGCCGAAAGCGAGCTGCTCGCCGGGGAGACGGCGCTGGGCGAGGCGCGGGCCGTGCAGGATGACGTGTTCGCCCGTTTGCAGGACGCCCGGGCAACGGCGCAGGAGTGCCGCGACCGTCTCCGGGCCGCCGAAAGCCAGCGCGAGTTCAACCGCGAGCGCACGGCGGAAAGCCAGGGATTGCTCGGGCGGTACGAGACGGAACTAACCGGCGCGGAAGAACGTCTGGCCGCGCAGGTGGAGGAACTGCAAGCCGCCGAGGAGGAGGAACGCCAGATCGCCGGGCTGCTGCAAGTCGGCCAGAGCAATCTGCGCGAACAGGACGCGGCGGTGCGCGAGGCGCGGACGCGGCGCGTGGAGGCCGAAGGCGCGTTCCAGGCCGCCGAACGCGCGGTGGCGGAGATCGAGCGCACCCTGGCGGCCAGCCGGGTGGAACTGGCGCGGTTGACCCAATCGCAACAGGCCGGTGAAGTGCGGCGTGAAATGCTCAGCGCGGAGGCAGCCCGGCTCGAACCGGCCCGCGCGGAAGCGAACGCACGCGTCGCCGAAGCGAAGGGTCAAATCGTCACCGCCCAGGCGACGCTGGACACTCGCCGCCTGGAGATGCGCGCGGCGGAGGAAGCACAGGGGGCTGCGCAAAAACTTCTCGCCGGAGCGGAAAATGCGCTGGCCAACGCCACCAAAACGCAGACGGCGCGCACCTCGCGGCTGGAGGTGTTGCGCGGCTTGAACGAGGCGGGCGTGGGATTTTCCACCGGCACGCAGGCCGTGTTGCGCGGGTTGGACCGGCCCGAACTGTTCAAGGGGGCGACCGTCGGCGTGCTGGGGTCGTCCATCGAAGTGGAGGCGCGTTTCATCCCGGCGGTCGAGGCGGTGCTGGGCCAGCACATGCAGACGATCCTGCTGCGTGACGAGGAGGTGGCGGCGACGCTGCTGGAAAGCCTCGCCACCGGCAAGAAAGTGGGCCGGGCCACGCTGGCGACCACCGCCGACAAACTGGTCGAACGCCCGCACGGCGAGTTGCCGCTGGGCGCGCTGCTGTGGACGCTCGACGCCGTGAAGGCCCCCGGCGCGGTGTCGCCGCTGCTCAGCCGGTTGCTGGTGGGCAGCGTCGTGGTGGAAACCTTGGAAACCGCGCGCGCGGTGCGGCGTTTTCATCCGCATCTGACAGTGGCCACGCTCAACGGCGAGTTGCTGGACCGCGAGGGTTTCCTGCACGGCGGACAGGCCAGCGGGGAGTCCGCGCAACAGGGCGTGCTCCAGCGGCAGGCGCAGATCAAGGCGCTCGATGCGGAAGCTGCGGCGGGCCGGGCGGAAATCGACGCGCTGACCCGCACGCGGGACGATGCCGCCGCCCGCGTGCAAGGGTCCGCCGCCGCGCTGACCGACGCCCGCGCCGCGTTGCAGGCCAGCCAGTTGCAAACCGCCACGCTGCAAAGCCAGCACGCGCTGCTGGAGCGGGAAGCGCGGGATTTAAACCAGCGCGGCGACCACCTCCGGCGCGAGCAGGAACAGGTCGCCCGCCAGTGCGATGCCGCCGCCGAGCAGGTCCGCGTGGTCTCCCAACGCCTCGACGAAACCGGCGGCACGCTCGACCGGCACCAGGGCGACCGCGCCGCCGCCCAGGAGAAAACGGCCACGTTCCGCGCGCAGGAACTTTCCCTGTCCGAAGCTCTCAACGAACTGCGCGTGCGCGTGGCCACCGAGCAGCAGCGTCACGAGGGCTTGCGCCGTCAGCGTCAGCCGATGGACGCCCGGCGGCTCGAACTGGCCGAACTCATCGACCGCCGCCGCCGCGAGTTGGAGGACCACCGCCGCCGCCTGGAACGCTACGGCGCGGAGGCCAGCGAACTCGGCACCCGGATCGACGCCGCCCGCGAGGAATTCGCCGCCGCCGAACTCGAAATCGCCGCCCGCCGCGACGAAAACGCCGAGGCCGCCGCCGCCGTCGAATCCATCGACGCCGACCTGCGCGCGAAACGCCAGGCGCTCACCGGCTGGCACGACCGCAAGGCACGCGAGGAAGTCCGCGAAACGCAGCTCCGTCTGCGCCAGGAAAACCTGCACGAGCAGACCGTCGGACGTTACCAGATCGACCTGAAACTCTTCGTG
This sequence comes from uncultured Chthoniobacterales bacterium, assembly GCA_964250695.1. Taxonomy (GTDB): domain Bacteria; phylum Verrucomicrobiota; class Verrucomicrobiia; order Chthoniobacterales; family SZAS-18; genus CAHJWO01. The sequence continues at coordinate 2,204 of CAXUGY010000055.1, read as the reverse complement.
CCCAATCCCCCGGCGTTCCTCGATTTGTACCGGACGCTCACCGAGCAACCCGGCGCGGCGGTGGACTGGCCGCACGTCGAAACCCTCGCCGCCGGGCTGCGCGAAAAGCTCGACGCCATCGGCACGGTCAACGTCGATGCCATCGCGGAATACGACGCGCTCGAAGAACGTTACCAATTCCTCGAATCGCAGAACGCCGACCTCGTCGCCGCGAAGAAAGACCTCCTCGAAATCATCGGCAAGATCAACGCGACGACCCGCACGCTGTTCGCCGAAACGTTCGAGCGGGTACGCGTCAATTTCCAGGAGATGTACACCGAGCTTTTCGGCGGCGGACGCGCGAATCTGCTGCTCGCCAACGAGGAGGACCCGCTCGAATGCGGCATCGACATCATCGCCCGCCCGCCCGGCAAGCAGCTCCAGAGCATCACGCTGCTGAGCGGCGGCGAGAAGACCATGACGGCGGTGGCGCTGCTCTTTGCGATCTACATGGTCAAGCCCAGCCCGTTCTGCGTGCTCGACGAAATGGACGCGCCGCTCGACGAGTCGAACATCGCGCGCTTCTTGAAAATTCTGGACCGTTTCGTCGCGCAGAGCCAGTTCATCGTCATCACGCACAACAAGCGCACCATCGCCCGGGCGGACGTGCTCTACGGCGTGACGATGGAAGAGGCCGGGGTGAGCAAACTGGTGGCCGTGCGGCTGGCGCGGCGCGAACAGGAGACGGCGGTAGGCAAGGACCTCATCGGCACGGCCAACCCGGACGCGGCTCCCGGCGCGGTGGATGAGTCCGCGACCGGCACCGCGCATCCCGCCGAACCGCCGAGCATCGCGGAGAGTTTCGGCAAAACCGGCGCTCTGCACAGCGAGCGACCCCTGCCCCGGCGCGTCGGCACCACCCCGGCGTGAGGGGGAGCTGCCAGCGTGGACGGCCTGAAAACTTATTTGTCGGGATTCGTAAATATTTTCTTGACCCGAAATCAGAGAACAGAAATCATGCCGCCGATCTCTCCCCGACCAACGGTTTGTTGGAAAGATCGAGGGAGGGTATTCACAGGGTCTGTCAAAACGGTCTGAAGAAGGGCTTCACAAGACACTAAACAGCAAGCTACTCAGGGTCTTAACACCTTACATCGCCACAGGAAACATCATGAAATCTATCTCACCATCCATCCATCCGCGCCTCGACCTGCGTCTGGCGGCCTACGCAGCGGCAGGCGTCGCCCTGGCGGCTCCGGCCATGTCGCCTAGCGCCAAGGCGGACATCGTGTACAGCGGCCCGCTGACTCTAAATATCCCGTCCACCACGGCCGGTATCTACCTGAATGTGGTCACGGGTGTGTCCGCAACTACACCCACCGGCTCGCCAGGCTGGGATCTCAACCCGTGGGGGACCGGCAATTTGTTTCTCTATGGCTCCACTGGCGGTGGTGTGCTCGACAACCTCACCGGCGGCAGCTCTGTTACTTTGGCTGATAACCTTCCGGTAGGGACCTCGGTCACTGCCGCATTTACTTTTGGGTCGGTGGCGGTTGAGAGTACCGGGGCCACGGCTTTCAATCTCAGCAGCTCCGCGAATTACGCCGGCTTCCGCTTCTTGAACGAAACCACTGGCGTAACCGATTACGGCTGGGTGCAATTTTCGATCAGCACCACGTTCATCGCTCAGCCGCGTTCCATCGTCGGCTACGCCTACGACAATACCGGCGCGGCCATCGCGGTGGGCGCGGTGCCCGAACCCGGCACCACGGCGGCCTTGGGCTTGGGCGCGCTCGCGCTGGGCGCGGTGGGCGTGCGCCGCTTGCGCCAGAGCAAGCAGGCGGTCGCCTGATCCTAACACAGCGGCCCGGCCCGCTGCCATTGCTTCATCGAAACCCGTGCCGACGCCTCGCCGTCCGCACGGGTTTTTTGTTACTTTCCTGCCAAGTCCCGGCGGCCGTCAAATCGAGCGGCCTCCCAGAAGCCGATTTGCATGCAAAACTCTGTAGCGGCAGACATTACGCAGGATCACGTCCATGACACCGTCCGAAAAGAACCAAGCTTTTTTCTTGTCGCCCGGGACAAATCTCGACAAAGTCACCGCTGTTCCGCGTTTACCGCGCCATCGGGAAACATATCGGGTCTCAAAAGGGTCGGTGAACAAGGAATCAGAGGGCTTTTCCGGCAGGGACTAAATCCCTCTGCGCACATCATCCACATCATCA